>CAZCZB010000014.1:0-61493 GCA_964502995.1 uncultured Dehalococcoidia bacterium
TGGTTGCGGTAGTTGGGCGAATGATTATTCGCCCCTACGCATGGGAGGGGGATTTAGGGTTGCGGGTTGTTGGCGGAGTTGGGCGAATGATTATTCGGCCCTACGCCGGGAGAGGGCTTGGCCGGTGTGAGGATGGGAGCGGGGCGGGTTGTGTGTGGGCAGCGGGGTATAGGGTTGCGGCGGGATCGTTATGTTGTGGATGGTTAGGTTGTGGGGAAGGGCCACCAGTCGGGTTTGTTGCGCAGGGGGAGGTGGCGGAACAGTTCGGGCTGTGACTCTATTGCCAGGCGCATGGCGTCGCGGACGGGCTGTCGGATGGACTCGTGGGCCTGTTGGGAGCTGCGCAGTTTGAACAGGTGGTAGCACTCGCGCAGGTTGAGACGCGAGAGGATGATTTGCCGGTGGGCGTGGGTTACCAGATATTGGGCGAGCGTGGGTGACTCGTTGCGAAGGGTGTGGAATTGGGTTTCGCAATCGGCGATGGCCTGATCGTAGAGCGACTGCATTCCGGCGGCTTCGATCAGTGGCGGAGTTACGTGGCCGTTCTGCACAGTCAGAGGTTGGGACAGGTAGGTCTGCATCCGGTGGCGGCGGAACTCGCGCAGGGCTCCGTAGTCGAAGGTGAACTGGAAGGTGAACCCAACGAGTTCGAATTCGCGGGGCGCGGAATCGTGCGGGCCGATGTTGCGAACCGCTTCGTGTATCAACGCGATTTGCTGATCCGTGGACATGGCGTCGGTCTGGGAGAGCGCGGCGGCGTAGGACCCGCCTTTGCGGAATATCAGCGCGGCGGACAGGGTGCGGGGCGCATCACGGTCGTGATCGACAAGCTCCACGGCGGTGGCGTGGTTTTGCGGATCGGCTTCGACATCGGCACGCCCGGTGGTCCGATTTGATTCGAGGTATGGATTGTGGTCGGCGTATTTTACGAGGGTGGGGGTTATGCGGCGGCCCTGCTGGCGGATTTCCGCGCCGATTTCGCGTTCTTCGGCCAACGGCGCGGACATCAGCTTGGAAATGGCGTGCTCCAGGGTGCGGGCGTTGGCGGTGAGTCCCACGTTGGTAAGGGTCGCAGCGGGCAGTATGGCGCGGCAGGCGTCGGTGGCGAGACGGCGAACGCGCAGCCCGTATGCGGAGGATCGTTCGTCGTCGCGGCGCGGCAGGGTGTCCCGCAAGTAGTTGGATACCCCTTCGAGCATCCGGTGGTAGGTGTCGAACAGATTGCGGCACGCGTCCACGTAGCCTCGGCGCAACCCTGGGTGGGCGTCCAACTCCCGTGGCACGTGGAAACTGTCGTGGTCGATCACCTGATAGCGGGAGGATTTTTCGGTGTAGGAGGCGAGGCGGTTGTCCTCCAACGTATCACAGGCCAGGCGCGAGATGTTCTCGACGGCGAGGTGCAGGATGGCGTGTTCCGCGACGGAGGCGTGGCCGTATCCGACAACCCATCGCTCGTTGAAATCGGCGGCGCGCTCGGCGCTGACCTGCCCGGCGATTTCATCGAAGGGCTGCGGCGACCGGGAGGTCATCGCGAAGGTTACGGCGATCTGCTCCTCGGTGAGTTCGCGCGGAGAGAGGGGGTAGATCCGGCGGGTATGGGCCGGGGTTTTGCTGGATGATTGAGTCATTGTCGTCGAACGATTATAACCGCCGACGGATGGTATCAATATATCGACCCCAAAAGCCCGAACAACGGACGCACGTTGCGACGGGTGTCGGGGTGGGGAACGCGGTTTTCAGAGCAGGTTCGCGTGCGAATGATGATTTGCCGCTGCGAACGTTGGTGTGTGGTGGGGTTGTTGTATCGCGGAAAAAAGGGCGGGTTTCAAACCCGCCCCTACGAATTGGCACATGGGCCGGAGACGCAATGCCGTGCCCGGTGGGCAGCGAATTGCGCGCCGGATCTGACGGTTCAGGTTTGGCAGAAGGTGGGGAAGCCGTCGGGCATTACCACTTCGATTAGGTGGATTTTGTCGGCGGACACGGCATCCTGCACCGCGCCGGTCATTTCGGAGACGTTGTGGACGCGGGTTCCCCCGATGCCGTAGGAATCGAAGAGCTTGATGAAATCGGGATTCACCAGGTCGGTGGCCATCGGCTTGCTGCCCCGGTCGCGCTGATAGCCCTTGAGGACACCCCACGCGGAATCGTTGAAAATCATGACGATGGGGTTGATGCCGTACTGCACGGCGGTGCCCAGTTCCTGAGCATTGTATTGGAAGCCGCCATCGCCGGACACGCAGATGACCGGGCTGTTGGGCCGGCCGACCTTTGCGCCCATCGAGGCGGGGAACGCGAATCCGAGCCCGGCCCAGCCGTGCGGGTACATATAGCTGCGGGGCCGGTTCATCTGAAGGCAGCGGACGGCACGGTTGGCGGGGACGGTGGCGTCCAGAGCGAAGATGGTGTCATCAGGGATGACGGAACGGACGGCCTCCCAGGCGCGGAGTTCCGGGCCCCACTGATCCTGCAAACCGGCGTAGATCTGCGATTTGAGATCCGCGATTTCCTGCCCGTATGCGCCACCGACGCCGATGTCAGTGTTGCCGGCGGCGTCGAGGAACTGACGGACGACCGCGCCGCTGTTGGCGGTGATGCCGACTTCGGTCTGATAATTCCGGCCGATGTAATCGCCGTCCAGCAGGACGTGGACTATCTTTTCCGGCAGTTTGACGCCGACGCCCGACGTGGAGCGGTAGGGGAGGTTGCTGCCGAGGACGAGGGCGACATCGCAGGTGCCCATCCAGTCCAGCACGGGGTTGGTTCCCCAGATGCGGTTGCCGAGGGCCATGCCGAGGGAGAGGGGATGGTTTTCGGGGAACGTGCCCTTTGCGCCGTCGCCGGTTACCACGGGCGCGCCGAGCCGTTCGGCGAGTTGGATTATTTCATCCGCGCCGCCGGTGGTGTGAATTTCCTCGCCGAGGAATATCACCGGGCGCTTTGCATTGCGCAGGAGGTTCCAGGCGCGTTCGACCTGGACGGGATCGCCCTGTGGAACGTCAGGGTCGCGGGGCTGCAGGACTTCGACATCGGCCTGTTGGCCCAGGAGGTCGGTGGGGACTTCAAGCTCGATGGGTCGGGGACGGCGCTCACGGAACCGGACGAAGGCCTCGACGAAGTGGTCGGGAATGGACTCGATCTGGCCGATCTGGGCGTTCCAGTCGGTTACGGCGGCGAACATGCCCAGTTGGTCCTTGGTTTCGTGGGTTGCCATCTTGCCGCTGCCGATGAACTCGGATTCGACGTTGGTGGTCACCTGGAGGATTGATGAGGCGGAGAAGTAGGCTTCGCCCATGGCTCCGACGGAATCGGCGGCGCCGGGGCCGGTGCTGGTGAGCAGGATGCCGGGTTTGCCGGTGGAGCGGGAATAGCCGTCGGCCATGTAGCCGCAACCAAGCTCGAGGCGTCCGCCGATGAAGCGGACGTCGTCCTGACTGTCGAACAGGGCGTCGAACAGGTCCAGGGTGTGAACGGAGATGATACCGAACACGGTATCGACGCCCTGGGCCTGGAGGGATGCGACCACTGCCTGGCCGCCAGTCATCTGTGGCATGTTAGGCTCCAATAAATCAAGATAGGCTCGGCCCATGCTGCGGACATAGGATAGAGTCCCTCAGCAAGGCCGCCAAAAGTTCTGAGAGCGGGTGGGGAATTTGTGCATTACCAACTATCGGCTTGGCACTCTATTTCGTAATTCGCATCGGGCGAACCGTTCCGCCACC
The DNA here is from genome assembly GCA_964502995.1 of uncultured Dehalococcoidia bacterium. Classification (GTDB taxonomy): domain Bacteria; phylum Chloroflexota; class Dehalococcoidia; order Lucifugimonadales; family UBA3495; genus Bin87. The sequence goes on from CAZCZB010000014.1 coordinate 3,723, forward strand.
GCGCTTCGTATCTCCAAGAGGCACCCGCAGCAATGCCGGACGTACTATCCGAGGTGCTGTCGATTTGTACTCTATCGTCATAAATCTGGCAGCTGACATGTGTGTAATCGAGAAATTTGCCGGAAATATTGCGAATTTGGCCCGTTATGATCGACGTGCCGTACTCATTCGTTTTGACCGCCGGCTCTCGCTCTACGACAAATTTGCCTGACGACTCCCCGCTGACCCCTCCAATGTTCTGCCCGCCATTGATGAAATTGTCCCAAACCCAATCCATCGCGAACCAGATTATCACAGAAGCAATAAAGGCACCTGCAAAGTATCCGATTATGTCCCGCATGCTAACGTGTCGATGCCAACAGGTGACATCTGGTTCCGCAGGTGGCCGAGTCCCCGTCCTATAACAACAGGCTGACGGGGTTTTCGAGGACGCGTTTGATTTCCATGAGGAACTGGGCGGCCTCTGCGCCGTCGGCGACGCGGTGGTCGGTGGACAGGGTGGCCTTCATCATCGTGCCGACGGTCAGTTGTCCGTCGCGTACCACGGGCTGCTGCTTGACGCTGCCGACTGCCAGGATCGCCGCGTGGGGCGGATAGATGATGGCGGTGAAACTTTCGACGTCGAACATACCCATGTTGCTGATGCTGAAGGTGGTGGAGCTGTACTCCTCGTTGCGGAGGGCGCCGCTGTTGGCGCGGTTGATCAGGTCCTTGGTGGCGGCGGCGATCTGGAGGAGCGACTTGCTCTCGCAGTTGCTGACGCCGGGCAGGATCAAGCCGGATTCGAGGGCGATGGCGATTCCGATGTTCATCGCGCCGTGGACTTCGAGGTGATCGCCTCGGAAGAACGAGTTGAACTTGGGATGCTTGGCCAGGGCAAGGGCGCACGCCTTCACCATCAGGTCGTTGACGCTGACCCGGTTTTCGGGGTCTGAGGCGTCGTTGACATCGCGGCGGAGGGACATCGCCTTTTCCATGTCAACCTCGGCGGTGACATAGAAGTGGGGCGCGGTGCTCTTGCTGTCGGAGGTGACGCGGGCGATGGTCTGCCGCATCCGGCTGAGTTCGATGCGAGAGTCGGCGGGCGCAGCGGCCGGCACAGCAGGCGGAGGCGTGGGCGCGGCGGCCGGAGCGGGTTCGGATGGAGCCAAAGCCGGCTGGTAGGCTTCGATGTCGCGCTCGGTGACGCGTCCGTTGGGTCCGGTGCCGGCAACGGTCGCGATGTCGATGCCGCGTTCGCGGGCCAGGCGTCTGGCGAGGGGCGACGCGCGGACACGTCCGTCGGCGGACTCCGGGGCCGCCGCGGGGGCAGGCGCGGCCGGTTCGGGAGCGGGCGGAGGCGCGGCGACAGGAGCGGGCGCCGGTTCGGGAGCGGCGGCGGGCGCGGGCGCGGGTTCTGCTGCCTCGGGCACGGATTCGCCGGGCTCGGTGATGATGGCGATCAACTGGCCGACGGGGATTGCGACGCCTTCCTGAGCGACGATGCGTCCGAGGACGCCGCCGGTGTAGGCTTCGAACTCGACGGTGGCCTTGTCGGTCTCGATATCGGCGATGACCTCGCCGCGATCCACCGTTTCGCCTTCCTGCTTGTACCAGCGGACGACGGTGCCTTCGCGCATATCGTATCCCATCTGTGGCATGACGACGTTGGTTGCCACGGTGTCCTCCTGTGCTGACGCTGGCGTGAATGAGTGGGCGGCCGTGGGGCCGCCGGGTTATGAGCCGTTGACGAGTTTGCGGGCTGCGGCGGCGACGGCGTCGGCGCTGGGGATGGCAGCCATTTCCAGGGGGTATGAATAGGGCATGGGAACCTCGGCTCCGGCCACGCGGGCGATGGGCGCATCGAGGTAGTCGAAGGCCTCCTCCTGGATTTGGGAGACCAGTTCGCCGGCGAACCCGCCGATCCGGGTGGTTTCTTCGACCATGAGGGCCCGGTGGGTCTTTTTCACGGAATTGACCAGCGTGTCCATGTCCAGAGGTCGCAGGGTTCGGAGGTCGATCACGTCGGCCTCGATGCCCTCCTGGGCCAGGATGCCGGCGGCCTGCTCGGCTACGTTGGCCATGCGGGAATAGCCGCAAAGCGTTATGTCATTGCCGGTGCGGCGAACGTCGGCCTTGCCGATGGGAACGCGGTAGTCGCCGGTGGCGGGCGCTTCGCCGCGAGTGCCGTAGAGCAGGATATGCTCGACGAACATCACCGGGTCGTTGAGTTCGCGGCACGAGCGGAACAGGCCGATCACGTCGGCGGGGGTGGACGGCGTAACCACGGTGAGGCCGGGCACCGACGCATACCAACCCTCAAAGCTCTGTGAGTGGGTCGCGCCAACGGACGCGCCGGCTCCGGTAACCGTTCGGATGATCAGGGGGATGGAGAACTGGCCGCCGGACATGTAGCGGATCTTGGCGGCGTGGTTGACGATCTGGTCCATTGCCAGCAGGCTGAAGTTGATCGTCATGAGTTCGACGACGGGTCGCAGGCCGGCCATGGCTGCGCCGACGCCGGCGCCGACTATTACCGATTCGGCCAGGGGCGAGTCCTTGATGCGCTGTTTGCCGTAGCGTTCGGTGAACCCCTGGGTGACGGCGAACGCGCCACCGTAGGGGCCGATGTCCTCGCCCATGAGGAAGACGCGTTCGTCCTCGTCGAGGGCTTCGCGCAATACTGATGAGACGGCTTCGCGGTAAGTGATGACCGACATGGTGATTCCTCTCCGGGTGGGTCAGAGGTTCGGGGTGGGAATACCCTCGGTGGGTCGGTCGGTGTACACGCCGTCGTAGAGGTCCTCGGGCTCGGGCCAGGGGGATGTTTCGCCAAACTCGGCGGCGATTACGATTTCCTGGTCAACGCTGGCGTCGATTTCCTCGAAGTCCTCGAGGGTGGCGATGCCCTCCCCCTGCAGCCACTCCTGGTAGCGCGGTATGGGATCCTGGCCGGCCCAGTATTCGACCTCATCGTTGGGTCGGTAATCTGCCGGGTCTGCGACGGAATGGCCGCGGAGGCGGTAAGTGCGGGCGACGACGAATGCTGGGCCCTTGCCGGCGCGGACGTCGGCGTTGATCTTGGTCATGAGGCGGCGGACTTCGAGGATGTCGTTTCCGTCCACTTCATAGCGATCCATGCCGTAGGCGGCGGCCATTTCGTGGAGGGAATCCCACATGACCAGGGTTTCCTTGGAGGACGCGCCCATGCCGTAGAGGTTGTGCTCGCAGAAGAAGATGACGGGCAGATTCCAGATGGCCGCGAGGTTCATGGATTCGTGGAACTCGCCCTCGTTGACGGCGCCGTCGCCGAAGAAGCAGAGGACGACCTGATCGTCGCCGCGATACTGGACGGCGAGAGCGAGTCCGGTGGCGATGCACAGTTGGCCGCCGACGATGGCGTATCCGCCCATGAAATTCAGCTCGGAGCTGAACAGGTGCATGGAGCCGCCCTTGCCGTTGCTGCAGCCGGTGGCCTTGCCCATCAGTTCGGCCATGACCTCCTTGCTGCCCATGCCCCGGGCGAGGGCCTGGCCGTGGTCGCGGTAGTGGGTGACGATGTAGTCGTCGGGTCGCAGGGTGTTGATTGCGCCGACGGCGATGGCTTCCTCGCCGTTATAGACGTGGAGGAATCCCTTGATGTTGCCTCGGGTGTACTGACGCTCGGACTCTCGCTCGAACTCTCGGATGAGCTTCATCTGCCGGTAGAAATCCAGGTATTCGGACTTGGTCAGATCGGGAATATCCGCCGCTTTGAGCATATCCCTTCCTCACAGGCAATGGTTGACAGGGTAGAACGGACGAGGGATCGCCAGCCAACTACATGTGGATGGCGCGATCCTCAGCGTCGAGCGCGGCCTCGTGGACCATTTCGGCGACGCTGGGGTGAGCGTGAACCGCCCAGCCGAGTTCGATGGTCGTACCTTCGAGCAGGTGGGTCATCTGCAACTCGGCGAGGAGTTCGGTAACCTCCGGGCCGCACATGTGGCCGCCCAGGAGTTCGCCGTAGGTGGCATCGATGACCAGTTTCACCAGGCCGTCGTTTTCGCCCATGGCGGCGGCCTTGCCGCTGGCCTGGACGTTGAACCGGCCGATTTTTACGTCGTAACCCTGCTCGCGGGCCTGGGCTTCGGTGAGGCCGAAACTTGCCACCTGGGGATGGCAGTAAGTGGCGCGGGGCATGTAGGTGTAATCGAGGGGTTGGGTTTCCTCGCCGGCGATGGCCTCCACCGCGACGATTCCCTGGGCAGACGCGACGTGGGCAAGGGCCAGTTTTCCGGTGACGTCGCCGACGGCGTAGATTCCGGGGACGTTGGTGGCCATGCGGTCGTCGATGTTGACGTAGCCCCGGTCGGTGGCGACGCCGACGCCTTCCAGGTTGAGGTCTTCGGTGTTGGGCAGGACGCCGATGGCGACCAGCACCTTGTCGAACCGGGCCGTTTCGGCGACACCGTCCTTGTCTATGGTGAGGGTTACGCCGGTGGCATCGGCGGCCGCGCTGGTTACGCCGGCTCCGGTGAGCATCTTGATGCCGTGGCGGTTGAAGGCGCGTTCCAACTGCTGGCAGATTTCCTCGTCCTCATTGGGCACCAGGTGCGGCAGCAGTTCGATTACCGTGACCTCGGCGCCATACATCCGATAGATGTAGGCGAACTCGCAGCCGATTGCGCCGCCGCCGACGATGGCGATAGTTTCCGGGACATCCTCGGCCACGATGCTCTCGCGGCTGGTGATGATCCGGTCACCATCAACAGGGAGGGGCGGGATGCTGCGAGGGCGGGCGCCGGTGGCGACGATGATGTTGCGGGTGGTTACGCGGGTGGTCTGGCCGTCGGCTCCGGTTACGTCGATGGCGCGGGCGGACACGATGCGCGCGTTGCCCGGGATATGATCGACGTTGTTCTTGCGGAGCAGGAAATCGACGCCGCGGGTCATGCGGTCCACGACCTGGCGGCTGCGCTTCATCGCCACCGAGTAGTCGGCGTGGAAACTTTCGAATGCGAGGCCAAACTGGTCGGCGCGGCGGACGTAGGAGACGATTTCCGCGTTTTTGAGCAGGGCCTTGGAGGGGATGCAGCCCCAGTTGAGGCAGACGCCGCCAAGGGCTTCTCGTTCGATGACGCAGGCTTTGAGCCCGAGTTGGCCGGCTCGAATGGCAGCCACGTAGCCGCCGGGCCCGCCTCCGATTATTGCTACGTCATACCCTGCGTCGGTCGTCATTGAACTGTCCAAGCATTGGATTGGCGCAACCCCAGAGCGACACGGTGGCACGTTGGAGGCTGCGCTAACTCGCGCATTATAGCGGCAGGGGTATTTGGCGGCAAGACGGACGGGAGCTCACGCGTACCCACTTTGTCATTGCGAGTCCGCCTGCGGTCCGCCGGTGGCGAGTGGTAATCTCGTTGACTGGCGGACGCTCCTCCCTTCGGCGGGATTGCCGCGTCCGCCGCCGGCGGACTCGCAATGACAGTTCAACAAAATGGGTACGCGTGAGGGACGGGAGCCTCACCAGGGCCTTCCACAAGTTCGGCAGGCCCAACCTCTGCGCTCGTATTGGGCTTTTCGAAGGATGCGGCACATGGGTTGAGTCTCAACGGGCGGGCTCATCGCAGGCGAGGCATCAGTCCCGAGGGATGAGGAGGCGCTATCGGGCGGTGGACGACCGGTGGGCGTGATCCGTAACGGCCAACCAATGTTGAACGCCGGGCCTGTGGGGTGGCGTTGCACGCGCCAGGCTATGCCGCAACGTTTCCCATCGGGGTGTCAAAGGCGACGGTTCGGCCGGCACGGTAAGCGCGTGTTTGCTGACCAGGGGGACGCAACCTTTCGCAACCGTGGCTCTTCCTGATGGGGTTGGTATTTGTTTCGATACGGTTGAGCGGGTGGATATCTTCCGACCCACCGGTTGCTGGGGGAGGCTGGCGCCGGGACTCTGGGGTCCGGCCAATTCACGGCGTCAACTCTGAACGCTGGCCGGGCCTGAATCTGTTGGACAGGAACCGATGGCTCTGCTAGTCTTGGCCGGCATTCTGCTGCGGAGATCGAATTGGACCAGCGCGAACCCACGCGGGCTTCTCTTTTTGTCACGTGCATCATCGACCAGATGTATCCCGAGGTTGGTGTGAGCGTGGTGCGAACACTGCGAAAATGCGGTGTGGACGTTGACTTTCCCGATGGCCAGTCATGCTGCGGGCAGCCGCTCTACAATTCCGGATTCACCGCTGAGTCCCGTAAATTGGCGTTGCAGACGCTGGACGCGCTGGCAGAATCCGAATACGTGATCGTGCCGTCGGGTTCTTGCGGGGCGATGCTGCGGGTGTTCTACCTGGACCTGTTCGCGGACGATCCGGAGAATCTCGCCAGGGCGGAATCGTTGGGCCGTCGCGTCTACGAGTTCACCGAATTTCTCACCGACGTTTTGGGTGTAGCGGAGGTGCCCGGGGAGGGCGCCGGAGTCGCACGGAGCGTTGCCTACCACCCATCGTGCCACCTGTTGCGCGAGATGGGCGTGCGAGATGGGCCACGAACCTTGCTGCAAAATGCGCCCGGCGTGGATCTGGCGGAACTGCCGGATGCGGAGCAGTGCTGCGGGTTCGGAGGGACGTTTGCGGTCAAATATCCGCACATATCAGAGGAGATGCTCGCCGACAAAATTGCGGCAGCACAGCAGAGCGGCGCGGATACGCTGACCGCTTGCGACATGGGTTGCCTGATGCACATCGGCGGCGCCGTAAGCCGGCAAAATCTCCCGATTGCGGTGCGCCACATCGCGCAGATATTGGATCCTGCCGAGGCGTGATCATGGCGGAAGTCGCAACACGCAATTTCGTGCCCGCGTCCCAGATCGCGGTGAAGGACGCCCAGTTGCGCCAGGCCCTCCGCAGGGCTGGGGCCGGATTCGACGGCACCAGGCGGGAGGCCATCGCCGAAGTTTCGGAGGAGACCTGGGAAGACTGGAGGCAACAGGCCCGCCGGATCAAGGAACACACCATCGGGCACCTGGACTACTACCTGGCGATGCTCGAACGCAACGTGGTGGCGGCGGGAGGCCAGGTTCATTTCGCGGCTGACGCCAATCAGGCCAACGCCATCGTGTCGGATATCGCCCGCCGCAATGCGGTTCGCACCGTAACCAAGAGCAAGTCGATGGTTTCGGAGGAACTTGGCCTCAACCACGTGCTGGAAAACCAGGGAATTGACGTGTTTGAGACTGACCTGGGTGAATACATCATCCAGTTGGCTGAAGAGACACCCTCGCACCTGGTGGCGCCGGCGCTGCACAAAACCCGCGGGCAGGTGGCGCAGCTTTTTTCGGAGCAACTTGGAGTCCCATATTCCGAAGACATCGAGGAGATGGCTCGGGTTGCCCGCGTCGTCCTCAGGCAAAAGTTCCTGGAAGCGGACATGGGCGTGAGCGGAGCCAATTTCCTGGTGGCGGAAACCGGTTCATTGGTGATCATCACCAACGAGGGAAACGGGCGGCTTTGCACCTCTGCGCCCCGTATCCACGTGGGACTGGCCGGCATGGAGAAGGTGATACCGTCGCTGCAGGATCTGGCCGTGTTTCTGCGTCTGTTGCCCCGTTCCGCCACGGGCCAGCGGATAACATCGTACCTGAGCATGGTCACGGGCCCGAGGCGCGCCGAAGATGAGGATGGCCCCGACGAGTTTCACCTGGTCATCGTCGATAACGGGCGGAGTCGTTTGCTGCGCGACCCGGCGCTGCGCGAATCGCTCTATTGCATACGGTGCGGCGCTTGCCTCAACGTGTGTCCGATCTACCAGCGGGTGGGAGGGCACGCCTACGGTTGGGTGTACCCGGGCCCCATCGGTTCCATCGTCACGCCCGGACTCGTGGGCGTGGCGCAAGCGAAGGATCTGCCCAACGCGTCCACTCTCTGCGGAGCCTGTCGCGACGCATGCCCGGTGCAGATCAACATTCCCCGGATGCTGTTGCATCTCCGGCATCAGCAGGCCGAAAGCAACGACTACAACCAGCGCACCGTGTCCGACACCGACGCGATGATGGCGCGGAGTTTTGCCACCGTTATGTCCACCCCCTGGCTCAGGCGGGTGGGACGAACAATCGGGAGATTGCTGGCAAAACCGATGGCACAGGGCGGCAAGATCAGGCAGACTCGACTACCCGTGCTTTCCAGGTGGACGCGGGCCCGCGATTTGCCGCTACCCGCAGAGCGTACGTTCCGCGACATCTGGCGGGACGAGCTTTCCGGCGGTCGAGACTAGCGGTGTCGTTGACTCCTCATGAGTAACCCAACCGCTCGGCAAACCGATGCCATGTCCCGGTCTATTGGTATCCCATCGGCTGAATTTCTGGCTTCGGTGCGGGAGGCATTGGGCCGGCCGGACGAGCCGCCGCCGGACCCCTACGCACCCCTGTCGGACACCCCTGAATCGCTGGCGTCGCGGGCCCTGGAAGTGCGCGAACGCGTGGCGGCTCAACTGCCCGAGCTGACGGACCGAATGGCCGAAACGGCCGGCCTGAGGGGCTGGAACGTGGCGCGGTGCCAGGGTGTCGAAGACTCGCTGGATTATGTCATATCACTGATCCGGCGTTTGGGTGTCAGTTCCGTTGCGAGATCCGAGCAAGCCGTGTTCGACACCGTCCTGGTGGATGCCGCTGTTGGCCGCGCGGGAGCGATCTGCTGGCCTGCGGTGTACGACGGAGAGGACAGTCGGGCAGAGGTGAGGAAGCGGCTGTTGGAGTCGGGCATGGGGATCACCGGGGCCGATTACGCCATCGCGGAAACCGGTTCGGTGATAGTGCTGCCCCGCAAGGGATTGAGCCGCCTGGTGTCAGTGGTGCCGCCGGTTCACGTTGCCATCGTCAGGCCAGCCGACATCATCGGGACGCTGGACGATCTTTTCACGCTGCGCCGACTGGAGTATCACCGGAACGGCGAGCACGGCAGCCCCGACATGGGCAGCTACCTCAATTTCATCACCGGGCCCAGCCGTACGGCTGACATTGAGCAGACAATCGTGGTTGGTGTTCACGGTCCCCGGGAAGTCCACATGATCCTGCTGGATCAGGAGTAGCGCGATGCCCGTGCGAGTTGGTTTCATTCAATACCGGCGCCAGATGCTGGAGCAGCAACTGGAAGAGTTGATGGGGGTTTTTCCGACCCTCGGCATCGAAAAGGCAATCCTCTACGGGGATGCCGTAACCGGCGACTTCGCTCCTGACAGCGTGCTGAACTTCGTTTTCGTTCAGGAAACCGACCGGTCATTCGGGAGGCGCGCCGACTTTTTTTCGTACCACCTTGATTCACAAATCGGGTTGACGGCGCTGGTGTACACGCCGGAGGAATTTGAACGGTTGCAAGACACCCTGCCGGCGCTGAAGGCGGCCTGCAAGGAAGGAAGAGTGGTTTTCGATGCCTGATTTTCTGTCCGAAGGCTCCCGGTGGTTCCGGCAGGCCGAAAGGGACCTGGAGGATGCCACATTCAACCGCCAGGGTGAGCGCTACAACATAGCGTGCTTCCTGAGCCAGCAGGCCGCTGAGAAGGCGGTGAAGGCGTACCTGTACCGGCGGGGCGCGGAGGACGTTTGGGGAAACTCGCTGCTGGATCTGTGCGAGGACGCCAAGCTTTTCGAGATGTTCTTCGATACGATCAAAGCCGAAGCCCGGCAGCTGGACAAGTACTACGACATCACCCGCTATCCCGGCTACCTGCCCAGCGGCATACCGGCTGAGGCTTTTGATGACGTTGACGCTGAACGGGCGATTGAGCTGGCGGGAATCGTCGTGCGGTTTGTCGGCGAGCGCATAGTCTGATCCGATTCACGTGATCCGGCTCACGTGAAAATCCGAGCCAACTGCTCCTGGCGGTAGGCGAAGATTTTGCGGAGGTCGCGGCGCACCAACAGACGGTCGATGATACGACCGCCGAGCATGTCGTATTCGACCACGTCCCTGATCAGAGTCCCGTTGTCCTGAGGCATGAACGTGTGTTCATGCACCCAGCGGCGGTAGGGTCCGCTGATCTGTTCGTCCACGAAACGGTGCGGCGGCTCCCACGCGGTGATCCGGCTGCGCCAGCGCATCGGCCAGCCGTGGAGCCGCAGGCGGTAGTCGATCTCCACGCCCGCGCCCATTTCAATCGGTGGCGGCGTGATGACCCGGAACCGCAGCAAGGGCGGGGTCAACTCCTCCAGTCTGAACGCGTCCGAGTAAAACGGGAAGATGTCCTCGGGGCGACGGGGAAGCCACTGTTCGCTTTCCAGAAGGAACGGGGCCATCAGCCGGTTCTACCCAGATTGAACAAGCGCACCGCTCTTTCGGCCGCCCTTTCCAGGAGAACCTCCCCGTGCTGCAAGCTGTATTCCAGGGTGGACGGTTCTTCACCGATGGGAATAATCGCGTCGATTCCGTGAGCATAGAGCGCGTCGTACCCGTCGCCGAGGCTGCCGGCCAATAGCAGGGTGGGGACGCCGACCGCCTTGCTGCGGCGGGCGATGCCGACCGGGGCCTTGTCGAACGCGGTTGATCGATCCGCCCTTCCTTCGCCGGTGATCACCAGATTGGCTCCCCGGGCGTTCCGGTCAAAGTCCAGCGCGTCGCACACCATGTCGATACCGGACCGCAGATCGCAGTTGGCGAAGGCCATGAGACCGGCGCCCAATCCGCCGGCCGCGCCTGCTCCGGGGGCCTGGGATACATCGATTTCCAAGTGAGATTGGATCACCGCCGCCAGATTGGCCAGGCAACCGTCGAGTTCGGTGATCATCTCCGGCGTTGCGCCTTTTTGGGGGCCGAAAATCGCCGAGGCGCCGGTTTCGCCGCACAAGGGATTGGTTACGTCGGTGGCGCCCACTATGGTGGCGTCCGCCAGGGCGCTGTGGATTCCGGAAACATCGATGGATCGCAGGTCGGCGAGGGCAGCGCCGCCGGGCGGCAACTGCGCGCCGGAAGAGTCCAGGAAGCGGACGCCCAACGCGGACGCCATGCCCGTTCCGCCGTCGTTGGTTGCGCTGCCGCCCAGGCCGACGATGATGCGGGTGTAGCCTGCGTCCAGCGCGGTGTGCATCAATTCGCCGGTCCCGTAGGTGGTCGTCGTGCGCGGGTCCCTTTGATCGTCCGGAATCAACGCCAAACCGGACGCCAGGGCCATCTCGATGACCGCGGTTTGACCGTCTCCCATCACACCCCATTGGGCATCAAGCGGCGCACCCAGGGGACCGGTTACGCGCTGGGTGAAATACCGGCCGCCGGTGGTGTCGATCAGGGCTGCCAGGGTGCCATCGCCGCCGTCGGCAACCGGGATCAGCACCGTTTCAGCGTCGGGGACAGCACGGAGCACGCCCTGTTCGATGGCGGTGGCGGCCGCCCTGGCAGAGACGCTTTGCTTGAATGCCTGAGGCGCGATGACAATACGCAGCGACATGGTCCAATTGTAGCCCAACCGCCGGGTGAACCGGGCGGGCCGGGTTTCCCGATTGGGCGCGATAGGCACGGAGTAGCGGGTATGTTAGTATCGGCAGGCGGACCCGAAACCGCACCAAACACACGCCAATCGGGGAGTCTGCGATGCCAACCAAAGCGGAACTGAAAGACCGGGCCTTTGCCGAAATTGACCGCCGAGCCGATGAGTTGGTTCGGATCTCCCAGCAGATACTGGAAAATCCGGAACCGGGATTCCGCGAGTTCAAGACTGCCGCGCTGGTTGGAGAGAAGTTCGGTGAGATGGGCCTTCCCTTCCGGAGCGGCCTGGGCATGACCGGGTTGCGTGCCGAGATACTGGGGGGCAGCGAAGGCCCGACCATGGCCATCATGGGTGAGCTGGACAGCCTGATTGTCAACGAACACCCGCACTCGGATGGCAGTACCGGCGCGGCTCACGCTTGCGGGCACCATTGCCAGATTGCGATGATGCTGGGTTCCACGATGGCGCTGATGCAGGAGGGCGTGCTGCCACATTTGAGCGGCCGCATAGTCCCCATGGCGGTTCCTGCCGAAGAGTACATCGAGATCGAATACCGCGACTCGCTGAGGCGCGACGGGAAGATTGAATTCCTGGGGGGCAAACCCGAGTTCATCCGCCTGGGTGAGTTCGACGACGTGCATCTGGCGATGATGATGCACACGACCAGCACTCCGATTGAAAAACAACTGGCCACCACGGGAACCAACAACGGGACCGTTGCCAAGAAAATCCAGTTTGTGGGCAAGGGAGCGCACGCCGGCGGTTCACCGCACCTGGGCATCAACGCCCTGAACGCCGCCACGCTGGCGATGACGGCCATTCACTTCAACCGGGAGACGTTTCTGGACACTGATACCGTCAGGGTCCACCCGATCATTACCAAAGGTGGGGAAGCCGTCTCTGCGGTGCCGGCCGACGTGCGCATGGAAACGTTCGTCCGCGGCAAGACGCTCGACGCCATCATGGACGCCAACCGCAAGGTTGACCGCGCCCTTCGGGCCGGGGCGATGGCCATTGGAGCCACCGTCAACATTCAAACGATCCCCGGCTACCTGCCGATGATCCAAAACAAGAAGATGCAGGAAATTTTCCGTGGCAACGCCGAATCCCTGGTTGGCTCGGATAACGTGGGTTGGAACCCGCACCGCACGGGCAGCACCGACATGGGCGACGTGAGCGCCATCATGCCGGTTCTCCATCCTTACGTTGGCGGCGCGACAGGGATAGGGCATGGGGCCGACTACGTGATACAGGACTACAACCTGGCGGTCATCACCGGGGCCAAAGCCATGACTGCGACCGTGATCGACCTGATGGCCGACGGCGCGGCGGAGGCAAACCAGGTAGTTGCGAATCATCGCCCGGACATGACGTCGCGAGAATACGTGAACTTCATGCGTTCGCTGGCCGCCGAACAATCGTACACCGAAGCATAGCCACAAACGGTGGATGGAACGAACAATGCCGACTCGCGAAGAAATAAAAGCCGCGGCCTGCGCCGCCATCGACCGGTACAGTGACGAAATCATCGCGGTGTCCAAGGACATTCTCGACCACCCGGAGCCGGGATATAGCGAGTATCGGACGGCCCGTGTTGTGGCGGAGCAATTCGCGCGTTTGGGCGTCAAATTCCGGGCCGGGCTTGCGTTGACGGGACTGAAAGGCACCATTCAGGGCGGCGCCGGCGCCGGTCCGCGAGTGGCGGTTATCGGTGAACTGGACAGCCTGATAGTCGATGGCCATCCTCATGCCGCGGACGGCACCCACGCGGCCCACGCCTGCGGACACAACTGCCAGATCGGGATGATGCTGGGCGCGATTGCCGGACTGATGCAGCCGGAGGTCCTGTCGGAGTTGAGCGGCGAAATTGTACCGTTTGCCGTGCCTGCGGAGGAGTTTATCGAGGTTGCACGCCGGTTGGATCTCCGGGAAAGCGGGAAGATCGAGTTCATGGGCGGAAAACAGGAACTGATCCGCCTGGGCGAGTTCGATGACGTGGACATCGCGATGATGTGCCACACCGCGAGCGACATGGGGGCACACCGTTTTGCGATGGGCGGCACCAGCAACGGCCACGTGGTCAAGTATGTGCGCTTCTCGGGGACCGGCGCCCACGCTGGCGCGGCGCCGCACCTGGGCGTCAACGCGCTCAATGCCGCCACCTTTGCGTTGCAGGCCATCAACGCCAACCGGGAATTGTACCGGGACCAGGACACGGTTCGGATCCACGGCATCATGACCAAGGGAGGGGAGGCCGTGAGCGCGGTGCCGGCCGACGTCCGCCTGGAGTGGCGCGTCCGTTCCGGATCGCCCGAAGCGGTGGTGCGGAACTCGGATATCGTGGATCGGTGTTTCCGGTCCGGCGCATTGGCGGTCGGCGCGTCGGTTTCGATTACCACAATCCCAGGCTACCTCCCGATGAGGCACGACCAGCATCTTATGGACGTATTCCGCTCGAATGCCGTAAATGTCGTGGACGAAAGCCGGGTGCTGGTAATGCCGCCGTCCCGCAACCGGGGCGGTTCCACCGATATGGGCGATTTGAGCCACATTCTGCCCGCGATCCATCCATATACGGCGGGCGCGAAAGGCGCGGGGCACAGTTCCGAATACCTGATAACCGACTACCAGCAGGCGGTTGTCAACCCGGCAAAGATCATGGCCATGTCGGTTATTGATCTTTTGACCGACAACGCCACCAAGGCGAGGCAGGTCGTGTCGTCGTTCAGGCCTGCGATGTCGCGCGCCTCGTACCTGAACTTCCAGCGTCAGCGCGCCGTGGTGTCGGAGTACGACGGCGCGGGACGGTAAGGCTGCGCCGTTCGACGGGCGTCGGGTATCTCGGCGGGCGTTGGGTATCGCTGCGGCTGGCGGCGGGATTCCAGGGAGTTACAATCCCACTACCACGGCCAGCGTCATTACACCGCCGGCGATCAGGGGAACGGTGAGGTTGTCGTCCAGCGGGAACGGGGCGAACTCGACCAGTGCGGCCGTCACTGCCGCGATGATTACCGCCCATGACCAGGCTCCGTACCCGGCTACGCTAACCACTGCCCAGATTCCCAGGCTGGCTGAGACAAAGGCCAAGACGCCACCGGGCGATTTTCCCCGATAACGCGGCCCGGGAAGGCGAGCGCCCACCAGAGCGGCGGCGGGATCACCAACGGCTACGAACAGCAGAACCGGCACAGCGACAGCCGCGCCGAAAAAATAGAAGGCGAAAAAAGCGGCGACCAGGAACCAGGTTGCTCCCGTTATTTCGGTTGCCTCCGATTCCTTCAGGATGGGCGAAAACACCTTCAGGAACAGACGGTTCAACCCAACCGAGCGCGGGCGACTGGCGTCCAACGCCAAAGACAGCAGCGCTCCGGCGCCGAGCAGGGGCATGTAGGCGTGTTCAGGAATCCACAGCGATAGCGCCGTTGTTGAAGTGGCGGCGATTGCGTGAAAAACCCGGCGTCCCACCGGTGGCGTGGTATCCGGACGCACGAGTCGACCGAGGCGGTCAGCGGACACTGGCGCGAACTGAATGGTTGGCCGGCGGCGGCAACATTGCAAAGGCGGGAGCCCGGCTAGAAGTCGATTATGATGGTGTCGCCCGAAGACCATCGGAACGAACGCATCTCGGTTCCCCTCGGCACTTCGAACACCAGCCAACCGTCAAGTCCGAATCCTCTGGGCAGTTCCTGGGCGCGTTCGACGAGTTCGACCTGTCCATCAGCGTTGGTTTCCGCCAACTGAGCGTTCCAGAGGAACTTGACGCATGAGGTGTGATCGTCGGGGTTGACGGGTACGTTGCACCGCTCATCCTGGCTCTCGGGGACGCCGGTTTTTTCGGCGCGTTCGGTTACGTTCACGGGCATATACCGCCCCTGCAGGAAGTCGCGCAACTGCGCCGATTCGTGATCGACGCTCACGATGGCATTGGTGGCGGTGTGGTTCTCGACCTTCACGCGCAACAACACCAACTCGTTCTCGATGGAATCGGGAACCAAACGGAAAAAGTCCTCGTTGGCCGCTCCCTGCTGAGGGACGCGCGTAGAGGTGGTCCAGCGAAGTTCATCGGTGCGGTCCATCGCGGCGACGCTCACGTGCAGGATGCGACCCTTGTAGTACTTCCCGAGGTTCGGTGATTGGGACGAGCATCCGGCGAGCAGACTCACAACCAGCAGGAGCAACAACGCCGTAACCGCGACCCTGACACTCGACCCGGATCGATAAACCTTAGTCATCTGCTGCCCCAGTCAGCGTTGGCAATTGCCGCAGGTCCCGGATCAGGTCGGTGAGTACCGGGAGCAACCGGTCAACCTCGGCATCGGTATTGTGTTTGCCCAGCGTAATCCGCAGGGAGCCGCGAGCGAGATCGGCGGTTTGGCCCAGCGCCAACAACACATGCGACGGTTCCAGGGAACCGCTACTGCACGCGCTGCCGCTGCTGGCGGCGATCCCCTGCAGGTCCAAACCCAACAGGATCGGTTCGCCCTCGACTCCTTCAAACGAGAAGTTGACGTTGTTGGGCAAACGCTCCGTGGGGTGTCCGTTCACCACGCAGTCCGGCACGCTCCCGGTAATTTCCCGGACGATGCGGTCGCGCAGTCGCATGCAGTGAGCCGATACTTCATCGCGCTGCGAATCCGCCAGAGCAAGGGCAACCGAAAATCCGACGATGCCGGGAACGTTCTCCGTGCCCGACCTGCGTTCGCGTTCCTGTCCGCCGCCGGTGATCATGGGGAGATAGGGAGCGCCCCTGCGGATGAACAGCGCTCCGACTCCCTTGGGCCCGTAAAACTTGTGGCCCGAAAGGCTCATCATATCCACGCCGAGCCGGCGAACGTCAAGGTCAAGGAAACCTGCGGCCTGCACGGCGTCGGTGTGCATAACGATGGTGCGATTGAGTTCGCCCGCTCGCTGTTTCACCGCGGCGGAGATCTCCGGCAGCGGGTTGATGGTGCCGATCTCGTTGTTCGCGTACATGATCGAGACTACGGTGGTTTCGGGCCCGACGGCTTCGTACACCCGTTGCGGGTCAACCATTCCGAAGTCGTCCACGGGCAGACGGGTCACTTCCCAACCCCGATCTTCCAGCACCTCGCAGGCGTGGAGCACTGCGTGATGCTCGGCAGCGGAGGTTATCACGTGCCGGCCCGTTTCCTGGAGGGCGTATGCTGCGCCATGGATGGCGGCGTTGTCGGATTCGGTGCCGCC
This sequence comes from uncultured Dehalococcoidia bacterium, assembly GCA_964502995.1. Taxonomy (GTDB): domain Bacteria; phylum Chloroflexota; class Dehalococcoidia; order Lucifugimonadales; family UBA3495; genus Bin87. Next base: position 20,355 of record CAZCZB010000014.1, read on the forward strand.
GCTGGTGAAAACCAATTCCCGGTTGCGGCAGTTGAGGATGGTTGCCACGCGTTCGCGGGCCGCATCCAGGGCGTACCGAGCTTCCTGTCCGACCGTGTGGACGCTGGACGGGTTTCCGTAAAGCTCGGTGAAATACGGCAACATGGACTCCAGCACGCGCTGGTCCATGGGCGTCGTGCCGGCGTGGTCGAAATATATGTGGTTTTGGGTGGTCATCGCTGGGCTTGAAGTGCCGGACATTTTAGCACACGGCTCACCCGTTTCCGGTTTGCGCAACGGGCGGGTTCAGGGAAATCGCTTCTTGAACAGGAGCAGAACCAGCATGGGAATTGTCAGTAATGGACGGTGAACTTTACATGGATAAACAGGATGAACGGGATATTTTGATCTGGGAAATTTGAGGGTATGCACCGTTTTCCGGGATTTACAGGCGCCGAATGGTGTGCGCGCTATTACTCGTTGGGACGGAATCCAGGCTTCGGAATCGATTATATTGAAGACGCGATTGCCCTGCGGGGGCGTTCACGTTTCGGCGAGACGGGCAGGCGCGCAAGTCCGTTGACACCTACGACCACGTTTGTGGTCAGGGCGCTGCGAGCGAATCCAAGGATGGCGGGTTGCTCTGCCGGCGATACAGGGGTGCGTGCGGTGCCCCTGAGCCGCTTTCAGACGCAGTGGGCGATACGGATTAGCGTACTGGCGCCATGCAGGGCCTTGCGATTGTTGGCGCTCGGGTCAGTGGTGCGCTCATGGTGAGCCTGTCGAACCATGCACCCATCCTTCGACAAGCTCAGGATGAGCGGTTAGGTGGGAATGAGCGGATAGGTGGGAATGAGCGGATAGGTGGGGAGTGAGTGGTTAGGTGGGGAATGAGCGGTTAGGTGGGAGTGAGCGATTAGGTGGTGAGTGAGCGGTTAGGTGGTGAGTGAGCGGATAGGCGGCGCGACCAACGAAAGGCCCAGGGCGCGATGGGCCATCGTTGCCTCGCCAGACGCCGGCGGCTATATTGTTCAACCAACGCCAGCGCACCGGAATCGAGGTTGACACCATGCCTTTTGCCAACATCAACGGCTTCAATATGCACTACACGGTGATGGGAGATGAGAATGCCCCGGCCCTCGCACTGATTCATGGAGGGCTCGGCGGCGGCGACGGCAGCGCCGACACCATACGTCGTCAGGGCGACGCGCTGTCGGCCGAATACCGTTGTATTTTCTACGACCGCCGCGCCTGCGGCCAATCGGACGCCCCCGAGGGCGGCTACGACATGGCCAACTGCGCGTTGGACCTGTACGAGTTGCTCAACCACCTGGGAGTTTCCAAGGCTCACATACTGGGATCATCGGCCGGGGGCCCGATTGCCGCCCAGTTTGCGCTGGATTATCCCGAGATGACCGATACGCTCATATTGGTCAACACCATGAGCTACTCGCAAGAGGCGCAGCGCGAGGTGCGGCGGCAGGAACTGCGCAGGTTGAAGGAGCGAATGGCCGGCGAGGGCCGCGCCGCCGCGGTTGAGCGCGCCGTTTCCGACAGGTTTCCGCAGATGGCGACCGACGATCCGGCCCGTTTTGCCCGAATCGTGCAGGACAACATCGGACGGCTGGACGGCATCGCGGCGACGCACCAGGCATACGTTGACATTGGCGATTCGCTGGAAGACCGTTTTGCGGAGTTGAAAATGCCGGTTACGATAATCCATGGCGACGCCGATTCCCGAATACCGGTGGAGTGCGGTCATGCGCTGCACGCGTCAATTTCCCATTCCCAGTTGCACATCATCCCCGGCGCGGAGCACGGTTTGATGACCAACGAGGCGGCAGACCGCACTCGGGAGATTGTGCTGTCGTCGTTGCGCGAAACCGGCGTCGCAGTGTCGGGGTAGTCTGAGGTTTTCGCGCAAAACCATCCGATCGAACGGAAAACAAGCAACCGGAGCCTGAAACATGACAACCGTTTCCATTGATCACATCGCCATGCCCACCGCCAATGCCGAGCGCATTCTGGAGTTTTACAAGAGGCTGGGATTCGCCATCAACGATGAGGAGGAGTGGCGGACCGGCGCCGCCAACATGTTCTCCATACAGATTGGCGAATCGAAGATCAATGTTCATCCGGAGCGGTTCATGGCCAACCTGCGGGGCCCGACGGCCGTTCCCGGCTGCACCGATATTTGCTTTGTGTATGACGGCACCGTTGAGCAATGCCAAAAGATGCTGGACGACGCCGGCGTCGAGGTCATTCAGGGTCCGGTGGCACGCAAGGGCGGACGCCAGCGGGGCGCCGCGCCGTCGTTGAGCCTGTATGCCAGGGACCCCGATGGCAACCTGCTCGAATGGATGATTTACCAGTAACCCACTTTCAGAGGGAGAAACGCAATATGTCAACCGTCGGAATCGATCATATCGCCATGCCCACCTCGGACGCGGAAACCCTGATGGCGTTTTACAAGAAGCTCGGGTTTTCCATCAACGATGAGGCGGAATGGCGGGCCGGAACCGCCAATATCTTTTCGATACAGGTGGGGGATTCCAAGATCAACGTCCACCCGGAGGGTTATCTCGCGGACTATCGCGGCCCTACCGCGGTGCCTGGCTGCACGGACATCTGCTTCGTGTGGGAAGGCACGGTGGAAGAGTGCCAGAATATGTTGGCGGAAGCAGGGGTTGAAGTGGTGCGCGGGCCGGGTCCCCGCAAGGGCGCCCGCCAACGCGGCGTCCTGCCGGCCGTGAGCCTGTATGCGCGGGATCCGGACAACAACCTGCTGGAATGGATGATTTACCAATAGACCGACCACAACCTGCACCGTGGGGGCGAATGATCATTCGCCCCCACGTCCGGATACACACAAGGAGAGATGATATGCCACGTATGCTGGGCAAGCACGCACTGGCCGAAATGCTCGTCGCGGAAGGGGTTGAGTACATATTCGGCAACCCCGGAACCAGCGAAACGCCGTTCCTCGACGGACTGCAGGACTATCCGCAACTGCAATATGTGCAGGCGCTGCAGGAGGGCACCGCGGTTGGGATGGCGGACGGGTACGCCCGGGCCACCGGCAAGCCGGCGTTCGCGAACATCCACATCGCCGGCGGGCTGGCCAACGGGATCAGCGGGCTGTACAACGCCTTTCGGGGTGGCACGCCGCTGGTTCTAACCGCCGGCAATTCCGACACGCGCATGTTGATCAGCGAACCGGTACTCTCCGGCGACCTGGTGGAGATGACCAAGCAGTACACCAAGTGGAGCATTGAAGTTCGCCACGCCTCGGACATACCGGTGGCGATCCGCCGAGCGTTCAAGGAGGCCAAGACCCCGCCGACCGGCCCGGTTTTCGTGTCTTTTCCCTGGAATACGCTGGACGAAGAAATCGATTTCGAGGCGGCGCCGTCATCGGAGGGTTATTTCCGCATCCGGCCCGACGCCAATGCCGTGGCGAAAGCCGCCCAGTTGCTGGCTGCGGCAGACAACCCGGTGATCGTGGTTGGGGACAGGGTAGCCCAGTCGGATGCCGTTGAGCAGGTGGTGCGTGTCGCGGAGCAAACCGGCGCCCGGGTGGTGGCAACGTCCTACTCCGAGGTCAACTTCCCTACCGCTCATCCTCAGTGGGGCGGCATGCTCAATCTGAACAGTCCGGCCACCGCCCGGCAGTTCGAGAACGCCGACGTGGTGCTGGCGGTTGGCACCGACGTGTTCGCCTCCTTCCTGTACGTGGACGTGCCCTTTCTGAAGCCGGACACGCGATTGATCCACATGGACAGCAACTATTGGGAGATCGAAAAGAGCTATCCCACCGAGGTGGGAATCATGGCGGACCCGGCTGCCGGCATGGCAGATCTGGCGGAGTCGCTGGAAGACTCTATGAGCGGCGGCCAGCAGGAAGCGGCCGCGACACGGGCGGCGACCCTGGCCGCCGCTCGGGAACGCGACAATGACCGCTACCAGGAGCGCATCAAAGCCAATTGGGACAACCGGCCCATGCCGGTGGAGCGCATGATGCACGAGCTGGCCGCATCGGCGCCTCCCGGGACCATCATTGCGGATGAGGCCGTGACGTCGCGTCCCGCGCTCAACCGTGCCTTCGATTTTGAGAAGCCGGGCGACATTTATGGCATCCGAGGGGGCGCGTTGGGTTGGGCGATGCCCGGGGCGCTGGGCGTGAAACTTGCCCATCCTGACCGGCCCGTGCTGGCGGTGGTTGGCGACGGCGCGTCGATGTACACGGTGCAGGCTCTCTGGACTGCCAGTCGCTACAACATCCCGGTTGTGTACGCCATCTGCAACAACCAGGCCTATCGCATCCTGAAGGTCAACATGGAAGTGTACCTGCGCGACATGCTGGACGACTGCGATCGCTCGTCGGAATATGTCGGCATGGATTTCGCGAACCGGCTGGATCTGTCAATGATGGCCCAGGCGATGGGGGTGCATGGCGAGCGGGTCGATGACCCGTCGGAAATCGGGCCGGCGATTCAGCGGGCGTTTGAGAGCGGCAAGCCGGCGTTGCTGGATATTTCGATCAGCGGCGCGTTGTAACGAGTCCTCTCGATTATCACTCCACCTATCCGCTCATCTTGAGTGTGTCGAAGGACGGGGTTCAGGGTTCGACAGGCTCACCATGAGCGGACTGCTGACCAGTGCGGCGATAATCGGGAAGGCCCCAGCGTTCTAAGAGCGAGATCGCGCCAAAAAAACGATTGGGGCGGGTTACTCACCCGCCCCAATGAAGTTAACTGGGAGCCGGCCTATTCGGATTCAGGCCGCTCTGCCATTGCGAGCACCTCCGCCCATTCCTCGGGCGTGACCGGTTGAACCGATAACCGTTGGCCGCGCCTGGTGACCAGCATTTCCGACAGGGCCGGGTTGGCCTTCAATTCGTTGAGGCTGATGAACCGCGGCAAACGCCGGTCGGCTTTTATGTCGACCATCATCCAGGTGGGGTTGGCCGGGTCGGATTTGGGGTCGTAGTATCGCGAATTGGGGTCCCACGCCGTGTCGTCCGGATAACCCTCGCGCACGATGCGTGCCGTACCCACGATGCCCGGCGGCTTGGCGTTGCTGTGGTAGAACAGGATATGATCGCCGGCTTTCATGTCGTCGCGCATGAAGTTGCGGGCCTGGTAGTTTCGGACGCCGTCCCATTCAGCCGTCTGATCGTCCTCACTTTCGAGATCGTCAAAGGAATACGACGACGGCTCGGACTTGAACAGCCAGTATCTCGGTTCTGCCATGATTCCCACTCCGGCGGTTTGACAAGCCTGATCAGACTGCGTCCGGGCCATGTTCGCCAGTGCGGATGCGGATGGCATCGCTCACCTCGTACACGAATATCTTGCCGTCGCCGGGGTTGCCGGTGATCGCGTTGGTGCGCACGATGTCCACTGCCTTGTCAACGTCGCTGTCGTTGACCACCACTTCGAGCTTCACCTTGGGCAGCATATCGATGTGGAACGTGCCCAGGCCGCGGGCCGCCGTGACTTCGACGCCGCCCTGCGCGCCCCGGCCGCTGACCTGGGTGACGGTCAGCCCCACGATGCCCGCGTCGCTCAGCGCGTCTTTGACCTGGTTCAATCGCTCTGGGCGAAATATCGCTTCTATTTTGATCATCGTTGTATCTCCTGCCGCGGCCTGCGTTATCGCACTGGATTAAATCAACGCCGGATCTGGATGCCGGCCACTTCCCGGTCGAAACATCCGGCGATCAGGTCTTCTCGTTCCTGCCTGAGCACATCCTTCCGTACCCGCAGGCTGGGTGTACGCGGCAGTTCGTCGCGTATCTCGATGTATCGCGGCACCTTGAAGTAGGCCAGGTTGTCGGCGCACCAATACACCACGTCTTCCGGGTCGACGGATTCGCCCGGCCTGGGCGTCACGTATGCCTTGACCTCGTCCTCGCCGAGGTCCGACGGCACTGCGATGATGGCGCAGTCCAGCACTCGTTCGTGTCGCTTGATCACGTCCTCGACTTCCTGGGACGAGATGTTTTCGCCCCTGCGCCGAATGACGTCCTTTTTGCGGTCCACGAAGTAAAGATAACCGTCGTCGTCCCGCCACCCAAGGTCGCCGGTGAACAGCCAGCCATCGCGCAACGAGGCGTTGGTCTCTACCTCGTTTCGCCAATAGCCGGCCATGGTGGCCGGGTTGCGGATGGTGATTTCACCGGGCGTGCCGTTGGCGACCGGGTGCCCTGCGTCATCGACGATTCTGACGGTGTTGTCGAAAGCCGGGTCCGGATGCTGGCGTGGCTGTCCCGACGAGTTGGGCCTTCGTTCTCCGCGAATGGTCTCGATGGTGCCGTAGCAGGTCTCGGTCATGCCGAAGCCCACGATAATATCGGTGCCGAAGCGCTGCTCAAACTCGCTGAGGAACTCGGGCGAGAAGGAGGGCGATCCGTAGAACAGGCGCACGGTGTTGTCCCGGTCGTCCTGCTGCGGGTCGTTCTTAGCGAGGACGGGCATCATCATTCCGATGAAATTCACCACGGTGGCGCGGGCATCCCTGACCTGCTGCCAGAAACGGGACGCGCTGAACCGGTCCTGCACGATCAGAGTTGCGCCGGAAGCCAGCGTGCCCATCGTGCTGTAATACTGCGCGTTGGCGTGGAAGTAGGGCAGGCAGGTGAAAAAGCGGTCGTCCGGGGTCGCCTGAGTCCACAGGGCGAAACCCTGGCCGGCGGACACGTACATCTGGTGGGTCACCTGCACGCCCTTGGGGTTACCCGTGGTTCCGGAGGTGTACTGCAACATCGATATGTCGGTGGGCGACACCGCTGGCAGTTCTTGCAACGGGTCGGAATCTGCGAGCAGCCGGCGATAGTCCGTCCACCCCTGAGCGTCCTGATCGCCGACGATCAGGCGGTGCTGCACGCAGGGGGCGATGTCGGCTGCCTGAGTTGCCACGTCGATGAGGCTTTCGTGGGCGACCAGCGCCGTCGCTTCCGCATTGTTCAGGATGTAGGCCATTTCGTCGCGACGATAGGCCGTGTTGATTGTGACCGCGATCCCGCCGATAAGGGACAGGCCGAACCAGGTGTAAAGCACCTCGGGAACGTTGGGCAGATACAAGCACACGCGGTCACCGTGGCCGACTCCCAGCGATTGGAACATGCCGGCGGCCTGACGGCAGCGGGCCATAAACTCACGGTAGGTGATGTCCTGTCCCGCGATTTCTACGAACGTCTTGTCGGGATAGGCGGCCGTGACGATTTGCAGAAATTCACCCAGCGATTTTTCCCAGGACCGCCGGCCGGACAACGGTTCCAAGCCCAGTATGCTGCTCATTTTTTACAATCCCAATACGCTGGTCCACCGAGTTTCAGACCGGATTCACGCTAACACGCACTCCCAAACGGGTCAATAGTCGCCATACGAACCTGCGGTTCTTTCGATTGTTGGCAGACCGGCCAGTGGACGGTTCACGGGGAGCCTGTGGAAACGAGACCTCCGTCTGAATCATTGTGTCGATTTTGTTTTGCCCCTCACGCGTACCCACTTTGTCATTGCGAGTCCGCCCGCGGTCCGCCGGTGGCGGATGGCAATCTCGTTGACTGGCGGACGCTCCTCCCTTCGGCGGGATTGCCGCGTCCGCCGCCGGCGGACTCGCAATGACAGTTCAACAAAATGGGTACGCGTGAGCGTTTTGCCCGGTTTGACACCCCACCGGGGCAGATTTAAACTGCCTGCAATCATTCGCGCGCCAGTGAATATCCGCCGCGCGCCGGTGAAAATCCGCGCTTCGAGAACGCCATGCCCATCTCTGTCGACGAACGATGCCTGCGCCTCACCTCCGATGATGGTTCCACCGGCACGCTGCTGGGGATGCGGTGTACGGAGTGTGGTGTGATCGTGTTCGGACCGGCCACTTTCTGCCAGTCCTGCGCGTCGAATCAACTCGTTCAGGTTGATCTGTCCACGGACGGCACTCTGTTCAGCTACACGATAGTGCGGGTGCCGCCGCCGGGCTGGCCCGGTCAGGTTCCCTACGTGCTGAGCGAGGTGGAGTTGCCCGAAGGGCCCCATGTTCTGGCAGAACTCATTGATTGCGCCCACGATTCGTTGCGCGTGGGGATACCGGTGACGCTGGCCCTGCAGCCGGTGTCCATGGATGGCGTGGCAGATTCCGAACGCATCGTGTACAAGTTTCGACCAGCCGGCTGACTCACACCCACCAGGAGTTCAACGATGACCCAGTTTCCCCCCGGCCGTGAGGTCTATGTGGTCGGCGTCGGCCTGCACGCTTTCGGCAGGTTTCCGGACAAATCCCTGTCCGACCTTGCCCGCGACGCCGTCGTTGACGCGCTCCAGGACAGCGGCGTGCCCTGGCCGGCGATACCGGTGGCCTATTTCGGGCACGTTTATTATCACGGGATGTCGGTTGGGGAAACCACGCTGGCCCAACTGGGTCTGACGGGCGTGCCGATCATCAACGTGGAGAATGCTTGCTCCAGTGGATCGACCGCCTTCTGGCAGGCCTATTGGGGAATCACGTCGGGAGTGTTTGACCTGGCGCTGGCCTTCGGAGCGGAGAAGGTTCCCGGCGGCCCGGTTACGGTTACCGCGGAGAACAGCCCGGCCCGCTACATCGGCGGCGACCACATGATGGCCGGGTACGCGCTGCGGATGACCCGATACATGGAAGAGACGGGTGCGCCCGCGTCGGCGCTGGCCCAGGTTACCGTGAAAGCGAGGCAGAACGCGGCGCTGAATCCCTATGCCCATCGCAAGGACACGTACACCGTTGAGGACGTGCTGAATTCCCGCCTCATCGCAGACCCCCTGACGCTGTACCAGTGCTGCCCGACCAGCGAGGGCGGGGCGGCGGCGGTGCTCTGCGCCGGCGATACCCTGGACGCCTACGGCATTGATCGTAACCGCGCCATCAGGATCGCCGCCGCATCGCTGACTTCAGGGAACTACAACGGTCGTGGGAGCGACCATTCGGCGTTCAGTCCGTACCGCACAGAGCCGGCCGCCCTGCAGGCATACGAGATGTCGGGCATTGACCCTGAGGACGTGGACATTGTGCAGGTCCACGATGCGGCCACCATTGGCGAGTTGCAGCAACTGGAAGCGCTGCACATTTTCCCGTTTGGCGAGGCCTGGCAAGCCACCGCCGAGGGGCGCACCGCGCTCACCGGCGACGTGCCGGTCAACACCGACGGCGGGCTGCTTGCCATGGGGCACCCCTTCGGCGCAACCGGTATCAGGATGGTCCACGAGACCGTGACCCAACTGCGCGGAGAGGCCGGAGCCCGCCAGGTCGAGAACCCCCGGGTCGGGGTGGCCCAATGCTCGGGGGCCGGCGACGTGACCACCGTGCAGATTTTCACCAGGTAATTGGGCGTGTGTCAGCATGGCGAACTTTCTGATAATGGCCGCCATGAAGGGCCGGTTCATGTCGGAACAGGGCAACCTGTACGACAATTTCCAGATGCTGGGGTACATGGAAGGAGCGTCGCCATTTGACGCGGTGGCGGCGTTTTTCGACCAGCCCAAATTTCCCATAGCCTGGGCGGACGTTGAGTACATGTGGGCCGAAAGGCTCGCCGACGACCCCGACACCGGCCACCACGGCGAATACGAGCGGATTTACGTGGCGTCGCTGAGGGAACGCTGGGAGGGTTCTTCCCGCAATTGAGGCGAAACGGTGGTATTGAACCGGGCATATGCGAAAGGGGCGAGTGCAGACTCGCCCCTTCGTGTTTTCTATTCCAACCGGCTACACCGAATCCGCCTTGTTCCTGAGACGTGAGAACTCGGTCCGGAATCCTTCGGTCAGCGCGCGGCGATCGGTGCCGTGGAGCACGAACCGAGCGCCCTGCTCAATCCAATACTCGGAAAGTTCGGGGGTCTGATGATGCACCAGGGTGGGCAAACCACGGGATTCGCACTTGTCGATGATGCCCTTGACCGTGGTTTTGTACACTTCCTGGTCGTAATCGTCGGGCACGCCCAACGAAATGCTCATGTCGTTGGGTCCGACAAAAATCGCATCGATGTGCGGCACGTCGAGCATGGCGTCCAGATTATCCACGGCTGCCTGGCTCTCGACGCCGATGATGCAGATGTTGTCGCGGTTGCGCGCTTCGAGGTACGCCTTGCTGCTGTCGCTGGGGAATTCGCCGGATTCCAGGGCCTGCTCGGCCGCTTCACCCTTCAGCGGGCGGAACTTGGCCGCCTTGACCACTTCCCGCACCTGATCCACCGTCTCGCAATAGGGCGCCAGGATGCCCTGCGCGCCGGCGTCGATGGCCATGGTGACGTAGTGCGAATCCGGGATGGGAATGCGGACGATGGGGACCACGCTGATGGTGTTGAACATGGTCAGGTAGTCGCCAAGTTCGCCGCGGCTTCGGGGACTATGCTCGGTGTCGATGATTACGTAGTCCAGCCCCACACCGTCCAGTATCGGGATCCATCGGGGACTGCGGTTGATGCTGATCATGGTGCCGAAAATGCGGCCACCCTGTTGAAGTGTGTTTTTGAGGTCCGCGCCACTCATCGGTGTCTTTGCTCCTTGCTGCTGTCGGCCTGGATTCTTCGCGCCGGGTTTCGGCGGCGAGTATAGCACGGTGGTGCGCGGAGACCGGGGCCACGCACAGGCTGGGCTTTATGTATGCTAAACTCCTGCTGATCACATTCCGTCACAAACACAGGTTGTCCTAACCGCATCAGGATGTACGTTTGCCGATCCAGTATCGTTACATCAGCCAGCAAGCCGAATGGGATGCCGTGGCGAGCGAGTTCGGCGCGGCCCCCAGGTTGGCCGTCGACACGGAGCGCAACGGGCGTTATTCGTACCGCGAGCGCATCTGCCTGATTCAGATCTCCGACGGCGCCCAGACAGTTCTCGTTGACCCGCTGGCGGTTCACGACCTGACGGCGCTGGGGGACATCCTGCACGACCCGCGGGTGGTCAAGGCGATTCACGGCTCGGAAGAGGACATCAGGTTCTTCCATCGCGATTTCGGGTTCGCGGTCGACAATCTTTTTGATACGGGAATGGCGGCCCGCTTTTTGGGGGTGGCCCGCCCCAACCTGGGGGCAGTTCTGGAGGAGTTTTCCGGGGTCGTGATCCCCAAGGACCCGAAGTTGCAAATGTCCCATTGGGGCCTGCGCCCCCTGCCTCGCGCGGCGCTCGATTATGCGGCGGGCGACGTACACCACATGCTGCCATTGGTGGATGAGTTGGAATATCGCCTGGCAAAAGCGGGACGCACCGCGTGGGTGGAGGAAGAGTGCGAGAGGGTCGCCAGACTCCGATTCCCACCGGAAGAACCGCCTGAAACAGCCTACCGGCGGATCAAGGGGTGGGATTCGCTAACGCCCCGGCAGATCACGATTTTGCGGGAAATTTACGTGTTCCGCGACGACAAGGCCTGCGTCTGGGACATTCCGATCTACCAGGCGGCGAGCAACGACGACCTGTTCGTGATCGCTCAAGCCGACGGGATGGTTGAGAGGGGAGTCGGCGGTTTGCTGGCAAACCGTTGCTTTGGCGAGTTGCGTGAGGTGATCGAGCGCGCGATCGATGGCCCAGAGGATCCAAAACCGCAACCGGAGACGCACCGGGAACCGTGGCCGGCCGAGCGGCGGGAACGGTTGAAATTCCTGAAAGCCTGGCGTACCCGGGTGTCCCAGGAGTTGGACCTGGCGGTGAGCCACATCTGGCCCACGCCGAGCCTGGAGCGGATCGCATCCGGGCCGGAGTCGCTGGCCGGCGAAATGGCGGATGGCCATGCCGAGGTTCGACGCTGGCAGCAGCAGGAGTTTGGCGCGGAACTCGCTGAAATGGTCGATTTTTGGAGAGCCGAGGGGTTCTGAATCCTCGCGCCATTGGTTAAATGCGCGTGGCACCGCATTGCAGCCGTGCCACGCGCGCCTTTGGTATCGGCAGGTTCCGCCGGTTCGCGGCGCCAGGCCGCGCTATGCCCCGTAGGTCATCAGCTCCTCGCAGAAGCGCGCGGTGTTGATGAGGTCGGGAATCACGACATACTCGTCGATGGTGTGCATCAGATTGGTGGCCATTCCCACCACGACGCTCTCGATGCCGTTCAGGCGGAACACGTTGCCATCGGTGCCGCCGCCGGAGGGCTTGATGTTGGGTTCCATGCCCATGCCGCGCATGACCCGGGTCACCAGTTGCACCGTGGGCTCGTTGGGGTCCAAGCGGTACATCTGGAACATCATTTCCAGGTGTTCGGTGATCTCGGCGTCAGTGTAGCGACTGCGAACGGTGTTGATGCTGGTAATCAGCTGCATCCTCATCAGTTCCAGCGATTCCATGTTCATGCTGCGGAATTCGCCGCTCACGGTCGCCTCCGACGGCACCGCGTTGCGCACGGTTCCGCCGGTAACGGTTCCCACGTTGAAGGTGGTTTCCTGGTCGATGCGTCCCTGGGGCAGTTCGGCGATCAACTCGCTGGCAATCCTGATGGCAGACAGGCCTTTTTCCGGCTCCACGCCGGCGTGGGCTCCGCGGCCCCTAACGTCGATATCGAAGGCCATGTAGGTTGGGCTGGCGCCGGTGATGGTGTTAACGGGCCCGTTGCCATCGAACACGACGGCTTCGGTGCCGCGCAACATCGAGAAGTCCAGATTGGACGCGCCCACCAGTCCGATTTCCTCGCCCCGGGTGAGCACGACTTCCAGCGGCCGGCGGGGACGTCCCTGTTCCTTGACGGATTCCAGCGCTTCCAGGATCGCGGCGACTCCGGCCTTGCAATCGCCGCCCAGGATGGTATTGCCGTCGGAGGTGATGCGGTCGCCCACGACCTGGGGTTTGATGCTCCGGCCGGGATCGACGGTGTCCATGTGCGCCGAAAGGATCAACGGCGTGCCGTCAGAGTCCTCGCGCGCGATTACGTTGCCATGGTCGTCCCGCGCCACGTGAAAACCCAAGTTGCTCAAACGGTCGGAAACGTGGAGCGCGACGTCCCACTCCTCGCCGGACGGACTGTCGATGCGTACCAGATCGCTGAAATCGTTGACCATTCGTTCCTGGTTGGCCATGAGTCACCTCTATGGAGTTGTCGGTTCGGTATGTGTCGATCGGTAGTCGAAAGTTGGATGGGTGTCCGGCACGCATTGGCGATTTGGGACACGGAAGGTCCGGAGAGGACATTGACCCAGCAACGCCAGTTCACAAATCGAACCGGCGCCGATGCCGTTTCAGGTTGCCTATTATAACTTAGGTTATTAGAATCAACAGTTGATCTGCCATGCCCATGAACATTCGCATCGCAAATATCGCTGACGCTGGCACCATCGCGCGTTTCAACGCGGCGATGGCCATCGAATCGGAAGACGTCCACCTGGACCTGGCCGTGGTCACGGCCGGAGTGGAGGCCGGGCTGAGCGATACCAACAAGGCCATTTACCTGCTGGCCGAAATCGACGGCGCGCCCGCCGGGCAGTTGATGGTCACCTATGAGTGGAGCGACTGGCGCAACGGGTGGATCTGGTGGATTCAATCGGTGTACACCGCGCCCGAACATCGCCGCAAGGGAGTCTATCGGGGACTGTACCGCCATTTGCAGCAGATGGCGGCCGAACAGGGAGACGTGCGGGGGATCCGACTTTACGTGATGCGCGAGAACCACGGAGCCAAGCGCACCTATGAATCCCTGGGTATGCACCACTCCGAGTATGACCTCTACGAGACCGAGTTGTGACGCCCGGAAAGGGTTCTCGAAACTATGACCGGCGATTTGCCCACTGAATTTCACTACACCGCACGCGGTCAACTGGCGCTTCAGGCGGGCCAGTTGCAGGCAGCCGTCAGCGACTTCAACTGCGCCCTGGAACTGAACGAGGAATTTGCGCCGGCGTACTACTACCGGGGCCTGGCTTACCGGAATAGCGGCAACCTGAAACAGGCCATCGCAGATTACACCCGCGCGATTGTGGCCGACCCCGAATATCCGGTTCCATATTATGCCCGAGGCGTGGTAAGGCGACACCTGGGGTTTTACGAAGACGCCATAAGCGACTACTCGGCCGCCATCGAACTTGAGCCAGACGATGCCGACTACTACTATGCCAGAGGAGTTGCGCGGATTTCCCTGGGCCGTTACCAGGATGCGATTACGGATTTTCTGGCGGCCGTGAGGGTGAATCCCAACCATGCCAACGCCCAATACAACCTTGGCATCGCGTACCGGGATATGGGCGACCGGGACACCGCGTTGGCGTATTACGACACCGCCATCGACCTGCGACCATCGGAGCCTGATTACCGTTACGCGCGGGGGAACCTTCACAGTGATCTTCGCCAGTACGAAACTGCCATCGCCGATTACGACGCTGCGATCGCGCTGGTTCCCACCTTTGCCAACGCACTGTATAACCGGGGAATTGCGCGCAGGAATCTGGGGGATCCCAACGCGGCGATCGCTGATTTCGACGCTGCTCAATCCTGTGGGATGGATACTGCGACCCTCTACCACAATCGCGGGGTCGCGCGCGCTGATCTGGGAGATCACGTGGGCGCGATGGCGGAATACGATCAAGCAGTGGAACGAGATGCCAACCTGGCCGGCGTCTGGCTCTCCATCGGCAATTCGCGAGGGGCGGTCGGAGATCACGAAGCGGCCATCAAGGCGTTCGGTCGGGCGATCGAATTGAATCCCACGATGGTGGCAGCATACCAGGGACGGGGGGGCGCCCATCTCGCCATTGGCGATGAGTTGGCGGCGGCCGCAGATTTGCTTGAGTATCAACGGCTTGCGTCATTGCCGGGCAATGAGTGAGCCGGGTTTCAATCGTCCTGGGGTCGGAGACCAGCTGGGCAATCTGGAATACGTGGTGGATGAACCCCTGATCGCCGCGTTCCAAGGGCTTGCCGGAGGCGCTGCCAACTACCCCAATCTGATCGCCGACGATTGCAGGTCGATGCTCATTGCGAGACTTGGGCCTTTGGACGTAAAGACCGCATGGCGCCGCTATACATTCCTGCGCCCGCCCATCCCAGGCCGACGGATACAGGTCGGCGGATGGCTCCGGGACATGGGTGAGAATCAAGGTGGCCGATGGTGGCGGGTTGCCGTATTCTCGGTGGACGAGATCGGCACCGAGATCGTGAAGTCCGAGGCCGTGTTCGTGTCGTGCGTGGATCAACAATCCGATCGGACGGATTCGGCGGCTTGGCATTTGGCGCCCATTTCGGGGCAGGATTTTGCGGACTGCGTTCCCGGCGCTACGGTCATTTTGGGACGGTTGCAATTCACCGGTGGGGACAATTGCGAGGTTCCGACGGCGATCCGGCAACGATTGACCGGCGTCCGATTGCCGAATGACGGCGATACGGAACTGATCGCGGCCGGTCTGGAAGGCCTGTTGTCCCTCAGATTTGGCGACGATTTCAGGTGGGGCGGACAACTATCGTTGGCATTTGCCGGGCGCTCCGGGACATTTGCGGGGCGCTCCGGAGAGCGCGATACGATGACTGCCGAGGCGACGGTGATTGCCAGCGACCGGGACCGCCAGGGCAGGACGCAAACCGGCCTTATGGTCCGTATCCTGGACTCCCAGTGTCGCCAGATGGCGTTGGGACACGCCGCCGTCACGTCGCCCAGCCCACTACTTGACTGACAATTCGACGGATGCGCCCACGCAGGGCGTCTCCCTGGCAGGAGTAATCATGCAGCAACGTACCGGCCGTTTGGAGGCCGTGCCCGAAAACTGGCAAACGGCCCTGGCGATTGTTGCCCATCCGGACGACCTGGAATACGGGGGAGCCAGCGCCATAGCCAAATGGACGGCGCAGGGCAAGCGCGTCGTGTACGTGATGGTCAGCAAGGGCGAAGCCGGCATAGATTCGATGGATCCGGCGGCGGTGGGCGAGTTGCGGATGCAGGAGGAGATCAACAGCGCGCGGGTCGTGGGCGTGGACACCGTTGAGTTTCTTGATCACACCGATGGCGTGATTGAGTACGGGCTGCCCCTGCGCCGCGATCTGAGTCGCCAAATCCGGCGGCATCGTCCGGACGTTATCCTTACCATCAACCATCACCTCCAGTTTTTCAGCGGCCACCTGAACATGGCGGATCATCGTTGGGTTGGACTGGCGGTGTTCGACGCGGCGCGCGATGCCGGCAATCGTTGGATTTTCCCCGAGTTGCTGGCGGAGGGGTTTGAGCCGTGGGGCGAAGTGCGTTTCGTGGCAGTGTTCGGCTCAACGACTCCGACGCACGCGGTTGATGTCTCGGGCCACTGGGACACCGGGATAAACTCCCTCCGTGAACACAAGGTGTACCTGGAAAACCTGGGAGACGTAGGCAACAGCCCCTTCGAGTTCCTAACCGCCCACGCCAGAGAGGCCGGCGCCGCCTTCGGGTGCGATTACGCCACCTACGCCGAACTGGTCCTGATCAACGAATCATTCTGAGGAAACAACATGGCCGGATTCAGCGAGCAACTCCGTGAAGAAACGCGACCCATCTGGGACGCCATTTTTGCCCATCCCTTTCTGAGTGAAATCAAGGACGGCACGCTGCCCCTGGATACGTTCAGGTATTACCTGGGGCAGGATTACCACTACCTTGAGGGTTTCGGCCGCACAGTAGCGATGGCGCTGGCGAAATCGCCGGATTCCGACACGCTGCAGCAGTTGGCGCACCGGGTGATGACGCCCGTAGAGCGGCCATTGCATCACCGCCTGATCGAGGCGGCGGGCATGACGATGGCCGAGGTGGAATCGGCGCAACGCTCACCCACCAATACCGCATACGTGAACCATATGCTGGTCACCGCGTCGCAATACGGACTGGGACCAACGGCGGCCGCGCTGCTTCCCTGTCCGTGGACCTATCACCTCCTCAAGGAAGAGGTTGGCCCGTCCGAGCATGAAATCTACGGCCAGTGGACGCAGTTTTACGTTGACGGGTTCCTTCAGTCCAGCGTGGACGCGTGGCGCGGGTTCGTGGACGACATGGCCGAAAGAGTGGGTGAGCAGGAACGCGAGGCCATGCGACAGGCGTTCATAATCAGCAGCCAGTATGAGTACATGTTTTGGGATGCGGCCTACCGCCGGGAGCAGTGGCCGGTTTAACCCTGGCGCTCACAGGAGTTCAAAATGCCATACGCAACAATCAACGGCGCCGACCTGTTTTACGAGTCCCACGGGGCCGGCGACGCGATATTCTTCGCCCACGGGCGCGGCGGGAACCACCTGAGCTGGTGGCAGCAGGTGGCAGCATTCCAGGATCGTTTCCGGTGTGTGACCTTCGACCAACGCGGTTGGGGATTGTCGGACGGGCCCGCGGACACTCCGGATCCGGCGACGGTAACCGCTGACCTAGTCGGATTGATGGATCACCTGGATATTGACCGGGCCGTCCTGGTGGCGCAGTCGATGGGAGGCGTTTCGTCGCTTGGAGTGGCCCTGCATCACCCGGAACGCGTGACGGGCCTGGTACTGGCAGACACGACAGGCGGCGTGGGAGACCCGTCGGTTACATCGCTGTTGGAAGGCGTGAATCCGCCTGACGACCCGTTCCGGCGGGCCCTGAGCGACTCGTTTATCGTCGAGCATCCCGACCTCACCTTCCTGTTCGGGTCCATTGGGCGCATCAACACGCCCATGCCGGTGAGCGTGGTATCGGGGCTGTTTCGCAACCCTGCCGGGCCCAAGGCCGCAGAATTGGCGACCATTGCCATACCAACGCTGTTGGTCGTGGGCAGAGAGGACAAGATTTTCCCGGTGAACGTGATTGAAGCGGTTCACAAACTGATACCGGGCAGCCGGATGGAAATCGTCGATGGGGCTGCCCATTCGACTCATTTCGAGCAGGCCGAGGTGTTCAATGGCCTGTTGGCCGATTTCATCTCCTCGCTGGGCTCCCGGGCGGTCGCGGCCGACGATTAATCACGCCAGGAATGGACAAACGAAAAGGAGCGGGTTGTTGACCCGCTCCCGATTTTCGTACACGGCGCCGGACTAGAAGGGCAGGTGCTCGGCTATGTCGTTTTCGGTGCGGAACGGGCCCCACTCCCTGGGGATATTGAGCAGGCGGTCTTCCAGTTCGTCCACGCTGTTCTGGCCGCAATAGGCCATGGCGCGGTTGAACTCTTCCCGGAGCAATTCCAGCATGTGATGCACGCCCTCTGCTCCGTTGACGGCCAGGCCCCAATACAACGGCCGTCCGACGGCCACCGCGGTCGCGCCGAGAGCCAGAGCCTTCAGGACATCGCTGCCCCGGCGGACTCCGGAGTCCACGTAAACTTCGGCCTTGCCGCCGCAGGCCGCAACGATTTCCGGCACCATTTCAATGCTTGAGAATGTGCTGTCCAGTTGGCGTCCGCCGTGGGTCGAGACCAGGATGCCGTCGACGCCGTGATCCACCGCGATTTTGGCGTCTTCGGCGACGCGAACGCCCTTCAGGACCAGGGGAAGGTTGGTCAGCCCGCGCAGCCATTCGATCTCCTGCCACGTCAGCGGAGGAGTCTGCGGCATTTCCCAGGTGGGGGATTCGTCGGTGCCGCTGACTTCGCTGAGGCGGTCCTGCTGTTCGCGGAAGTTGCCCAGTTCACCGGGGCGCTGGTAGCGGTTGCGAACGTCGCGCTCTTTGGGGCTGGGAACCGGAGTATCGACCGTCAGCACGATGGCGCGGTAACCGGCAGCCTCGGCGCGCTGCACCAGATTTTCGGTCAGGTCGTACCCGCGATGATACAACTGGAACCACAGGGGACCCGTGGCGGCGTCGGCGATTTCTTCCATGCTACAGTTGGATGAGGTGCTGCACATCATCAACGTGTTGGACATGCCCGCGCCACGGGCAGTTGCGCACTCGGCTTCGGGATGGGCGTTGCCGTGCCCGCCGGTGGGAGCGATCATTACCGGGAAGCTGATGTCCTGACCCAGCACGGAGGTGGAGATTTTGCGCTCCGTGGTATCGCGCAGGAACCTGGGGCGCAGGGTCAGCGCTTCGAACGCCGAGCGGTTGCGGGCGGTGGTGATTTCGTCCATCGAACCGGCTTCGACGAATTCCCAGTTGTTGTGAGGCAGAATTTGCTTGGCTCTCGCCTCGTAATCGTACAGATTGATCGGGTCCAGTCTCATCTGGTCTCTCCTTGTTGGATCATTGATCTGCGATTTCAGGCGTCCGATTCGTTCGGGCGCAAGTTCAAACGGACGATTGCGTCCGCGACGTCCGGTAGCATTTTATATCCGTCAGTGGAGGGATCAAAGGTCATTGGATGCGGCAATGACACGTTATGGACATTGCGGATGCGGCGCACCGAATGGCCTACCGACGACATACGGCCCGACAACTGTCGTTCAGTGAGGCCCATTGCGTTGAGCAAATCCTGCCTCGACATGACGTAGCCGTTGCTGTGCGCGACACGGTAGTACACCTGCTGGGCGTTTGGAGCGAGATAGCCCCAAAACGTGCGGACGTGATCGATGCTCCACCTGCCTTCCGGAACGGGCGGTGGCGGCGGCGCGGTTGCCGGCGTGGCATCGGCCGCCGCGGAACCCTCGTCATCGCCCACAGTTTGGAATACTTCTCCTACTAATTCTTTATCACCAATCGCAAGTTGTCTAATCGCTGCGATCACTTCACTCGCTTCACCTTCAACCGTTAGGGCGACTTTAACCATATCCTAACCTCGCAGGTATGAGTTATGGAGGAGTTTAGCACAGTAATACGTCTGGTCAACGTGCAAATACATAATCATCAGAAGATAATCCAGAACGCAGTAGGGGTGGGTAATGAACCCACCCCCGTGTCGTGAATCTCACAACTCTGCTCATTGGCCAGGCGAAAGGCCCAGCTAGGCCTCTTCCTGAGGGCCAAACGGTACGATACCCGGTATCCACCATTTGTCCCAGGACTCGTCGATCTTGTCCTGGAAGAACTTGAGGTCTTCCTCGGTGAGATGTGCGAAACGTCCCTGGCGTTGCAGATATTCGGTAACGGGTTTCCGAGGGCGGATGCCACGGGCGATAGCCCTGGAGGGCCCGTTGAGGATCAGCTCGCCGTCCACGATCTCGTACTGCACCCAGATGCCGGTTTCAACCGCCAGCATACCCAGTTCGTGGGAATACTTGGGGTCATAGTCCCAACCCTTGGGGCAGGGGTCGATGCTGTGGATGAACGTGGGGCCGCCGATGGTCAGAGCGCGACGGATTTTGTTGGTGAAGTCCGGCCCGTATGATCCGCAGGCCGTGGCCACGTATCTGACGTCCGGGTGTCCGGCTGCCAGCATGGGCACGGTGTTCTTCTTCCAGCGGCGGTTCATGATGCGGTGGACCTTGCCGGGAGGCGAGAACGTAGAGTTGGCGCCCCAGGGGCTGGAGCCGGAAACCTGGATGTCGGTGTTGGCGTAGGACTCGTTGTCGTAGCACAGGATCAGCAGGTTGTACTCGTCGTGCTGGAGGGCGGCTGAGATTGCGGACAGTCCCATGTCCACTCCGCCGCCGTCGCCGCAGAACGCGATGACGTTGATGGGCTCTTCCTGCATCTTGCCCTTGCGCATCAACGAGGCCAGGCCGGCGGCGGTGCCGGTGGCGGCAGAACCGCTGGAGCCGAGCTGGGTGTGCATCCACGGCACAACCCACGGCGTGCTGTAGTAGGTCGTGTTGGCGACGTACATGCAGCCGGTGCTGCCCACGACGATGGTCCTGGGGCCGGCGGCCTTGATCATCAATCGCATTACCAGCGCTGACTCACAGCCCTGGCAGGTGCGGTGCCCGGAGGTGAAGCCCTCGAACACCGGGATCTGTTTGACGCCCCTGACTTGTGGGAGGTCTTGGGTCATGGTTGTCATAGCGGCTCTCCTATTCCCGGACGCCAATCCAGGTGTTTACTTCCTTAACTTTCCCGGCGTCGATGGACTCCTGGACCATTGCGGTCATTTCTTCGACATCGCGCACCAGAACCTCGCGACCGCCCAGGCCGGCGATGAAACTCTGAACCAGGGGCCGGTCGTCGAGATCGTACAACGCCGACCGAACCTCATTGAACAGGACGCCGCCGTAGGAGGGCGAACCGTAGGAATAGTCGCGGTCAATGACGCCCACCGCCTTGCAGTTGCTGAGCGCCTGGGCGACTTCCTCCGTGGCGAATGGTCGGAAGAACTTCACGCGGAGGAATCCCACCTTCTTGCCCTGTTCGCGCATTCGGCGGACGGCGACGCGCACCGGCATGGCGAGCGTTCCCATGCCAACCAGTACGATGTCAGCGTCTTCGGTCATGTATTCTTCGATGAACGCGCTTTCGTCCCCGCGGCCGAAGACCTGCTTGAACTCCTCGTAGGCTTCCCTGATGACGTCGGCGCAGCGACGCATGGCGTCGTCGGTCTGGCGACGGATTTCCATGAGCCAGTCTTCGTTGACCTGCGGCGCCACCGTTATCGGGTTGTCGGGGTGAAGCTGCAGGCGGCCGCGATCATATTGCGGCAGGTAGCTGTCGACCTGTTCCTGCGTGGGAACGTTGACGATCGCCTGGGAGTGCGTCAGGAACGAGCCGTCGCAGGAGATGGCGGCCGGCAGGAACACGCGGGGGTCCTCTGCGACGCGCCAGGCCAGCAGGGCCGTATCCAGCGCCTCCTGGGCGGTTCCGACCCAGTAGAGCATCCAGCCGAGGTCGCGGACGGCCATGGCGTCGTTGTGTTCCACGCCGAAGGCTCCGGGGTCGTCGAGGGCCCGGTTGCCGACCATTGCGACCACCGGGAGGCGGAGTCCCGCGGTAACGGTGATGGCCTCGAAGGCGTAGAACCAGCCCACACCGCTGGATCCGCAAAAGGTGCGGGCGCCCACGGCGGAGGCGTGCTTGACGATTTCAAACTGGGAGTGTTCGCTTTCGGCGACGATGAAGTCGCAGTCGAACGCGCCATCGGCCTTGAGCTTGGACACGTACTGCATGACCGTGTCGTAAGGCCGGATGGGGTATGCGGTGATCACGTCAACGTCGGCGAGGGAGCAGGCGATGGCGATGGCCTCGCTGCCGCTGATGAGCTCCTCGCGCTCGGTTTGGTTGATGGTTTCCGTAGCCATTAGTCATCGTCTCCGGTGAGGGCAACTTCCGATTCGGACTCATACACGCCGGGGCTGTGGTAGCCGTGGCTGCGAGTGGAATCCTTTTCCTTCTGGATTTCGATCAGATCGGTCATCCAGCGGTGGTACCCGTCTTTGTCCCGCGTCCAATGCTCGTACTGGCTGTCGTTGTCGTTGAACTCGGCCTCGTTGACCATGGTGATGCAGTCGGCAACGGGGCAGACCGCTTCGCAGACCGCGCATCCGCAGCAGGCTTCCATGTTGGCGTCGTACAACCCGTCGGGAGTAACGTCGAAGCAGGTGTCGGGGCACTGCAGCCAGCAGAGGGTACACTTGATGCAGGTGTCGAAGTTGATGACCGGCCGCATGGCGCGGGTGCTGAACTTCTTGAAGACGGCGCTGCGGGTGGGTTGATAGCCGTTCTCGCCGCCATCGGCGGGGGAGTTGATGGCATCGTAGCCTTCGCCCAGGGAGCCGCCGCGGAATCCGGCGCCTTCCTCGACGCCACGGATAACCAGGCCTTCTTCCATGGATTTCCAGCCGGGCAGGTCGAAGCTGAAAGGCTCGTCGTCGCTGCCTTCGCCGGGCTCGACCGGGCGGGAGATCAAACGATCATGGGTATTGCGGGCCGAGGTAAGTTTAAGGCCTCCCCAATCCTGGTCTTCCAGGGC
The DNA here is from genome assembly GCA_964502995.1 of uncultured Dehalococcoidia bacterium. Lineage (GTDB taxonomy): Bacteria > Chloroflexota > Dehalococcoidia > Lucifugimonadales > UBA3495 > Bin87. Next base: position 43,025 of record CAZCZB010000014.1, read on the forward strand.
CGCCAGCATGGAGTCGAGGCTGACCAACTCGGGGCAGACCTTGGCAAGCGCGCCCAGGATACGGACGTCGGTGTGGTCGTCCTTGTACACCCACAGGCCGGAATAACTGGTGGACGCAGGGATGATCGCCAGGTTGTAGGGCGAATCCTTCTGGTGGATGTCTTCGATCAGCGCTTCGGCGCTCTGGCGAGAGGTGACGATCAAAGTGCCGCCCTCTTTGGTCAGGGCGTTGATGGGCTGCAAGCCGTACCAGGCCCAGGATTCGATGCCCTTGCACATGGTGTCATCCACGTTAATGGTGACATCGACTTCGCGGGCTTCGTACACGGCCAGGTTTTCTTCGAGTTCTTCGGGACTGTCGGAAACGATGGCAAACTGTTTGGCAGGAATGCCGTTTCGCTCGGGAGAGTCGCCGTAGCGTCCAAAAGCGGTACCTATTTTGCCTTCCTTACGTGCGGCAAAAACGATGGTGCGGACGATGTTCCGGGCCAGTGTTTTTTGGAAAATCCCCCGGTACACCACCTCCACTGCCACTGTGCTCATATTGGGCAGGCCTCCTCGGTGTTTGATGCGGCATTATAGCACGGAGAACATGAAACAACGCCAGAACGACTGCACAACGTGTCCCCGACACCGTGTCCCAGGGGGATGCGATGTCTCGTGTGATAAACTGCCACGCGATTTTCCCCACCAAGGAGCATCCTAAAATGCCCCAGCGAATCAACGCCGGCGAAGCGGTCATCGAGCTGCTGAGACAGGAAGGCGTCAGCAAGATTTTCGGTATCGTCGGTTCATCATTCCTGGATGTGCTGGACCCGCTGTATGACCGCGACGACATGGAGTTCGTCGGCGTCCGACACGAACAGGGCGCCGCTCTGATGGCCGATGGGTACAGCCGCATAGCGGGCGCCCCGTCGGTTTGCCTGGTCACCAACGGACCGGGAGTGCTGAATCTGACCTATGGAATCGGTTCGGCTTACGTGGCCCACTCGCCTGTGGTTGTCCTCGCGCCTTCGGCGTCGCGCGACCACCAGCACCTGGACTCCACACAGGAGTTTGACCAGGTCGCCCTTTTTGAGCCGATCACCAAGGCAAGTTTTTCCATCAACAAGATTGAACGTTTGCCCGACGCGCTCCGGCAGGCTTTCCGGATCGCGACGTCGGGGAAGATGGGGCCGGTGCTTCTGGACATACCCCGGGACCTGCTCCCGGGAGCCGAGGTTGATTTGGAACCGCTGGGTCCGTCTGCCTACCGCACGGGACAAGCACGTTCGCGTGGCGACCGGCAGCAGGTGGAGGCCGCCGCCCGCGAAATTCTTTCGGCCCAGCGTCCGGTGATAGTCGCCGGCGGCGGAGTGGAGTGGAGCCTCGCGGACGCTCCGGTGACGCGGCTGGCTGAACTGACCGGCGCGCCGATTGTAACTTCATACGGCCGCGCCGACGCCGTTCCCAACGACCACCCCAACTACCTGGGACACCTGGGGCGTCTGGGGGCGCAGGAAGCCATCGACGCCGTGCGCAACGCCGACGTGATCGTGGCGGCCGGAACCAGGCTGGGGCAGTCCACCACTTTCTATGACAACCGCTTCATCCCCGCCGACGCGCGGATCGTCCACATTGAAATAGACCCCAAGGAGATTGGTCGGATTTACCCCATCGCGGTGGGGGTTGAGGGAGACGTGGGCGCGGTGGTCGATGAGATCAACGGGATCATCGCCGAGGCGGAACTGCGGCCCGATGCCGAATGGACCGGCAGGGTCGCGGCCTGGAACGCCGCGCGGGCGGAGCGCCTTAACGAGGAAGCCTCGCTGACCGGGGACTTCATCAAGCCGCAGCGGGTGTACGCCGAGTTGCGCAAGGTCATGCCGCGCAACGCCATCGTGGCGCTGGATGCGGGACTAGCGCCGAATTTCGGCCAGGATCGGCTCAATTACTACCAGCCGCGCAGCCTGATCATGGCATTGGATCTGGGTGGTCTGGGTTTCAGTTTCCCGGCGTCCATAGGCGCGAATTTTGCCGCGCCCGACCGTCCCGTGGTCAACTTCAACGGCGACGGCGGCTTCCTCTTCAACGCGCAGGAGTTCGAGACCGCGGTGCGCTATGGGTTGAAGAACATATCGGTGGTGATGAACAACGACTGCTGGGGTTCCGAAAAGGCGTACCAGAAGTACGCTTTCAACGAGCGGTACGTCGGCGCAGACACCGTCAACCCGCGTTTCGACAAATACGCCGAGTTGTTCGGCGGCGCCGGGTTTTATGTTGACCGGCCCGAGGACATTGCCGACGCCTTTGCACAGGCCCTGGCTGTGGACGGCCCCAGCATCATCGAAATCCCCACCGACCCGGACGAAATGCCGCGTCCCGCCAGGCTGGCGGAAGTCCAGGCGCCCACATCGGGGTGAACCGATGACGACTTACGACGCAATCAAACCGACCGACGTCGACATTTCGGGCGACGTCATCATCATCAACTGGGATGACGGCCACCGGGGCATCTACCCGCACCGGATGCTCAGGCTGCGATGCCCCTGCGCATCGTGTGTCGAGGAGATGACGGGGCGAGCGTTGCTGGATCCGGAGACCGTGCCGGAGGACGTGCGGGCGTTGGACTACATGACAGTGGGTCAATACGCCGTGCAGTTCCTCTGGAGCGACGCACACTACACGGGCATCTACACCTATCGGTTGTTGCGCGCGGCCTGCACCTGCATCGCGTGCGGCGAGGCGCGGGCGAGCAGACGCTAGCCGCTGCTTGCGCCGACGTCTTGGGAGTCCGAGCCGCTTTCGCTTTCTGTGGAACCGCCCCTGAAAGTCCTGGCCGGCATATTGCGCAACTTGGGCGACGTGAAAGTGTCGGACTTGAACGAAAAGTTTGAGATCTGCCGCGTTGCCGGAGCCCCGCAGATTTTGCATTCGATGGGATCGTCGGCACGGGAGACCGTCCTGATGGACTCGAACTCCGCGCCGCAACCCGAGCACAGGTATTCGTAAATCGGCATAGACACCTCCGACCACGAATTATATCCTAACGCCAACACAGCTGAAGGACAGGACTGTAATCATGACGAATCAGGTAACCGACGCGGTGATCATTGGCGGTGGCGCGGCCGGATGCGCCGCTGCTTACTACCTTGCAGAACGTGGCGTGAAAGCAACCATCATTGAGCGCGAGGGCATCGGCGCCCACGCATCCGGATTCAACGCCGGCGGGCTCAACCCCCTGGAAGGACACGGCTGGCCCGACCCGCTGCAACCGATGGCGCTGCAATCATTCAACCTGCACAAGGATCTGTGGGATTCGCTGCCCGAAAAAACCGGCATCGACTATCACGGCAGGCTGTCCTCGATTATCAAGGTCGCTCTTGACGAGAGTGAACTGGCCGACCTTCGCGAAACCCTGGAGATATTCAACAACGCTCCGGAGCCGGGTTTTTCGGCGGAATGGCTGGAGCGCGAGGACGTGCTGGCAATGGAGCCCCGCATCACGCCCAACGTGCTGGCCGGGGTGAGAGCGGTTGGAAACGGCGCTCTTGACGGGCTGGAGTTCACCCAGGCTCTGTCTGCGGCGGCCCAAGCGCTGGGCGTTCAGATTGTGTCGGGGACGGCGGTAGGGTTGCGCCTGGGCAACGGTCGTGTTGAGGCGGTGGTGACCAGCGACGGTGAAATACCCTGCGGGGCGCTGCTGATTGCCGCCGGCCCGTGGTGCCGCGCCGCCGAACCGTGGCTCGACATCTCGATTCCGGTGGATCCGTTGAAGGGGCAGATCGTGCGGATGCAACCGGACGGGCCCGGGCTGGAATACGAGATTTCCGGCGGCGGCAGTTCCATGTACAACAAGACCGACGGGCTGATCTGGTGCGGCGCGACCGAAGAGAACGCAGGGTTCGACCTGTCCCTGACCGATGAGGCGCGGGACCGCGTTACCGGCAACGCCATCCGGGTGATGCCGTCGTTGGCGAACGCGCGGTTCGCCCTGCAAACGGCGTGTCTGCGACCCGTAACACCGGACTGGATTCCGATTGTGGGTCAGGCGACAGGCTGGGACAACGTGTACATCTGCGCCGGCGGCCAGAAGAAGGGCATTTTGCTGGGCCCCGCCATGGGCAAGGGAATTGCTGACGTGATTGCGGACGGCGAGACCGAGGTCAGCCTGAAGGGGTGCGACCCCGGAAGGTTCAACAAAGCCTAGCTGGAGCTGTCCCCTCCCGACTCAGTGGGCCATGCCCATCCGGCGGCATACGGGCCCCGTTACTCAAAGGAGAATTGCACCATGACCACCAACGGAACCGGCGGAGCCCTGCGCGACATCCACGTGGTTGAGTTCGGCCAGTATGTGCCCGGCCCGATGCTCGGGATGTTGATGGCCGACCAGGGCGCCCACGTGATCAAGGTGGAGCGGCCCGGCGGCGACCCGGCCCGAAATGAACCGGCATTCGCCACCTGGAACCGGGGCAAACGGTCCACTGTAATAGACCTCAAAACGGATGCCGGCCGCGAGACCGCGAGGAAGTTGGTCGCCCACGCAGACGTCGTGATCGAAAACTACCGTCCGGGCGTTGCCGAACGGTTGGGTATCGGATACGAAGAATTGTCGGCTGCCAACCCCGGGCTGATCTACTGCTCGCTGCCAGGCTATGGAGAGGAACACCCGAGCCGCAACGAACCGGGTTGGGACCCGGTGATCAGCGCCGAGACGGGGTTCTATCCCGAAACCGGCGAGAGCGACGGGGACCCATTGTTCACGCCGCTGCCCATTGCCAGCACGTTCTCGGCTCTGCTGGGATCGGTGTCGGTGGCGATGGCGATCAATGCGCGGGACAAGACGGGCAAGGGCCAACGCATCGAGGTGCCGCTCCATTCCGCCATGTTCACTGCGATGGGCAGTCGAATCATCAAGTTCAACAACTATGAGTATGTTGACCTGTTCGACTTCCCCCGGACCGTCATGTCACATCCGTACCAGTGCGCGGACGGACGCTGGATCTACCATCACGGGATGTTCGAGCGGTTCGCGCGTCAGACTCTGACGGCGGCCGGGCGCACCGACTGGATCGATGAGGTTACGTCGCTGTTTGGGCGGCCAGTGGACGCCGAAACCCTGGAGGTGTGGCAGGAGCGGTTTGCGGAGATGTTCCGCGAGCGGACCGCCTGGCAGTGGGAAACGGACATCAACGCCCAGGGGGGTGCCTGCACCGTCTGCAAGACCGTGGACGAATGGCTGGTACACGAGCACGCCACGTCCGCCAGGATGGTCGTTGAGGTCGAGGACGCCGAACGCGGCGCCATGAAACAGCCTGGAGTGCAGGTTCGCCTGCGCGGGACTCCCGGCGCAATCCAGGGAAGCGCGCCCGGGCTTGGCGAACACACCGACGAAATCCTGCGCGAGATTGAACGAGCGCCGGCCAAACCGGCGGCCGCTTCCAACGGCACCGATGTTATGTCTGCCCTGCAGGGCGTTCGGGTGCTCGACCTGTGCATCATTCTGGCCGGCCCCACCTGCGGCCGCACGCTGGGCGAGTTCGGCGCCGACGTGATCAAGATTGACGACCCCACGCGCGTCCTCGACCCTATCGGGTATATCGACGTCAACCGGGGCAAGCGCAGCATCATGCTCAACCTCAAGACTGAGGAAGGGCGCGGCGTGTTCTGGAAGCTGGTCGAATCCGCCGACGTAATCGTGGAGAACAACCGCAAGTCCGCAGTGCAGCGACTCGGATTGGGCTATGAAGAGGTGAAAAAGGTCAAGCCCGACATTGTTTACGCCTCGCTCAACGCCTTCGGCTACGACGGCCCCTGGTCGGAGCGCGCCGGCTGGGAACAGTTGGCTCAGGGAACCAGCGGGATGCAGGTGCGTCGCGGGGGACGGGACGGCAAACCGATGCTGTCTCCCTACGCAGTCAACGACTATGGCACCGGATTGATGGGCGCATACGCGGTGGCGCTGGCCTTGCACGAGCGCAACCGCACGGGCAAGGGGCAGTCGGTTGACAGCGGCCTGGCGCTGACCGCCGGGCTTTTGCAGTCCCCTTACTTCCTGGATTATGAGGGGTACGAGCGCGAGGACATTGAGGGGGTGAGCGCGCGCGGATATTCGGCCGGGTCCCGGTTGTACGAGGCATCCGACGGGTGGCTCTATGTCCATTGTCCCGATGACGGTACCTACGGCGCATTTCTGTCGGCGTTGAATTTTCGCGACATTCACCACAACGAAGACGCGATCGGCAATGTGATCGCCACCAACACCATCGAACACTGGATGCAGGAACTGCGTCCGATGGGCGTTTCGGTGACTCCCAATCTGACCATGGAGGACTACCGGAACGATCCGGTGGTGCGCGACGCCGGGTTCATCGTAACTCGCGACCATACGGTGTGGGGCAGCGTGGACCATTCGGGAACCACCGCGCGTCTGTCGGCCACGCCGCCGCGCCTGGGTCCGCCGGCTCCGTGGTTCGGGATGCACACCGACGAAATTTTGAGCGAAGCCGGCTACACGGCGGCGGAGATCGAACGGCTCAAAGCATCCGGCGCGGCGGTTGCTCCGCAACCATAATCGACGGACGCATCGGGCGACAGCGACCGGGGCGGACTTTGGTTCGCCCCGGTTTCGTTTGCATAATCCGTCAACCGGGCGGCGCAGTCAGATGCAAAGGGCGGTTCGCCGTGCTAAACTTGCGCCATCTCGCTACTGGCGGAGGTGGCGGCGTGTTAAGCATTTACAACACCCTGACGAAGAACGTCGAGGAAATCCGGCCGATTACTCCCGGCAAAGTTTCGATGTACACCTGCGGGCCGACGGTGTACCGCTATGCGCACGTTGGGAACCTGCGCACCTACCTCATGGCCGACTGGATCCGGCGCATCCTGGAAGCGGAAGGGAATGAGGTTTACCACATCAAGAACATCACGGACGTGGGCCACATGCGGCAGGAACTTGCCGAGGCCGGCGGCGACAAGATGATCATGGCGGCGCTGGCCGAGGGCAAGTCGCTGCAGGAAATTGGCGAGTATTACGCCGGCGTTTTCTGGCAGGACGAAGAGCGCATCAACATCAAGCCGGCCCACGTCTTCCCCTGGGCGTCGCACCATATTCCGGAAATGCTGGAGATGGTCGGCACGTTGATGAACAATGGCGGCGCTTACGAAGCCGGCGGCAACATTTATTTCGACGTCAACAGCTACCCGCAATACGGGAAGCTGTCGCGCAACTTTGGCGGCGACCTGCTCGAAGGCGTGCGCGCCGAGGCGGATCCCCTGAAGCGCGACCCGCGCGATTTTACCCTGTGGAAAGCCGCCGAGCCCGGTCGCGACGTGAAATGGGACAGCCCGTGGGGCGAAGGGTTCCCCGGTTGGCACATTGAATGTTCCGCCATGGCGCACAAGTACCTGGGCGAACACTTCGATATACACACCGGCGGCGTCGATAACGTGTTCCCGCATCACGAGGACGAGATTGCGCAGAGCGAAGGCGCTTTTGGGCGTCAGCACGTGAACTATTGGGTGCATGGTCAGCACCTGTTGGCCGACGGCGCGAAGATGGCCAAGTCGGCGGGCAACGTGTTCGTCATCGAAGACCTGTCGTCGCGCGGGTTTGATCCGCTGGCGTTCCGTTACCTGTGCATGACGGTGCGCTACCGGCACCGGATGAACTTCACTTTCACGTCATTGCGGGCGGCGGAAAAGGCGCTGACCGGCCTGCGCAACCGCATCTGGGTTTGGAAGAACATGTCGGGCAACGGGTCGGCAGGACACGGCCTTTCCGCAGACGGGGAGGCGTGGAAGCAGCGGTTCTGGGACGCGGTGAGAAACGACCTGGACTTCCCGACCGCGCTGGCGATTACCTGGGAAATGACCCGTTCCGGACTGTCGCCGTCTGACAAGGTGGAGTTGCTAACGGACTTTGACCGCGTCTTCGGGCTGGACCTGGACAAGGTGCCGGCGCAGTACGAGATCGGCACTTCGAACTCGGACGCGATTTCGCGTCGGGCCGCCCTGCGGGATCAGGCCGCCTTCGCCGACGCCGACGCGGTGCGGTCGGATCTCGTCGCCAACGGCATGGTGGTGGAGGACGCGGGCGGGACCACGCGAGTGCGTCCGCAAACTCCGCTGGAACTGCAGGAATCCCGCTGGCCGTCGGTATCCGCATCGCGGGAAGTCCCGTCGCTGCTGGACGAAGAGGATCTCTACGATTTCACGTTCCTGCTGAACGCCTACGATTATGTCGATGACGTGCGCCGCTGCGTCGAGGCGGTGATGAATCACACCAAAGGCTCGTCGGCCGAGATGATCGTGGTGGACAACGGGTCCACCGACGGCACGGCCGAGTATCTGGAAAGCGCCAAGGCGGAGCACAGCAACCTGCGGGTCATTCACTGCGACCACGTGGTGGGGGACGCGGCAGGCAAGAATATCGGGTTGAAACAGGCCCGGGGCAAGTACGTGGTCCTGCTGGACGCTTCCACAGAGGTGGTCGGCGACATCATGGGACCGGTGGCTGAGCATCTGGCCGACCCCACGGTGGGGGTGTTCGGCCCGTTTGGTCTGACCACCGACGACATGCAGCATTTCCACGAGGAAGTGGACCGGGGCGAAGCCGACGCGATGCAAGCCTATTGCATGGCTTTCCGCAGGGTTGATCTCAACTCGGTTGGCCTGATGCACGAATCGTTCCGGTTCTACCGGAATCTGGACATTGACTACTGCTTCCAGTTCAAGAACGCGGGCTACCGGGTGGTGTGCGACAGCAGCCTGCCGCTGGTGCGGCACGAGCATCGCCAGTGGGAGGAACTGGACGAAAACCAGCGCGACGAACTGAGCCGGAAGAACTTCGGCAGGTTCCTCAAGCGGTGGGGGAATCGTCCGGACTTGCTGATAAACCCGGCGGCGCGCGGGTTTGACACGGGTTTCAGGCACTAGCCCGGTTGGACAATCGCACGATCAGGGGCGGGTTTTTGACCCGCCCCTGCGTTTTCCGGGTTGACTCAGGTCAGTCTCCGCGTCCGAACCAGTCGGGATGAACGGCCTGGAGGCCCAGTTGTGGCCAGGCGGCCGGGGCTCCGCACTTCTCCAGGCGCTCCGAGAGGGGCAGGGATTCGTCCCAGTAGTACGCGATGATGCGGCGGCCGTTCCAGTCGGAGGCGTCTTCGGAGGCGATCCAGACCACCGGAGCCTGCATCACCTCGGGCTGGATGAGGGCGTCGGCGGTGGCACCTTCCGGGGGCAGCACCATGTTGGTTGCCGTTGCGCCGCCGGGAGTGAGAACGTTGGCGGTGACACCGGTGCCCTCAAGGTCCTGGGCCATGATGGACACCAGCGCCTCGTGGCCCGCTTTGGAGGGGCCGTAGGGAGCGCCGCCCTTGCGCCACATGGTGTCCATGCTGGTGGTGACCCCGATGATGCGTCCGTAACCCTGCTCGATCATGTGACCGGCCACGGCGTGGGACATCAGGAAAGGGCCGCTCAGGTTGACGGAGATGACCCGCAACCAGGCGTCGGGCGCCAGACCCCAGAAATCGTTGCGGCTGCCGGACGCGCTCCCGCCGAATCCGGCCGTGCGCGGATTGATGCCGGCGTTGTTGACGAGGATGTGGAGTCCACCCATTTCCGAGATGGTCCGGTTGACCGCGTTTTGAACCGACTCGGGATCGGTGACGTCGGCGATTATGGGCAGCACAGCGTCGTCGCCGCCCAGTTCGCGCATGTCGTTGGCGGTTTGATCCAGCCAGTCCTCGTTGATGTCGAGCATGGCGACGCGGGCGCCGGCCCGTACCAGGCCGGTGGTGATGGAGCGGCCCATTCCGATGGGGCTGGCGGCTCCGGTTACGATGGCCACTCGACCTTCCAGCGTATTTGATGGCAGTGTCATTTTTTCACCTCTCAGGATTTGCGCCTTGCAACAGGGGTCGAAACGCGACGATGATAGCGTGAAAGATGGCCCGACGCCATTGGGGAACGCCAACGGGGAAACAACCCCTCAGGTGTACCCACTTTGTCATTGCGAGTCCGCCACAGGCGGATGGCAATCCCATCCGCCTTGCGCGGGCAGTTGGTCGTAGTCGTTAGCACCGCAACGAGATTGCCACGTCCGCCTGTGGCGGACTCGCAATGACAGATTATCAAAGTGGGTACGCGTGAGGAAACAACCCAGGTTGCATCCGGCACATGGCGAACCTATAATCGTGTGTTGGCGGCGACAACAACAGGCCGCCGGGAGGCCTTTCCGTGACCACCTATCTTGACCTGCATTGCCATTCAGTCGCGTCGGACGATTCCCGCGCCACGGTGGAACAATACCTGAAATGGATCAACGTGCTCCGCAAGCGCGGATTCACAATCGACGGCATCGTACTTACGGAACATCGCAAGTTCGATTTTGACATTGATTACTCGCAACTGGCGTCGGAATATGGCGTGCTGGTGCTCAAGGGCGCGGAACTTGATACGTGCTTCGGGCACATGCTCGTGTACAACATCACCCCGGGCCTGGGCAAAGACATTGATTTCGGCGACGTGAAGATGGACGGACGGGAGTTGATCAAAGCCGCCCGACACCACGGGGGGCTTGTGGTGCCGGCGCACCCGGGCAGGTTTGGCATCGGCCTGGTGGAATACATGGAACAGGGCGAGGTTTTTGACGACGTGTCCATCGTGGAGCGAGTCAATGCGGGCAGCAAACCCGAGGAGAATGCGCGCGCCGAGGATCTGTGCGAGCGCACCGGTTACCTTGGGATAGCGGGCAGCGACGCCCATCTCGCCAGCCACATTGGCCGCGCCGTTACCGAATTCAAGGCGACGGTCCGCAACGAACCTGAGCTGGTGGACGCGTTGCTGTCCGGCGAGTTCCGGCCCATCTACATCGAGGAAACCGCAGCCACACCCGTAGGCTGACAGGAGCGATCGCATGCCCACCAAGATCGATTACGAATACGACCACTCGCTATACGGCGTGGAGCACGAGTCCGGACCGTTTGAGGTGACCAAGGAAATCATCGACGTGTACGCGCGCAGCATCGGGGACGAAAACCCGATCTTTACCGATCAGGCAGCCGCGCGCGACGCCGGGTTTTCCGACCAGGTAGCGCCACCGACCCTGTGCGCCCTTTTTGAGCGTGGCGAACTGCCGGACATCAAGCTGCAGTTTGGTCGGCGGCAGTTCCACGGAGGACAGCGGGTGGAACCTCGCGCGCCGATCGTGGCCGGCGACGTTCTTTCCGCATCGTCGCACCTGAAGGATGTGTACACCAAGACCGGCCGCTCGGGCACGATGGTACACGTGGTTTGGGAAACGACCTTCCGGAATCAGGACGGGGTGGTCGTGGCCGACGTGCAGCGATCCCAGGTTGTGCGGGAGTGACCACACCATGACAGAAAACGCGAAGCTGTACTTTGAAGACATCGAATTGGGGGACGAGATTGGGCCGGTGATCATATCGGTTTCCGACGATCAGGTGGTGGATTTCTGCTCGCTGTGGGGCAATCCGGCGCCCAACCGGTTCACCGATCAGGAGCAGGCCGAGAAAGTAGGACTATCCGAACCCATTGTTCCGGGCATCATGTCGATGGCCCTGGTTTCCCGAGTGCTGACCGACTGGGCCGGCGCAGGAACCGTGGCTGATCTGGACCTGGTGTTTCGGGGAACGATTCCGCATAACCAGCCGTTGCACGTGGGGGTGCAGATCAGCGACACTGAGCAGGACGAAAACGGCAACCACGTGCAGTGCGACATCACCATGACCGGCCCGGTTCCCGACCGGCCGTATATCATAGGCACGGCGCAACTGAACCTTCCATCCAGAGGATAGGGCTGCCAGGACTGCGTTGGGATGCACGCCGCGAGTCGGCCCATTCTTCTCCGTCCGCACCGCTTACGCAAATGCTGCACAAACTCCGCCAAATCGCGATGATGGTCGATGATCTGCCAAACGGCATTGACCTGTACCAAAAGGTCCTGGGGATGTCGCCATCGAGGACCGGAGAACTACCGCAATTTGGGCTGCACAATGCCGTGCTGCCGGCGGGAAACGGCACTTTCGTTGAACTGCTGGCCCCCAGTTCCGACGAATCGGCCGGGGCGCGGTTTTTGAACCGTCGGGGCGAGGCACCGTACCTGATCATTTTTGAAACCACGTCATACGACACGCTGATCCCGCACCTTCGCGATTGCGGAGTGCGGATTACCGGTGAAACGGAGCACGACGGGTCCCGATCGGCGTTTCTGCATCCGTCGTCGTGCAACGGCGCGTTCATCGAGATCATCGAAGTGACGGATCCGGACAACCCGTGGCCCGCGGCCGGTCCGGACTGGCAGGCATCGGAGGGCGCGGCGGGCACCACCCAACTGCGCCAGGTGGCTGTCATTGTTCATGATCTGGATGCGGCGATTGAGCACTGGAGCAGGCTGTTCGGCCTGGAGCCCACCAAGCGGTTTCAGATCAGTTTCACCGATCTTGAGATAGCGGTGCTGCCGCTGGGCGGGCAGGATACGTTTATTGAGCTGGCCCAACCGACCAGCGATGATTCCCCGTCGGGCAGGTTCCTGGCGCGCTACGGCGAGGGGATCTATTTGACCATCTACCAGATCGACGATTCGCTGGCTACCGACGGATACCTGCAAACCGTTGACGGGCTTCGATTCACCACATCGAGGCGCACGGACAATTACACCAACCTGGGATTCAACAGCATCTGGCTTCACCCGGCCACCTTCAAAGGCGCTTTCACCCAATTGTCGCAGGTGTTGCATCCGGAAAATCCATGGCCGCCGGCCGGCGATGATTGGTACGTAAGGTGATTCAGATGCGGGCTCCGACAGCACACCGGCATTCGCACTCCCGTGACGGGCGCACCATCGCGTCCGACGGTGAGGCGCACCAGGCCGTGGGATTTCAGAACGTGAGCGTGGACTATGGGCCGATTGTGGCCCTGGACGGCGTGACTTTCTCGGTGGAACACGGCAGCCTTTGCGGCATCATCGGCCCCAACGGTGGCGGCAAGTCATCGCTGCTGAAATCGATCGTAGGACTGGTCAATCCGAGTCGTGGCCAGGTGCTGGTGGACGGCCGGCCCAGCCACCGGGTGCGGAAACAAATCGGATTCGTGCCGCAATTGGAGCAGGTTGACTGGAATTTTCCCGCGACGGTGTGGGACGTTGTGATGATGGGACTGACCCCGTCGAGAGGATTGTTCCGCACTCACAGTCGGGCCAACCGGGACGCCGCCCAGAATGCTCTGGATACCGTGGAACTGGGTCATCTGAGGCAACGAGGCATCGGAGAATTGTCCGGGGGCCAGCGGCGGCGGGCGTTGCTGGCACGGGCGATCGCGTCGCATCCCAAGCTATTGCTGCTGGACGAGCCGATGAGCGGGCTTGACCCGACGCAGCAGCATCGCTTCCTGGACATCATAGATTACCTGCGCGAACAGGGCGCCACCGTGATCATGTGTACGCATAACCTGACGTGCGTGTCCGCGCGGGCCAGCGACGTAGCGGTGATCAACAGTCGTTTGATCGCGTATGGAACGCCCGACGAGGTGCTGCTCGAATCGGTTCTGGCGGACGCCTTCGGGCACCAACTGGTGGTCCATGCGACGGGCGGCACGTTCGCGCTGCATCACCACGATCACACGCCGACCTGGCCCGGACGGGGCTGAGGCCGTAGAGCCGTCCATATATTCGCGCACCCAAGGGAGAACCCAATGTACGACCTGAACGGAAAAGTAGCCCTCGTAACCGGAGCCGGCGGACGCCATGGCATCGGTCGCGCAATTGCCACGCGATTGGCGTCGGAAGGCGCGGACGTGGTGGTTACGGACGTTGAAGCATCACTGGACGCCATCCGCACCGAGGACCGCATGGACGGATGGGAAGGGTTGCCCAGCGTCGTCAAGGAAATTCAGGACATGGGGCGACGCAGCGCCGGGCTCTACTACGACGTGGCGGACAGCGCGCAGGTGGACGCGATGGTGTCGGATACGCTCAACGAGTTTGGCAAGATCGACATCCTGGTGAACAACGCCGGTTCCCGCCCCGGCCGGGACCGGGTATTGATCGTGGAGCTTGAAGAGGACGCTTTTGATGATGTGATGCGGGTGAACGTGCGGGGGACCTACCTGGTGAGCCGGGCGGTCTGCCGGCACATGATAGATCGCGGCGGCCCCGGCAAGATCATCAATATCTCGTCGGGCGCGGGCAAACGCGGCATCGCCCGGTACGGGGCATACTGCGCCAGCAAGTTCGCCGTCATCGGGTTCACGCAATCGCTGGCGCACGAGATGGCTCCCTACCGGGTGAACGTGAACGCCATTTGCCCCGGGCTGGTGGACACCGAACGGGTGGACTTCATCGCGGCCGCGCTGGCTCCGGAGGGCACCTCCGGCGAGGAACACCGGGCGCTGATGGTTCGGGAGCGCGAGATGCGGGTGCCGCTGGGACGGATTGCGCAGGGCGACGACATAGCCCGGATGGCCGCCTTCCTGTCGTCCGCCGAGTCGGACTACATGACGGGGCTCAGCATCAGCGTGTCCGGCGGTTCGGAGATGAGCTAGGTCCGGGTTCACCAATCCGAGGCGCTCAGTCCGTCATGGCAATAGATCGAGGTCAGGTCCAGCATATAGCGGCGCTCGCCCGCATTTCGCTTACTGAGGCGGAGGTGGAGACGTTCAGCCGCCAGTTGTCCGACATCCTGGACCAGTTCGAGGCGCTGCAGAATCTGGACACCACGGGGGTGACGCCCACCGCGCACGTCGCTGGGCTGGACAATGTCCTGCGCGAGGATGACCCGGGCACGAGCCTGGAGGCTGAACAGTCGCTGCTGAACGCGCCGCGTCGGAACGGGGATTTTTTTCAGGTGCGCGCCGTGCTGGACGAGTAGAACGTGCCGCCGAACGAAACCGACCAACTGTGGCGACTGAGCGTAGCCGAGGCTTCGGAACTGCTGAGCCGCCGGGAGATAAGCAGCGCCGAGTTGACCGAATCGGTGCTGGACCGGATCGCAGAGACCGACGGCCGGGTATCCGCTTATCTTTCCGTAACCGCGGAAATCGCCCGTGAACAGGCGAAAGAGGCCGATGATCGGATAGGCAGAGGCGACGGGAGTCCGATGACGGGGATTCCGATGCAGATCAAGGACCTGCTCTGCACGTCCGGCGTCGCCACCACTTGCGCGTCCCTGATGCTGGCCGACTATGTGCCGGTGTACGATGCGACGGCGGTCGCGCGGTTGCGTGATCAGGGCGCGGTGCTGGTGGGCAAAGGCAACATGGACGAGTTTGGCATGGGCTCGTCCACCGAAAACTCCGCGTTCCATCCGACGCGCAACCCGTGGGATACGACGCGCGTGCCCGGCGGCAGCAGCGGAGGGTCGGCCGCGGCCGTGGCGACCGGTTCGGCATCGTTTGCGCTGGGAACCGACACCGGGGGCAGCATTCGTCAGCCGGCGTCGTTCTGCGGCGTTACCGGGTTGAAACCGACGTATGGGCGGGTGAGCCGTTACGGGCTGGTAGCATACGCGTCGTCGCTGGACCAGGTTGGGCCGATTGCCCGGGACGCGAGAGACTGCGCGATGGTCCTGGGGAGCATCGCCGGGCACGATCGCATGGATGCCACGTCGCTGCCGGCGCCGGTTCCGGATTATTGCGCCGGCCTGACCGGCGACATCGGCGGTTTGAGGATCGGAATGCCCCGGGAGTATTTCGCGGAGGGACTGGACGACGGTGTTCGGGCTGCCGTGGAAACTGCGGTTGCCGAGTTGGAGGGCCTGGGGGCACAGGTGCGGGAGGTTTCGCTGCCCACGACCGAGTACGCCCTGGCGTGCTACTACATCATCGCGCCTTCGGAATGTTCGGCCAACCTGGCGCGCTACGACGGCGTGAAGTATGGCTATTCGCACCAGGGCGACGGGGACATGTGGGAGGCGATGGAACGCACCCGGCAGACCGGATTCGGGCCGGAGGTCAAGCGACGCATCATGCTGGGGGCGTTCGCCCTGTCGTCGGGCTATTATGACGCTTACTACCACAAGGCGCAGCAGGTGCGCACGCTGATCCGGCAGGACTTTGCGCGCGTGTTCGAGGAAGTGGACGCGTTGGCCGCGCCGGTATCTCCCGTGGTGGCCTTTCCAATCGGGGAACGCACGGACGATCCGGTGAGGATGTATTTGGTGGACGTGTTCACGCTGCCGGTGAACATGGCAGGGTTGCCGGCGATGTCGGCGCCGTGCGGATTCAGCGACGGCCTGCCGGTGGGACTGCAGTTGATAGGCCCGCACCTGGCAGAGGGACGGTTGCTGAACATCGCGCACGCCTACCAGCAGCAAACGGGCTGGCATCGGGAGCGACCGCCGGATTAGTCGGGGTGGTTCAACGCCGGCGAGTCGCGCCGAGCCGCGCATACGCCGGCCGGGCCGTGTGCTAAAATCGGGCCACCAGATGGGGTATGGGGGCCAGCATTATGACCACTCCACGGCGCGCTCGAATCAGCGATCTGCTTTCCGTTGAGCAGTTGAACCCGGACACAGGCGAGGTGCGGGTCAACGGTTGGGTCAAAACCGTTCGATCTTCGGGCGGAGTTTCGTTTGTGCAGATCAACGACGGGTCGAGCCTGGCGGATTTGCAGATAGTTGTGGATGCCGGCTGCCCTGACTATTCGCTGGTGGATCAACTCAGCACCGGTTGCAGCGTGTCGGCGCTGGGAAAGCTGCAGGAATCGCTGGGCCGGGGCCAGAAGTACGAGGTTGTCGCGAACAGCCTGGAGCTTCTGGGCGGCGCGGATCCCGAGGAATACCCTCTACAAAAGAAACGGCACACGCTGGAATTTTTGCGGGAGCTGGCCCACCTGCGGCCGCGCACGAACACCTTTGGCGCGGTTGCCCGGGTTCGCAACGCGATGGCGTTCGGGATTCACAAGTTTTTCCAGGAGCGGGGTTTCCTGTACATCCAGACGCCGATCATCACGGCGAGCGATGCTGAGGGCGCGGGGGCGATGTTCCGGGCGACCACGCTGGATCTGGACAACCTGCCGATTGACTCGGGAGCGGTGGACAACAACGCCGACTTCTTCGGGAAGCCGGCTTTCCTGACCGTCAGCGGGCAACTGGAAGCGGAGATTTTCGCGCAGGCGATGACCGACGTGTACACCTTTGGTCCCACGTTCCGCGCCGAAAACTCGAACACGTCCAGGCATCTGGCGGAATTCTGGATGGTTGAGCCGGAGGTTGCCTTTTGCGACCTGGACGGGTTGGCGCAGTTGGCCGAGGACTTCCTGCGCAGCATTTTTGCCCACGTGCTGGAAACGTGCCCGGCGGACATGGAGTTTTTCAACCGGTTCTACGACAAGGAACTGATCACGACGCTGGAAGACATCGCCAACTCGGACTTTGAGCGAATGACGTACACGGAGGCGGTGCGCGCGCTGGAGGCGTCCGGCGAATCCTTCGAATTTCCGGTCAGTTGGGGCGCGGATCTCCAGTCGGAGCACGAGCGCTATCTGACCGAAAAGAAGGTGGGCCGTCCCGTTATCGTTACCGATTATCCCAGTGCGATCAAAGCGTTTTACATGCGGTTGAACGATGATAACGAGACGGTGCGGGCGCTGGACGTGCTGGTGCCGCGCATCGGCGAGATCATAGGCGGCAGCCAGCGCGAGGAGCGACTGGACGTGCTGCAGGCGCGGATGGCCGAGGCCGGGTTGGACGACGCGCCATACTGGTGGTACCTGGACCTGCGGCGTTACGGCACAACGCCCCACGCCGGTTTCGGGCTGGGGTTCGAGCGTACCGTGCAGTTTGCCACCGGCATGCAGAACATCCGGGACATCATCGCGTTTCCGCGCACGCCTCGCAGCGCCGAGTTCTGAATCCCGGTGTTTCCGGTAATCGCGCCGGTGGACGCCGCAGCGACACCGGAACGATTGACCGTTGATCGTCAGGCGGAGGATGGGCGCCTGATTGGGAGGGCCCGTTGACCGGCCCTTCGGATTATCAGTTTGCTGTTTTCACTCCTTGCGGTTCGTCTTTGGGTTGAGGGCGTCAGGTTGTGGGTTCGGGTTGCGTGTCGGAGCACGGCCAACACTGTTTTTGGGCGCAGAAAGATATCGTCCTAGTCTTCCGTGTACCTACGGTTAGCCGGCCAATGATACCGGGGGAACGCAGCACGGGGCGGTGGTGACACCCGCCGGGTCCGGGAGCTTAGACGCGGATTGTGGCGTCCGTAGGCTCCTTGGGAACCATATTCTGCTGTGGGTAACCGACAGGCCGTTGTGCGACCCGAACCTTTAGAACACCTCGCCGTGATGGGCAACATGGTGGACGTCGCTGCATGCGATGCGACGAACCCCGTCCGGTTCTCGAGTACCGGTTGGGGTACCTGACAAGATCAGGATAGAACGGGCGTGCCGATGTTTGCAAGGGGCGGTTGTCACTCACGCGTACCCACTTTGATAATCTGTCATTGCGAGTCCGCCACAGGCGGATGG
>CAZCZB010000015.1:0-57318 GCA_964502995.1 uncultured Dehalococcoidia bacterium
TCCATGCGGGGATGATACCATCTCCGTATGGTTAGTGTGAACACGCCCTAGTCTCGCCCCCAGCGCCAACACGCAGGGGCGGGCTTTGTGCCCGCCCCTTTTGCGTCCGATAGGCCCCGCATGGGCCGCGGGTCTCCCGCCGGGGATCGCAGGATGCACCAACGCTTAACCATCTCGCGGGGACGCAACTCTCCGCGACCACATCGCCGAGTCAAAACGTAGGGGCGGGTACAAGACCCGCCCCTGATATTTGGTCGATGTTACGGGTTGCTAATCGTCGTCTCCCGACGCGACCGCCTCGGCCGGTTGGTGCCCGTTGGTGCGGATGGCAAAACGCTCGACCAGGTCGCCGATGCTCTGGCGGAAGCCGGAGTATTCCAGTTCGCCGTAGGGCAGCATGGCCGCTCCCGACCAGCCCTGCGACCGCATGGCAATGCCCTTTTCCTGGGCCACCTGGCGGGTGTAGTCCCACGCCGGGTTGTCGAAGAAGTCGGTGGACGATTCCGCGAACTTGCCTTCGGCGCTGATGCTGAAACCGACGCACGATACCAGCGGCAGGCAGTACATGCCCGTAACCGCCGTGTTGATCGCCACCGGCATCAGGGGCATCACGTGGGAACCGCGCGCGTCGCCGCCGATGAAGTGGGCTTTGGTGTAGGGCGAGATCAGTTCCTCCGGCGCCGGAAAGACTCCCTGGTTGCGGACCACCGCCACCGGATCGTCCTTGCCGGTGTAGCTGCCGGCGATGTTGTGCAGCCGGGTGGCCGAAATGGCCGCCGCCGTCTGACCGGTGTGTCGGGACACGATGCTCTCGATGGCGAACCGCTCGTTGTCCCGCAGCAGCACCGTGATCTTGTAGTAGTCCTCCGGGGCGTTCAGTGAAATGATGCTGTCGCCGTCGGTGTTGTCCATGTCGATGATGTTGAAAGTGAAACCCTCGCCCAGCCGTGGGAGCATCAGTCCGGCACAGTACATGGGGTCGGCGAACCCGAGGAACATGGGCAGGTTGTAAGCGCCAGGGCCGCACTTGTCGGCGGCAAGCACGAAGAACGATTCGGCGGGCCGGACCGGGTTCGTCTTGACCGGATCGTGGTCGAAGGTTATTTCCGCCACCGCCGGGCCCGCGCCCCGAATGTTGCCGGAGGGGGCATCGACCAACAGGTCCTGTCCCGCGCCGTACAGGCCATACTGGCGCGCGATCTCTGTAGCCTCCAGGAACGAGGTCCACGCAAACTGGTGAACGGCCTCGTCGTTGTCGCCCCTGGTGTGGGTGGTGGTGATGCAGATGTCGTCTCCCGTATGACCCACGTAGGCGTCAATCAGCAGACCGTCCTTGATCGCCTTGTCCGCAGCGGCCCTGACGGCGTCCATCATGCGGTCCGACGGTTTGGTATGTCCGCCTATCGAACCAACGTCCGCCTTGAGCACGGAAATCGTCAAATCCATCTGAATACTCCCTCTCGTGGCACCGGTGTCGTCACTCGGTGAAAAATGAATCGCAACTCGGTTGCTCTGTTTGTAACCAGAATTGTACGATAGTATCGCCGATTTTGCACTGTCACGTTGCCGGACGCTCACAATGCGCCTCCAATCGGGGCCGTCCCACCTACCTAGCCGGCCTTCGGCCACGGGGTAATCGCAATCCCGGCGGATGCGTGATTCAACAACCGCCGCTATTCGAACGGTACGGGGGACCACCCCGCCGGATATTCCTGATACCCGGACACCCACGGTGTGCGATTGCCGACACCGTGCCCTTACGGTTATAATGGAGCCGTTGCAAGAGCAAACTGCGTAAGTATGGACGTAATTCTTCAAATACTGTCGGTTCTGTTCGTTATTTTATGGACTGCTCGGCTGGCTTCGAAAAAGCGCCGCAACCTTCTGCTTTGGGCGGGAGCGGCCGCCCTGCCCGCGCTCGCAGTCTATCTGATTGACGCTCTGCCGGACGCCCTTACCATTCTTTGCATGGCGCCCATGGTCGGTTTGGTTTTCATCCCGTCCCGCCAACCGGTGCCCAGTGAAGGTGAAGCCGATACAACGGTTCACTGCCCCCGTTGCCAGCAGGCCCACGAGGCGGGCCCCAGCTTCTGCACCAATTGCGGCTGGGAGTTGAGCCGTCAGTACGTCACCACTGACGCCGGCTCCGATGCAACCGAAACTCCCGACCCGGTGATGACCACCACCACGGAATCACCCATTGAGACCTCCGACAGCACCGCCCAGGGCGAGCAAGTCGGGTCGCCTGATCCAGTTCTCGCGTCTGAACAGGCAACGGTAACGGCGCAGAGCGCCCCAACAACGCCAACCGCTGAACCGGAGCCCGGCCCCGCGTTCTCTGCGGCTCCCATGAAGATCACGCGCCCGCTGACGGCGTCCGGCATGACCGAAGCAGGGCTGGCCCTCTTTGAAAAGGGCAGAGTCCGCGAAGCCGTTGACCAGTTCACCAAGGCGATCGCGCTGGATCCTCGATATCGTGATGCCTGGGCGAACCGCGCCAAAGCCTACGACGAACTTGGCCTGAGCGAAAAGGCGGCCGCCGACCAGCAGCAACTCGAAGCGATCTGATCCCAACGTAGCTGCACGAGGTAGGGGCGGGCTTGAAACCCGCCCCTGTTTTATTGCCACCGGTCACGCGGTACCGCGACGGTCAATTCGATCCGCCGTAGGCGCGAACCATTATTCGCGCCGCCGCTCTGCGTTATCCGCCTCCCGTTACACTCATACCCAAATCGTAGGGGCGGGCATTGTGCCCGCCCCGTTGTGCCGACGACGGCTCTGGTTCCCGGCGCCGGCAAACTCAACCCCTCGCAGGGACGAATAATTATTCGTCCCTACCGTGTTCGCAACTTTCAATCGGCCGACAAATCACACCGCCATGATGTGATACCCGGCATCGACGGGCAGCACGGTCCCGGTTACTCCCGTCGAGAGATCGCTGCATAGATACAGCGCCGTTTTCGCCACCTCGTCAGCGGTTATGTTCCGCTGCAGCGGCGCGCGCTCCGCGTGAGCGCGTTTCATGTCCAGGAACCCGCTGATCCCGCGGGCTGCCAGCGTATCAACCGGTCCCGCTGATATGGCGTTCACGCGGATCCCGTCGCCGCCGTATTCGTGGGCCAGTTGGCGCACCTCATGCTCCAGCGCAGCCTTTGCCGTTCCCATCACGTTGTAACCGGGGTACACCCGGCTGGATGCGTGGAAGGTCATGGCGATAACGCTGCCCCCGTCGGTCATCAGCGGCGCGGCGTGCCTCACCATCGGCAGCAGCGTGAAAGCGCTGATCTCCAACGCCAGCCGGAACCCGTCGCGGCCCGTGTCGGCCAGCCGGCCCGCCAGATCGTCGCGGTTGGCGAAAGCGATACTGTGCACCAACACCGACAGCGACCCCATCTGCGAACCCAGGGATTCAAACACCTCGGCGATCTGATCGTCGTCCGATGCGTCGCACGGGAGAATCAAGGCGTCGTCCAGCGTATCCGCCAGACGGGCCACGCGGTCCTTCAACCGGTCGTTCTGGTAGGTGAGCGCGATCCTGGCGCCCGCTTCGGCCAGCGTTTTCGCGATCGCCCACGCGATGCTGCGGTCGTTGGCCACTCCGAAAATAACCGCATTGCGGCCGGTCAAATCTATGGGATACACGTCGTCAGCCTCTAATTCTCAAGTCGTTCAGGTGCGTTGCATTATCGCCAACTCGAACGTGTAGGGGCAACCCTTGTGGCTGCCCCAATTCCTGCAAACTGCGCCCAACCGGATTGCCGGTGATCCGACTGTCCCCGGCAGACGTCAATCACCGGTTGAAATCGGGCGCCACCTGCTCCAGGAACGTCTGCATCTGCTCTTCCTGGCGGTAGGTCGCGAACCGGACAACGATCTGATCGGCGCCGGCTTCGGCGTAGGCGTGCATCCGGTCGCGCACCCGCTCAGCGTCGCCGAACGGACCCCACCGGTCGCCCCAGATGTTTGCTCCGTAGTAACCCATGAGCCAGTCCTCGGCCTCAGCCTCCGCCCGGTTCACGTCCTCGTCAAGGTTCACCGTCATGTACATCACCGACGACATGGCGTCGGGTTCGCGTCCGTACTCGGCGCAATAGCCGTCCACCGTCTCGTTCAATTCCACGAACTCGTCGGGGGTGGCCGAGATTGATATGATGCCGTCCGCCAGTCGGGCCGCCCGTCGCGCCTGTCGCTCACGCTGCGCGCCCTGTCCATCGCCGCGTCCGTGCCAGTGGACCCCCAGGTACACCGGAACTCCGTTGGGCTGGACCGGGGTCGGTTCCATCACGACTTCGTCCAGTTCAAAGTGCTTGCCCTCGAAACTGAAGGGTTCGCCGGTGTTGAGGCCCTTGATGACCTGCATGATTTCCTCAAGGCGAGGCGCGCGGGTGCGCTGATTCACCTGCGCGTTGCGCCACTCGGCCTGCTGCATCGCGTTGAACGCGCCGCCGACACCCACGCCCAACTGCAACCGCCCGCCGGAGATCAGGTCCACCGTGCCCATCATTTGAGCCAGCAGCACAGGGTGTCGCAGCGACATGAGCATCACCGCCGTGCCCAGGCGCACCCGGTCGGTGCGCGCCGCGATGGCCGCCAGCGTAGTCATCGCTTCCAGCCGGGGTTTAGCCGTCAGGCTGTCGCCGACCCAGACTGAATCCAGCCCGGCTTCCTCGGCCCATGCCGCCAACCGCAGAACCGATTCGGCGTCCGTGGGTTTCCGGTCTTCCAGCAGCAATCCCCGGGTGGGCAGCAAGCAACCCAGTTGCGTTTTCCCTGGCATCAAAGTCTCCCTGTTGTCTAAAGTTCCAGTGGCGCGCGGTTGATCTGGCCGGGCTTGCGTCCCATCAGGCGCTCCAGCAGGCCGGGCTCCATGTGTTCGTATTCGTCCAGATCCGACCCGTCGTCCAGGTCAAACCCCATGCCCTCGCTGTAGTAGAACGCCACCGACACGCCCATGCGGGCCGCCGTGCCGACGTGCTTGCGGAAACTGTTGCTCCCAAGCTCCGGGCGGAAGTACGGGATGAGATCGAAGGGCACCAGGATCGCGTTGGTTCCGCCATCGCGGCGGGCCGGAGACAGTGTGACGTTGTGCTGGTGCTGCGCGCTCCTGATGAGTTGGTGGATGTCTGCCGGCTTGATGAACGGCAGGTCTCCCGGCAGGTACAGGGCCGACACCTCCCGCATTCGCGCGCTCTCAAAGGCCTTGGTCAGGGTATCGTTCAGGTTGCGCCCCAGGTCTTCCACCCACGTTGCGCCCAGGGTCCGCGACATGTTGCGGATCCGGTCGTCGCCGCCAATGACCCAGAACGGGTCCACTCCCGCGCCCCGGATCGCGAGCAGCACCCGCCGCAGCATCCCGATGGTCAAATCCTCCCGGTCCTGCAGGCTCATCACCCGTTCCAGCCGGGTTTTGCACTTGGTCAGCGGTTTCATGGGGATAACCGGCAGAACCGAAGGGCCGGCGTTGTTTCCCGTTTCCGTCAACATCTTGCTTTCTCCACCTTGTCTGCCAACTGCAACACCGTTCTGGCCAATTCGATCTTGTCGGCGTCGGTCACCATTATGGTACCAGTCACGGCCGCTTGCATCCCCTCCCGTTCCACACCGGCGGCCAGTTCCGCATCCTGACGATCCAGCACCAGCACGTCGCATAAACCCCGGTACTCCCGGGCGACGCCGACCGCCGAAACTTCGGCTCCCAGTTCCGCCATGATCTTTCCCGCCGGACCGCGCACCGCGTCGCCGCCAACTATGGGGCTGATCGCGACCCGTGGCGCCCGGTGCGATGCTATGGCGTCCCGAACGCCCGGCACGGCCAGCACGGGCGCAACGCTGAGATGGGGGTTCGACGGGCAGAACACGATCGTATCTGCAGACTCCAGCGCTGCCACGAACCCGGGCGAGGGCTGCGCGTCTTCGGCGCCTGCGTAGCGGATGCGGTTCACCCTTGGCCCGGCGCGATTCTTGACGAAGTACTCCTGCATCGACAGCGTACCGTCGTCGGTGTCCAGCACCGTCCGCACCGGCCGGTCGCTCATGGGGACGATGCAATGCTCAATGCCCAACAGGCCGGTCAACTGAGCCGTAACCTCGGACAGGGTGGACCCCTGCCTCAGCAATTCCGTGCGCCGGATGTGCATGGCAAAATCGCGGTCGCCAAGATTGAACCACGTATCGGAACCCAGGCGGTTGAGCATCCCCAGCGTCTCGAAGGAATCGCCGGAAATACCCCATCCGGTCTCGGCGTTGTACCAGCCCGACAGCGTATATGTCATGGTGTCCAGGTCGGGGGACACGTGCAGTCCGTGAAACTCCTCGTCGTCCCCGGTGTTCACCACGATGGTCAACCGCTCGGGGGGCAGGATTTTCGACAACCCCAACGCCAGCTTTGCGCCGCCCACGCCGCCGGCAATCGCCAGCACCCGCCCCTGGGAGGAACCACTCATCGATCAGTCCGCACTCTGCGCCCCGGCGCGGTCCCGCGCGGTCCGCGGATGCTCGAAACGGTAGCCTTCCATCTGGACCAGTTGGTTGTACGACCCGAAAATTTCCTCCACGTTGTCTCCCACCAGGTCCAGCGGGTCCAGCGCCTCGTCCGTGGCGCCATAAACTCGGCGCAGCCCGTAGGTGGTGTACCGCTCAGCAGGCGTCCTGCCGGCTTCGCGGATCATGCCGCGGAACTCCGCCGGACGCATCAACTGCCCGTGCATCGCGCCGGCGGAGGTGGAGATGCTCTCGTTGATCAGAGTGCCGCCCAGGTCGTTGACGCCGGCCGTCAGCAGTAACTGCGACATTCGGCTCCCTTCCTTCACCCACGACGCCTGGATGTTGGGAATCCAGTTGTTCAGCATGATACGGGCGATGGCGTGAACCTTGATCACGTCCATTCCCGTCGGCCCTGAGCGCACGTCTTCCACCGTGCCCTTGAGGAACATCGGCGCTTCCGATGCTACGAAACTCAGCGGCACGAATT
Source organism: uncultured Dehalococcoidia bacterium (assembly GCA_964502995.1). Taxonomy (GTDB): domain Bacteria; phylum Chloroflexota; class Dehalococcoidia; order Lucifugimonadales; family UBA3495; genus Bin87. The sequence goes on from CAZCZB010000015.1 coordinate 6,971, forward strand.
CGGTGAACCCGCCCGTGCTCTGCTGAATGTCCCGCAGCAGGGCGATGTGCCGGACGATCTGAGCGTTGGTCTCCCGGTGCCCGAACATCACCGTGGACGTGGTCGGGATTCCCAGATCGTGGGCTGTGGTGATCACCTCGATCCACTGATCAACCGTGATTCGGCCCGGGGAGATAATGTCGCGCAAGCCCTGATCCAGCACCTCCGCCGACGTGCCGGGCAGGCTGCCCACGCCGGCGTCCTTGAGACCCTGCAGGTACTCGCGAATGCTGCAACGCGAACGTATGGAACCGTACAGCACCTCTTCCGGCGAGAACCCGTGGATGTGCATGTCGGGCAACTCTTCCTTGATCGCCTCGCACAGGCGGATGTACAGGTCGCCCTCCATTTGCGGAGGCAGACCCGCCTGGATGCAGACCTCGGTCGCGCCGTAGTCCTGCGCCTCCCTGGCCCGGCGGATGATCTCGCTCACCGGGAGAAAGTAGCCTTCTTCCTCGCGGAAGTCCCGGCTGAACGCGCAGAACCCGCACCGCTTGATGCACACGTTGGTGAAGTTGACGTTCCGGTTCACCACGTAAGTCGCCAGATCGCCAACCGTCCTGCGGCGCAATTCGTCCGCCACCATCCACATGGCGGTGAACTCCAGACCCGACGTGGCAAAGAGCAGGTCGGCGTCCTCCGCGCTGATGTCTTCGCCGGCCAGCGCCCGATTCAGCACGTCCGCAACATCCCCGCTCAGTCCGCCGAGCAACGCGGCCAGCGTGGTCGGTGTGTCGTTGTCAATTGTTGCTGGCATATCGTTGCATTCCCCCTTTCACGTACCCGTCTCCGTCGGTCAAACGGAGCAGCTTCTCTTTCAGATTCGGCGGCAAGGGCCATTCCGATCCTTTGGCAAAGTATTCTGGATAAACCGGCAGCCTGGGTTTCAGTTGGTAGCCCTCTGCCTCGGTGCGACGCCGTAGTTCGCCCAACTGTGGCCACGGCGCTTCGGGATTCACGTAGTCAATGGTGAGCGGCGAAACACCGCCCCAGTCGTTGATGCCGGCATGAATGTATCGTTCGTATCGTTCGCTGAGGTTGGGTGGCACCTGGATATTGACGTCCGGCCCCAGGATCAGTCGAGCCGCGGCCGTCGTCCACATCAGTTCGTCCGGAGGCGCGTCGGGCTCACCGGCCATCGGCGTGTCCGCCTTGGCGCGGAAGTTCTGCACGATCACTTCCTGGATGTGCCCGAACCGCCGGTGCAAGTCGCGTATCGCCAGCAGCGATTCCACCCTTTCGGCGCGCGTCTCGCCGATGCCGATCAGAATCCCGGTGGTGAATGGTATGCCCAGTTCGCCGGCCAGTTCCATCGTGCGCAAGCGAACCCTGGGGCGCTTGCTGGGCGCGAACTCGTGGGGACCGCCCGTTTCGTACAGCCGTGCGCTGGTACTTTCCAGCATGATGCCGACCGACGGATTGGTGGACTGCAACGCCTGCAATTCCCGGCGACTCATGGTTCCCGGGTTGCCGTGGGGCAACAGGTCCGTTTCGTTGAATACCCGCCGGCACATTTCGGACAGATATGCCAGTGTCGTGCGGTGGCCGTTCTGCGCGAGCCATTCGCCCGCTTCCGGATACCTCTGCTCGGGACGCTCACCCAGCGTGAACAGCGCCTCGGTGCATCCCAGTCGCTCGCCGGCCCGCGCCACCGACAGCACGGCATCAGGCGACAGGAACAACTCGTCCGTTTCCTCGGGGGCCTGTCGGAAAGTGCAATACCCGCAGAAATCGCGGCACATGCGGGTCAGCGGTATGAACACCTTGGGGGAAAACGTTATGACACGGCCGCGTCCCCGGTCCCTCATCTCGCCGGCGACCGCGCACATTTCCTCGATGGCGGTACCCTCCATCGACACCAGATTCAGCGCATCGTCGTCGGATAAAACCGCGCCCGCCGCCAATCGGTCCAACGATGGCGCGCGCTGGCTGGTTTCATGAGTGAACAGAGCAGAGGTCAAGACGGCAATTCCCGTTGGCGCAGGCGAACCCGATAATTGTATGCAGGCGCCCACCAACATTCAAGGCGCGAACCAGCGAAACTGGCCCGTGTAACGACGTTATGTCAATTCAACCAGGTTGCAAAGGTGCAGACTCTACGGCGCATCAATGCGTTATGTAAATTGGCGCAACCGGGACAGTCCCGTCATCCCATTCATCCTGTGCATCCATGCGAAAACGGAACTCACCCGCCAAAGAGTTGACCCTGTTGCACTGAATCCCCGCCGCCCCACGGCCATCCCATGTACTCGTATGCCAACCGGGTCGCCAGTCTTCCCCGGGGCGTCCGTTCCAGAAAACCCTGCTGCAGCAGGAAAGGCTCCAACACCTCCATGACGGTGCTGGCGTCCTCGCTCATTGATGCCGCCAAGGTGTCGAGGCCAACCGGCCCGCCGTTGAACTTGTGGATGATGCTGGTCAGCAGCCTGTGGTCCGTCTCGTCCAGACCCCGGGCGTCCACGCCCAGGCGGTCCAGCGACTCACGAGCCACCGGCCCGGTGATGCGGTTATCCGCCTTCACCAACGCGTAGTCTCGCGCCCGCCTGAGCAGACGGTTGGCAATCCTGGGGGTGCCCCGCGACCTCACGGCCACCTCGCCGATGCCTTCGTCGTCGGCCTCAATGCCCAGAATCCGCGCCGACCGGTTGACCACCGTCGCCATATCCTCGTCAGAGTAATAGTCCAAGCGGAACACCGACCCGAACCGGTCCCGCAGCGGCGCGCTCACCAGCGAATACCGCGTCGTCGCGCCGACCAGCGTGAACGGGTTGATGCGCAGGTTGATGCTCCGCGCCGACAGACCCTTGCCCACCACCCAGGACAGGAAGAAATCCTCCATCGCGGAGTACATCACTTCCTCCACCGCCCGGTTCAGCCGGTGGATCTCGTCGATGAACAGCACATCGTTGGGCTGCAATCCGGTGAGAATCGACGCCAGATCGCTGGCGCGTTCAATCGCGGGCCCCGCCGTCACCTTGATGGTGGCGCCCATCTCGTTGGCGATGATGTTGGCCAGCGTGGTCTTGCCCAGGCCCGGCGGTCCGTAGATTACGACGTGATCCAGCGGTTCCCCGCGCATGCGCGCGGCCTGCATGGCGATGCTCAGGTTCTCCTTGACCTGCGGCTGGCCCACGAAATCCCCCAGCCGCGCCGGCCGCAGGCGGGAATCCTGCTCCCCGTCGTCCCCCTGCGTGTCCGGGGAAACGGTGCGAATTCCGTCGTCGCCCGGGCCGGGGGTTGTTTCTTCTACGCCGTCCTGCATTGCCATAACGCCCACATGATACCCGAAACCGCCCATCCGTTCACGCAACCGGACCCACCGTTGCCATCGTATCGTAGGGGCAACGCCGGAGGTTGCCCCGGTTCTCCGGCGCCCTTGAATCCGGCCAATACCCCAACCCTGAACTCCTGATTCAGCCAACCCATCGGGCCCACCCGACCACGCAACAACGGGCGTCCACAACCATCTGACATGACGGACCCGTCCCTCCCCATTTTCGTCAACAGCTACGAAACCGCATTCTCATGCCACGTTAACCGTAAAATCACCGTGCTATACTCTGCCCACTCCGAACTGGTCGGCAATAATAATGACCACATCTGTTACCGTTTTGACGGGTTCCGATCTCCGGCAGGCCATGCTTGGAGCCGAATCCTATATGACCCTTTATCGGGACGCTGCCAACGCCCTCAATGTCTTTCCCGTGCCCGACGGGGACACCGGCACCAACATGCTGCTCACCCTCCGCGCCGGCATCGAGCAGATGAACAAGGATGCCGACAAGGACGCCGCGTGCGACGTCGCGGAGTCCATCGCCACCGGCGCGTTCTGGGGCGCGCGCGGCAACAGCGGCGTTATTCTGTCACAACTGCTCCGCGGGTTCGCCGACGGGATCGCCGGCTCGGAAATCATTGAGACCACCGACGCCGTCGCCGCCTTCCGTTCGGCCACCGATTCGGCCTATTCCGCCGTCAGCCAACCGCGCGAGGGCACCATGCTGTCCGTGATTCGCGGCGCGTCGGATGCCACGGTTCAGGCCAACGACGCCGGCGAGCGCGACGTGGTCGCGCTCTGGCAAATCGCCTACGACGGCGCAATCGAAGCCCTGGCTCTTACCCCTGAGCAACTTCCGGTACTCAAAGAGGCCGGCGTCGTGGATTCGGGTGGTCTGGGGGTCGTTGCCATCATCGGCGGCGCGTTGCGGCACCTGCAGGGCGACACCGGCCCGGCCTCCGACCTCTCCCTGCGCAGCATGGGCAACCTGATCGACCCCAACCAGACCGCGTCGGTCTCCATAGATTCCGACTTCCTGGACACCCACGAGGACTCGGAGTTCGGCTACTGCACCCAGTTCGTGATTCACGGCCAGGACCTGAACGTCGACGTGCTGCGCAACGGCCTGGACGCCATCGCAGAATCCACGGTGATCATCGGCGGAGGAACCGCGGTCCGCGTCCACGTCCACACCGAAGACCCCGGCGCTGCTCTCACCTTGGGCGTCTCTTACGGCGACCTCGACGAGGTCAAGATCGACAACATGAGCCTCCAGAACCGGGACTGGACCACCGGGCACCGGGAGCGGTCGCGCCCGGCCGAGATCAAGCCCGGCGTATCGGTGGTTGCCGTGGCATCCGGCCCCGGCATTGCCGCGCTGTTCCAGGATGCCGGATGCGCCGCCATTGTCCCCGGCGGGCAAACTCTCAACCCCAGCGCAAGCGAGATCATCGACGCGGCGCTTTCCGCCGGCACCACCGACGTTATCGTGCTGCCCAATAACTCCAACGTGATTCTGACCGCTGCGCAAGCCGCCGACGCCGAGACCGAAGGGGTAACGCTGCACGTCGTCAACACACGTTCAATGCCCCAGGGCACGGCCGCCATGCTCGGGTTCAACCCCGAGGTGTCCGTGGACGACAACCTCGCCAGCATGAACACGGCCAGCAACGCTCTGGAAACGCTGGAAATCACGCGGGCCGTGCGTGATTCCATCGTTGATTCGCAGGACGTTAAGGAAGGGCAGTTCATGGCCATTCTGGATGGCGGACTCGTCGCCCTCGCGGAGTCCGCAGAACTCGCCGCCGCCCAGGGAATCGCCCACTCCTCCGCCGACGGCGACAGCATCATCACCATTTACCAGGGAGAGGATGCGGGCGCCGACCAGGCCGCCGAGTTGCAAGCGCAACTGGAAACCGAGTACGACGGCGCGGAGGTTGAACTTTACGCCGGAGGCCAGCCACACTACCCATACCTCGTCTCGGTGGAATAACTGGCATGAACAGCCCGCGGATCGCGAGGCAAAGGAGCGTTTGATATGGCAGTTAAAATCGTCACCGACAGCACCTGCGACATTTCACGGGACATAGTAGACAGTTTCGGCATCACCCTCGTGCCAGCCTACGTGCTGTTCGGCGAGGAACAATTCCGCCAGGGCGTCGACATCAATCCCACGCAGTTCTACCAACGTCTGCAATCCTCGCCGCAATTGCCCAGCACATCCCAGCCGACGCCGGGCGACTTCACCGAACGTCTCGAACCGCTGATCGCCGACGGACACCAGGTCGTCTGCGTCACCGTGGCGCGCCAACTCAGCGGCACCTACAATTCGGCGATCCAGGCGGCATCACAGTTTGACGATGGCGCGGTCACCGTCGTCGATTCCGCCACGGCGTCCGTGGGACACACGCTGCAGGTGATCGCAGCCGCTGAGGATGCCGCCGCTCCCGGCGCCACCGCCGAATCCGTGGCAGAGGCTGCACAAAAGCGCGCGGGTTCCGGTTATGGTTTGGCCATGGTGGACACGCTCGAATACCTGCAAAAGGGCGGGCGGATCGGCAAAGCCCAGGCTTTCATGGGTTCCATCCTGAAGGTCAAGCCCATCCTGATGGTTGCCAACGGAGAAGTGCTGCCGGTTGACCGCCCTCGCAATCTGCGGCGCGGCCTGCAACGGCTCGAAGAACTCGTGCGGGAACAGGGCAACGTATCCAAGTTGGGCGTGGCCTATACCACGGATCCGGCGCCGGCCGAGGAGATGCGCAACCGCCTGTCCGACCTCGCCGCGCCCGAAAATACCTATCTCATACAGATCGGTTCGGCCATTGGCACCCACGTCGGCCCCGGCGCAGTCGCCGTTTCCACCCTCCCCTGACACGACTGAACCCGGACCACTGATCGGTTGTAGGGGCGGGTTTGCAACCCGCCCCTCGATTTTGCCACCACCTCGTCCAGCGTAGGCAAATCCAACCCGCGCAGGGGCGAATGATTATTCGCCGCTACCGGCATATAAAACCCCAAGACCCAGCCGGCCCCTTGCGGCCCGCCGGCGACCAATGAACCACCGGGGTATAATCCAACCCATGGTCACGCAACGGCAGGAAAAAGAACCCGTCTGGCGGGATGCTCTCCGCAAAATCCTGGCCCTGGAAGAGCACAGGGGATTCACGGACTCTGCGGTCAGCGGCGGCCTGCGCCGTTTCGTAGAGCGGTGGGACGCCGAACTCCGCCAGTTTATCGGCGACCCCGAAATCATCCAGTTGCTGATCGACCGGCCCTACCGGGAACTGGCGCCCGAACAACGCCGCGAATGGGTGGCCGGCTGGATCGCCGCGCTCGACGGCCTGCCGATACCCAGGCCCATGCCGGTGGCGCCCCGACCAACGGTCGCAGCGGATCCCGTGTCGCCACCCGCCCGAGAACCGACGCCGGCCCACGAGCCGGTGCGGGACCCTCCCCAACTGTTCACCCAGGCCCCGGGGGAGACGCACGTCCGCGTCCACCGCCGCGCCTACCCGCCGCCGACGCCCGCCGACAACCCAGGGGATCCCGACGAGCCTGTCTCCAGGATCCGCCGCATGGATGGCAAGACAGTCCAGCGGTTGGAACAGTTGGACGTCCGGTCGGTCCGAGACATGCTACACATGCTGCCCCGTCGCTACGACGACCGCGCTGACATCGCGGACATTGCCGATCTCTACCCCGGCGGCACGTTCACGGTGGAAGGGCGCCTGGTTGACATACGTTCCGCAAACGTGGGCCAGCGCCGCCTCCAACTGGTGGAGGGAGTGATCGCCGACGACACCGGCCAACTGGAGCTTCAGTGGTTCGGACAGGGATACCTGGCCCGCTCGCTCAACGTGGGCAGCCGCATGGTGGCCAACGGCAAGGTGGAGATTCACCGGGGCCGCCTGTCCATGGCATCGCCGGAGTTCGACGTGGTAACCGATCGTCAGCCTCCGTTGAATGCGGGGCGAATCACTCCCGTCTATCGGCTGACGCAGGGCATGACCGCCCGCAATCTGCGCAGCCTCACCTGGCAGGCCGTGACGCGTTACGCCAATGGCCTCGTTGATCCTCTGCCGCCCGACCTGCTGGAACTCGTGGATCTTCCGCCGCTGGTTGACGCCATCCGCGACGTTCATTATCCCGGAGATATGGCCGGCGCCGACCGCGGCCGGCGCCGGCTGGCCTTCGACGAAATTCTGGCCTTCCAACTGGCGATCCTCGGACGCCGCCGCCACCGCGAAATGCACGCCGTGGGGCACCCCGTCAAATACAACCCCGCTACCATTGACGGGTTCCTGGCCGGGCTGCCCTTCACTCCCACGGGCGCGCAACTCCGCTGCATCGCCGAGATCCTCGCCGACATGGCCCGCGGAGTTCCGCCCATGACCCGGCTGTTGCAGGGCGAGGTGGGCAGCGGCAAAACCCTGGTAGCCCTGGCCGCCGTGCTGGCCGCCGCATCCGAGCATCGGCAGTCGTCGCTGATGGCCCCCACCGAAGTCCTGGCCGAGCAGCATTTCCGCACCGTGGGCCAACTGTTCGGCGAGTTTGACCAGCCGTTGCAGCAGCCCAACATCACCTCCGTGTATCTGCCGGAAATGTCCCGTCCGTTTTCCTTCGGACTGCTCACGGGCAGCACCCGCGCCGCGCCGCGCCGGGAGTTGCTCCGCATGGCGTCCGAGGGTCACCTCGACCTGCTCATCGGAACCCACGCCGTCATCCAGGACGGGGTCGAGTTGCCCAACCTGGCCCTCGCCATCGCTGACGAACAGCACCGTTTCGGGGTCGAGCAGCGCTCCGCCCTCAGAGGTCAGGGGGACGAGCAACCCCACTCTTTGATGATGTCAGCCACGCCCATTCCGCGCACGCTGCAACTCACCCTGTACGGCGATCTGGACCTGTCCACCATCGACGAACTGCCACCCGGACGCCAGGAAGTGTTGACCCGCATCGTCCCGGAGGACAAGCGCCGCGCCGCTTACGAATTCGTGCGCCAGCAGGTGGCCGCCGGAAGACAGGCGTTCGTCATCTGCCCCCTGGTGGAGGAGTCCGACAAGCTTGACGTTCGCGCCGCCGTGGATGAGCACAAGCGCCTGTCCGATGAAGTATTCCCCGATCTGAGCGTGGGCCTGCTCCACGGTCGCCTGTCGTCCCGGGAGAAAGACCGTGTGATGCGCCGGTTCCGTGATGCCGAACTGGACATACTGGTTGCCACCGCGGTCGTCGAGGTAGGCATCGATGTGCCCAACGCCACCGTGATGTTGATTGACGGCGCGGACCGGTTCGGTCTCTCCCAATTGCACCAGTTCCGCGGGCGGGTGGGTCGCGGCGAGCACAAGAGCTACTGCCTGCTCATGTCCGAATCCGAATCCGAACGGGCCCAGGAGCGCCTGGCCGCTCTGGAGTCAACCCGCGACGGTTTCAAACTGGCGGAGATCGACCTGCAGATGCGTCACGAGGGCGATATTTTCGGCACTTCCCAGAGCGGCGACCAGACCGTTCTTCGCATCGCCAGCATATTCGACCAGGACCTGATGGCCCTTGCCCGACAGGAAGCCGGCCGCATCATAGAAGCCGACCCTGAACTGACCAGCCCCGACAACGCGGGAATCGTCGCCGAGCGCGACCGCTTCCTGAACCGCGTCCAAATCCACATCGGAGACTGACTCGCTCGTCCCGGGCCTGTCGAAGCGCCGCCCCGATCGGTACCGGCCCCGTCTGGCATCCCGCAGGGGCGGGGCAGGCCGCGCCCCAACCACGCACAACGACTCGTCCGGAACCGAGTGCCACCGGGTCAATCCATCCCGCCAATCCTCAAACCCTACTGTACCCGCAAGAACCCACTGATGGAGCAGACGCAACCGCCGGGTTCTGCCCCTACGCCTCGGCCGCCACGTCCCTGAACCGGTACCCCACGTTCCAGATGGTTTCCACGAACAGGTGGTCCGGATCCTCCACCTTTGAGCGCAGCCGCCGGATATGCACGTCCACCGTCCGCGTGCCGCCCAGGTAGTCATATCCCCAAACCTGGTTCAGCAGAGCCTCCCGTGTGTACACCCGGCCCGGGTTGGACGCCAGCAGCGTCAGCAGTTGGAACTCCTTGTACGTCAGCGAGATGCGACGGCCGGCCATCGTGACCTCGTAACTCTGCAGGTCGATCGTCAACTCGCCGACTCGCACCACCTGCTCGCCGCTGCGGCCGTTGCGCCGGAAAACTATCTGACCCACTCTGGCCTGCAACTCCATCGCGTCCATCGGCGCCACGATGAAATCGTCGGTGTTGATGGCAGGGTCGTACTGACTGAGCGAGCCCGGTTCCACCACCAGCATCGTTGGCAGCCCCAGTTGACTCACCCGCTCCACGACGGATTGCGCGCCGATTCCGACTGAGGACAGGTCCAACAGCACCACGTCCAACTTGGTGGTGTGCGCCACATCATCCAGTTCCATGACGTCGCTGCCGGCTCGGCAGGAGAGGCCGGAGGCGTCAACCTGCTTGACCAACTCCACCATGCCGTCCCCGGGACGTGTCAATAGAAACACGTTGTACACGTCGTCATACCAACCGAACGTCAGTTATGCTGCGAAAGCCACTACTTTCCATTCCGCCGAACCTGCGCATCCCGGTAAACCACCCAAGCTTCAGGAGATTGTCGACCTTCAGGATCAGGGCAAAATTGACGATGGCGCACGCCCTGTCTATTATGAATTGCAATCCGCGCAATTCTAGCATAAGCCGGTTTTTGCGCCGCGCCTTTGGCAATCCCCGCGCAATTGAGTTCAACGGAGCGTTTTCATGACCACCGCCACGATGTTGCCCACCCAGCCTGCCGACATACGCCGGATGATCCGTTCCGGTGAGTATGACGGCGTCACATCAGGTCTCGCCAACGGACACGTCCAGGCGAATCTCGCCGTGCTGCCCCGCGATCTGGCCTTCGACTTTTTGCTGTTCTGCCAGCGGAATCCGCAGCCCTGCCCGTTGCTCGAAGTCATCGAGCCGGGTTCCGTCGAGCCGTCAATCACCGCGCCGGGCGCCGACATTCGCACCGACGTGCCCGCCTACCGGATCTACGAAAACGGCGAATTGACCGGCGAGCACCTGTCGGTCGCGGACTTTTGGCGTGAAGACCTGGTGTCTTTCCTGCTGGGGTGCAGCTTCTCATTCGAGGCCGCCATGTCCGATTGCGGGATTCCGCTGCGTCACCAGGAAGCCGAAAGCAACGTTCCGATGTTCATCACGGACATTCCAACGCGACCGGCTGGGATGTTCTCCGGCCCGATGGTTGTGAGCATGCGGCCCATCCCCCGCGTGTTGATAGTCCGCGCCGTTCAGGTAACCTCGCGGTTCCCGGACACCCATGGCGCGCCGGTACATATCGGCGACCCGGCAGCGATCGGCATCCGGGACATCTACGCCCCCGAATTCGGTGAACCCGTGGAAATCAAGCCCGGCGAAACCCCCGTATTCTGGGCCTGCGGAGTAACCCCCCAGGCAGTCGCGCTCAACTGCAAACCGTCGCTGATGATCACCCACTCCCCCGGCAAAATGTTCATCACCGACAAGCGGGATTCCGACTACGCCGTACTCTAGCGCCGGCCGGAATTGAACCCAAACGCAGGGGCAACCGCCAGGGTTGCCCTGGTCCGATGCGCTTACACCACACCGATTGATCCACCAATCGCCGCCGTTTCCAAATCCCGTACAACCCAATCCCCATATCGACCGAGAGGAGACTCGATGCCAACCATAGAAGACATCATCCTCAACCACGACCGTCGGGGCATCAACGCTCTGCGCCCCCACCTGCCAGATGACTTCTGCACCCAGGCCGCCCGGTTCCTTTTGGATCACCAGGGGCCCGTCATCATCGCCACCGGTTTCTACATCATCATGAGCGACGCGCCGGAGACTGACGGCCCGCCCGGAGCCTTCGCCATCGGCGACGCAATCCGCGATTTGGGACACCCCGTAGCCTACGCCGTCGATGCGCCGGTGGCCGGCATGATGTCGGGTTGGCTTGCCGGTCGAGGCGACCCGTCGCCGGTGATCGATTTCCCCATCACCAAGGATGCCGCCGGCAACTACCAGGCCGCCAAGGGAGCCATCGAGCAGCACTCGCCTTCCCTGGTCATATCCATCGAACGGTGCGCTCCCGACGCCGCCGGCGTTTACCGGAACATGCGCGGCGTCGACATTTCCGAATGGACCGCGCGGATAGATCGTATTTTTGAACTGGGTATTCCATCCATAGGCATCGGCGACGGCGGCAATGAGATCGGCATGGGCAACCTGCTGGATGTCGTGGAATCGGCAGAATCGCTGCCCGATTACCCGGCCATCACAACGTGCAACCAGCTTATCGCTTCCAGCACTTCCAACTGGGGCGGCTACGGACTCGTGGCCGCATTGTCCATCGCGGTAGGCCGCAACCTGCTTCCCGCCATCGAAACCGACACCGACTGCATCCGGTATCTGGTTGACGCCGGCGCGGTCAGCGGCGTGACCGGCGAACACGACTATCTGGTTGACGGGTTCACCCTGGAAGAAAACGCCGCCGTCCTGCAGGAACTCCACGACCACGTTGCTGCGAACCTCTAGGGAATAACCGGCGCAGGTTCTGAAACGTGGGAGACTGCAAATACTGCGGGCAGAAAGCCGGCTGGTTCCGCAGCAGCCACAAGGAATGCGACGCCGCCCACCGGCGGGGGCGGCAGCGGATGGTTGCCATGGTCGCCGAATCCGCCTCCCAACCGGATTTCAATGAATCCGCCCTGCTGGACAGCCTTTCACAGATCGCCGCCGATTCCTTCGTGGATCAGGACGACCTTCGCGCCGTGATCGCAGAGGGCTGGCGCGAGGCAGTGCGCGAAGGGTTGGCCGACGGCGTCCTTACCCAGGGCGAAGAGGCCAGGCTGCGCGAATTTCGGGAGCAGTTCGCGATTGACACCGACAACCGCGCCGCCGGCGAAGCAACACAGGAAATCGAGCAAGCCGCCCGCGCCCGCCTGATGACCCACGCTCGCCTCGCCGCCATTTCGACCGACACCACCGACGGCTACGTGGGTACCCTTCGTACTGCGCTGGAAGGTTCGGGGCTGTCCCAGGCCGACCGTCGTACTCTGCTGGCCCAGGGGTGGGAAGCGGCCGTTGAAACCTCGCTGGAAGACGGTGTCCTCTCCCTGGATGAGGAACACGCCCTGAACCGGTACCTGGACGATTTTGAACTGGAACAGGCCGACGTGAACGCCAACGGCGCCTACCGCAGCATGATCCAGTCGATCGTCATACGGGAGGCGGCGGAAGGACTGATCCCGAACCGGTTGAGCGATGTGGGACACCTGCCATTCAACCTGATGAAGTCCGAGCAACTGGTGTGGGTCATCAATGGCGTCGATTACTATGAGGTCAAGACACGCCGGGAACGGCGCGGCAGTTCGCACGGCCTGAGCATCCGCGTCGCCAAGGGGCTCTACTACCGGCCCAGCACTTTCCGCAGCCGTTCGGTGGAGTGGGATGAGACTGTGTTTCAGGACACCGGAATGCTTGGCGTCACCAGCAAGCACATCTACTTTCACGGTCCCAAAAAGCGCTTCCGCATCCGCTATGACCGCATCGTTTCCTTCGATCCCTATTCAGACGGCATCGGGGTGATGCGCGACGCCCAGACCGCCAAACCCCAAACGTTCATCACCGGCGATGGCTGGTTCATCTACAACCTGGTAACCAACCTCGCCCAACACTGGTAACCCACCACCACCTTGCCGATCCAAGCGTAGGGGCGGGTCTGAGACCCGCCCCTACTGCCATTGCATCGCAACCCCATCATCACACCATCCTGTAAATCCTGTACATCGATGTGAAAATTAATCTCCTACCGCACTGCCATCATCTTCTCTTCGGTCAGGATGATCTTCTTCAACTCCAGCATCTCGTCCCGCAGGTGGGCCGCCTTCTCAAACTCCAGCGACCGCGCCGCCTCCTTCATCTGGAACTCGAGGTCCTTGACCACGCGGTACATATCGTCCCTGGTCATTTCCTCGCGCGCCGCCTGGTAGGACGCCTTGGTCTCGGCGACGCCGCGCAGACCTTCGGTGATGTCGCGAACCGCCTTGTGGATGGACTGCGGTTCGATGCCGTGCCGCCGGTTGTGCGCGTCCTGGATTCCGCGCCTGCGGTATGTTTCGTCCAGCGCGTTCTGCATTGAGGCGGTCATGCGGTCGGCGTACATGATCACGTGGCCCGCCGCGTGGCGCGCCGCCCGGCCAATGGTTTGAATCAGCGACGTTGTCGAGCGCAGATACCCCTCCTTGTCCGCGTCCAGGATGGCAACCAGGCTCACCTCCGGCAGGTCCAGACCCTCCCTCAGCAGGTTGATGCCCACCACCACGTCGTACACGCCCAGCCGCAGGTCCCGAAGAATCTCCACCCGATTCAGCGTCTCGATATCCGAGTGCAGGTAGTGGTTGCGGATGCCTGTCTCCGAAAGGTAGTCCGCCAGCTCCTCGGCCATGCGCTTGGTAAGCGTCGTCACCAGCACCCGTTCCTGCCGTTCCACCCGCTGGCGAATCTCGTGCAGCAGGTCGTCAATCTGCCCGGTGGTGGGCTTCACCTCAATGGTGGGGTCCAGCAAGCCCGTGGGGCGGATCACCTGCTCCACGATGGTATTGGTGCGCTCCAGCTCCAGCGGCCCCGGCGTGGCGGACACGTACACCACCTGGTTGATGTGTTCCTCGAACTCCTTGAAATGCAGGGGCCGGTTGTCCAGGGCCGACGGCAGCCGGAACCCGTACTCCACCAGCGTGGTCTTGCGCGATATGTCGCCGTTGTACATGCCCCTTACCTGCGGCAGCGTCATGTGCGACTCGTCCACGAACATCAGGTAGTCTTCGGGGAAATAGTCGAGCAGCGTCCAGGGAGCGCTGCCGGGCGCGCGACGCGAAAGATGCCGTGCGTAGTTCTCGACGCCGGCGCAGAATCCCGTCTCGTCCAGCATCTCCATATCGTAGCGCGTGCGCTGTTCCAGACGCTGGGCTTCGAGCAACTTGTCCTGCCGCTTGAGTTCGTCCACGCGTTCGTACATCTCCGCCTCGATGTCCACCAGCGCAGCGTCCAGCTTCTCCCGACTGGTCACGAAGTGCTTGGCGGGATACACCGAGAATTCGTCGCGCTCGTTCAGCACTTCGCCGGTGAGTGTATCCAGCGTCAGGATGCGTTCCACTTCGTCGCCGAAGAACTGAACCCGCACCGCGAATTCCTCGTAGGCCGGCACAATTTCGAGAGTGTCCCCGCGCACCGTGAAGCGGCCCCGCGCGAGGTCGGTGTCGTTCCGCTCGTACTGCATGTCGATGAGTTGCCTGAGCAGCGCCCGTCGGTTGTATTCCTGTCCGACCTCGATGCGGGCGACCATCTCAAAGTAATCTTCCGGATCCCCCAGGCCGTAGATGCACGACACCGACGCCACGATCAGCGTGTCCCGGCGGGTCAGCAGCGACGTGGTGGACGCGAGCCGCAGCTTGTCCAGTTCCTCGTTGACGCTGCTGTCCTTCTCGATGTACGTGTCGGTGCGCGGTATGTACGCCTCCGGCTGGTAGTAATCGTAGTAGGAGACGAAATACTCGACGGCGTTGTGAGGAAAGAACTCCTTGAACTCCGTGGCCAACTGCGCCGCCAGCGTCTTGTTGTGCGCGATTACGATGGCCGGCCGCTGCACTTCCTGCACGATATTAGCCATCGTGAACGTCTTGCCGCTGCCGGTGACGCCCAGCAGCGTCTGGTGTCGCTGGCCTTCAGAAACCCCGGCAGACAGTTTCCTGACCGCCTGCTCCTGGTCTCCCATCATCCCAAAGTCGGCCACAAGCTGAAAGTCCGGCATAATTGCGCGCCCCCGTGCCTATCCTTGTTCCCTCAATCGCCGCAGTTCCGCTTCCATTTCGGCCAATCGAGCCTCCGCTGTCAGACGAGCATCCCTCTCATTCGCCAGCTGACTCTCCGCCTCCGTCCGAGCAATCTGTTCGTCAACCAGCCGCGCCTCAGCCTCAGCCCGCGCCTCCCTCAAATCGTAGTAATCCGGAACCCATACATCCCTCAGCGTATCGTAAAACCGCAGCCGTTGATCGTCCCAGCACAGGTCCAGGCCAAGCGCCGGGCTGTGGCCACGCAGCACACCGTCTGGGCCCGGCGATACATCCATCCGGACGTACTCTCCGTTTTCCAGCCGCTCACCCACCAGCCGTTCTCCGTAGTTCCGGCTGTCCGGTGAGGGATCGTAACGCCAGTATTCTCCGATACCCAGCGACGCGTACAGGTCGCGCTTCCGGCCCAAGTCCGTCCTGGCCGTACTGCGCGACCCGATTTCCAGTACAAAATCGGGAGTCCGGCCCAAGTGCCAGGTGAAGTAGGAATTGTGCGGCTGGATGTCATCCCGGTTTACGCCGAAGGTAACGTGGCAGTCCGGCGCCACCACGGCGCGAGGGTTGCCTCGCTCGTAATACAGGAACGTGTCGCCGGTAACGATTACGTCGTAATACTGCTCCAGGTAAGCGCGCAACACCGGGGTAATCCGGTAGAAATGGGTTTCCTGCTCCGGTCCGTCAGGCAAGGGAAGTCCGTCTCCTTCCGGGTAGTAAATGCCGTCGAACACGTTGCGTTCAGTGCCCAACGCCGGTGATTTTGCAGTTGTCATGGCGATACCCCGTTCCGGCGCATACTCGGTTCAAACTGACGCCGGCGAGCCGGCGCGCTCATTATAGGCCATCCATCTCACCCGCCGCCGACACTCATCAACGCTTGCCGTATCTTGTCCTCCACCGGGGCATCACCCGGCAGTTCGAGCGCCGCCACCGCCTGACGCGCGTCCGCCAGCGGCATCCCCAGCGCGGTCAGAGCCTCCACCGCCTCGGCGTCTGATCCGGAGGCGGCCGCGACCACGGGCGACCCGGCGTCCGCTTCCGGCAACTTGCCCCGAAGTTCCAACACCACCCGCTGTGCCGTCCGCCGTCCCACGCCCTGCGCTCGGGACAGCGCCGCCACGTCCTCGGATGCCACCGCCTGCCGGAAACCGTCCTCGCCCAGTTCCGACAGGATCGACATCGCGGAGCGCGGCCCGATACCCGATACACCCGTGAGCGCGCCGAACAATTCCACCGCGCCCGCATCCGCGAATCCATACAGCACCGGCTGCTCGTTCTGGATGCGCAAAATCGTGTGCAGGCTCACCACCTCGCCGACGCTGCCCAGACCGGTGATCGACGACGCGGGCACGAACACCTGCAGCGTGATCCCGCCGACCTGCACGTTGACACAGTCCGGCCCGACGCCTTCCAGCGCGCCGCGCACACCAACCAGCACCGCTTACAGCACCTCGCCGGGCGCGATCTCTCGCGCGATCAGGTCGCTCACCTTGTTCTCCTGCAGGTGGCAGAGCCCCACCGCCAGCGCGTCCGCCGCGTCCGAGTCGGGCATTTCATGCAGGCCCAGAGTGGACACGGTCATCCGCTGCACCTGTTCCTTGGTCGCGCCGCCGTAGTCGGTAACGGCCCTTTTCACGGTGGCCGGCGGATATCGATGCACGGGGATTCCCTGGCTGGCCGCGCCAATCAGCACCACCGCCTGCGCCTGCCCAATGGCCAGCGCCGATTTCACAAACGCCCGCTCGCCGCGACCCACGAAAGGGTCCTCAACCGCGATGGCGTCCGGATGGAAAACGTGGATCATGTTGAGGATGTGCGTGTGCATCTGGTACAGGCGCTGCTCGATGGGCATATCCTGCGACAGCGCAATCACGCCATAGTCGTCGGCCTCGGGCGTGGGATCCGAGTCCACCACGCCGTAACCCATTTTCAGGGTACCCGGGTCAATTGCCAGCACGCGCATCAGGCGGAGCCGTACTGCTCCAGCACCTCGGCCGGAAAGTCCGCGTTGGTGTACGCCTTCTGAACGTCGTCCAGGTCTTCCAGGATGTCCAGCAGCCGCAGGGTCTGCGCCGCCGCCTTGTTTTCCAGCGGGATCACCGTCCTGGGCACCATCGACACGTCGGCGGATGCCGGCTCGGCGCCCTCGCTCTCCAGCGCCTCTTTCACCGACAGCAGGTTTTCGGGAGCCGTGTACACCTCCAGGATGCCGTCCTCGAATTTCACGTCCTCGGCTTCCGCGTCAATGGCCGCCAGGCTCAATTCCTCGGCCACCGAATCGTCGTCAATTTCCATTGTGATGACGCCCCTAGTGTCGAAGTTCCAGGCCACGCAGCCGGCGTCGCCCAGGTTGCCGCCGCCCTTGTTGAACGCCGCGCGGATTTCCGACGCGGTGCGGTTGCGGTTGTCCGTCAGCGCCTGCACCAGGATGGCCCCGCCGCTCGGCCCGTACCCTTCGTACGTGACCGACGCCAGATCTGCCATGCCCTCGCCGCCCTCGCCGGTTCCCCGACGCACGGCGCGCGCTATGTTGTCCTGCGGCATGTTGTTGGATTTGGCTTGATCGATGGCGATTCTCAGGCGGAAGTTCATGTCGGGGTCTCCGCCGCCGCCTTCCTTCGCCGCCAGCGATATGTTCCTCGCCAGTTTCGTGAACAGCGCGCCGCGCTTGGCATCGGCCGCGCCCTTGGCTCGCTTGATTGTTGACCATTTGGAATGACCCGACATCTGACACCTCCTTGCGCTGCGACTCACCACTCCTGTTATCGCGTGGTGGAACGGCCTCTCACAATGGGCCGCTGCGCCTCTCAAGCATTGTGATATCTGTAATCACGATTCTAGCATCGGCCCCGCAACCCGGTCAAAACGCCCGACTTGATCAGATATTGTCCACTCGCTCTCACCCGTCCTTGCGGAATAAGTTGAACCCGCGCCCCGCATATCCTAAAATGCGCTCACGTTTCGCGGCGATTTTCGCTGATTCACACGGCGCGCGTGCGCCATTCAACGCCTGGAGGCGCATCGATGATTACCATTTTTGACAGCCTGTACGCTGGCCACGTGGACATGGAAGACGTTGGCTACGCCGGCACCGCGGTCAATGACCGCACCTATTCCGACGAATACCTGGCCACCGCCTTCGACAAGGGTGTCGCCATCGCGCAGACGTTGGACAAGAACGGCTATGACACGTTCTGGATGGCTGAGCACCACTTCCAGCCCGAAGGCTACGAGTGCATCCCCAACCTGCTCATGTTCATCGTCCACCTGGCCCACGTCACAGAGCGGCTCAAGTTCGGCTGCGGCTTCAATATCGCCCCCATGTGGCACCCCCTGCGCCTCGCCGAGGACTTCGCCATGGCGGACTGGCTGACCAAGGGCCGGGTTACCTTCGGCGTCGGCCGCGGCTACCACACCCGCGAAGTCGAGGCCCTGGGGTCGCCCCTGCTGGACCAACCCGCCAACCGCGAGTTGTTCGAGGAACAGGTTGAGGTCATTTTCAAAGCCTTCCACGAGCGTTCTTTCTCGCACCACGGCAAGCACTACGACTTCCCGCCTCAGGTGCCATATCGCGGCTACGATCTGGAGGATCTGACCCTGGTGCCGCGCCCCATGAACCTGCCCGTCGAAACCTGGCAGCCCATCCAGGGCGGCACCGGCCGGGCCCTCGAATTCATGGCGAAAATGGGAATCAAGGGCGTGATCGGCGGCGGATCCTCCGAGGGCGGAGCGATGGACGGCATCATGCACGCCTACCGCGACGCGCTGCAGCGCCACGGCAAGCCCAACGCCGAGTTGGGTGAAGACCTGGCCGTCGGGTTCCAT
This sequence comes from uncultured Dehalococcoidia bacterium, assembly GCA_964502995.1. GTDB lineage: Bacteria > Chloroflexota > Dehalococcoidia > Lucifugimonadales > UBA3495 > Bin87. The sequence continues at coordinate 26,025 of CAZCZB010000015.1, forward strand.
TTCCACATCGCTCCCACCGTTGAGGAAGCCGCCCGCGCCGGCGCCGGTTACTATGAGGAAAACCTCAAGATGTTCGGGCCGCTCCGCCTCACCCGCGGCCTCACCGAGCAGCAGATCCGCGACATCAGCAACCCCGAGATCGCGCCCAACGCCGGCCTGCCCACCATCGAGGATGCCATCGAAAACGGCAGCGTTCTGGCCGGCCCGCCCGACCTCATCATCGAGAAACTCAAGGGCGTGGAGGAGCGCTATCCCGGACTCAAGCGCGTGCAGGTTGGCCAGCCCGTGGGCACGCCTCAATCCGTGATTCTGGAGCAACTGCAATGGTTCGCGGAAGAGGTCATGCCCGCCTTCAAGGACACCAAGGTTGAGGCAGCCGTCCCCGCCGACAACTGACCCAACCGGCACAAACCCACATCTCCACGCGGGGGCGAATGATCATTCGCCCCTTTTTCGTGCCGCTTTCCCGGTTTCGTGCAGCTTTCCCGGCTCACCGTTTCATGGGCAAGTCCAAAATCGGTGACATTTCCGTGCCGGTTCCGGGGAGCGCCCCTGCTATGCTATTAGCGCTAATCTTCTCCGGAGGCTGACCAATGCCCGAAATCACCGAATACCCGCATGGCTCGCCGTCGTGGGCCGACCTGCTCTCCCACAACGGTGACGCTTCGAAAAATTTCTACACCGCGCTGTTCGGCTGGACTTTTGACGACCATCCCGCCGGCGATGACATGGTGTACACCATGTATTCCCACAACGGGGCCGCGGTCTGCGCGTCCGCCGTCGCCGGACCGGATCAGGAAAACATCCCGCCCCATTGGAGCGTGTACGTAACCGTCGATGACCTGGAGGGCACCATCGCCCGCGCCGAGTCCGCCGGCGGCAGCGTGATCTTCGGCCCCTGCGACGTCCTCGATGTCGGACGCATGGCCATCATCCAGGACAAGGAAGGCGCGATGCTCCGATTGTGGTATCCCCTCAAGCACGCCGGAGCCGGCAGGCTTGGTGAGCCCGGAGCCCTAACCTGGTTTGAACTCGCCACCACCGACGTCGATTCGGCCTCCGCATTCTATACCGACGTGCTGGGCGTCGAGGCTGGGCCCGATCCCGACACGCCGTTCGAGTACACGCTGGTCAAGGTGGCCGGCAACCCGGCCGCCGGCATCCTCAAGATTGGCGAGGACTGGGGCCCGGTGCCTCCCAACTGGGGCGTCTATTTTGGCGTCGACGATGTGGACGCCACGGCGGCAAAGGCAAAGGATCTGGGCGGCAGCGCGATAATCGAACCCAGGGATATCGCAAACTTCGCCCGATTTTCCGTACTGCGCGACGCCGAAGGCGCGGTATTCAGCATCCTTCGCATGAACGACTGGTAACCGGCAACAATCCGGATCAACCCATGTGGGGGCAGGTTTGCAACCTGCCCCTACTCATAACTGCCCAGGCACTCGCAACGTCCCCGCCTGCCCACACCGGACCCCCACCTTACGCTCATCCTGAGCCTGTCGAAGGATGAACCCCGCGCTAACACCCTAACCCGTAGGGGCGAATAATCATTCGCCCCTACTCTGCCACTTACGTTTGCAACGCTCCCGGCGGATACTTTTCCAGCCACCACCGCGCTATTTCATCGCGTCGGGCGAACCAGACGCCCGGGTGATTCTTCGCATACCGGAGGAACCGGTCCAACGCCCGCGACCTTGCCGGCCTCCCGGCGATGCGGCAGTGCAGGCCCACCGACATCATCTTGGGATGCGTCCGCCCTTCCTCATACAGCACGTCGAACGTGTCCTTCAGGTATTCGTAGAAATCGCCCACGCTGTTCAACCCGCCCCGCCAGAACCGGGCATCGTTGGTTTCAAAGCTGTAGGGCAGCACCAACCACGGCTTGTCGTTGACCTCCGTGTAATACGGCAGGTCGTCGTTGAATACCCCGCTGTCGTATATGAAACCGCCCTCGTTCACCACCAACTCCCTCGTATTGACGCTCGGCCCGTACCGCGTGAACCACCCAACGGGACGCTCGCCGGTCGTTTCGGTCAGCGATTCCACCGTCTTGCGGATCGCCGCCTCCTCCTCGTCGCGGGTCTTGCTGTGATACTCCTCCCAGCGATAGCCGTGCCCGCACACCTCGTGGCCCCGTTCCACCACGGCCTTCGCAACCTCCAGGTTGCGCTCGAACGCCACCGCGCAGCAGAAAAAGGTGCTGGGTACGCTGTACTTGTCCAGCAGGTTCAGAATCCGCCACACGCCGACGCGGCTGCCGTACTCAAAAAACGACTCGTTGAACAAGTCCCGCTGCCCCGGCGGAATTGGCGAGGGCACCTCGTTGTTTGACTCGTGCGCTGCGTCGCCATCCAAAAGTGACGTCTCGCTGCCTTCCTCGTAGTTGACGACTACTGAGACGGCGATTCGTGCGCCGCCCGGCCACTCAATAACCGGTGGGTTAGCGCCGTAGCCGATGAAGTCGCGTTCCTGTTCCGTCATCTCATCATCCCGCAAATCCTGATCATCCCGCAAATCCTGGTCGTCCATGCAAGTCGCGTTACGCCGGCATCCGCACCCGTTTGGACACCGGCCGATTGTACGGGCGCGCCGGGCAGAACGCGGATCTCGACCGGGCCGGATCGCCGGCCACTGCGATCATCACGTTGTCCGGGTCGCGGACTATCGGGATCATCGGGTCCGGTTCGGTCGGGTCTTCCACGTCCAGCCACTTGGGCCAGAAATAGGGCTCGCCCGCCTCCACGTTGCGCCCATAGCGCAGTTCCTTGTAGCGACGCACCCGTTCAATGGGGACTCGCGCCCGTTCGTACAGGTACAACTGGACGTCCCGTTTGGACCAACCCTCCGCGTGCAGTCCGTGGGCGATCAGCGGGCTGATCACCACGAGGGTATGGCCCCCGTGAATCATGTTGGGGTTCAGGTTGCGCAGCGAATCGGCAAGAAGCCACAGCGCAAACTCCATGCTCCCCGATCCCGCCGGATTGTTGCCCCGTGGCCCATCCGCCGCGAAAACCGTGACGCAACTTTCGCCGGCGTCGAAGCCGAAATCAGTGTGTATCGGCGCCCAGGGAGTGTCCACATCGGTACCCATGCAGTACGAATACTTGGACGGGGAACCCATCGTGGACTTGTCCCCGGTGTCGGGCCTGCCGTCGCCGAGGTTGATCATCATCAACCGCAGCGCCCGCCCGATGGTCGCGTTGGCCCTGCCGCCGTGCCCGAACAGCCCGACGCCGTGATTGATGCCCAACTGCTCAACCACCGGCCCGCTCACGATCACCAACGGCGCGGCCGGGTCGCTGGTGGCCTGCAAACCCCGAATATCCAGCACCGGGTCCAGCGCGGCCTCCGCGGCCGCCAGCACCACGGGCATATATTCCGGCAGGCAGCCGGCCATCACCGCGTTGGTTGCCGCCGCTTCGACGGACACCACGCCCATGCGCGGCGGCATCAGGCCCAACACCTCACCGCCGTCCCGTCCGGACGCTGCAACGAATTCCGCGACCCTTTCCTCCGTGGGAGGAACGATCGGCAACCCGTCGGTCCAGCCGTTCTCGAAGTAGGTTTCGATTGTGTCCAACGCCCCCTGGACGGTATCCAGCCCGGTCAGGCGGTCAATTCGTTCCCGGTTGGTCATCGCCACCCCCGCAGACGTCAGATCTGCTCAGACGTGACGGCCGCCACAACCTGCGCCGCCACCAGCCTGGCCCGTTCGGCCGCATCCGTCGGATCTCCCAGCGGATGGGGTATGGTCACCAACGGCAGGCCGTCCAGGTGACTGGCCCGCGCAATCGAGTTTGCCAGGCGTACAAAGTTGGTGGTTGCGACCACCGCCGCCGGCTTGCCGTGGTCCTCAAAGTTCACCGCGTCGAGCATACTGCCCGACGTGCAGGACCCTCAAAGCGCCACGCCGGCGATCAGGAAATCGGCCTCCCGGCCGAATTCGTCGATCAGTCCCGATTCGGCGGGTCGTGTCGACGTGAACTTGGTGCGAAGCACCACCTTGCCAACCCCGTAATCCCGCTCCAGCGTTTCCGCAAGGCTGGCGAAGAAATAGCTGGACGTATCGTTGCCGTTGTCCAGCAATCCGGCCACCTTGCCGGCCACGCTGCTCAAACGGGGCGTCAACTGCCGTTCAACCTGCTGCACAAGTCCGGTCGGATCCAGGTAGGTCACCCGACCCACTTCGGCGACGGGCGCTGTTTGCGTAGTCATCTCGCAACCCCTTTTGTGTTTCCGGAATCATACCACGGGCCGCGCCCGTGACGGTTCTGGACAATTCGGCCAGTACGGTACAGAATGGCGTCAGAATCAGCATATATTTGAGCGCATATCGGAGATCGTCCCATGGTTGCCAGCGCAACATCAGCCAACCTGACACCGCTTCTGTTCCTGGAACGGAGCGCGTCCGTATATCCGGAGAAACCCGCCTGCATCTACAACGGCGGAGTGACCACCTATGCGGAGTTCTACGAGCGGGTTCGCCGCCACGCCGCCGCGCTGAAAAGCGTCGGGGTGCAGGCCGGCGACCGCGTCGCCTACCTGATTCCCAACCTGCCGTCCATGCTTGAGGCCAACTTCGCCCCCATGGGCATCGGAGCGGTATTGGTGGCCCTGAACATTCGCCTGTCGGCGCGCGAAATTGCGTACATCCTCAACCATTCGGGATCCAGGGTGCTGGTGTTCGATTCCGAACTTGCCGACACGGTGCGCCAGTTGCGCGACGACTGCCCAGGCGTGGAAACCTACGTGCAGGTGCGCGATACCGTTCCGCTGGCTACCGACATTCCCAGCATCGAATTCGAGGAGTGGCTGGCGTCGGTGGATCCTATTGACGAACTGAGGGGAGCCGAATCGGAAACCGACACGCTCACCATCAACTACACCTCCGGCACCACCGGCATGCCCAAGGGCGTGGAGTACACCCCGCGCGGCGCCTACATCAACGCCCTGGGCGAGGCCATGGAAATGGGCATGAACTGGCGCAGCACCTACCTGTGGACGCTGCCCATGTTCCACGCCAACGGTTGGTGCTTCCCCTGGGCGGTAACCGCCGTCGGGGGCACCCACGTTTGCCTCCGCCGCGTTGACCCCGCCGAGGTGTACCGCCTGATCCGCGAGGAATCGGTGTCGCACCTGTGCGCCGCGCCCACCGTGCTGACCGGCCTGTACGCCGCGCCCGAGGCCGCATCCGCCGACCTTTCGGGCCTGACCATCATGACCGCCGGCGCGCCGCCGGCGCCCCAGGTGATTCGCACCATCGAGGGCATGGGAGCCGAGATCATCCACGTGTACGGCCTCACCGAAACCTACGGCCCCTGCACCGTCGCCGCGCCGCAGCCCGACTGGGATTCGCTCGACTCCGAGGATTTGGCCCGCGTCAAGGCTCGCCAGGGCGTGCCGTTCATGGTGTATGGCACCGGCCTGCGGGTGGTGGACGAAGACATGGGCGACGTTCCCAAGGACGTTGAGACCATGGGAGAAGTAGTAATGCAGGGCGACGCGGTGATGAAGGGGTATTACAACGACCCCGAAGCCACCGCGGAAGCGTTCAGGGGCGGTTGGTTCCACTCCGGCGACCTGGCGGTCTGGCATCCCGACGGCTACATCGAACTGCAGGACCGCTCCAAGGACATCATCATCTCCGGCGGCGAGAATATCTCCAGCCAGGAGGTTGAAAAGGTGATCATGGAGCATCCGGCGGTGCTGGAGGTGTGCGTGGTTGGCGTGCCGGACGACCGCTGGGGCGAGGTGCCCAAGGCGTTCATCGTGCCCCGCGACAGCGGTTCGGTCAGCGCCGACGAGATCATCAACTTTACCCGCGACCGCATCGCCCATTTCAAGGCGCCCAAGAGCGTTGAGTTCGGCGATCTGCCCAAGACTGCCACCGGTAAAATCCAGAAATACATCCTGCGCGACCGCGAGTGGCAGGGCCAGGAGCGTCGGATCCAGGGTTCGCAGGTGTAGCAGCGGCGACCCATCGCCGCGCGGCCCAGAGAGGAGGACTACCAGCATGGAATACGGTTTGTTTCTGGAATTTCCCCGGCCCGTTGACGGAGACCACCACGACGCCTTCAGCCAGTCTTTCCGCCTCGTCCAGGAAGCTGAGGATCTGGGCGTGGCGTCGGTGTGGCTGGCCGAATATCATTTCAACATGGAGCGCGTCCTGGCGTCTCCCGTGATGATCGCGACCGCCATTGCCGCCAAGACCAGCGCCATGCGCATCGGCACCGCCGTGTACTGCCTCCCCCTGGGGCATCCCATCCGCGTGGCCGAGGAAATGGCGACCCTGGATCACATCAGCGACGGCAGGGTCGAGTTGGGCGTGGGTCGCGGCACCTTCCCCAACGTCCACGAGGGATTCAACGTGGGGTTCGAGGAGAGTCGCAGCCGCTTCGACGAGTTCCTGGAGGTCGTCAAAACGGCATGGACCGAGGAGACATTCTCGTTCCGCGGCGAGCATTACTCCTGCGATGATCTGACCGTTACGCCCCGACCATACCAGCAGCCGCACCCGCCAATCACCGTTGGCGTCACGTCGGCCGAGAGCTTCCCGATCATCGGCGCGATGGGCTACCCGCTGATCGTCAACCCGTCCCGCGTGTTCACGTTGGACCAACTGGCCGGCCCCATGTCAGAGTATCGGGCCGCGTGGAAAGCCGCCGGGCACCCGGGAGAGGGCAGGGTCGGTCTGCGCGTGCCAATCTACGTCAACGAGGACGCGGAGGCCGCCTACCGCAACCCCATGGACTCCGCCATGAACTCCATCACTCGCCTGGGCGAGCGCGTCGGTTCCTACGCCGGCCGCGCCGGAACCACCGGCGACTGGGGCGAGCAGAGTCGCATCATCCTGGGCATGGACTACGACGACTGGCTCCGCGACAAGGTTGTGTACGGCACACCCGACGCGGTAACCGAGCGCCTGACCGAACTGGAAGAGAACCTGGGCCTTGACCAACTGATCTACGAGATCAACTACGGCAACCTGATGTCCGACGAACTGCAAACCGCGTCGCTGCGCCTCTTCAACAAAAAGGTGCTGCCCCGCCTGACGAAGTAGCAAATGGAGTCCTCAAAAGCATCCGCTTTGGGAACAATCCACCATACCGGCATAGCGCGTAGGGGCGGGTCTGAGACCCGCCCCTACCTGTTTGACTGCACACGAAACCGACATTCCGCCGCACGTTTATGGGCACGGTATGCCTTGCCCCTAACTAACGAGCATCACACGTCTCTGGGTTGGCGCCAACCTAGCCCCAGGTGAAACACACCTTGCCGGTGCCGCCGGCATCAAAAAGCTTGTAGGCGGCGTCGGCCTCATCCAGCGTGAACCGGTGGGTGAACAGTTCCTTGAGCGGAACCTGCCGGTCCACGACGAACCGGGCGACCTCCTCCAATCCGTTCAGACTGAACGTCCACGAGCCGACGATGGTCAACTGCTTGTGGATGATCTGCGGGCTCACGTCGAACGTGGTGGTGTTGCCCTCACCCACAAAGCACACCCGGCCCCACAGCATCGCCGAGTCCACCGCGTTGACGCGAGCCTCGGGGCGACCGGTGCAATCCAGTGCCGCCGGCGCGCCTTCGCCGTGGGTCAACTCGCGGATGGCCTCCACCGGATTCTGCGTGCTGGCATCGATGCAAACGTCCGCGCCCAATCGCTGTGCCAGGTCCAGGCGTTCCGAGTCAACGTCCACCGCGATCACCCTGGCGCCCATGGCCTTGGCAAACATGGTGCCGCTGGCGCCAACCGGCCCCTGCCCAAATATGGCGATGGTATCGTCGCCGGCCAGGTTCAACCGCTTCAGCGCGTGAAACGCCGTTCCGGTTCCGCAGGCGCACGCCGATCCCTCGTCGAAATCCAGACCGTCCGGCATCTTGACGCAGGTGTAGGCGGGGCAGATCAGGTAGTCCTCGTGTCCACCGTTGGCGCCGGTGCCGTACACCACTGATCCGTTCAGGCACATCTGCGTGTAGCCGATGCGACACATGGTGCAGGCCCGGCATCCCGTGTAATGGTGCATCATCACCCGATCGCCTACTTTCACCTCGGTGACACCGGTTCCGATCTCGGCGATCACGCCGCATGGTTCGTGTCCGGCGACTTTCAGGTTAGCCGGATCGCCCCGATCGGCCTTTGCCGCCCGGTAGTGTCGCAGGTCGCTGCCGCACAGGCCGGACGCCTTCATCTGGATTACCACTTCGCCCGGCCCCGGGTGGGGGTCGGTAAGGGTGCGGATTTCCACTTCTCGATCGCCGGTAAAAACTACTCCTCGCATCTTGGTGTCCCTCCGTCAGCGTTTCGTGAACTGGTTACGGGTCGATCAACACGCCGGGGTTGAGGATGCCGTTGGGATCGACGGTGCGTTTCATCGCGCGCAGCGCTTCCGCGAACGGTTCGGGCCGCTGTTCGTCGTACCAGGGCCGGTGCGCCCGACCCACCGCGTGGTGGTGGGTGATGGTGCCGCCGGCCGCCATCACCGCATCTGATGCCGCCTGCTTGATCTCGGCGTGCGCTTCCAGTTCTCCTCCAACCGTGCCCAATCCCTCAAATGTGTAGTAAGGCGCCGGGCCGTCGGGATACACGTGGGTGAACCGGCACGACACCCGGCCGCCGCCGCAGGTTCGTTGCAGCGCGTCCTGCAACGCCGAGCGTACCATTTCGTCCATGGCCGGCCAGCGCTCCCAGGTGATCGACGTTTCCAGGGTTTCCGCGACGATGCCGAACCCGATGGTGGCGTTGCGCTCGTAGGGCGCGTTGATGAACGAGTTGCGCCAACTGCCCACGGCGCCCTGCCGGCCCGCTCCCGAACCGGCGCTTTCCGCAGCGTCGGCAATGACGATGGCGTCCTCATCAATGGACCCGCCGGCGTCCCGGGCGATGGCCACGGCCTGCCGGATGTTCTCGCCCTGCGGCAGTTCTGCAGATTCAAACCCGATGATCAGCAGCGCCTGTTGGCCGTCCAAACCCGCGAAATCCTCGGCCTCGCCGGGATCCAGCATTCGCAGGTTGGCCGGCCACTGCTTGGCCTGGGCGATCAGGCGCGCCCCTTCGGATGCGGCGGCCATGCCGTCGAACACGACGCCGGCCGACGCGCGGAAGCGCGGCCTGGCCTGGATGCGCATCCACGCCTCCGTGATTACTCCCAGGATGCCCTCGCTGCCGATGATCATGCGGTCGGGAGACGGGCCGGCGCCGCTGCCCGGCAGGCGCCGCGACTCCCAGACGCCGGCCGGCGTCACCATCCTCACCGATTCCACGAAGTCGTCGATGTGCGTGTGGTTGGTGGCGTAGTGCCCGCCGCTGCGCGTGGCGATCCAACCGCCCAGCGTGGAAAACTCAAAGCTCTGCGGGAAATGACGCAGCGTGTAGCCGTGGGGACGCAACTGCGATTCCAACGCCGGCCCCAGCACTCCGGCCTGTATCCGCGCCGCCCGAGAGGTCTCGTCGATCTCCAGCACCTGATCCAACCGGGTCAGGTCGATGGTTACGACTGCGTCGGCCTCCGGAGGTTCCACGCCGGCCACTACGGTGCTGCCGCCGCCGTAGGGGATCGCGGTGATGTTGGAGTTGGCGCACCAGTCCAGCGCCGTCACCAACTCGGCCTCAGTGCGCGGGTACGCGATCACGTCCGGCGGGTTGGGGAAATGGCAGTTGAAAGCGCGAATACGGTCGCGGAAACTGCGCCCGTAGGTATGCGAAGCGCGGTCGTGCTCGTCGGTGGAGCAATACTCCGCGACCAGCGGATGCGGCAGAATGCGGGGTGCGCGCAGGTTCAGATCAGCGTCGGTCGGGGGCGTGGGCGCCGTGCGCGTTGCGCCGTACCGCTCGTGGATTCTCTCGGCCATGGCCGCGTAATCTGCTGCGGACGGCTCCCTGTCCTCGTTGCCCCAGGCCCAGAAACTGCGACGCGTCATGCTATCCCTCCGGTGTGGGCATAGCAATGGTCGGGGTGAGTGGATTCGAACCACCGACCTCCACGTCCCGAACGTGGCGCGCTAGCCACTGCGCTACACCCCGACTGCTCTCCAATTATAGCATAGAGGCATAATATCCAAGAGATTGAGACACGCCATCCAAGTCGTGCGCATCCGATTGCGAATACAATCCGTACCTACCCGCATTACAACGTGGAGCGTGGATAATGACGATCGCGAAATTGCGCCGAATACTCCCGGGGATAGTTCTGATTGCTGGCCTGATGGCAATGGTCTTGAGTTGCGGCGGGGCCGCCGAGCAGGCCCCTGCCCATTTCATTGCTGAGAGCCAAACCGCGTCCTCCGGGTCGTCAGACGCTCCGGCACCTGCTGACGAGTCGGAATTCAACGAACCTCTGAGGCAGCCGCGAGCCGCCGCCACTAAAGTGCCTGTGGCTGCCAGCGCCCCCGCTCGCCAGCAATCCGAATCAGCGGATTCGGTCGCGACGCTACTGTCGGGCGGGCCGTCCGGTCCCGCCGGCGACGGTTCGGTCACGCTGCAAGTTCAGAGCGGTCGTCAACTCATCGTGGAGGCCTGGATCAGCCTGGAGGTTGACGAAATCGACAACGCCGTTCGCCACGTTGAAACGGTGGCGGCGCAAAGGGACGGATGGGTTGAATCTGCGGACATCGTCGGAGAAGGCGGGTATCGCACCGCGTCGGTCAATGTCCGCGTGCCCGCCGGACGGTTCAACAACGCCATGGAAACACTTCGGTCAATGGGCCGCGTAACCGACGAGGGAGTCTCGTCAACCGACGTCACCGACCGCCTGATCGACAACGAAGCCCGTCTCGCCGCGTGGACGACCCAGGAGGAGCGATTGATCGTCCTGCTGGAAAACGCCGCCACGGTCAAGGACGTTATTGACATCGAACGCCGCATCGCCGAAGTGCGGGCCGATATTGAGCACGTCGCTGCGACGCAGCGCAGCCTTGAAAACCGTGTGGCCGCGTCGCTGATCCGGGTCAACCTGCACCTGCCACAGCGGTTCGCCGCCGAACCTCCCCACGGTTCGCTGACCATTGCCGTTGGCGACCCTCGCGAAACTGCGAACACCATAAGCAGCCGCGTGGAAACTCTGAACGGATACGTTGGGGAAAAGGTCGAATACCAGGAGGGTCGCGGCCAGGTGGTGGAACTCTCCGCGTACGTGCGGCCCCGTGATCTTGCCGGCCTCATGGACTATGCAGCCACCACCGGCGAACCCTCCAACCGCCAGCTGAATTCGGTCGGGCCCGCCCCGGCCGGCGAGTCGCCCAACGCCCGGCTGAGGTTGATCATCCGGTCAAACGTCGATTCGGCGGCGTCCCTTTCGCTGGCGGCGGAGGACCCCATTCCGGCCGCCAACGAGATCCGTGAGCGCGCGGAGTCGTTGGGCGGATACGTTGAAAGCTGGAACGAATCCCGCTACCAACGGGGTGAACACGAAAACATCCACATGGAACTGGTGGTTCGAGCGTCCGATATTCGAGACATCATGGACTTCGGTTCGCAACTGGGCGATGCGGAAGCCTGGGAATACCGGTCCGTGGGCGACAGCCCGTCGGATGCCGCACCCAACGCCCGTCTTACCGTCTCGGTGTACACTGCGAATGAAAACGCATTCGTATGGTTGTACATCGTGGCAATCGCCGTCGGTGTGATCTCGTTGGCGGTGGTGATCGGGGTGGTGGTCTGGGTGTCCCGCCGGCGCCCTGACCGTACCGTTGAGGTTGCCGACGACGGCGTCCCGGAGACCCAGGACGAATGATGCGTTGGGGATCGACCGCCCGAATCGATCCCCTCGCCAATCAGTCGGCGCCCACCGGCAGCTTTGCCTGACGGCGGCGGCGACGGCGGGGACGGCCAGGCGCTTCCTTTGTCGGTTGGTCGGGAACGTCGTCGGAAACCACGGGGATACTGCCCATCGCGGAGTCCATCGCCGCCTGCATTTCGTCAACGAAAGATATGACCCTGCGGAGCGCCCTGGCGATCCGGGCGACGCCATGGTCGGCATCTCCATTGGTGCGAATTTCCATGTCGCGGCGACCGACCCGAACGCCGGGCCCCATCTTGTTTTGCAACGCGAGCCGAGCATCGCCCACCGGCTGGCGGAAGACGACGGTCACGATCCCGTCCCCAGCGCCGACGATGGATTCGACGCCTGCGTTCGCGCCCTGGCACCGGAGGTCGGTGATGCTCAACAGGTTTTCCACTTCCGGCGGCAGCGGTCCAAAGCGGTCCTGCATGTCGTCCCGCACGCTTGGGATGCGCTCCCGGTCGGTGATGTTCGACAGCCGCTGGTAGAACGCCAGCCGCGCCGGCAGGTGTGCGATGTATTCGACCGGAATCACCGCCGACACCGGCAGGTCGATGCGAGGCGGGGACGCGCTAGCCTCACCGGAACCGGCGGCGTCCTCATCGCCAAGTTCCTGCACCGCCTGGGTCAACAGTTCAGAGTAGAGATTGAGACCCACCGCGTGGATCTGACCGCTCTGGTCGGCCCCCAGCAGGTTGCCGGCGCCGCGGATTTCCAGGTCGCGCATGGCGATGCGAAAACCGGAACCCAGTTCGTTGGCTTCCAGGATGGCATGGATGCGCTGGCTGGCGGCGTCGGTGATGTCGTGATCGTCGGGCAGCAGCATGTACGCGTAGGCCCGGTGGTCGCCGCGTCCGACGCGTCCGCGCAATTGGTAAAGCTGCGCCAGCCCAAACCGGTCGGCCCGGTCGATGATGATGGTGTTCACGTTGGGCATATCAAGGCCGGACTCGATGATCGTGGTGCAGACCAACACGTCCGCGTCGCCGTTGGCAAACGCGACCATCACGTCTTCCAGTTCGGATTCGGGCATCTGGCCGTGCCCGACGATGAAGCGCGCTTCGGGAACCAGTTTGTGGAGTTCATCGGCAACCTGCTGAATCGTCCTGACCCGGTTGTGCAGGAAAAACACCTGCCCGTCGCGTTCCATTTCGCGCAGAATGGCCTCGCGCACCAACTCTCCGCTGTCCTCGGAGACAAAAGTCTTGACCGGCAAGCGAGCCTCGGGCGGCGTGTGGATCACGCTCATGTCCCTGACGCCGGCCAGCGCCATGTGCAGCGTGCGCGGAATGGGCGTCGCGGTCAGGGTCAGCACGTCCACCTCGGAGCGCATCTGTTTCAGGCGCTCCTTGTGCGCGACTCCAAACCGGTGTTCTTCATCCACGATCACCAGGCCCAGGTTGTCGAACGCCACGTCCTTCTGGAGCATACGGTGGGTTCCAATCAGTATGTCCACCGCGCCCGACCGCGCCGCTTCGACGACGTCCGTCTGCTCCTTATGGGTACGGAACCGGCTCAGCACGTCCACCTTGACCGGATAGGGCGCCAGCCTCTCGGCGAACGTGGCGTAGTGCTGCTGGGCCAGCACGGTGGTCGGCACCAGGATCGCCACCTGCATACCCTCGTTGACCGTCTTGAACGCGGCGCGGAGGGCCACCTCGGTTTTGCCGTAACCCACGTCGCCGCAAATCAGGCGATCCATGGGCTTGGCGCCTTCCATGTCCGTTTTCACTTCTTCGATCGCCCGCATCTGGTCGGGCGTTTCCTGGAACGGGAATGAATCTTCCAGATCCCTCTGCCAGGGCACGTCCGGCCCGAAACGGTGGCCGGTCACGGTTTCCCTGGTGGCGTAGAGTTTCAGCAGTTCGGCGGCGATTTCGCGGGCCGCGCCCCTGGCACGATCCTTGATCCGCTGCCATTCGCTGCCGCCCAGCCGGGTCAGCGTGGGCGAGTGGTCGGTGGCGGCCACGTAGGCGCCCAGGCGGTCCAGTTGTTCGGTGGGAACGTACAACCTGTCATCGTCGGCATACTCCAGCACCAGATACTCGCGGTCATCGCCCGCGGAATCCAACTGGGTTGTCCCGACAAACCTGGCAACCCCATGATCAATGTGGACCACGTAGCAGCCCGGTGTCAGATCGGCGAGAGAAACCGCGTCCCCCAGGTCGCGCCGGGTCGGGGGCCGGTAACTCCGTTGCTTCACCGTGCCGAACAGTTCGGCGTCGCTGTACACCGCCAATGTCGGAGCGTTGCCGGATGCCTCCACCTGCCAACCCTTGCGCAGGGCTCCGGTCAACAGATACACCCGTCCGGACCGAGGCCTGGCCGGCAGATCTTCTACCACCTGCGCGGCGATGCCGGCCTCCTGCAGCAGTTCGGCCAACCGGCCTGAGTGCTGGCTGATGGCGACCACGGACCCGCCGTTGGCAATCCGCTCGCCAACATCGCCGGTGAAGTTGGACAATCCGGCCAGCGTGTCCGGCAGCGTGTTCACCAGTTGCGGCCCATCTTCGGCTCCCCAACGGAGCATGTCCACCACTGCCACGCCGGACTGATCGAACCGCCCGCGCAGGGTGGCCCAGTCCGTTGAAGGAGATGGGAAACCATAGGGCAGTTCCCCCCGGCTCTGTCGGACAGCGCGCTGCTGCTCGTACCGCTCCTCCTGTTCCTCAGCTTCGCCGGACACGCGGGCCGGTCGATCCAGCACCAGAATCGCGTCGTCGGGAACGTAGTCAGCAAGGGAGTGGCGGTTGAGCAGGCCGTTGTAGAAAGACAGCGTCTCGGGGTTCGGATCGGTGAGCAGGTTGCCCAACTCCTCCTGATAACGTCCCACCACGCTGGGCAGGCAGGGCGAAAGGTCTATGCGGCTGCGAATCAGGTCATACGCCTGCGAATCGGTCAGGCCGGGCAATTGCTCGGCGGCAGCGATCATGTTGACTGATTCGGCGTCGCCAATGGATCTCTGGGTTTCAGGATCGAACACGCGGATGGTGTCAACCTCGTCGTCCCAGAGTTCGATCCGATATGGCAAATCCGAGTTGGGCGGGAAAACGTCCAGGATTCCGCCGCGCAAACTGAAGGCGCCGGGAACCTCCACCTGCGGCTCGCGCCGGTACCCCAGGTCGATCCATGCGGCGAGCATCGCGTCTATTGAGGGCAACCGCGCGCCTTTCTCAATCGTGCCGCCGCCGTTCAGGGTGTGATTCCCCAGAACCAATGCGGGCGGCAGGGTCAAACGGAGCGCCGCCGATACGGATGCGACCACCAACGGAGGCAGGTCATCTCCCGAAGCAAAGTCATCATCGGCGCGGTCGCGGGCCGTTGCCAGCGCAGCCAGGGCGGTCAATCGTTGATTGCTGGTGCGCGCATCGACGGCCAGGCGCTCGAAAGGCAGCACTTCGGGTTCGGGCAACAGGTACGCCGGCGCATCGTCTCCCACATAGGTGAGAATCTGGTCGTGAAGACGGCGAGCGTCCTCAAGCCGGGGGGTGATGGCGATGATGGGACGCCGCTGCATCTGCCATATAGCCGCCAGATACAGGGGCCTGTGTTCGGGATCAACCGTCAGGGATGGCCGGGCGTTCGGGTTTGCCAGATTTCGAAGGTGCTGTTGCAACCAGGGTTGAGCGCCCAACCGGGAAATAAGTCCCTCTAATGCCATATTCCTTCCATGAAGCGCGTGTTGTGCGGATATGGTCTAACACGGCTGGATGGGACTGACCGGCGGCCAGCCCCACGAGACAATTGTACGCCCAACCGCCGCGCCGATTCAATGCACCTTTGGTTGACGACAGGCGGCTACCCGGTGGGAATCCGCCGGGCGGTGATATAATTCACGCACCATTCCGGTGTTGTTTTAGTGCCATGCCCGCAGTGCAGAACGATCCTCACCAAGCAGCCGCAACGCACGTTGCCGGCCCGGTAGGCGCGCCGCCGGAGGCTGGCGCCTACCGCCGCATCGTGGTCAAGGCGGGCACCAATGTACTCGCCGGCGGAACGTCGAACGGCGGCCTGGACACGGCGACAATGGCCCACCTGGTCGAGCAGATCGCGCAACTGGTCCACGACGACGGCGCGCAGATCCTGTTGGTAACCTCCGGAGCCATAGCCGCCGGACGCCAGGTGCTCGCCGAGACTGTGGCGCTCCCCGACGTGCCCGACATACCCACCCGCCAGGTGCTGGCTGCGCTGGGTCAAAGCCGTCTGATGAACCTGTACGGCGACCTGTTTGACCGGCACGGCGTGGCAACCTCCCAGGTGCTGCTCACCATCAAGGATATGGCCCAGCGCCAATCCTATCTGAACATCCGCAACACCCTGCTCACCCTGCTGGATATGCGAATTGTTCCCATCCTCAACGAAAACGACGTGGTGGCGGCCGACGAAATCGGCGAGGTATTCGGAGACAATGACAGGCTCTCGTCATTGATCGCCACGCTGATCGACGCCGACCTGCTGGTAATCCTTTCGGACGTGGACGGCCTCTACACCGCCGATCCCAAATCGGACCCGACGGCCACCAAAATCGAAACGGTGGACCTGATCGACAACGAAGTTGTCGCGATGGCCGGCGAGCACCGCAACGCCTGGGCTCGTGGCGGGATGCCGACCAAGCTGGACGCCGCCCGCCTCGTGACAACCTCTGGCATCGCCATGACCATCTGCCGGGGCCGAGACCCCGAAGCCGTATTATCCGCCGCCCGTGGCGAGCCCATCGGCACCTATTTCCGGCCGGCCGGCAGCAAGCCCGAAGCCCGCAAACGCTGGATGCTCAGCCGCGTCGGAGACAGCAATTGGGGACAGGTGAAGGTGGACGCCGGAGCGGTATCCGCCCTGCGTCGCAACGGCGTGAGCCTGCTGCCCGCCGGCGTCAGCGAGGTTGTGGGTAACTTTGAACGGGGCGACATCATATACATTGCTGACGCGGAGGGCGAAAACATCGCCTGCGGAATCGCAAACTACCCGTCGGGCGACGTCGCCAAAATCAAGGGCATCCGCTCCGACCGCATCGCGGAAACTCTCGGGTACCACTATGGTCAGGAAGTGGTGCATCGCAACAACCTGGTTCTGATCTAACAGGGGGATGACGTGAATACTGCCGGTGAGCGACTCTACCAACAGGGAGCGGCGGCGCAGGCGGCATCTGCTGCCCTGGTCAAGTTGCCGCCGGATGTGCGGAACCATGCCCTGGAAAACATCGCGCGCTCGTTGGAATCGGAACAGGCGCCGATTCTGCAAGCCAACGAGGCCGACTACCGGGACGCGAAACGGGACGGGTTCGACGACGCCTACCTGGACCGCCTGCTGCTGACATCGGAACGCCTCAACGGCATGGCGTCTGACGTCCGCCGAGTCGCGGCGCTGGCCGACCCGGTTGGTGAACTGGTCGAGAACTTCACCCTTGAAAACGGCCTGGAGGTTGAAAAACGCCGCATACCGCTGGGGGTGATCGCCAGCATCTACGAAAGCCGCCCCAACGTGACCACCGACATCGTCTCCCTGGCGTTGAAATCGGGGAACGCCTGCATCCTGAGAGGCGGCAAGGAAACCCTGCGGTCAAACCAGGAGTTGGTGTCCCTGATTCACCGCGCCATCGGAGAGGCAGGCCTGCCCACCGACGCGGTGCAGTTCGTCGATAACATCGACCGCAGCCTGGTGGACGTGATGCTGAGCATGAAGGAACACATCAACCTGCTGGTTCCCCGGGGCGGCGCAGGATTGATCAACTTCGTGGCCGAGAACGCCACCATGCCGGTGCTCACGGGTGGCGTGGGCGTCTGCCATACCTACGTTGACCGCGACGCCGACGCGGACATGGCCGCCCGGATCGTGTACAACGCCAAGGTGCAGCGTCCCACGGTTTGCAACGCCCTCGATACCGTCCTGGTTCACTCCGAGGCCGCCGCGCGGTGCCTGCCCGAAATCGCGACCCAACTGAACGAGGCCGGAGTCGAAATACGGTGCGACCATCGCGCCCTCAGCATCCTGGGGCCCGGCGACGGGATGAACGTCGTGGCGGCGCAACCGGAGGATTTCGGCCAGGAGTTTCTGGCGCTGATCGCCGCCGTCCGCGTGGTGGATAGCCTGGACGACGCCCTGGATCATATCGAAACGCACGGTTCAGGCCACTCCGAGGCGATCGTCACTGAAGACGTGAACGCCGCCCAGCGGTTCCTGGACGAAGTGGACGCCGCGGCGGTGTACCACAATACCAGCACGCGATTCACCGACGGCGCCCAGTTCGGGTTCGGCGCGGAGGTCGGGATCAGCACCCAGAAGTTCCACGCTCGCGGCCCCCTTGGCGTCCGGGAGTTGACATCGTACAAGTGGATCGTTCGTGGCACCGGCCAGGTTCGAGGGTGAGCGCCTGACCAATGCCTTTCGACTACGAACGCGAAGTACGTACCGCCAACTCCGAGGCCTACCTGATCCTTGAGGGAGACAACACCGTAGGACGGATCGACACTCACTTTCTCCCCGGCATCGCCCACGTCGCCATTGCGGTTGACCAACGTCTGACCGCCGAGCAGATCGAGGAGATAATCACCGACATCGACGCTGATATGCTGAATACCGTGGGCGCCGAGCGAGATGCGCACATGTACCACGTATTCCAGGGCACTGAGATCAGGGTTTTCAGCGATACCGGATACGACGATTACGGCGGCAACGGCAACGGGCGAGGCCACGGCCCGGTACCGCCGCCCAGCGTGTCCTGACCGACAGACAATCCCGCGCGCTCGCAACTGACCCAGCGAGCGCGTTTCCGTTACCGGGCATTCTGCCGCCAGATTCCTGAGCGCTCCCGTCGAAGGTGGCGTTGAGGAACCGGGGGCATTGATCGTCGCTCCCGCGAATGATGCAAGCGTTATGTCACATCCGGACGGTCCGGGAATCGATTGCATACAGTCGTGGCTCAACAATTTCCGGTGCGGTCCGGTTGCATTCCGTAGCGCATTCAATGGTTTGTTTCTCCATTTTATTTCCATTGACAGATCGCCAAAATTGCGCTAGATTGCCGCATTATGTCATGTCTCAAAATTATTTCAAACAATTTCCGAATTCTTGCCCTCGTCGCAGCCATTGTTGGCGCACTTTTGCTTGTCGTCCTTCCTGCGCCGGCGGTGGAAAGCGCGCATTCGAACCCGTGGGCGGAATTCCTGCCGTTGTCGCATCCATCCGGGTTGCCACGCACGGCCAACGACGATGACACGGCATTCCGGGAGGATGCGGCAGGGTTCGCAGCCTACATTCAGGTACTGCAGAGCGACTCGGATCAATCCGAACCACTCTTGGACGTGCTGAAGATTAAAGAGAATCTGGAAACAGTCCCGGAGGAGTCTTCAATACGGGGTTCCGGCACGGTTTTGGATTGGGGACTGAACTTTGGCATCGTCGAACTGCCTATGTTTGCCGCAGCAATTGGTCCGGCGCCCGTGGAAAATGTAACGGCATATTTCGACGATCAGGGGTGGATCGTAGCCTACCTGCCCAAAGACCGACCGGCAGTTGCCATGTGGAAACACGACCCCACCGACCACGCATCCAATGATCCGGAGGCGGATCGGTACCTGGAAAATAACCTGCTCGTTCTGGCCATCAGCGAAGTCCTGTTGGCGCACGACAATCAGACGCCTGCGGCCGCTCATTCCGATATCGGATACTACGACTGGAGCAACCCCGAGTGCGATGCGTTCATATTGTTCAGCAGTTCAACCAGGGGAGGCGCATCAGAACCGGTGCGGTTCGTGATCCCACACACGATCGACGATGTGCGGGCATCGGCGGCAGCCCTGCTGACCCGACAACAGGACGGCGGAGCCAATACCGTCTCGGAAGTTCTGGTCGATGGCAGTTCGGTCGTCTCCGCCGACGCGGGCGAACCCCTGAACGCAGCCAACTTTGAACTTGGCAGAGAGGTGG
The DNA here is from genome assembly GCA_964502995.1 of uncultured Dehalococcoidia bacterium. GTDB lineage: Bacteria > Chloroflexota > Dehalococcoidia > Lucifugimonadales > UBA3495 > Bin87. The sequence goes on from CAZCZB010000015.1 coordinate 45,728, forward strand.
GCGTTACCAGCCTGCACCGGATGGTGGTTGACGTTAACGCTGACGAACCCGGCGTCGGTGTGATCATGCTGCTTTACGACAAGCCTTAACCTTGTCCCGGATAGTGGGTCGGCGCAATGGCATCGGACGTATCGAAGTGGGCCATACTGGTCCTGGTTTCGGCAACGTTATGTATAGTAGCCGCCCTGTTATTGAGCACTCCACGAGTCGCGGACGGCGGCGAGCAGCCTCCTCTCCCCGCCCCTCAAGTTAGCGTTCCGCAAGAGTCGTGTACCGATGATGTCAGCATTGCCTTGCTGGGCATTTTTGATTCCGACTATGTCCTGAACGATCCGCCTGATTATAAATCGGGAGACATGGTCAGGATCTATTATGACGTGGTGAACGGCAGTTGCCACGATCTGACGCTCTCGGTGGAACTGCGAGGTTCGGTCTCCGACGCGGTGATTAACAACCGCGACGAATCTGACGACATGGCCTGCCTCACCACCTGCGTCATTGCTGCCGGAGGGTCCCTCGCGGGCAACGTGGGATGGGATTTCGACAACCATCCGAACGCTCAAAAAGAGCACGTGATAGCAACAGTCTCGGTCAGTTCTCCCACAACATTCACAGACCGGGACCCATCCAACAACACCGATACGTCGGTCGACTGGATCAACATCACGAACCCCGAATCGGCCACCAACACCCCTACTCCCACGCCAACCCCCACCGCGACGGCAACACCGACCGCCACCGCCACGCCCACTCACACCCCAACGCCGACGGCAACCCCCACCAATTCCCCGACTCCCACCCGGACTCCCACAGCGACCCCAACCGCCACACCCACTCCGTCGGCCACCCCAACCCCATCCCCCACGGCCACTGCTACGCCAACGAATACTGCGACACCCAGCCCTACGCCGACCAACACGCCCACACCATCTGCCACTCCCACTCCCACGCTGACGCCCACTGCAACGTCAACGCCGACGCCCACCGCGACCCCAACCCAAACGCCAACCGTTACCGCGACGCCTACCAACACACCAACGCCCACGCTGACTCCAACCACCACCGCCACGGCGACACCCACCACCACCGCGACCGTTACTGCGACACCTACTCACACCCCTACGCCTACGGTTACCCCAACCGCCACGCCAACGCCCACGCTGACTCCAACCACCACCGCCACGGCGACGCCCACCACCACCGCGACCGTTACTGCGACACCTACTCACACTCCTACGCCTACGGTTACCCCAACCGCCACTCCCACCACGACGCCAACGAGTACCCCCACGGTGACAGCAACAGCGACGGTGACTCCAACCCCAACGCCGACACCCACACCGTCAATTCCTGGGACTTTGGATATATCCGTCGACGCTCCACCTGTTGCAATAATCGGACAAACTGTGCCGATATTGTCTGCGCTGCACAAGGAAGGGACGACCGAGACCTCCATCAAGGCACAGTTGTACCTGGTAACCGCAGGCCATTACGACCTTGTTGACGAAGTTTCGGGCATCACGATCGCGCCAAACGCCACGATCGATTTACAGATGGAGTGGAACACCGGGGGACAGGACGCGGGCAGCCAGGAGTTGCAACTGTGGGTTATTGCTTCGGAAGACGACCGTGCGCTGGCCAACGCCGGGTTCAAAATCCTGCTCACACCGCCCGGAGTTGTCTATGTACTGATGGGCGCACAGGATCGAACTCGCGGCCACATCGTAGGGGTCGTGGCGCAGCCGCAGGTGGCCACACCGCCCGAATATCCGCCGACTCCGACGCCCACGGCAACGCCCGCGCCAACCATCGCGCCACGCATAGATGTCGATGTGGTTGGCATCAGCAGTACACCCGTTGCGACTGCAATCAAGGGGCAATGGGTCAACATCGAGGTCAGGGTCCGGAACAATGGCAACGTGAAAACGAAAGTCCCGGTGCGTCTGACGTTCCCTTCCGCCAGCAAGAAACCTGAAATAAAGCGTGTTGCCCTCCGTCCGGGAGAAAGCGGGGTTGCAACATTCATCTGGAAAACGCGGAATTACGACGTCGGCAATCACAGGCTGTCTGCCCAGATCCTTTTGGACAACAACGCCGCCACCGGGCGAACTTCCGCCTCCCTGTCTGTGAACCTGATCGAACCGGTGATAACCGCCTCCATTGAGGGAGTGACTCTCACGCCTGAATCAGCGGTGGTGGGCGACCCGGTGACCATCTCGGTGACCGTGCGCAATGCTGGCCTCTTCGCGGCGAACATTCCGGTAACGCTGCACTTTCCGTCCACCAGCAAGCAACCCGAAACCCGCAAACCCAGGACTGAGCCGGGCCGCATTGCCACCGCTCAATTCACATGGCGCACCGGCCGGTACGCGCCCGGGGATCACACGTTCAAAGTAACGGTCCCAACTGCAGAGACCGATTTCATCGGGACTTTGCTGGCGCCGACGGCGGATTTCGAAATCGTGGAGATGTACGGGCCGGACAAGGCCATGGCCTACGCGCAAGGAGACCGCGTCGAGGTCGGAGCGCTCGTGCGAAACAACGGCCCACAAGCCGGCCGAGCAAGCATTGCCTTCCACCACAGCGCGTCCAACGTGGTCCTCGACGATCAATCTTTGACCCTTGAACCTGGCGAATCCGAAACCGTAGGATTCGCCTGGAATACCTCAGAAATCGAACCCGGCGCACATTCGTTGCGCGTCAAGATTGAATCAGCCAAAGATCCCCTGCCGGACAACAACGTCTCCACAGACACGACCGTAACTCTGATCAGCGCTCAGGACATAGCGGTTGCCGACCAGGGAACGATGCCGAACTCACAAGTCCGGGACAAACTCACGGCGACTGAATTACCCGACCTTCCTCGCCTTTCAATCGGCCAAATCTCGTTCCGCCCCGAAAAACCGGTGGTGGGGGATCCCGTTTCAATCGCGGTGGAGATCATCAACAAAGGCGGCCTCGCCGGCAGGGCTCCAATAACGCTGCACTTCCCGAGCGAAGCGAAGCAACCGGAAACGCGCAGTCCCCTGGCCTCGCCGAGTCAAAACGCTTTTGCCAATTTCACCTGGCGAACGGGTCGCTACCGGCCGGGTGTTCACGAGTTTCAGGTAGAAGGGATTGGTCTGAATCGCACGTTCAAAATCGAACTGCACCCGCCGACGGTGGATTTCGCAGTGTCGGCTATCTATCCGCCGCACCCGGAATTCCCAATCGCAAAAGGGGACTGGGTAGAAGTGGCCGCCTTCATCCGGAACCTGGGCACTCATGACGGACGGGCAAAGGTCTCCCTGCGCGACGTGTCCCGCCACAACGGGATGTACAACCAATCGGTATCCCTGAAAGCCGGTGAATCGCGGATCGTGGAGTTCACATGGAAAACACTGCGATACGACGCCGGCGACTACTGGCTGATAGTCGACGCACAGGCCGACCACGATACCGACCCGACCAACAACCATTCCGAGCCGGCGTGGGCGCAAATCCTGACCAATCGGGACATCACACTGGGTTTCGGAGGTCAACACCCCAGGCTGTCGGTCGCTCAAGGTTCATCGAAACCGCGCCTGCGTGTCGAGGCCAGATACCCGTCGGAACTGGACGTGTGGGACAGCAGCCACGCAACGATCAGTGATCTCCGTTTGCCGCGCATATCAACGCCATTCCGACCGGCGCCCGCCGCGATGCCAAACAAGCCCAGCGCCGTGCCCGATGCTGACCCGGCACCCCTCACCACAACATCGCCATTCCTGGGCGCGGTCCAGCAGCGGCGCACCGGGGACTTGCATCCCCGGTCGCTGCTGTGCCCCGGCGCTCCCGCTTTGGTTCGTTAGTGAGTCTCGGTGACCACCGCATCGCGCAGCACTTCGATCAAATGCCTGGCTCTCCTCGCGGTTCCGTGCTCAACTTGCTGGCGGCATGAAACACCCATCACCGCCACTTCCGCGTCGGGTTTGGCCTCGATCGCGGGGAACAGCGACAGACCGCCGATCTGCATGGATATGTCGTAGTGCTCCTTTTCGAATCCGAAGGAGCCGGCCATACCGCAACACCCGGCGTTGATCAGTTGCGCGTCGAAACCGGGCGGCAGATTCAGGATTGTCATCGCAGCAGCCGTGCCGGTGATGGCTTTCTGATGGCAGTGGCCGTGGAACAGTATCTGCTTGGCGTCTCCATTGAATTGCAGGTCGAGCCGTCCGTCTGCCTGCGCTCTGGCGAGGAACTCGTCGATCAGGAAAGAGTTTTCCGCCACCGCCCGGGCCCTTTCGTCCGCGACAAACTCCGGATACTCGTCGCGCAGCGTTAGCAGGCAGCTCGGTTCGCATCCCACGATTGGAATCCCGCGCTCGGCGTAGGCGTACAGCCCATCCATGTTCGCCTGCGCCTGCTCCCTGGCATCGTCCAGCAGACCCTTGGAGATCATCGGGCGGCCGCAGCAGCCGCCATTGACCAGTTCCACGCCATAACCGGCGGCCTCCAGGACTTCCACCGCGGCGATGCCTATCTCGGGATAGTTGTAGTTCATGAAGGTGTCGTTGTACAACGCGACGGTTCCGTACTTCGCCGCGTGCCCGTTCTGCTCGCGTTGCGCGAACCACTGGGTCAACGACTGCGGCGCAAACGCAGGCTGCTCCCGCTGCGGCGATATGCCCAGGAACGTCGATGCCAAGGTTTTGCCGATACCGGTTCCGGCGAGCCAGTTGCTGATTGGCGCGTATCTGCTGCCCAACCGGTTGAGCGCGTTGATGTTGGCGAACAGCCGCGACCGCAGCGGAACCCCGTGTTCCTGGTGGTAGTGGTGCAGAAACTCGTACTTGAGCTTCGCCATGTCCACGCCCGACTCACATTCGGCCTTGCAAGCCTTGCACTCCAGGCACAGGTCGAGCGCCTGGTGAAGTCGCTCGTCGGTTATGGAGGACTCGGTCCCGTCGGGCATCCGGCCCGACAACGCGGCGCGCAGCAGGTTGGCGCGCCCCCGCGTCGAGTGTTCCTCATCGCGCGTCGCCATGAACGATGGGCACATGGAACCGTCCAGTTTCCGGCACGCGCCCATGCCATTGCACATTTCCACAGCGCCGGAGAAGCCGAAGTCTGCGGAGAAGTCCAGCGACGTGTTCAACGGGGTCGTCTCATAGGCGGTTCCGTAGCGCAGGTTCTCGGTCATGGGCGGCGTGTCGATGATCTTGCCGGGGTTCATGATGCCCTGGGGGTCCCAGGTGCGTTTCAACTCTCGGAACGCGTCATAGATCTGGTCGCCGAACATCTTGCGGGTCCACACCCCGCGCACGATGCCGTCGCCGTGCTCGCCGCTCATGGACCCGCCGAACTCCTTGATCAGATCAGACACGGCGTCGCCGATGGATACCATCTTGTTGATACCGTCCTGGTCCTTCAGGCTGATCAAGGGGCGGATGTGCAGGCAGCCCACCGAAGCGTGGCCGTAGTATCCGGCGGTGGTGCCGTGCTCGGTCACGATTTGGTCAAACCGGCGGACGAATTCGCCCATCACCGAAGGGTCAACGGCGGGATCTTCCACGAAGGGAATGGGTTTGGCGTCGCCCCGCGTGCTCATCAGCAGGCCCAGTCCGCCCTTGCGGACGTTCCACACCGCCGCCTGACCCGCCGCGTCGTGAATGTTGACGCAGGCGTAGGCGAGGCCAATATCCGCCTTCAGAGCGTTGGCGCGGGCGATGAGTTCGTCCTCGGATTCCCCATAGAATTCCACCACCAGCATCGCGCCCGGATCGCCTTCGATGAAAGCCAGGTTGCGGGACGATCCCAAAGCCTGGCGTCCCCGGTCCAACACCATCTTGTCGATCAACTCTATGGACGACGGATCATGCTGCAGCACACGGGTCGTAGCCTCGCTGGCATCGAATATGGTACGGAAGTGCAGCACGGACAGCGCGGTCATGGTCGGGCGCGGCACCAGGTTCACCTTTGCTTCCGTCACGACGCACAGGGTTCCCTCGGAACCGACCACCATCCGCGCCAGATTCACCGGCCGGTTGCGGTCGTCGTCCAGGATGAATTCGTCCAGGTTGTAGCCGCTCACCCGCCGCTGGATTTTCACATAGGTGCGGTCGATCTCGTCCTTCTGCTCCCGGGCGATGCGCAATACGCCCCGGTAAATCTCGCCCTCCAGTCCGCCGGCGCTCAACCGCGACTCCAACTCGGCGGCGTTCAACTGACCCAGATGCGCGGTGGACCCGTCGGACAGCACCACGTCCAGTTCACGGATGTGGTCCAGCGTTTTGCCGTAGATGACCGAGTGCGCCCCGCAGGTGTTGTTGCCAATGCCGCCGCCCACGCAGGCGCGGTTGGCGGTCGTCGGGTCGGGCGCATACTGCAACCCGTACCGGGTAACCTGCTTCGTCAACTGTTCGAGGATGATGCCGGGCTGCACCCGCGCCCACCGTTCCTCCTGGTTAACCTCCAGCACGTTGTTCATATACTTGCTGAAGTCCATGACGATGGCATGGTTGACGGTCTGGCCGGCGAGGCTGGTGCCCCCCGATCTCGGCAGCACCGGAATGCCTTCGCGCGCGCCGAACTCCACCACCGCCTGCACGTCGGCAGCGTTTCGGGGAATCACGACGCCCACCGGTTCCATCTGGTATATGCTGGCGTCGGTGCTGTACAGCAGGCGCGAATAGGGGTCGAATCGCACCTCCCCGTCGACGCGGCGGCTCAACTCATCGGCAATTTCCTGCCGCTCCCTGCCGCGTATCCTGCGTTCCATTACCGTCGCCATAAACGTACTCCTCAGGCGGGATTCACTCCCGACAACCGACAGGTTAACCCAACGGGGCCACCTCAGCAACTTGCAACACCGCTAGCCGGACCGACACATCCGAACCGATGATGAACGAACCGTTGCCCCCGGCGCGGTACCCACGCACAGCCTTTCGGTTACTGCCACACTGGTCGATTACCGCCGCATTGGTCGATTAGCGCCGCACTGGTCGATTACCGCCACGCTGGCCAGTTGCCCGCTCATGGCCCAGTTGCCCGCTCGTGGGCCAGTTGCCCGCTCATGGTGCGGAACGTCCGCCTTTGGCGGGAGCCTGTCGAACCATGAACCCCATCCTTCGACAAGCTCAGGATGAGCGGACAGTTGGAGCGATAATCGCGTTGCGCTGGGTACCTGCGGCTTCCGGTTGGCACGCTTTTGACTGGCTGTTAGACTGACGACGCGAAACGGCACCAGACACTGCCGACGGTTGTTCCGCGCCCGGCGATGCAGGAGGGGATGACATGATACGAATGGGAGCAACAGGTTCTCCGGCCCACCTGGATCTGTGCATCGCGCTGGAAACCGTATTCGCCAGGCAGGGCGTCGAGTTCGATTGGGTCCTGTATTCGGGATACGATCAGATGGTGGACGCCTTCGTCCGCGGCGAGATCAACCTGGCCTGGAACGGTCCTCTTTCCCACGTGAAAATGCGCCGCGCCATGCCCGACGGCGCGCCCGTCCTCGCCCTGCGCGACGTGGACGTTGGATTCACCACCCGGTTTATCACCCGGGCCGATTCCGCCATCGAGACCGTTGAGGATTTGCCCGGAACCCGTTTCGCTTTCGCCGCCCGCGATTCCGTGGAGGCGGGCCTGCTGCCGGTACACTTCCTGCAAGAGGTTAGCATCCACCCGTCCCGTTCGCTGTCCGCCGCCGATTTCTACGATCAGCGGCAATCCGAGCATTCCAACGACCAGGTGGACGTGGCTTTGCAGGTATTGAATCGACGCTACGACGCCGGCGCCATCAGCGCGCGTGCGTTCGACACCCTGTCCGAGCGACACGGCATCGACACCGACCAACTGCGCGTATTCTGGAGCAGTCCCGGATACAGCCATTGCTGTTTCACCGCCCGCCCCGAAATTGACGCCGATGAGGCCGCGAAGGTAACCGACGCCCTGGTATCAGTGGACGACAGTGACGACGCGGGGCGGGCCGTCCTCAAGGCCGAAGCCTGCGACCGCTTGTTGCCTGGAATCCAGGACGGTTGGGAGTTGGTCGAAGCGGCGGCGTTGGCCGAAGGCCTCATATAATCTCCGACGATCGCCTACGCTGAGGTTGATGCTTTGAGTGAAAAGATCGGATTCATCGGTTTGGGGCGCATGGGGTTGCCCATGTCTTACAACCTGTTGCGGGCCGGATACGACCTGACCGTACACAACCGCAGCCAGGAAAAGGTGCGCCAGATTGCCGACGCCGGCGCGACGGCGGCGTCATCCACCGCCGAGGTGATGGAAAACTGCGACGTTGTCCTGGCGTGCCTGCCCGACATCGTCACCTGCGAGGCGGTGCTGCTCGGTGACGACGGCGCGCTGCCCAACGCCCGGCCGGGCCAGATCATCGTCGACCACAGCACCGTGGGAGCCGCGACGTCGCGAGCCTGCGCCGCAGCGGCCGAGGCTCGCGGCGCAATGTTCCTCGACGCGCCCATCAGCGGAGGCACCGAACGCGCCACCGACGGCACCCTCACCATCATGGTCGGCGGGCCAGCCGAAGCATACCAGCGTGTGCAGCCCGCATTCGACGTGATGGGTGCGGTGGTTCGCCACGTCGGCCCCACCGGGTCCGGCACGGCGGCCAAACTGGTCAATCAACTGCTGGTAGGAGTCCACAAGGTGGCCGCCGCCGAGGCGATGCTGCTGGCCGCCAAATCGGGGGCGGATCCGGCGCTGGTCTTCGAGTTGGTCAACTCCGGTTGGGGCCAGAGTTTCATTCTCGGCCGCAACGCGCCCGCCATGCTGGACCGGGATTTTGAAGGCATCCGCACCCAGTTGCGGGTATTCCTCAAGGACCTGGGACTGATCCAGGAAATGGCCCGCGACCTGGAAACGCCCATCCCCGGCGGCGATCTGGCATACCGCCTGTTCCACGAGGCCGTCGAGCAGGGGTTGGGCGACCTGGACGGCGCGGCCATCGTGCTGCCCATGGAGGAACAGGCCGAGTTCCAGATCAAACGAATTTCATAGCGCGCATCCCGTTCCAACCCGTTCCGTGACGGCCAAGATTTCACCCAGGAGAGACCCATGCCAGAGGAAAAGATCGTCTATTTCAACGGCAAGATGACGCCGACGAGCCAGGTGTCCCTGTCCATATACGACCGGGGGTTTTTGTACGGCGACGCGGTGTTCGACGCCACCCGCACCTTCGGAGGCCAGACCTTCCGGCTGGACCGGCACATTGACCGCCTCTACAACTCGCTCCGCTACCTGCGCATCGACGTTGGGATGTCCAAGGCCGAAATGACCGCGGCCACGGAGGCAGTCGTCGCCCACAACTATCCGTTGCTGCCGGCCGGCCAGGACATGTGGGTGATGCAGCGCATCAGTCGCGGCGTCGAGGCGCCCGACCGCGCCGGCGGCCTGGAACCCACGATCATCATCGAAAGCCACGCGATACCCTTCGCAGCCCGCGCTCCCCTGTACAAGGACGGCGCACGCATCAACACGCCGTCCGTTCCCCGTATCCCGCCGCGGTTCCTGAGCCCACGCGCCAAGACCCACAACTATCTGAACCTGATCATGGGTGAACTGGAAGCCCACGGCGAAGACCCCGACGCCTGGGCCATCCTGCTGGACGAGTTCGGCAATCTCACCGAGGGTCGCGGCAGCAACGTGTTCATAGTCAAGGACGGCGTGGCCATGACGCCCAAATCCCAGTACGTGCTGGAAGGCGTCACCCGCAACCAGACTCTGGAACTGGCGCAGAACCTGGGCATCCCGACGATGGAGTGCGACATCGACCTGTACGACGCCTACACCGCCGACGAAGCGTTCCTGACCTCCACCAGTCTGTGCATCTGTCCGGTTTCGGCGGTGAACGGGTCGTCAGTGGCCGATGGCAACGTGCCCGGCCCGGTGACCCACCGGTTGATGACCGCGTTCAGCGACCTGGTCGGCATGGACTTCGCCGAGCAGTATCTGGCCCACCTCTAGCGCCAGGGCGACCGCGCGCAATCACTCCGCAACCCCAACAACCCGAATATGATCGGAGGAAATAATGCCTGAGTACCTGGAAGGGATAGTCGAACCGAACCAAGAAGCGCAGCAACTCGCCACCGATTTCGCCTTCACCGAAGGCCCGCTGTGGCATCCCGACGGCTACTGGCTTTTCGTTGACCTGCGGCGGGAACCGCCGGTTATCCACCGCATGTCCCCGGCCGGCGGCACCCCCGACATCATCCGCGAACCCAGCGGCGGCACCAACGGCATGACCTTCGACCTCCAGGGCCGCCTTCTCATGTGCGAGGGCGACAACCGCCGAATTTCCAGGATGGAACCGGACGGCACAATCAACGTGGTCGCTGACCGGTGGGACGGCAAGCGATTCCACCGGCCCAACGACATAATTTGCCGCAGCGACGGCAGCATCTACTTCACCAATCCCAGCGGGCGCGTGCCCGAAGCCGGGCAGGAGATCGAGTGGCCGGGCACCGTCCACCGCATCGCGCCGGACGGGACGGTTGACCTGTTGGCCCACGACATTGATTTCCCCAACGGTATCGCGTTTTCGCCCGATGAAACGGTTCTGTACGTGTCCAACACCCGGAAGCTGGGGGAACGTCCCGACCAATATTGGGATGGCGAGGTCAAGCAGAACCAGTTCATCCAGGCTTACGACGTAGCCGCCGACGGCTCTCTCAGCAACAGCCGCGTCTTCGGCTCAATGGCCTCCTCAGAGGACGGCGTGCCCGACGGCATGAAGGTGGACGCCGAGGGCCGCGTGTATTGCACGGGATCCGGAGGGGTTTGGGTGTTCGAACCCAATGGCGAGCATGTCGGCATCATCAGGGTGCCCGAGATTCCGGCCAACTGCGCCTTCGGCGGGCCGGACTTCCGCACCATGCTGTTCACGGCGCGCACGTCGGTGTACTCGCTGCGGATGACCACGCCCGGAGCGGCCTTGCCGCGGGCGTAGCGCCACGGTTTTGGACACAGAGCCGTAAGTAAATGTGAGGCATGATAATGCGGAATGTTGAAGTTTCCTTCCGCCTACTTGAAGACCACCGTTACAAGCAGGAATTTCCTGATTTTCGGGAGCTCGATGTCCTCAGGGACCTGTACTTGGGAACAGACGCCTTGGGCGACAGACCGATACCTGATCGGTTGCGGGCCACTATTCACTTCGATGATGCGATACCTCGCACCGAATCATCTCAACAAGGTCAAGCGGCAGGGGAAGTCGACGTTATTGTTGGCTTCTATCGTGAGATGGGCCGCACAATTCGATACCAGCAAGAAGTGCCTGATCTTGCGGTTTCACAAGTCATACCCTATCCGTATATCGGGAAGCAGGTCATTGAGCAAGCGGTTGGCAACGGTCCTCCACCACAGAAGTTGCGTATTACCCTCCACTTCGATTAGCAGCTGAGGCACCCTGATGAAAGAGTTTGACGCCATAGTCATCGGCGTGGGCGGCATGGGCAGCGCCACGCTGTACCACCTGGCCCGGCGCGGCTGGAACGTCCTGGGACTGGAACAATATGACATTCCCAACGACATGGGGTCGTCCCACGGCATCAGCCGCATGATCAGGCTGGCCTACCACGAAGACCCGTCGTACGTGCCGTTGCTCTACCGGG
>CAZCZB010000016.1:0-21921 GCA_964502995.1 uncultured Dehalococcoidia bacterium
GTCCTTCGACAGGCTCAGGACGAGCGGATGCAAGAAGATCGCGCAACTTTGAAAATGCCCTGAGGGGCGAGGCATGCCTCGCCCCTACGGCGGTCGCGGATTGTTGTAGAATTGCCCGGCGAGTTGAATGAACTTTCGCACAATCTCATATCGTCAACCTCGGAGGAGCCCATGTCCCAACTGATGACCGGCAAGCAAGCGCTTTTGGAGATGCTCAAGGCGGAAGGCGTGGAGTGCATCTTCGGCAACCCCGGCACCAGCGAGGGGCCAATCATCGACATGCTGGGCGACTACCCCGAATTGCGATACTTCCTGACCCTCCAGGAGAGCGTCGCCGTAGGCATGGGTGAGGCGTATGCCCGCGCCACCGGCAAGGCATCATTCGTAAGCCTGCACGTGGACAGCGGCCTCGCCAACGGCATCGCGCTGATGCTGGACGCCCTCAACACCGGCACCCCAATGGTCGTGACCTCCGCCAACTACGACGCCCGCAAGGTCAACGAGACGATCACCGACCTGGCGAATCTCGTGCGGCCCGTAACCAAATGGGCCGTTGAGCTGGACCTGCCCGATCAGATACCCAGCGTGATCCGCCGCGCCTTCAACGAGGCCAACAGCCACCCCAAGGGCCCGGTGTACGTGGGGTTCACGTCCAACGCGCTGGAAGGTATGGCCGAGATGAACATCGCGCCCTCCCGTCCCGTGCATGATGCCACCCGGCCCAGCGCCGAGGCCATCGCAGAGGCCGCCACGCTGCTGTTGAACTCCAGCCGTCCCCTGATGCTGGTGGGCGACCGCCTCTCCGACGACGACGCGGTGGATCAGGCCGTGGAGGTTGCCGAGTTGATGGGCCTGCCGGTGTACCAGGCACGCGGCGCCGAGGTCGCGTTCCCCACGACCCACGAACAGTACATGGGGCCGCTGTCCCTGCGGGTCAACCAGCAGCGGGCCGTTTTGCAGTCCGTTGACCTGGTGCTGGCCGTGGGCTCCGACCCCTTCGAGGAACTGTTCTATTGGGGCGACGTGATCCTGCCGGCGGAGGCAAAGCTGGTCCACATCGACCCCGACCGCAAGAGCATCGGACGCTCCGAACCCACCGACGTGGGCATCGTGGGCCATTGCGGCCTGGCGTTGACCGACCTGGTCGCGGTCCTCAAGGAGAGGCTGTCGCCGGGCAATATGTCCGAAATCGGAATACGCAGGCAGGCGGTGGCCGCCGAGAGACAGAGCAACCGCGCCGCCTTCGAGGAGTCCGTCGCCGAAAAATGGGACCACAAGCCCATGACGCCGGCCCGCATGATGTCGGAGTTGGCCGCCGCCCTGCCCGAAAACGCCATCGTCGTGGACGACTCCATCAGCAACCGGGGCACCATGCGCCACTACTTCCAGGCGACGAAGCGCGGCGACCTGCGCGGCGTCCGTGGCCAGTCCATCGGCGGCGGCATGGGCGCGACCATGGGAACCCAGTGCGCCTACCCCGACCGTCCCGTTTTCGGCATCATCGGCGACGGCAGCGCCATGATGACCATTCAGGGATTGTGGACCGCCGCCAACGACGAGATCCCGTGTATTTTCGTCATCTGCAACAACGGCATGTACCGCGTGCTCAAGGTCAACTTCAACGTGTACCAGGCGGATGTGCTTGAACTGCCCGAAACCTCGGGCGGGCAGCTCGCCTACTCCGAGTTCGGCACGCCCTTCGACATGGCGGCGATTGCCAACAGCATGGGCGTCCACGGCGAACGCATCACCGACCCTTCGGAGATCAAGCCGGCGGTGGACCGCGCCATCGCCTCCGGAAAGCCGGCCCTGCTGGACATGGTCATTGACGGCGCGCTGTAACGCCGTTTGGATCGCAGAAGCGACGTCTCAACAGTATCGCGATTGGTTCCGTCCAGTAGAAATCGAACGGCCGAGATGCCTTCAGGAGTAGCGCTATGGGAACAGTAACCGTATCCATAGGGGTCGGCGACCCGGATGGACACCGGTTCGAGGAACTCGAAGTAGTCGTCGACACGGGATCAACATACACGGCAATACCCAGAGAGATGCTCCGGAGATTGGACGTACCCGTCGAAAGGTCTCTCCCATCTGAGACAGCCGACGGCAGAATAGTTCCGGTTGACGTGGGGCGAACCACCATAAGGCTGGAGGGGCTCGAGTTTCCTACTCCGGTCATTTTCGCCGAATCGAACGAACCCAGCCTACTGGGCGTAGTTTCCCTGGAGGAGGCCGCGCTGGCCGTGGATCCTCTGGCGGGACGATTAATACCCACAAACCTGTTGCGCCTGTAACTGAATGAACGCCAAACAGCGTCCCCACCTCACCGAGGCGCGCACTCGGCCGCACGAAACCGAAATTCGTTTTGAAGGCAACCATCGATTCAACCCAAAGGAGACTACGCGATGCGCACCAACACCACCAAGGCCAAGCTCAACGACGGCGGCGTCGTATTTGGCGCAATCATCACCCGCTATTCTCCCGACATGGTGGAGATATTCGGCGCGCTGGGGTACGACTTCGTGATGATCGACTGCGAACACGGCCCCGCCGACCTTGACCAGGTGGAGCACATGGTGCGCGCCGCCGAGTCCTTCGGCATCACTCCCATCGCGCGCATCCCCGACCACTCCGAGTCAACCATCCTGCGCTACCTTGACCGTGGTTTGCAGGGAATAATCGTGCCCCACGTGAACACGGGCGAGGAGGCAGCCGCCATCGCCCGCGCCGCGCGTTACTATCCGGACGGCTACCGGGGCATGGGAGGCGGACGCGCCCAGGACTACGGCATCGGCGTTGCACGAGATGAAGCCACCGCGTGGGTCAACTCACAGGTTCTGGTGATCCCGATGGTAGAGGATGTGGAAGCCGTCGCCAACCTCGACGACATCCTGCAGGTTTCCGGCGCGGACGTCCTGCACGTCGCCGCGTCAGACCTGGGTCAGAGCATGGGCAACCCCGGCGTCGCCGAAGTCCGCAAGGTGATGAGCGAGGTCATCCCCCGTGTGCGCGCCGGCGGCAAGCACGTCGGAGTGGGAGGCAACAATCCGTCCGACACCGACGGAGTCGCAGAGTTCGTGAGGCAGGGGGCCAATTTCGTAACCGTATCGGGTTGGGGCCTGCTGCGCATCGCCGGCGAGGATTTTCTGCGGAACGTGAAGGCGGCGCTGTAACCCATCGCGTCACGCCGCCCGGGATACGACAGATACGAAAACCCGTAGGGGCGAATAATAATTCGCCCCTACATGATTCTGCGCCAATCGCTGCCTGTTGCTTCAGCCACCCCGTTCAGCCTCGATGCGGTCTTTCAGAATGGGCAGCAGTTGCTCGGCGGCCCGTTCGCATTCCTCCACATGGGGGAACCCGCTGAGGATGAATTCGTCGATGCCCAGCCGCCAGTAGCCCACCAATTGGTCAGCGACCTGCTCGGGCGTCCCCACCAGCGCGCTGCCGCAGTTGACCCGGACTTCCGACAATCCGTTCCACAGATGCCGACCAAGCCGGTGATCCTCAGCCTCTCGGGCCTGAGCCTGCTGTCCGACCATGGGCGTACCAACGATGGCCGACTGTCGCTGCGCCTTGACTTCGGGCGCGGCGTCGGCAATGAGGCTGCGGGCCGCGTCCCACGCATCGTCCTCGCTGTTCCGTATCACCAGGTGCGTGCGTAGCCCCAGGGTCAGCGGGCGGCCCGTCGCGTCAAATTGCTCGCGCAGGTCGTTGACCCGCTGGGTTGTATCCTCCAACGGCTCGATCCAGCCCAGATGCACGTCGGCCTGCCGCGCCGACAGCCCCAAAGCGCGCGGGGATGCGCCGCCAAGATAGAAACGGGGCGCGTCGTCGCCGGGCGCAGGCGCGCAGTAGGCGTCTTCCAATCGGTAGAAGTCGCCCCTGTAGCTCACAGGCTGGGATTCCTGCCACAGGGCGCGGCATGCTTCGATGAACTCCTCGGCGCGCTCGTATCGGGTGGCGTGGTCGCTGACCTCGCCCACGCGCTCGAAGTCGTTCTGGATGCCGCCGGGGACGATGTTTATGTCGAGCCGGCCGCCCGAAATCTGGTGGAACGCCGCCGCCATCTGCGCAAAAAGTCCCAGCGCAATGAAACCGGGGCGGACGGCCACCAGGAACCTGATGCGTTCGGTCACTGCGGCCAGTGCGGTTGCCGTCGTCCAAGTCTCGGCCAGCGGCGCGTCCTCGGAGAACAGGCCGTTGGCGAACCGCGTCGGTATCAGCATCGAGTAGAACCCGCAGTCCTCGGCGGTTTGCGCCACCTGCTTGAGGTAATCGAAGGTGGGCGGACGCTGCGCCCTCAGCGTACCGGCGCGGTCGCCGTCGCCGTCAATGGGAATGAACCAGTCAAAACGCGGTTCGGGACGATGATTGTTTCCGTTACGTGGTGCCATGAGTTACCAACCAGAAGCAGGGTTCGATGATACAGGACCAGTATCTTACAATCCCTGGAATCGAGCAATCGATAGAACTCAATCGGTTGCCTGCGCACAGGCTCGCGCGTCTGCTGATGGAATCAACTTTTGCTGATGTGCGATCTTCCTGGGTTACCCTGAAACAGCGGCGAGACTTGAGAGTTGTGCATAACTTACAGTACAATGCAAACTCTCACCGGAATCGGCAAGTCTATGTTCGGCTTATTTCCCGACACAATTACATTAGTTCTGTGGTGCTACAATCTGCTGGTGAGAGCCGCAACGGTTTCGCTTACATGGTCGGGTCTTTTGGGCATCGGTCTCGGCCTGAATCTGGTTATGAACTATGTACTGCTGTCACTGGGCGCGAGTGATGGCATTCGGTTTGTTTCGAGCCAGATCGTTCTGGCTTTCGTACTAGTTTTGGGACTGGCAGCCGTCGTGACAAGCGCGAATGACGTGATATTCTTGGCAGTATCCGCCATGCGGAACTCGACCGCCAATCTGCGCGGCACAGGGCAGAGAGATAATCAAAATGGCAAAGAATAATCTGCTCCCCTTCAGGTATTTCAAGTCAGCAATTGCCATCACGGCGGTTGTACTGGTTTTGTTCTGGGTTGCCGGGTACCCAGTGGATGATTGGGCGGCTGGCGCGGTCATTCTGTTCGCGCTGTTGCATCTGTTCAGCATGTTATTTCGATGGGCGGTGGCGTTCTGTGCAAAGCAATTGGTGAATTACGGGCGCAAAGTTCTCGCCAAGTACGGCGTCAACGCCCCGGTTCAACAAACGGAAGAGCGGCCGGCGGTTTGGACCCGCCCTTTGATCGGGTTGGTGGGCGTCGGATTTGTAACGGCGCTCGCTTATGGCGCAGGGCTTTTGGCCGGTTTCTACGCCTTCGGGCGCTTGGGGCTTGAACCGCTGCCCAGCGCCTTTGTTTGGATAGCGGCCACGGCGCTGATAATCGGAGCTATCGGCGCGACGGCAATGCTGGGCTTCCCTGCGTTGGTGTTTGTTACCGCCGACTTGAGGCGCCAGTCCGCGGGAGATCAGGCAAGCCGGCTTTACCCCATGATCGAACGGCTTTCGCAGACTCGACTGCGGCGCGCCTGAGCCTAATCGTCGCCGTCCTCATCGCCCGGATCCAATATCTCAGGCATGGGCGGGTTGGGGTTCAGTTCCATTTCTCGCTGGTACCACATGAACATCACGACGCCAGCGCCGATGATGCACATCATGTCGCCGGGCACCCAGAGCATCAGGCCGCCCAGCCGTTGGTCATCGATAAAAGGGAAGGCCTCCCACGGGCGCGGCAACTCCTGGTAGGCCGAGTAGAGCAGACGCTCCTGGAAAGTGATGGCCGCGCCCAGCAGCGTGTTGGGCAGCACGATCAGGCCCAGGTACAGCACCCGCAACCCGTAGTGCAAACGCGAACGGTGCGGCTTGGGGTCCACGACAATCCACCAGAACAGAAACCCGCTGATCAGCATCGTGCCGTGCATCACCTCGTGCATCCAGTCGTTATGCACCGCCAGGTTGTGCGGACCGGGAATCTGCCAGAAGAACAGCAACCCCAGAAACGCCACGATGGTGAAAACCGGGTTCGTAATCTTGAAGTAGATCCAGCGGGCGATTGACGTGCGCACCACCGGACGGATCACGCCCTGCCGCAGCCACGTCGGCATTCCCCGCAGCATGGGAGTCAACGGCGCTCCCAGCAGGATCAGCAGCGGGCCAATCATCCTCACCAGCAGATGCTGCAACTGGTGAATGGCAAAATAATGCTCCGCCAACGGTTCCATGGGAGACTGCAAGGCGGCGAAGAGAACCAGGATGCCAGCGAAAAAACTGGCCTTGTGCCAGTTGCTGACCGGATGCGTCGGGTTCTCCCAGTTGTTCAACCCGTTGATGTAGAAGTACAGCGCCGCCAGCAGGAACAGACTGGGTATGGGATTGGTGAGGAACCCCCAGGCCGTGAGCGGCGTCTGGCCCGGCGGTATTCCCTGGTGCGCCGACGCGATACCCACACCCAGGACCAGGGTCGCAACGGCGCCCAGAACGACACCGATGGGAAGACTGCGACGCATCACGGGGTGGGGACGCCCGAGCGTTGGGCGCGCTGCCTCTGATTTCTGCGGATGCGCCACACCAGGTATGCCGCGCCCGCGGCCAGCACCAGGGCCACTCCGATGAACACGTAACCGGCCTCCGTATTGGTGCTCGGCGGGATTACCTCAAAAACGAACCCCTGCGCGGGATACTGCGCGTCGTCCGGCGCTTCGATCAGCAGACTCGTGTCCCAGATGCCGGGGGTTTTCAGTTCCACCGTGGCCGAATACACGCCCGGAGCGTTGGGGCTGATGGCGTGGGCCCATCCGGTTTCATCGCTGCCGCTGAGCGAGGTCAGCACGGTAACGCGAACGTCCTCAACCGGATTGCCCGTGTCAGTGTCCGTTACGTTGGCGATGATGGTGGCCGCTTGCAACGATGGCAGGGCCTTGGCCTCGGCGACCACGGTGTATGGGCCGGTTTCCGTGGTAACTCGCTTGGTCTCCGGGCCGATGATGTCCTGCGCCGCAACCGGAGTCGCCGGAACCACGCTGAATCCAATCAACACCACGAGCACGAACGCCACGAACACGAACGCCACGATTTTCAGACCGGCACCGGACAATTTCATTCTTCCCGCAAAAAAGTAGGGGCGAATAATCATTCGCCCCTATATTGTACGACATCGGCTTTGTTGCGCCGCGCTAGGGTTGGAATGTCTTTCGCCAAATTCCCGGCGAGCCCGGAGCGTGGGTCATCACGTCGCGCATCCTTACGTTGTCGGGGTGCGCTTCCCGCTGTTCCAGCCACGGCGCGGTGGACGAAACTTCGGGGTCCTCAAACTCATACACCGTGGCATAGGCCGGCTCGCCGCGCACCGCCTTCCAGCGGCGACCACGGATGCAGCCGGGCACCTTCTCGTAGTTGGGCACATAGACGGTGGAATACCAGTTGTTCCACTCCGCGTCGTTTGCCTCCGGCACGTCCATGCGGCCGATCTGCAGGGCCGGCGCCATGTCGGAATTGGCCAGCGCGTCCGACAGATCGGTGGGATGGATCATGGTGTACACGTTGTTGATCAACGTGGTGGCAACGGCTCGCGGGCCCACCTTCTGGCCCCACGGCGTCGGCGGGCGGTTCTTGAAAGCGTCGGTGTTGATGACGTCGGCCGATTCCAGTTCGTACATCGCCAGATGCTTGGGGCCGCTGCTGGTGGCCTCATAGCGGGCGGCGTTCAGCACGCCGGGAACCGCCAGCAGTTCCTGCAGGTGCTCGGTGTTGTACCACTGGTTGAATTCTTCCTCGACGTCGGCAGGGACTTCGCACCAGACCATCATCAGGCCGGTGCCGCGCTTCTTGGGCATGAGGAGCCTCCTATGAGTTCGGGATACGGCAAGATTGGCTCGCGGCAGTGTAACATAGCGGGAGTACTGAATATGGAGCTTTACCTACAAAAATTGAGGCATTTCTTTGAACTCAACGGCCGTGACATTTGGCAGATGGCCGCTCCCGGTGATCCTGCTCATCGTGTGCCTGGCGGTTGCGTGCGGAGACAACCGCGAGCCGGAATCGAATGAACCGGCGATCCGGGCCGACATTGCGGCGCTGCGCAACGAGGTCGCGACCCTCCGGGAAAAAGGGGCGTTGCAGCCACGGGCCGCGCTCACACCCGTCGCCGCGCCCCCGCCCGAAGTTTCGCGGGAGGACATCCGCCGGTTGGAGGCTGAAATAGCCCGTGTTGCGGAAGAATCTGACACCGCCCGTACCCTGCTGCGCGCCCATGCCGAAAACCGGGCAACCCCCGCGGGGTTGCCTCTGGATTCCAGCGCGTTCACCCTGCAACTTCTGCACGCCGCCGATATGGACGGAACAACGGGCGCGTTGGAAAACGTGGAGAACTTTTCGGCGATACTGGACGGGTTTCGCGCCCAATTCCCCAACAATACCCTGGTCCTGAGTTCGGGCGACAACTACGTGCCGGGTCCGCGCTACTACGCCGCCGCCGACCCTGCCAACGCCTCAACCCTTGGAGTTCCCGGCAACGGGCGCAGCGACATAGCCTTGCTCAACGCGATGGGATTCCAGGCTTCGGCGCTCGGCAACCATGAACTGGACCACGGGACCGGGACGTTCGCCGGCATCATCGGCTCCGAAATCGAGAACGGCGGCACGTATCCCGGCGCGCTGTTCCCCTACCTGTCCAGCAACCTTGACTTCACTGACGACGAAAACCTCGCCGGTCTGGTGGTGGACGACGGTCAGGAAGCGATGCTGGTCGGCGCAAGCCTCGCCCGCAGCGCGGTGGTAACCGTGAACGGCGAACGCATCGGAATCGTGGGCGCGACCACACCGTTCCTGCCTGCCATCGCCGACACCGGGGGTGTGTCGGTGATGCCGGTGGACAGCGACGACCTGGCGCAACTGACCGAGATCATTCAGGGATCGGTGGACGGGTTGGTTTCCCAGGGCATCAACAAAATAATCCTGCTGGCGCACATGCAGCGGCTGGACATCGAGCAGGA
Source organism: uncultured Dehalococcoidia bacterium (assembly GCA_964502995.1). Lineage (GTDB taxonomy): Bacteria > Chloroflexota > Dehalococcoidia > Lucifugimonadales > UBA3495 > Bin87. The sequence continues at coordinate 8,991 of CAZCZB010000016.1, forward strand.
GTTGGCGACGCGGCTGGAAAACGTGGACATCATCGTCGCCGGAGGATCCAACACTCTGCTGGCCGACGAGACCGACCGCCTGTGGCCGGGAGACGAGGCAGTCGATACCTACCCGCTGGTGTACCGGTCCGCAACCGGTGAGGCGACGCTGCTGGTCAACACTGATGGCGATTACCGGTACCTCGGCCGGCTGGTCGTGCGGTTCGACGAGCAGGGCCGCGTGATTCCCGAGTCCGTTGATCCACACCTTAGCGGCGCCTACGCCACCCATCCGCAGGGCGGGCAGGCCTTTGCCGGCCGGCCCATACCGGAAGTGTTGCGAATAACCGAATCGCTGCGGGACGTTCTGGCCGCGCGGGACGGCAACATCGTGGGCAAAACCGCCGTGTATTTGGCCGGCGCCCGCGCCGACGTTCGCACCCAGGAAACCAACCTGGGCAATCTCACCGCCGATGCCAACCTGTGGCTGGCCCGTCAGGTGGACTCGGAGGTGCGGATTTCGTTGAAAAACGGCGGGGGCATACGCGGCCACATTGGCGTCGTCTGGCAACCCCCGGGCACCAATGACTCGGCCGCCGTAGAATACTTGCCGCCGTCGGCCAGCGCCATCTCGGGCAAACCCGACGGCGGCGTATCGCAGTTTGACGTTGAGGGCACCTTGCGATTCAACAACGGGTTGGTGATAGCGCCGCTCACGGCCCAACAACTGGTGAACATCCTGGAGCACGCCGTGGGGTTCGATGGCGTCGGCACGGTGACCGACGGTCGGTTCCCACAGGTTGGCGGTTTGCGTTTCAGCTTTGACCCGTCACACCCGGTCGGGCAACGGATCCGGTCGTTGGCGGTTGTGGACGACGACGGCGCGGTGGAAGACGTGGTTGTCCGCAATGGCGCTCCCGTCGGCGCGCCCGGCAGAATATTCAAGATCGTCACATTGAATTTCCTCGCCAACGGAGGCGACGGTTATCCGTTTCCGGTCCCACACGCCGGCCGCATGGATTTGGCCGGCGAGGCGGGCCAGTTCAACGCGCCCGACCCGGAGTTTCCCGACACCAACGGCAACGGCGCAATCGACGAACCCAACACGGCAGACCCTGGACTGGCAGGCTTCGCCGCGCCCGGCACGGAGCAGGATGCCCTGGCTGAATACCTGGCTCATTTCTTCAGGGACATACCGTTTGACCGGAGCGAAACCCCGCCATTGGGAGATCACCGCATCCAGAACCTTGGCGTCCCCGGCAAAACTGACACGGTTCTTGACGAATAGTCTGATGATCGAGTTTTCATCTGCCGGTTCATGGTCGCGCTCGGCCGTGTGATAACATTGCCCACGTCCCGTCTCATTCAGAAAAACGCCATGACCTACTCCCTCCTTTCCGGCCTCCGCGTCCTCGAGATCGGCTCCATGCTGTCCGCTCCCTACTGCGGCAAGCTGCTGGCCGACGCCGGCGCGGACGTGATCAAACTGGAGCCGCCCGAATCCGGCGATCCGGCCAGACGTTACGGCCCGTGGCCGGACGACGTGCCGCACCCCGAGCGCAGCGGCCTGTTTCTCTATCTGAACTCCAACAAGCAGGGCATCACCGCCAACCTGGAGACTCCCACCGGCCGCAGCATCATGCGCCGGTTGGCCGCATCCGCCGATGTAGTGGTCCACAACGCGCCTCCCGCCGACATGGACCGGGTGGGCCTGGACTACGACGCGCTGGCTCAGGACAATCCCAATCTCGTAATGGCAAGCATCAGCCCGTGGGGACTCTCCGGCCCCTGGCGGGATTACAAGGCATACGACATCAACCTGGCGGCAGCCGGCGGCATCTGCGAAGGATTGGGGGAGGAAGACCGCGAGCCGCTCAGCTTCGGCACGCCCGAGGTTGGATACTTCGCGGGCATGGCCGCCGCATCCTCAATCGTCATGGCCCTGCTGGCGCGGGATACTCACGGCGGCCAGCACATCGACATCGCTGAGTCGGAAACAATGGCCGGCCTGTACAACGGCCCCGAGGCGTTGATGGCGGTGTACCAGTGGCGCGTTACCAGGCGCACCGGGCACCACGCCCTGGATTTCCCGTATCCCAACTGCATCCTGCGCTGCAAGGACGGCCATATTTTTGTCGGCTCGCCGGAGGGCCGCCAGTGGGGACGCCTCCTGCAGATCATGGGCAGCCCCGACTGGTCGAAAGAAGAGAGGTTCCGCAACCGCACCGCCATGAACAACCTGTACGCCGACGAGGTGGACGGCTACGTCGAGTCGTGGCTCGCCGACTACACCAAGGCCGAGTTGCTGGAGATCGCCCTGGAACATCGCATCCCGCTGGCTCCGGTTCGCACCTACGACGAGGTGCGCGCCGACCCATCGCTGGCCGATCTGTTCGTGGTCATCGAGCGCGACGACACCGGCCCCGTAGCATACCCTGGAACCCCATACCGGTTGGCCGGGGCCGATGCCGATAGTCCGACGGCCGCGCCGACCCTGGGTCAGCACAACCGCAGCGTCCTGTGCGACGAACTTGGATACACGCCCGAAGAACTGGTGAAACTGTACCAGGCGGGCATCATCTGAATGGCGCCGCCATGTTGCTGCGAGTCGGAATCGTTTGTCTGGTGCTATTCCTGGGTAGCTGCCTAATCGCCCGGCAGATCGCCCTCCGTAAAAACCATCGCCCGGAGGTTATCATAGCCGCCGGCATCATCGTGGGCGCCATCGTTTTCGCGGGACTTTGGACAGTGAGCCTGGTGTACCAGCCGCTATACACCAAGATTGCCGGCGCAGTCGCTCTGGCGGTGATGCCGGCGGTGGCCGCGCTCATCGTTCCCGAACGAAAACAACCGCGTTAGAGGCAATCGTTATGACAGACCCGACCGTGCCCATAGACACTGCGACCACCGGGGGCTCGACCCCTGACGGCGCGCTGGCCGGCTACCGGGTGCTTGATTTCGGCTGGGTTCTCGCCGGCGCCATTCCCGGCATGGTGTTGGCCGACATGGGCGCGGAGGTCATCAAGGTCGAAACGCGCCAGCGGCTCGACTACATGCGCATGGGCCGCCCCATCGTCGGTGATCAGCCCGACCCCGAGCAGAACCCGATGTTCCACAACGTGAACCGGGGCAAGCTCAGCGTGACGCTCAACATCAGCGAACCCGACGCCGTTGAACTCGCCAGGCGTCTGGTCGCAAAGTGCGACGTGGTGATCGAGAACTTCTCGCCCGGCGTGATGGACCGGCTGGGCCTGGGTTACGAAACCCTGCGCGCCATCAAGCCTGATATCGTGATGGCGTCCATATCATCAACCGGTCAGGAGGGGCCGCTGCGGGACCTGCGCGCCTACGCGCCGTCCATCGGCGCGCTGTCGGGGCTGGACAGCACCATGGGGTACGAGGGCGGCGGCCCGCTGGGACTCAAACACGCCTTCGGCGACATCTGCGGCGCGCTGCACGCGGTGTTCGCCATCGTGTCCGCCCTTTACCGGCGCAACCGGACGGGCGAGGGCCAGTACATCGACGTGTCCATGCTCCGCGCCACCGTGGTTACGCAGTGCGTCGGCCTGATGGAACACGCGCTGACGGGACGCTCACTGCAACCGCGCGGCAACTACGACCCGACGATGGTTCCCTACGGAAACTACCCATGCGCCGGCGAGGACAAATGGATGTCCATCGCGGTGGCGTCCCAGGACGAGTGGCAGGGACTGGTGGCCGCCATGGGCAACCCGGGCTGGGCGACCGACCGGCGATTCAGCAGCCAATACCGCCGCCAGCGCCACCGCCGCGAGCTGGACGCGTTGCTGTCCCAGTGGACCTCGAAGCACGACCCCGACGAGATCACCGGGATTTTGCAGTCGCGCGGCGTGGCTGCCGCGCCGGTGTTCAGCGCAGAAGAGCGCCTGTTTCATCCCCACTTCATGGAGCGCGGTCTGTACAACGACATAGACCATCCGTCCCTGGGGGCGGAGCCGATCTTCAACCTCATGTGGGATCTCAGCAAGACACCCTCCGCCGTGCGCCGCCATGCTCCCCTGATGGGAGAGCACAACCGCCAGGTGCTGGGCGATATGCTCGATCTCTCTGAAACCGAGTTGGCGGAGTTGGTAGAGAGGCGGGTGGTATATTAGTGGCCAGGCATCAACGCGCTCATCTGTGGCTTTGGGAGCAGCGAGCATGATGAAAATAGGCAAGGATAGTAATCTATCAGTCTTGGGACGGTTCGGCATAGCTCCGGTCACCGGAGGAGGGGGTGTCACAGCTCTGTTGATTTTTTGGGCGAAAACAGGGCGCGTCGTCGTCAATGGCGACTACTGGTTAGGGTTGACTATGAGCGCAACGATTACCCTGATCGGGATCGGCATCTTCTTGTACAGTTGGTGGCTGGATTTTAGAGTAACCCGGCGCGACATCTCCGGCCAGTAATTGTTATTGATGATGAAATCCGAGGATGAAGCTTCGGACAATTCCGATGGAAGCGCTGTGCAACCGCGCCAGCCCGACCGCCATCAACTTGCTCTGGCCATTTTGGCAATCGCTACTGCCGCAATTGGGTTCGGATTATTCGGCGCAGATTTTCATATCACTGGCGATTCGTTCTGGTCATTAGAGGACGGCACAACTAGTGAATCATTACTAGTGCTGGCATTTTTCACTCTAGTCAGTTACGCAGGGGTGCTGATATCCACCGGGCAAATCCTCTTGCGAGATGACAATCCGAGCGGCGTAGATCTGGTGAAAGGACCGTTATTGTGGATGGGTGTGGAGTTGATGCTGCTAGCATTGATGTTCATCATCAACATTCTCCATTTCCCCAAATGACGTTGAGGACTGACAATGACCCAGCAACAATCCCAACAACAGGTTGTCGAAACCCTGCCCGAGGTTGAGGGCGGAATATCCGATCAGGCTTTGGCCGACGCGCGCGCCATGATCGGCGTGCGGATGCGAACCGAGCAGTACGTGCGCCAGGCCAACCTGGACACCATGCTCAACTTCGTCAACGGAATCGGCGACGCCAACCCGCTTTTCCGCGACCAGGAATACGCGGCCTACTCCAAATACGGGAGCGTCGTCGGCCATCCCTGCGCGCCATACATGCGCCACTGGTCGGGTCGCACCCGCTGGGGTCTGCCCGGAGTCCACGGGTTCTTCGCCGGCAACGACTGGGAGTTCTTCCGCGTGCTGCGCCCCGGCGACGCGGTCAACTGCATCGAGCGCGTTCTGGACGTTCAGGAAAAGCAGAGCGCGTATTCGGGCCGTCTGGTGATCCAGTACGTGGAAACCATCTACTCCAACCAGCGCGACGAGTTGGTGGCCCGCGTGGTCGGGTGGTGTACCCGCCACCAGCGGCGCGCATCCCGCGAGCGCGGCAAATACGCCGACGTGCCCAAGCGCCACGAGTACACCGAGGATGAACTGGCCGCCATCGACGAGCAGGTTCTCAACGAGACGGCGCGCGGCGGCCAGCCCCGCTACTTCGAGGACACCGAAATCGGCGAGGAACTGCCCGTCGTCGTGCGCGGCCCGCTGTCCCTGCAGGATGTCAGCGCGTTCCTGGTCGGAACCGGACGCTCCAGCGCTCACGGCGTCCTGCTGCGCGAAGCCATGCGCCATCCCAACCACTTCTTCCGCAACCCCGAATCCGGCGGCGGGCTGGAGTACACCGGCATCGGCCACCTGCGCGACTCCGTCGCCGAGGCTGTCGGCGTCCCCGGCGCCTACGACTACGGCCCGCAGCGCGTCTCGTGGCTGGGCACCCTGATGACCAACTGGATGGGCGACGATGCGTTCCTGAAGCGTCTGCGCGTCGAGACCCGCCGGTTCAACGTGTACGGCGACACCCAGTTCCTCAAGGGCAGGGTGGCCCGCAAGTACATCCACCAAGGCAACACGCTGGTGGACGTGGACATCTGGGCCGAGAACCAGCGCGGCGAGGTAACCGCCCCCGGCATGGCCACGGTGCAGTTGCCGTCCCGCGACCCGCGCAACCCCTGGTTCACCGACGGCAGCCACCTGTCCCTCCGCAACGTAACCCTGCCGGAGGAAGCGCCACCGATACTGCCGGTGTAGCTGGCGCACGTCGTGTCCTACCCATGACAACCAAACCCAAACCCACCACCGACTCCACCGCCATCGTTCCCGACGGTGCCATCGTCCTGCGTATTTCGGCTCTGGGTATCGACCACCGGGCCGACGATTTTCCGGCTCGCTTCATCGAGTTCTGTGAGCAGAACGAGCTGTACGAGATGGAGGTCAACGCCGAAGGGGAGCTGCTGATACTGCCTATGACCGGATATCGCGGCAACAAGCACGAGTTTTACTTTGCCGTATTGCTTGGCAACTGGGAGATGGCTAACGGTGGAAGCGCCTCATCACAAACCGTTCGCTTTCGGCTTCCGTCCAGCGCAGTCCTGGGACCGGATGCGGCGTGGATTACGCAGGAACGATTCGACGCGCTACCGGAACTCGAACGGGATACCATCATAGAGGGCGCTCCGGATTTCGTGGTAGAAATCCGATCACGCACCGACAATCTGCGTCCGTTGCAAAATAAGATGCTCCAATGGATGGCAGCCGGAACCCGCCTTGGATGGCTCATTGACGCGCGCCAGCAGCAGGTTCACGTCTATCGTGCTGGCCAGCCGGAGCCGCAGTTGCTGAATGACCCTGACACTCTGGACGGGGAGGACGTATTGCCCGGTTTCTCATTCCCGGTTAGACAGTACGTCTTCGAAGTATGACCTCCCCCACCGCCCTCACCAATCTCCGCGTGCTGGAGGTTGCGTCTCTCATCCCCGGCCCATATTGCGGCAAACTGCTGGCATCGCTGGGCGCGACCGTCATCAAGGCTGAACCGCCCGACGGCGGCGACCCTTCCCGCCGGCGCGGCCCGTTCCCTGACGACGTGCCGCACCCCGAGCGCAGCGGACTCCACCTGTACCTGAACACCGGCAAGCAGAGCGTCACGCTCAACCTGTGCGACCCCGCCGGCCGCGACCTGCTGCGCCAACTGGCCGCCCGCGTCGATATGGTTGTCCACGACCACACGCCGGCCGCTGCCGCCGCCGTGGGCCTCGACGACTCATCGCTGTGCGCGGCGAATCCAAACCTGATCATCGTGCCGGTGACTCCCTTCGGCAGCGCCGGACCCTACGCCGATTATCGTGCCGGACACCTGGCGACCTTCCACGCCGGCGGCGAGGGCTGGCTGCTCCCCAACGGCGTCGCGCTGGACACCTTCCCAGACCGGCCGCCCATCGTCGCCGGCGCCAACATGGGCGACTACCAGGCGGGACTCACCGCCGCCGTGGGCGCGCTGGCCGCCATCTACCACCGGCTGGAAAACCCCGACTCGGCCCCCGGCCAGACCGTGGACGCATCGTCCCAGGAGGCCCAGCTATCCGTCGGGTACATGCCCATCCAGCGGCGCGAGTCGGAGGGCATCACCGAGGACCGTTTCTCCCGCTACTTCCGCGTGGGCGGCGTGCTGCCGGCGTCCGACGGCTACGTGGAACTATTGACGCTGGAGCCGCGCCAGTTCCAGGGCCTGCTGGAATTCATGGGCAACCCGGAGTGGGCCACGCCCGAAATGTTCAGCGATCCGGCCACCCACGGCCCCGAGTTGAACCGGCACATGCGCGAGTGGTTCAGCCAGCACACCCGCGAATGGCTTTACGCCGAAGGCCAGGCCCACGGCGTCCCCGTAGCGCCCTACTACACACCCACCGAAGTCTTCACCAGCCCCCAGCAACGCCAACGCGACTTCTACACCCAGGTCAACCACCCCGAAACCGGCCCCCTGGAACACACCGGCGCCCCCTTCCAACTCAGCGAAACCCCCACCACCCTGACCCGCGCCCCTCGCCTCGGCGAGCACAACGCCGACGTGTACGGCGGGCTGCTGGGCTACACGGCGCGGGAGTTGTCGGCGCTGGCGCGGGCGGGCGCGGTGTGAACTTCTTTTTACCCAATGCCCTACACATCTCACAATGCTGATTACACACTTTTGGCGCGACCCAAGATTCGTGGACCCGAATACAGGATTGGCGCAGAAAAGGGCTTAGACAGAGTTGATCAGGGGATTATTTGAGCCATAGAACTGGAAATCAATAACTAATAGGATGACTCTACCGGCTCATGGGAATGATTGATGACAACCCCGAGTTTCGACATCACGCCGTTCCTTGATCAGGACGAAGGCCAGCACTTCGAGCGTAAATCCCTCTTTTATGGTCCCGAAGATGCCAAAAAGTCGCGGGGCCGACGTGCCGTGCGTGACGACGTTGCGGAGAATGTGGCAGCTTTCGCCAATGCCGAGGGTGGTGTCCTCGTTTTTGGAATCGAGGACGACCTAACTATTACCGGACACAATTTACCCAGGGACGCGGTGACTGCCATTCTGGCAACGCCACGGAACCGACTCACTCCCCAACAGCCAGAAGGTTTCGTGGTTGTCGTTGAGGGTTGCGAACTGCTGGTTTTTGACGTGCCGATGGAGGATGTTCCCGTTCGCGTGGATGGCGACGGTTTCCCGCTCCGGATTGGTGATCAGACGGTTCAAGCCAGCGAAAGCCAAATCAACGCGCTTAAGTTCAACGGAATGGCCGCCAGTTGGGAAAGCGGACAATCGTCGGCCACTCTGGCCGAGTTGGATGATGAATTGTTGGATCGGGCCAGGCGAAACGCAGGGTTATCTGCATTGACCGACGAGGAATATCTGATCAAGCGCAAACTGGCTGACCGGCGAGGCAATAATTTGGCGTTACGCAACGCTGCTGAGTTGCTGTTCGCCCGCAACGGCCCTGAGCATCCCAACGCTGGTGTCCGCTTGTTTCGCGTGATCGGCACGGAACGCCGCACCGGTGCTGCGTACAATGTTGAAGAACGCCCACGTAGCGAGGGCAACCTGCCTATGGTCATTGCGGAGGTTAACGACGCCATAAACGGCATGTTGCGACGCCCTTCACGATTGGTGGGCAATCGTTTCCAAGAAACTCCCGAATACCCGGATTTCGCTTGGCTTGAGGCATTATTCAACGCCGTCGCACACCGTGATTATGGAGTAATGGGAGTTTGTACAGAAATACACATTTTTGATGACCGTATGGAAGTTGCCAGCCCAGGGGCACTGGTCGACAGCTTAACATTGGAAGAGTTGCTCAGACTGGAACGTGTCCACCACAGCCGTAATCCCCGTATCGTTCGGGCGCTGGTTGACCTTGGATTAGCGCGCGACCAAGGCGAAGGAATCCCGCGCATGTTCGCTGAGATGGCCGACTCCTTCCTTCCCAAGCCTGAGATACAAGCTAATCACAGAGGCATTACCGTTACCCTGCGTAACACTCCTACTCTGAGTGACTCCGACCAAGAGTTCATCTCACGTTTGGACTTGGGAGATCTCTCCCGCAACGAATTCCGCGCTTTGCTCCGTGCTCACCGTGAAGGCCAGATCGATAACGCTGGGCTGCGGAATGTGTCCGGCCTTGATACGTTGAACGCCAGTTTGGTGTTGCGCGGCCTTCGCGATAAAGAACTATTGGAACTTCATCCTTACGGTTCCCGAAGTTATTACACGCTACCATCGCACTTAACAGAAATCGGCCCAGAAACTGGAGAGCTTGAACCCGTAACTGGAGAGCTTGAACCCGTAACTGGAGAGCTCGGCCCAGAAACTGGAGAGCTTGAACCCGTAACTGGAGAGCTTCCAATACACATTCAAGAGCTCATTGCCCGACTTGGGCAGCGCCCCCCTCGCGAGCGCGTGCAGACAGTCATCCAAGACATATGCTCGCGAGGGATATGGGTAACCTCCTTGGAAATATCTCAATATCTCAACCGCAAGCAGAGCAACCTCACGTGGAATTACCTCTCTCCAATGGTGGAAAGTGGCCTGCTTGAACGGCGCTTTCCGGAAAATGTTACTCATCCCCAACAAGCCTACCGGTCCGTGACGTCCCAGCTTGTTCCTCCGCTGGAGTAGAACTCCTCACACCAATTCTGCCTCCGCCAGTTTCAAGTCTGGCCTCAACAGCCGCGCCAGTATCCCGCATCTGCCAGGTCCGCCTTGGTTGTATAATCCCTCCATTCCCGCGAACCGTCCGCACCATGCGGACCCGTTCGCCCTAACTGGAGGCAACCCCTATGGACTTTGGACTGGAAGGCAAGCTCGCATTCGTTGGCGGCGCCAGCCGCGGCATCGGCAAGGCCATTGCAATTGAACTGGCCCGCGAGGGCGCGGACGTGGTCGTCGGCTCCCGCTCCATGCCCGACCTTGAGGCCACCGCCGCCGAAATCGTCGAGACCACCGGCCGACGCGCCATTCCCATGTCGTTCGATGCCACCAACCGCGAGCAGGTGGACCACGTCATCAACGCCGCCGCCGATGCGCTGGGCGGTCTGCACATCCTGGTCAACAGCGCGTCCCTGCCCGGCGGCTCGCCCAGCGCCACCGGCCCCATCGAGGACCTGATCGACGAGGAACTGATCAGCGACTTCGACGTCAAGTTCGTCGGCGCGCTGCGCTGTTCCCGCGCCGCCATACCGCTGCTCAAGCAGCAGGGATTCGGCCGCATCATCAACATCAGCGGACTCAACGCCCGCAACGCCGGCAACCTCAGCGGCGGCGCGCGCAACACGTCCCTGGTCCACATGACCAAGACCCTGGCCGCCCAGTTGGGACAGTTCGGCATCACCGTCAACTGCATCCATCCCGGCACCACGCGCACCGAGCGCACGCCCAGCCTGCTGGCTGCCCGCGCCGAACAGTTGGGAGTATCGCCAGAGGAGGCCGAATCGCAGGACTTCGCGCCCGGTTCCGCTCGCGGCAACCACATCTGCCGCATGGTGGACGCATCCGAGATCGGTTACCTGACCGCATTCCTGGCGTCCGACAAGGCATGGGCCATCACCGGCGAACTGATCGCGGCCGGCGGCGGCACCGGCAACGCCGTGTACTACTAGGGCCGTGTACCAATAGGAAGGAGAACCAAGCCCGGCGGCAGGGTCGCCTGCCGCCTCCGGTAACGAAGTACCCCGGTAATGGAGTACCCCGGTAATGGAGTACCATGGATATACCGCCACGCGATGCGGTAAAGAATATCCCGATTATCATCCTTGGCATCTGGCCCGTAACCCTGCTGACCCTGTGGGCGCGCGGCCACGATTGGCGTTGGGACAGGACGCCTCAGGAAGTTATTGGACTGTGGGAATGGGGTTTTCTGGTTTCGCTTTCACTGGTTATCCTGGTTGAATTGGGGGTCAAAATGTTCATAGCTTTGGCAGAACGCCGTCGCCGCATTGAAGCGGCGAAAGAGGAAGGCAGGAAAGAAGCCCGCAAAGAGGCCTCCGAGATGCTGATGGCGCTCAATGCGGCGGCTCGCACCAACCCCGACTTGCTACCGTCGCTGTTGCAGGAATACCAGGAGAAGTACCAAAACGGCGCAGCAGCCAGCGAATAAGGTCCCGTGAACGCCATGACCGATTCATCAACTTCATCCGCACCCCTCGCCGGCGTTCGCGTCGCCGACTTCTCCGTCCACGCCGCCGGACCCTTCGCCGGCATGATCCTGGCGTCGTTGGGCGCCGACGTGATCAAGGTGGAATCCGCCGTGCGCTTGGACATCACCCGCCGTCCCCACGCCATGTACGGCAAACCACCGTCATCCTTCGAGCAGGTCAACGCGAGCAAACGCTCGGTCACGCTGAACCTCAAGGAGCCTCGCGCTCTGGAACTGGCCTACGACCTGGTGCGCATCTCCGACGTGGTGCTGGAAAACTTCCGGCCCGGCGTCATGGATCGTCTCGGCCTCGGCTATCCCCAACTGCGCGAGATCAAGCCCGACGTCATCATGGTGTCGCTGTCCTCCAACGGACAGACCGGCCCCGAGGCCCGCTACGCCGGTTACGCGCCCATGTTTGCCGCGCTGGGCGGGTTGGGTTACCTCACCGGCTACCCCGACGGGCCGCCGGTGGAACTGCGCCACGCCATGGATCACACCGGCGGCATGATGGCCGCGTTCTCCGCCGTGGCCGCCCTGTGCGCCCACCGCAACCACCAGACCGGCCAGCGCGCGGACGTTGCCGTCCGCGACATCGCCACCGCCTTCATGGGCCATGCCCTGATGGATACCGCGATGAACGGGCGCGACGCCCAACGCCTGGGCAACCGCGACGACTCCATGGCCCCCCACGGGGTTTTCCCATGTCTTGGCGATGACCAGTGGGTAACCATCGCCGTCGCCGATGATGCCGAATGGACTGCGCTGAAAAACGTCATGGGCAACCCCGGGTGGGCCGATTCCGACGACTACGGCGACGCCTTCCTGCGCTGGCGGAACCAGGACACGCTGGAACAACGCCTATCGGAGTGGACCGCAACTTGCGAGGCTTTTGAACTCGCCAACCGGTTGCAGTCTGCGGGCATCGCCGCCTTCCCGTCCCTCTCCGCCGACCAGTTGATGGACGACCCGCACCTCGCGGCCCGCGGGGTGTTCCCCCTCACCACCGATCCCGCGCGGGGCGAGCAGCGGACCGTCGCGCCACCCTGGCGTTTCTCGGTCACCCCCACCGACCCGCTGCGCTGGACGCCGGAACTCGGCCAGAACAATCGTGACGTATTCTGCGGATTGCTGGGCATGGACGAGTCAGAGTTATCCGCCCTGCAAGAAGCGCAAATCGTCTGGTAGCCACCACATCTCGGAGCCAACATGACCGACTATTCCTCCTATGAGCACCTGCTGATCGAAAAATCCGACGGCATCATCACCCTCACGATGAACCGTCCGGAGACGCTGAACTCCACCAACTTCAAGCTGCACAACGAACTGAGCCGCATCTGGCTGGACGTTGGCGCGGATCCCGAGGTGCGGGTGGCGGTCGTGACCGGCGCCGGCGACGCCTTTTCCGCCGGCGGCGATTTCGAAATGATCGAGCAGGCCATCGACAATCC
>CAZCZB010000016.1:21931-51033 GCA_964502995.1 uncultured Dehalococcoidia bacterium
CCTGCCATCGTAGCCCAGAACACCAGGGAAGCGGGCGACATCGTCTATAACATCCTGAACCTGGACAAGCCGGTCATATCCGCCATCAACGGCGTCGCCGTGGGCGCGGGACTCGCGGTCGCGCTGATGGCCGACATTTCCATCGCCGCCGAGGATGCACGGATCACCGACGGCCACATTCGCCTGGGGGTTGCCGCCGGCGACCACGCTGCCATCATCTGGCCCCTGCTCTGCGGCATGGCCAAAGCCAAGTATTACCTGCTCACCTGCGATTTCCTGGACGGCAAGGAGGCGGAGCGCATCGGCCTGGTCAGCATGGCGGTACCCCGCGACGAGTTGATGGAAACCGCCATGCGCACGGCGCGTCGCCTGGCCGACGGCCCGCAGCCGGCCATCCGGTTCACCAAGCGCGCCCTCAACCAGTGGCTCCGCCAGGCCGGCCACACGTCATTCGACTACTCGCTGCTCGCCGAGGCGATCGGATTCTTCGGCGATGACGTGAAGGAGGGCCTGGCCGCCCTGCAGGAACGCCGACGTCCGGAGTACCCGTCGGCCAAAGGGGGCTGAAGTTGGGGACCTTCACCTACCCGATTGAGGTAATTTCCGCGGACGGCAGCCGCACCGAGAGGGTGGATGCCACCGTTGACACCGGGTCCACATACACCTGCCTGCCGGCAAGTTTGATGCGCGATCTGGGGATAGTTGCCGATCGCCGCATCCGGTCGGAACTGGCCGACGGCAGCATCGTAGAGGATCCGGTTGGCGAAGCTCGCGTCCGCGTAGAGGATGTCGAAATAACAACCATCGTCATTTTCACCGACGAAGGCGCTCCCGCCCTGCTCGGCGCGTACACGCTGGAAGGCGCATTGCTGGTAGTTGATCCCGTGCATCAACGTTTGGCGCCAACCCACGCGCTGCGATACAGCAGGCAGGGATAGGGCCGGAAAGTTGCAAGCCGTTCCATCTTGGCGACGGGGGAATAACGGCTGCCGAATGTTCGGGTGGGCAACACGGTCGGGTATTTCGCGTTACAATACCGCCACAACGACCTTATACCACGGAGCGCCCTGAACCGATGTACCCACCCCACATCTTTGCCGACAACCCCATCAACCGCGGCGAGGTGGAGCGCCGCGATGAGGACTGGATACTCCAACAGGCGCAGGACACCGGCAGCAAATTCCTGCCCTTCCGCAACCTGAACGTGCTGCTCACCGATGACTCGACGCCCGAACTGGGCTGGCTGACCACTCGGCAGGCCCTGCCCATGCCCGCCAGCGCGGAGTGGATTTTCCTGGGCCTGCTGGACGGCGTGGCGCATTTCGCCTACGACCTCTCCAAGGACGCAGCCGCCGCCGAGCGGGTGCTGGACGCTACCGGCTGGCGTTTTGAGGACTGTCGCACTGCCGGAGAGACCATGTCCGGCCCCAACACCGGTCTGCTGTCCCAGGCCCGCGCCCAACTGGACTGGAACCTGCGCCACGGGTTCTGTTCGGTGTGCGGACACCCCACGAACAAAGCACGGGGAGGACAGGTGCGCCAGTGCCCCGAGTGCAACGCACAGCACTTCCCGCGCACCGACCCGGTGATCATCACGGTTGTGGCCGACACCGACAACGATCGCTGCCTCCTGGGGCAATCCCGTGGACGACTCCAGCGGATGCGCACCTACTCCGCGCTGGCCGGGTTCATGGATCAGGGCGAGTGCATCGAGGAGGCGGTCGCCCGCGAGGTCATGGAGGAAGCCGGCATCCGCGTGAAGAACGTCCGCTACCACTCCTCGCAACCGTGGCCATTCCCGTCGTCGCTGATGATCGGATGCATCGCGGAGGCAGACACCACCAACATCAACATGGACGAGGAGGAAATGACCGACGTGAAGTGGTTCAGCCGCGCCGAGGTGCTGAAAGCTCTGGAGGGCCGCAGCGAACAACTCACCGTCCCCGGCCCCATCGCCATCGCCCATCATCTAATCAAGTCTTGGGCCAACGACGATATGCCGTAACACGTCGGCAATTGCCGCTCAATTCGAGCGCGGTTCGCCGAAGGCGAGCCGCGCTCTTCTCATCCGAGAACCCATTCACCGAACTGCAACCAATGACGCTGAGGCGGGCAGTCGCGCCAACGACGCTATTGCCGATGTCGCGGCGATACAGTGGCTGGGTTCATTGGCTGCATTTCCGCATCCTGATTCTTGGGGCCGCCGGATTGCTGCTGTCGCAGACCGTGGTTTATTTAATCCTTGATCGAGATGGCCGATGACATTGGGTCGTTGCGCGCGCGGTTCGCGGGGCCATATCCTGAAATGAAAATCCATTTCGGAGCAGCGCCGGTTTGACATCGTTTCACGCCCCAATCGACAGTTGCACATCGACAATTTCCAGGGAGGCCGAGGGTGAATACCCGATCGTCCACTACCCGCCCCACACAGAAACATACCTGTGCGACTTGTTGGAACATTTCGTATCCGTTTCCCACGGCGACCCGACCGCGATTCTGCCATCGCTCAATGAGCCCGGCCTGTACGCGCTGACGACTGCGATCGCGAAGCGCAACGAGCCTGACTTTGCCTCCAGGGACTTTTTCGACGCCCTGAAAGCGGAGTTGCGTTGGCGAGGTTGCCGACGCATGGGCGCGGATCCCACAGGCCCGGTGCGTCGCGGACGCCTTGTCCAGATGGTATCCAGCATCACGCCGCTGGAAGTGTCGGGCGCATCCTCGCTGCAAAGCGACAAGCTTGCGGGCGTCTGCCCCTTCTGTGGCGAACCGGCGTTACGGGTATTTCTTGCCGCCGTCCGCTGGCGTTGCTTTTACTGCAACTGGGAAGGCGGACTGCCGGAGTTCGCCGAGAGACTGATCGAACGGGTCAGACCTGCAGATGAACCGGAGGATGAATCGGTCACCTGGCCGGATCCATCCACAGGCGATATTCGCCGGACTCCATAGTCGCCGGCGCCACCGCCGACACCGCGATCACCAGTCGTCCATCATCGACTGGCGGCGCAGGCATCGAGCCGACCCAACGCTGCTCTCGCTCGTCCCAATCCAACGACAAACGCTCCGCGGACGGGTTGGACCCATCGGCCACCACCCAAACGATCCAGTCCTGGCGCACGCGGTTGTTGATCAGGACGAACCCGTCCGGTTCCCACCCACTGGCGTTGGTGGAATCGGAGGCGCCCGTTACACCCATCTCACGCACGCAGAATCCCGGGCCGTTGATGGCATCGTCGGTCACGTAGTGGAATCGCACCAGCACGTTCAGACCCGCATAGTCCGCCAACGACGCTTCGCCGTCACGCCATTCACTAGAAGCGCCGGTGTATGCGAAGCCGTAACTGTTGCCCAGGGGATTGGTATCCGTGGTGTCTGAAGCGGGAAGCACGTCCCATGTTTCACCATCGTCCGTTGACGCCGAAACGTACAGGTAGTCCCAGTCTTCCTCGATGTCATGCCAGTATCGGTAGGTCAGCATCGGTTCCGGCCCGCCGGACGCTGCTGCGGGGACAGTCAACCGTCGCGTCAGCGTCGATGAAATCGTGTCGCCCCGATTGCTCCACCAGCATCCGCCGTCGGGTACGTCGGTCGCGAGCAGCGGAGTCGTTCCGGCCCCAATAAACCGCACCGTGCCGCCTTCGTCGGCGTCCTTGATCTCTGCGTAATGGACGCCGTATTGGGCCACTGTCCGCAGGTCGTCATCCTCGCCAATCTCCTGGCGACGGATGTTTGACACGTTGACATTCAGACCCCGATAGCCGTGAATCCCGGAGTCCAGATCCAACAGGTTGGCAACCATCCAGTCCGCAAACACCGAGTGAAAATCCGCCGGTGCGCCATCGTCGGCCACCGCGCCTCGGTTGGACAGAAATTGGTCCACGGCGGGGATTCCATCCACCTGCAACGCCAGCAGATCCTGCAGGCCGCCCTCGCGCGCGTAGTGCTCGCGCAGGTAATGACTGAACAGGGCCGCGGCGCCATAATTGAGGCCGATGTTCTCATTCAAATCGGCGGGCCAGTTCACCACGGACACGCCGGGCCATCGCAGATAGTTGCCAATGCTGCCAACCGGGTAGCCGGCTTCGGTTACCGCCAGTTCGGCCAGGCCTTCGTTGAGCCAGGTAGCTTCAGATTCGTCGGCGCGCTGGTGAATGGCGTGCTGGAGTTCATGGGCCAGGATGTACAGGAACGCGCCGTCGCCGAAGTCGGCGGCCCGTTTGTTGATGTATATTGCCTCGACCTCGTTGCTGAAGGGGCTCACGCTGGCGGCATACCGGTCGCTGCCGGACACGTACCCGCCGATACCGGGGATCCGCCCGCTTACGATGTGGAACCGCTCGTCGTCGCCCGACCCGTGAGGCTGTGAGGCGAATACCGCCTCCACCCGCGGAAACACTCGAGCCTCTGCCTCCGAAACGGTCTGTTCCAGTTCATCATCATCGACGTCGGAATCCGCCGGAGCCCACCAATAGGCGCTTTCGGAAACCGCCGCCAACCGGTAGCTGCCGCTCACCATCCGGCTGTTCGGGTAGTCCAACGTCCAGAAATCCCGCTCGTTGTCCACCTGCCAGCCTCCGGACGGTATGGGAGCGGCGGCGGGAGGTTCCGCACCGTCCCACCGCATCTGGCGGGCCAAAAGTCGCAGGTCGCGATCGGGCGGCGCCGGGAAATCGGCGGCAACCATGTCGCGCGCTGTTGCCACCGCCGCCGCTTCCGTTCTCCGCATCGGAGCCCCGACAGCCATGTCGGCCGGCAGGGTTTGTATTGTGGATGGCGCGACCAGTTCGGAAGTGGGCGATGGTTCCGCCGCAGCCGCGCGAGGGGAATGGGATCCGACCGCCGCCGCCATCGTGGGCTCACTTGCTGGCCGGTCCGGTTCGGTGGATTCCTCAGACGCGCAAGCCGTGAATCCGAACAACAGCGTCGATACAACTGCGAGCAATGCGGCCAATGCGAACGGCAGCGACCGGGTTCTCAGAGACATTTGCCCCCAATTGCGGTTGCAAGCATCGGCGCGTCCGGTGTCACGCCTCGGACGTTTGCGGAGGATTTTCGGCGGGAGGTTCATCGGGTTTGGGGTCCGTGTTGTAGCGGTTCATGGCGATGTTGATGCCTTCGGCCAGCAGACACTCCACGGCCTCGGCGGCGCGGTTGATCGCATCTGCGACCGCGGGTTTCTCGTCATCTGCAAACCGTCCCAGGACATGGTCAACGCTGCCGGACATTCCCGGCCCTCCAATGCCGATGCGCAGGCGGGCGAAATCCACGGTGCGCACCGTCCGGATAATATCCTTGATACCGTTATGTCCGGCGTCGGAGCCACGAGCGCGCAGGCGGATTCTCCCCAGGGGCAGGGCCATCTCGTCGTACACGATCACCAGGTCGGCGGGCCGGCCTCCGAATCGTGCCAACAGATACGCCACCGATTCGCCGGACAGATTCATGAAAGTGCGCGGCTTAGCCAGCACGACCGGCATTCCCTCGCGGTACCCCTGCCCCAGCGCCGTCGTCCTCCGACGGTCGTTCAGCGCGATGCCCCACCGTTCCGCCAGCAGGTCGATGCACCCGAAGCCCACGTTATGTCGGGTGTCCCGGTACCTGGAGCCCGGGTTGCCCAGGCCCACGATCAATCGAGTCGGTTTACGTTCCTCTTCCATACAACTCTCGAGCAGCAAGGTTGCCACGCGGGACGCGCATTGGCAAGACCGGAGCCCCTCGCCCACGGGGCCTTTCGATTATTGCCACACTGACCAGTATTCCGCTCATGGTGCGGAACGCCCGCCTTTGGCGGGAGCCTGCCGTAGGCCCGCCCGTGGAGGGTCGAACCATGAACCCCATCCTTCGACAAGCTCAGGATGAGCGGGTAGGTGGAGCGACGGCGGATGGATGGAGCGATGGCGGGTAGGTGGAGCGATGGCGGATGGGTGGAGCGATGGCGGGTAGGTGGAGCGACGGCGGATGGATGGAGCGATGGCGGGTAGGTGGAGCGATAGCGGATGGGTGGAGCGATAATCGAAAGGCCCTGCCCTCGCCCACGGGGCCTTTCCAGAGTCACCAATCGTCCGTTCAACAATCCACCGCCACAGGCGGACGTTCCGCAGGATGAGGGCAGATGTTGAGCCTGCCGGACTTTGAAAATCCCCGGCACAGGAGCGAGTGCCAATTGACGAACGGGTCGCAAACGGGTACAATATCTCATATACAGATAATTTATATCTGTATATGAGATATTACGAAACAATAACGCACCGGTTACCACTGCGCATAGCAGCAACCAAGGAGGTGGCACAATGTCGCTGTTCAATAACATCATCGTACCCCTGGACGGATCAGAATCCTCGACCCATGCCCTGCCGGCGGCGCAACTGATGGCCACCGCCTCGGGCGCCAAACTCACGCTGGTGCGCTCATTCGAAGGCCCACCGGACTGGCAGGCTGACGCCAGCCGCGGGCGATTGCGCGGATCACTGGCCGCCGCCGAACACGACCGGATCGGGGCGTACCTTTGGGGAGAAAAGCTGCGCCTCGAGAACCGGGGGTTCCGTGCGCCCGTGGAAATCGAATCGCTGGAAGGGCCGGCGCACGAAACCGTCGCCCAACTGGCCAACCGCAATCCGCGCTCGCTCATTGCGATGTCCACCCACGGACGCAGCGGGTTGGAACGGGCGCGTGTGGGCAGCGTCACCGCCAGGATAGTCAGCGCGGTCAGCAATCCGTCTCTGGTGCTTAGGTCCGGTTCGTTCGACCGATCCATATTCGTGGGATCGTTCGACAACATCATCGTACCCCTGGATGGTTCTGCCTTCGCCGAGTCGGCCACCGGATACGCGGGTGAATTGGCCAGCGCCTTCGGCGCCCGCATCACCCTGATACGCTCCATTACCGATATAGCGACCCATCAAATCTATGGCGCGTGGTCCTGCATGTACAGCAGCCTCGCATTTGGCTACATCGACCCCAACGCGATTGCGGAGGGCGCCCGCCTGGATGCCCGGGAATACCTTTGGCAGGTCGCGGACAGGCTGTCCGCAAAGTTCCCGGCCGTTGACGTTGAGGCTGCCACTATTGAGCAGCACGCGGTCAGATCGGTGGTATCGATGGCCGAACGGCTGGACAACCCGCTGGTCGTGATGGCAACCCACGGCCGCAGTGGTTGGAAACGCGCGCTGCTGGGCAGCGTGGCCGACCAGGTGGTACGCGAGTCTCCGGTGCCCACGCTGTTGGTCAAGGCCGGCAACCAGGCGCAACCCTACTGAAACCAACATTACCGACCACGGATCCACCGGGCGGGAGCGACATCACTTTCGCTCCCGCCCTGGTTTTCAACCGGTTTTCTGCCATTTCTGCGCTATACACGTGCGACGGATGCTGTTATCCTCGATCGATCGAGTGACAAGTTCTGGAACCAATCCGCGGCCGGCCTTGCGCCGGCGTTTGCATCTGCCCATAGCCCGCATGTCCACGCGCCACACCAACTCCATCATCGTCCCGATCCTTGCTGTTCTGGCGTGCGCGCTCCTGATGGCGTGTACTTCGACCCAAACCGAGCGGACGGAATCTTCCGTCACCGTTGAGGCGCTGCTCCCGACGTCCCAGCCGACTCAACCTCCGGCGCGGCAGACCAACACCCCGCCTGCCGAGACTGCCGAAGTCCAAGCGCCCACCGATGCCCCGGCGCCCACCGACACCGTGGCTCCGCCGACATTCACGCCCAGGCCGCCGCCCACGTACACGCCGCGTCCCGTGCCTCAACAGCCAACCGAAACCGACCGGCCCGCCGGCGCCCCCTTCCAGGCGCAACTGCCGGACGGCACGTTGTTGTCGCTCGCGGACACGCGGGGGACTCCAACATTGCTGGCCTTCTGGGCGCCCTGGTGACCATACTGTCAACGGGAGTTGCCCGTTGTCGCAGAACGCTACCGCGAGGAGTTGGCAGACGCCGGCATCAACGTCATCGGCGTGTCCCAATTCCGTACCTCCGAGGCCGCCACCGTGGCATTTGTCGAACAGCATCAATTGACCTTTCCGAATTTTTACGACCCCAATGCGGACGTTGCCACGGCCTACGGAATCAACGGCGTGCCCAGCTACATTTTCCTGGACAAACACGGGCGCATCGCCCACCGGAGCCAGGGAGCGCGGGGCGTTGACTTGATCGAATCTGTGCTGACACAACTGCAGGCTGAGTGAAAAGCAACTGTGCTATAATTCCGGGCGTTCTTACCAAATCAGGAGATTCCGACTTGCGCCACTACGAACTCGTTACCATCCTCAGCCCCATGCTGAACCAGGACGACGCGTCTGCAACCTGGGATGAGATAAAGTCATTCATCACCAACCGCGAAGGCGAACTGACCGCCGAGCAGACCTGGGGCACCCGCCGTCTGGCTTACCCCATTCGCAAAGGGAACTACAACTTCCTGGAGGGGTCATACTATTTGACCTCGTTCACGACCGAGAGCCCGATCAACCGGGAGTTGGAAACGTACCTGCGCCTCCATGACAACGTGCTGCGCGCCCTGGTGACCCGCTGCGAAGGCCCGCTGGAAGACAAACCCGCGCCCGGTCCATTGACCGCCCCTTCGCGCTACGTTCCGCCCGGACGCGGAAGGCGCAACGACGGCGGCGGTCCGATTCCCGAAGCGGCCTCTGGGTTCGCCGAGCGCGGCGGACCACCCGCTGCCCCGCCGGCGCCGGCAACCGCTCCCGCCGAAGGCGCAGCGCCCGCCGCTGCGACAGAAGCTACGCCCGCACCCGCTGAATCGCCCGCCACACCCGCCGAAGCGACACCCGCGGAGGCCTCTGCCGCGACTCCAACCGCGGAGCCGGTCTCCGAAGCGCCACCCGCGGAGGCCTCTGCCGCGACTCCAACCGCCGAGCCTGCCTCCGAAGCGCCAGCAGCAGCAGCGCCGGCTGCGGAAACCGCCAGTGAATCTGCGCCCGAACCGGCTGCGGAACCTGCAGGGGAAACCGGGAACGAAGCCGAAGCGTAACCTACGCATGAACAAGATCATCATCATCGGCAACCTGGGCCGTGATCCTGAGATGCGTTACTCGCCATCGGGCCAACCGATGACGTCGTTCAGCATAGCGAGCAACCGACGTTACACCACCGCCGCCGGTGAGCAGCGCGAGGAAACCGAGTGGTTCAACTGCACCGCGTTCGGCCGACTTGCTGACGTGTGCAATCAATACCTGACTCGCGGCCAGCAGGTTTACGTGGAAGGAAGATTGCGTTCGCGCCAGTATGATCGCCGAGACGGCACGCCCGGTTTCTCG
This sequence comes from uncultured Dehalococcoidia bacterium, assembly GCA_964502995.1. Taxonomy (GTDB): domain Bacteria; phylum Chloroflexota; class Dehalococcoidia; order Lucifugimonadales; family UBA3495; genus Bin87. The sequence continues at coordinate 31,208 of CAZCZB010000016.1, forward strand.
TTGGACGTGAACGTCACCGAAATGCAGATGCTGGGACGCCGCGGCGACCAGGGCGACGGCGACGGTTACAGCGGATACGGCGACCAGCGCGGCTATGGCGGCCAACAGAGTGGGGGTTACGCAGACTCCCGCAGCGGCGGCTACGGCGAACAACAGGGTGGGGGTTACGCAGACTCCCGCAGCGGCGGCTACGGCGAACAGCGCGGCGGTGGAAATAGCGGCGGCTACGAACCCGACAACGCCGGCGGCCCCATGACCGACGTGGACGACCTGCCTTTCTAGCCAATCGATCAACAACAGGCGAACTTGACCGACAACCCGGAGGAATCCGAAACATGACCACGCCCGCTCCGTCCTCACCTCCACGCGCCGATTCAGGCCCACGGCCTGCTCCCGCTGACGGCGCTCCGCCGCGGCCCGCTGGTGGCGGCCCGGGCGGACGGCCCGGCGGCCCCGGTGGACGCCCACCCGGTCGCGGTGGCCCACGCGGTGGAGGTCGCGGCGGGAGGCGCTACGGCCCGCGCCGGCGAGTGTGCGCGTTCACCGTGGAAGGCGTTACCCCCAACTACAAGGACGTTGACCGTCTGCGGCGGTACATCTCCGAACAGGGCAAAATCGAGCCCACGCGCAAGACCGGAACCTCCGCGAAGAACCAACGCCTGCTGTCCCAGGCTATCAAGCGCGCTCGCTACCTGGCCCTGCTGCCCTATGCGCCGGAACACAGCATCAACATCGGTATGCGCTCCGGCAGGTAGCCGGTCCTCGAAACACCCTCAAGATTACGCCGACCCGACGCGCTTGCGCGGACAGACACATGGTCAACCTGCCGCTGCCCTGGAAACGCGGCGCTGAACGCGACGCTGACGATCCTCCTGATCCATCCCCACGCCGCCCGGTTCGCCGGCGCGGCGGCCGCAATCGGCGTTCGGTAGCCGATAACGAAAACGCCGCCGCCGCGGCCCGCCAACGACGCAGCCTGGAGCGGCGCCGTCAACGGATCGCCATCATCGTCGGCGCTGTGCTGATCCTCGCCATCACCGCCGTGGTGATGGTCGGCGTTTACCGGGCGTTCGTCCTGCCGCCCCGCATCATGGCGGGAGAGGTTCGCGGCGTGCGGTTCAACATGGGCGACCTTGTGGAGCGCATCCGAGTTCTCCAGGGAATCGATCGCTACCAGGGCGGCCGCGTTGACCTGAGCAGCGTGCCTTTTGAACTGCTCACGGCGCTGCTCCACGCCGAGATACTGCGGCAGGCTGCGCCAGGCCTCGGCATCAACATCACCGACGATGAAATCGAAGAGGCGATCAGGAACAACTTCCGACCGGAGCCTCAACCCGGCCAGGAGGTGGACGACGCCCAACTCGACGCCGAGTACCAGAACAGGTACACGGGATTCCTGACGCAGGTGAACCTCACCGACGACGCCTACCGGCGCATAGTCGAAGAGCAGTTGCAGCAACGTGGATTGTTCGCGCGAATGCTGGCTACCGTGCCGCAGGAAGGGAACCAGGTGGAGATTCAGGCCATCCTCATGGGTCTGGACGGATCGGCCAGTCCGGAAGCGGTGAGAGAACGGTTGGAACTCGGAGAAGACTTCGCCACCGTGGCCAGAGAAATCTCCGGCGAAGATGGGTACATCGGTTGGGTGCCCCAGGGCGCGTTCCCCGAATTTGACCGTTACCTGTTCGAGCACGAGGTGACCAACTCCGCCGGTGAAACCGAAGTCAGGCCGGCCATTCTGGACCCCGGCGACATATCGGATCCCATCTACTCCGACCGCAGCATCTTCGTGATCCAGGCTATCGGCCCGGAGGAAACCAGGCAGATCGAGCCGGTCATGCAGTTCCAACTGGCCGGCGCCCTGGTTGACCAGTGGAAAGATGAGCAATTGACCCGGGGAACCCAGGAAGGCTGGGTGAAAATCAACATCGACAGCAACCGTTACGCCTGGGTGACCGAGCAGGTCCGGCTGACGCGCCCGCGAGTTACGCCCGAGGCGCAGGAACAGCAGGGCGGGTTCATCCCCGGCACCTAGCCTGCAATGCCTGCTAACGAACAGATCAACATTGGCCTGATGGGCATGGGCACCGTTGGCGGCGGCGTCGCCGGCTCATTGCTGGCAAACGCCGATGCCATCAAGCGCAAGACGGGCAAAACCGTCCACCTGAAACGCGCTCTGGTGCGCGACGTTTCGCTGCCACGCAACCCGGCGCCACCGGCCGGCGTGCTGACCACCAACCCCGAGGACATCCTCTCCGACCCCGATATCCAGATCGTTGTGGAAACCATGGGCGGCGACTCTCCGGCCGGCGAATACCTCGAACGGGCGCTGTCGTCCGGCAAACACGTCGTAACGGCCAACAAGGAAGTGATGTCGCGGCGCGGACCGTCACTGTTGCAACTGGCCCAGGAGCGGCGCGTTCATCTTCTGTATGAGGCATCCGCCGGCGGTGGTATCCCCATCGTCGGCTGCTTGATGTCACAGTTGCTCGGCAATGATATTCATTCCATTCGTTCCATCATCAACGGCACCACCAACTACATTCTGACCCGCATGGCCAGGGAGCAGACGCCGTTCGGTGACGCCCTGGCCGAGGCGCAGGCGCGGGGCTACGCGGAAGCCGACCCGACCAACGACATCGAAGGCATCGACGCAGCCTACAAGCTTTCGGTGCTGGGCAGCCTGGCCTTCCACCGACCAGTGCCCCACGACGCGATTTTCACCGAGGGCATCAGCCGACTGGCTCCCGAGGACTTCCGGTACGCCGCGGAACTGGGCTACGCCATCAAGTCCCTGGCCATTGCCGTGGCCGATCCCGGTGGTTCGGTGCGCGCCCGCGTTCACCCGGTCCTCGTGCCCGAGGATCACCTGCTTGCGAAAGTTGACGGCGTGTATAATGCCGTTGAGGTAACGGGTGATCTGTGCGGCCAAATCATCCTGCACGGCCAGGGCGCCGGCAGGGAGGCCACCACCAGCGCCGTGATGGGGGACATTCTCAGCGTCCTGCGCGGGATTGGCGCCAGCGACGGCCCTCCGCCGCTCCCGGAAACAAGGCGAGAGAATGGCAACGGCTCGCGTGATGCAGATGTTCAACCCATCGACGAGCTTTCCAGCGCGTACTACATGCGGTTGACCTGCGCAGATCAGGCCGGTGTGTTGGCGCAAATCGCCCAGATTCTGGGCAACGGCAATATATCCATCGCGACGGTCATACAGAAGGATACGGACCCTGGCAGCGGCACCGCGCAGTTGGTGATCACCACCTACCCCTCTCGCGAATCCGACGTGCAAACGGCCCTGTCCGCCGTGGCAGAACTGGGGGTGGTGGTGAGCGTCAACAACCTGATTCGAATCGAGGACTGAATTCTGGTTTCCCTCCGGGCGCCCCGCCCGCGAGTGGAGGCCACTGGAATGCGAATGGGCATCGGCGTTTTACAACAGTATCGCGACCTGCTCCCGGTGAGCGAGGAAACTCCCGTCTTCTCCATGGGGGAGGGCGACACGCCGCTGGTGCGCTCCCGCAACCTTGGTCCGAGCCTGGGCTGCGATCTGTTCTTCAAACTGGAAGGCTGCAATCCAACCGGTTCCTTCAAGGATCGGGGCATGGTGGTGGCGATCGCCAAGGCGATGGAGGAAAACTGCCTGGGGGTCATGTGCGCCTCCACCGGCAACACCAGCGCATCGGCCGCCGCCTATTCCGCCTACTGCGGGCTGGCCTGCTGGGTGCTGATACCCAAAGGCGAGGTGGCGCTGGGCAAGTTGGCGCAGGCCATGGCCTACGGCGCTCGCATCCTGCTGGTGGACGGCAACTTCGACGCTGCTTTGGCCCTGGTGCGCCGGTTCACCGAGACCAACCCCATCACCCTGGTCAACTCCGTCAATCCGCATCGGATCGAGGGACAGAAAACCGCGTCTTTCGAGATATCGGATGTGCTGGGAGACGCGCCGGACTACCTGTTCATCCCCGTGGGCAACGCCGGAAACATCACCGCCTACTGGCGCGGGTTCACCGAATACCACCAGCTTGGCCGCAACGACAACCTGCCGCGCATGATGGGCTTCCAGGCCGAAGGCGCGGCCCCTATCGTTCGCGGCGAGCCGGTGCCATTCCCGCAGACCATCGCATCCGCCATCCGCATCGGGAACCCGGCCAGCTGGAAATCCGCGGAACGGGCCCGCGACCAATCGGGCGGCGTGATAGACGCCGTGAGCGACGACGAGATTCTGGATGCGTACCGGCTGCTGGCGTCCCAGGAGGGCATTTTCGGAGAACCCGCGTCGGCAGCGTCCATCGCCGGATTGTTGAAGATGCACAATAACGGACTGGAACTGAAGGGCAAGCGCGTGGTGTGCATCATTACCGGCACGGGCCTGAAGGATCCCGACATGGCGGTGACCAGCGCCCAGGCCCACACCGTCGAGGTCCAGCCAAACCTGGAGGCCATCGAGGCGGCGATCACGGAAACGCTGCCGGAACGTGCCCGCGACTCTCTGGGTATCGTGTAGTCCGGGTCTGTATCATTGGCATGATGACCAGCGCCGCTCCCAAAATGAACCTGGCCGCCATCGAAGTGGCGATTGGCACCGTGCTCAAGTATGTCGATGAGGACAGCGGCCGCGAGGGTTTGTGGCGCACTCCCGAACGCGTAGCCGAGATGTATGGCGAGATTTTCGCCGGAGTCGGCAGAAATCCGGCCGATGAGATCGACGCCATTTTTTCCGATGATGTGACCCATGACCCCGTGCTGGTGAGGGACATACCCTTTCATTCCATGTGCGAACACCACATGCTGCCATTCTTCGGAAATGCCAGCCTGGTTTACGTCCCCAACCGGCACATTGCCGGCATCAGCAAGATCGCGCGGGCGCTGGACGTGGCATCCAGGCGACTCCAGGTGCAGGAACGGCTCACGGCCCAACTCGCCGACGCCATAACCTGTCGGGTGAAGCCGCTGGCGCTGGCCTGCCGCATCGAAGCCGAGCACATGTGCATGTCCATGCGCGGGGTGCAGAAGCCGGGGCACCGAGTCATCACCTCCGCCGTGCGCATGAGCGATGAATCCGGAATCTATTCGGGCCAGGACCTGCTGGCCATGCTGGCACAGTAGGTACGTTCAAAATGACCACGCCCACGGCTGCAACTCCCCTCACATCATTCGACCAGATACGGCTCGAATGGCATGACCTGCTGGGGCGCTCGGCGGTCAACAATCTGTACATCACGCCGGCGTGGCAGGAATTGTGGTGGTCAACATTCCAGGACGGCCGCGCTCTGGCCGGCTTCTACCTGACCGATCAGGGCGGCGAAGTTACCGCCATCGCGTCCATGTCCCGGGCCGGCGATGATTACTCACTGGTCGGCAACAGCGACACCTTCGACTACAACGACTTCGTCATTGCGGCCGGAGCGGAAGAAGCGTTTTACCCGACGTTGCTGGACACCATAAACCACGACGGCGCGCGCACGCTGGAACTCCATTCCATCGGCGAAGACTCGCCCACCCTGGCGATGCTGCCCGACCTGGCCCGCGACCGGGGATACGAGGTTGACGTGCAGGAGGAGGATGTTGCGCCCCGCGCCATTCTGGCCGACACCTGGGACGAATACCTGGCCGGACTTTCCAAGAAAGACCGACACGAACTGCGCCGCAAACTCCGCCGCCTGGAAGGGCACGAAAACTGGCGCTGGTACTGCGTTTCCGATCCCGACGAGGTGGCCGGTCACATGGACACCTTCGTTGACCTCATGCGCCGCAGCGACCCCGCCAAGGCGGAGTTCCTGACCGACGAACGAGAGGCGTTTTTCCGCAGAATGGCATCGGTAGTCGCCGGCGAGGACATTCTCCGACTGTTCCTTATGGAGATGGATGGTCAGCCGGTCGCGGCATCCCTGTGCTTCGATTATGACAACGTGCGCATGCTGTACAACAGCGGCCACGACCCGGAATATCGCTACTACAGCGTGGGCCTGCTCCTCCACGCTCTCTGTCTGAAGGATGCCCTGGAACGCGGTTACCGCCATTTCGACTTTCTCAGGGGCAACGAACCTTACAAGTACCGGCTGGGCGGTAAAGACCATCGCCTGTACCACATCATCCTCCAGCGGCCCGGAGAGGATGCGTAGCCTTGGCTGGCGGCAACTTACCGAGGATAGCGTTGCTGGCGTACCACGCCTGCCCCCTGGCGGCGCCCGGCCAGGGCAAGGCCGGCGGCATGAACGTACACGTCCGCGAACTCGCGGCGGCGATGGCAGCGCGCGGCGTACCCGTGGACATTTTTACCAGGAACCACGAAGGCCAGACCGAAGACGCGGCTGAAATCTACGATGGGGTCAATGTGGTTCACATCGCTGCGGGCCCCCCCGACGCTCCGCTGGATCGTCAATTTGAACACCTCCCTGACTTTTGCGCCGGCGTGCTGGAATATCGACGGCGGCACGGCATCGAATACCGTGCAATCCATTCACACTATTGGCTGAGCGGTCTCGCGGGCGGACGGTTGGCATCAGACCTCGATGTCCCCCATATCGTGACTTTCCACACCCTGTCGCGCATCAAGACGCAATCAAGGCCGGGCGAACAGGAACCGCCGATGCGCGAGGCGTCTGAAGCCGAGATCATTTCCAACGCGGATTGCGTCATCGCCTTCAGCGCCCACGAACGCGATGCCATGGTCAGACTGTACGATGGCGACGGCAGCCGGATCCGCCTGGTGCCGTGCGGCGTGGATCTGACGCGCTTTCAACCCCTTGGCCGGACCGAAGCCCGCAGCGAACTCGGCCTCAACGGCCACAAGGTGCTGCTGTTCGTGGGACGCATCGAGGCTCTCAAGGGTTTGGACCTGCTGATAAACACGGCGGCTCAGTTGGACTCCGATGACGTGCAGGTGCTGGTGGTCGGGTCCGACGCCGACGGCAGCGGGGAGGTTGAACGCCTGAAGCGGATGGCCGATGATCTGGACGTGGGCGGCTCCATCGACTTTGTGGGTCGAATACCACAGGAACGACTGGCCTGGTACTACTCTGCCGCCGACGTGTGCGTGGTGCCGTCGTACTACGAAAGCTTCGGCCTGATGGCGCTGGAGAGCATGGCGTGCGGCACCCCGGTGGTGGCATCCCGCGTCGGCGGACTTCCCACCATCGTGCAACATGGACGCACCGGATACCTGAAGTCCTGGCGCTGCCCGGAGGCGTTTGCAAACTCCGTGGAAATGATCCTGGTGAACAACAGCCTGCAGGACAGCATGGGCAAGGCAGCCCGACGCTGGGCGGAGAGCATGAGCTGGGACCAGGTGGCGGCGCAATTGCTGGAGATATACGACCAATCAGCCGCCGCCCGCAGCCGAGTAGGGACCGTGTAATGCCCAGCTGGTTTGGACAACGGATCGGGGGCGGAGACAACGTTCCCAATCTGCACGACCGTATCCTGAGGACGGGGCGACCGCCGCGACGAAGGACTGCGCGAGCCATTGGACACGTGCAGCGACGGTTGATCGCCGGCGTGCTGGTCTTCCTGCCGATCTTCGTCACCTATTTTGTCGTGGACTTTTTCTACGGCATCGTGGGTTCCCTGCTCGATCCGATCATAACCCGGTTGAACGTACCCCACGGACCGGGAATCGACATCACCGACGTCGTGGAAATCATCATCATCCTGATCATCCTGTACGCAATGGGCTTGCTCATTGGTTGGGCGGTAACGCGACTGATGATCGACCGCGTGCATGATGTCATCGGGCGGCTGCCCGTCGTGGGTCCTGTGTACAGCACCACGCGCCACGGCATTGACTTCCTCTCCGAAACTCAGAGCCACCAGTATCGCGGCGTGGTGCTGCTGGAATTTCCGCGTGAGGGTGTGCTGTCCATCGGACTCATCACTTCGGAACTGGGGAAATTGAGAGGGAACGAAGATTATCTCTCCATTTACGTGCCGACCACGCCGGTGCCGTCGTCCGGCTATCTGGTGATCGTGCCGGCCAATACCGTGACGCCCACCGACATATCGGTCGAAGAGGCCATGCGCATGATCATCTCCGGCGGCATTTTGGCCGGCGACATTTTCACCAAGCGCACAATCACAGAAGACGCCGTTGCCAAGAATCGCGGGTGGGACTGGGATTCCAGAGACATTGCCTCATCTGCCCACAAGCTCTCAACCGAACCGGAAAACGTGCCGGCGTCAAGCCTCGAACTAATCGCGCCGACTGAGGCCCAGGATTGATTGAGCGACGACCGGCACGCGAACCGAGACACTCTCTGCCCGCGCTGACCCGGCTTGACAGCGCCCGGCATTCGTAGCAGAGTCACCCGCATCGACAAACCCCGCGCCTTTGAGTCATGCGCAAGAGCATGACGAAAAGGGCGCCAACTCCAGGAGGAACCCAACGATGGAATCCACCCCCGAACGGGTTTTGGTGATCACGCCACACGCTGACGATGCCGAGGTGTGGGCAGGGGGTACCATCGCGAGGTGGGCGCGAGGCGGAGCCGAAATCCATTGCGTGCTCTGCACCGACGGCAGCAGGGGCACCGACAATCCCGAGGTTGATCCCGTGGAGTTGGCCGCCGCCCGCGGCCGTGAACAGCTGGCCGCTGCCGACGTTCTGGGCGTGCGCAACGTTGTGATGCTGGGCCGGCCTGACGGCGAACTGGAGGACTCGTCGGACTTCCGCAAGGACCTGGTTCGGCAGATACGCACCGTCAAGCCCGACATTGTGCTCACCACCGAACCATACCGGCGCAACATGCAGTGGCACCGAGACCACCGCATAGCCGGCCAGGTCGCGCTGGATGCGGTGTTCCCCTACGCCCGCGATCACCTGCATTTTGGCGACCTCTTCGCCAACGAGGGTATCGAACCGCACAAGACCGCCGCGATCATGTTCTGGGGATCGGAAAACCCCAACGCCTTTGTCGACATTTCCGGCGATATTGACACCAAGCTGAAAGCGGTCATGGCCCACCGCACCCAGATCGGCGATCGCTCTGAGGATGAAGTGCTCAAGTTCCTGCAGGCCCGCGCCCGAGACGCGGCGGAAACGGGCAACGCCTCCGCCGAGGAGGACGTCAGCGGCCTTGAATTCGCGGAAGCGTTCCGCCGGGTCACCTTCCGCACCTGATTGACGGGCCCATCAGGCTCAACCCGGGCAGAGGTGCGACGACCCCGTTACCCCAGGTTGTTCAACGCCACCCTGTCCGCGGTCGGCGTCCTGTCCATACTGCTGGTGTCCATCGCGTGCGCCCGGGGCGGCGCCGTCATCTATCCGTCGCCCGATGACCGCCCGCCGGAGTCGGCGTTCCCGCCGGCGGCAACCATCGACGGTGGGTCGCGTCCGGAAGCGCAACTCGGCCAGGCCGACGCCGTCATTGTGCCGGATCCGGCTACGCTGGACATTCACAACGATGGCTACGAGCACCACCCGGTGGAGTATGTTTCCCGCCGCTCGGCGGTAATCATAGCCAGCCCCGACGGGATTCCCATCGTCATTCACAACGACGCAGCCCTGGTTGGCCGCGATGCGTGTGTCGAAGTGGATCTGTCCGCAGAAGGCGACTCCAGGTTAACGCTGATCTTGCCCGAGAGCGCAGGCATCACCAGCAGCCGCTTTTACCTGGTTGGCTGCGCCGACGGGACCGGCACGCTGACCATCATGAACGAAGGCGACCTTTTGAACGTGTACACGGTTACGGTCCACGGTCACTGATCGTCAATATCAGGACGCGGGCAGGTGGAAGAATTCCACCCTGTTCTTTTCGGACGGCGTTGTGACCGTGTAAGTGGTTCCCGACGGGAATCGATCCTCCAGATCCCGAATCAGGCGTTGGGATTCCTGGGTGTTGGCGTGGGCGAACACGATGCAGGCCGGCGCGGGCGGCGCTGAATCAGCCGTCAGTTCATCGTATTGCACCAGCCTGGCCCCGACTCCATCGGGATCGTAACTGTTGACTGCCTTGCCCAGCGTGGATTCGGGATGGGCCCCCACGAACAGGGTGCTGTCCAAACGGCTGCCGCAATGATCAGAGCGCAACGCTGCTACGGCCAATGCCTCCACCGTGTAATGAAACACATCGTGGGTTGCAACAACCGATCGATGGACGTTCAGGGCAAGCGCAGCGACCAGCAGCGACGCCAGCACGACAGGTGCCGCCATCCGGGCAGCCCGTTGTGGAATCCGCGGCCGCCAAACCGCCGCGCATTCGTGAAGTTGGGCAATCGCAAGACCGCCCAGCAATGCCAATGGCGCCACCAATGGGAACAACCGGGTAACCGCCGTGGACGGGTACGGCGACAGCAGTCCCGTGGCAACGAACCCGACCGCAACCCAGATGAGGCACAACCGGGAGCCCAGCCTGCCCAACGTGGCAACCGCCAAAGCGATGCCCACGATGGCCAGCGCGCCCGTCAGCGGGTCCAGCAACGCGCCGCCCACGTAGGTGTGCGACGTCTCGTTGATGAAAAACGCGGGCAGGTTGAGTTCCAGATTGGACAGCAAACGCGCCGATACCGACCCGGCGACGGTTTCGGAATAACCGCCGACCGACTGCGCCAGCATCCTGGTGATGATCTCTTCCCGCGAAACCAGCATCGTGGGCCACGCCGTGAGCGCAAACCCGACCAGCGCGGGCCAAAGCCTGGCGTAATCGCGGGGATTCACCGCCAACAGGGCCGTCAGCAGCATCACCGGCCCAATGATCCGCGCCGCGTAGTGGAAGTACAACCCCAGGCCCACCGCGGCTCCGGCAAGGTACAGCAGCAGCGGATTGCGCGTCCGGATACCGGAGACGAACGCCGCCAAACCCCAGATCATAACGGGCATGGCGTCGAGATGGTTGTATCCGCCGTGCAGCAAACCCAGCAGATAATGGCTGGCGGCGAAAAGACCCGCCGCGCCAATTGCTGCCAAACGCCCGCCGAGCAAGCCGCCCAACACGTACATGCCGCCGATGGACAGGATCATGCTGACCACACCGGTCATCTTCCAACCGAAATGGTCGTCGCCAAACACGCCCATCAACACCGCCTTGTAAACGGTGTTGAAGACGGGGTGATGGTGGTACACGCCATCCTGGCTGAACGGTTTACTGGATCCGGATTCCAGCGCGTGTACGGCGTGCTCGTAAAACAGGTACTCGTCGCCAACCGAGGCGTATCGCCAGGCCGTGAGATTGGGCACGCTGACCGCGCAATAAACTACAATAATGACCAGCAAGGGCAGCAGCGACCGGGCGTGCCGTCTTGTGGCGTCGATCAGCCCCGGCCCCAGTCCGGCCAACCGTAACCTGATCGCCGCCAGGGTTGGCATCGGCGCTAACACCGTCGCGAATGATGCGACGCTGACGGCCCACAACGCCAGGTCCCAAACCGCTCCGAAACCTGCCGCGACCCTGACCAGCAATACCAGAATCAGCAAGGCTCCGAGCGCCAGGAACAGGGTTCTCGGGACGGAGCCTCCGGCTGCCTCTGCGCGACCAATGCGGATCTGAGACCAACTTGATGACCGCTCGGCAACCGGCACGGCAGGGGCGTCTGCTACGACTCTCCACACCGCGATCGTAACGATGGCACCCAACACCGCCCACACTCCCGACCAGGGCAGTCCGGATCCCTTCGCCAGGTCGAACGTCAACAGCGCCAGCGCCGCCGCCGCGAGGCCGAACAGCAGCAGGTAAGGGCGATACCCAGCGGGTATCCACTCTCTCAACCGTTGGGCGATGTCGGGGCCGTGGAAATCAAACCGACCCCACACCGGGCCGGCTATTGCCCGTGTTGCTGCCCCGCAATAGATGCAATGGCGCGGCCCCGCCACGCCGATCGATCCACAAGAGGCGCACGCGACATAGACCCTTTCGCCGCAATGGCCGCATCGCGGGGCGCTCCAGTCGCACGGTTGGCCGCACCGTGGGCAGCGCGTCGGCGGTTGGGTGTTTAGAAAGCCGGCAACGGGCGCGGGGCCGCCATCGGAACCGCGGGAAGAAACCAGCCGGTCATGGCCGCACGCGGGGCAAACTCCCTCGGCGGAATGCCGTACCGTTCCGCAACGGGCGCAGACCAACTCCGGGGACACCGGCGGCTAGTACAAGTGGCAGGCCACCTGGTGAACCGGCGACAGGTTGCGTATCTCCGGATCGTCCACGGAACAACGCTCCATCACCATGGGGCAGCGCGGGTGGAAGTGGCACCCGCTGGGCGGGTTCAACGGCGACGGGACTTCGCCAGAGATGACCATCTCTTCGCGTTCGATGTCCGGATGCGAGGGCAGAGACGCCGCGATGAGCGCCTTGGTGTACGGATGGCTTGGATTCGCGAACAGATCGCGAGTGGGAGCCTGTTCAACCATGCGTCCCAGGTACATCACACCCACCTGCTGGCTCATGTACCGCACGGTGGCCAGGTTGTGAGCGATCAGCAGGTAGCTGACGCCGTACTGGTCCTGCAACTGGCGCAGCAGGTTCATGATCTGGGCGCGAATTGACACGTCCAGGGCCGACACCGGCTCGTCCAGCACAATCAGCTTGGGGCGCAGCGACAGCGCGCGGGCGATGGCGATGCGCTGGCGTTGACCCCCGCTGAATTCGTGGGGATAGTATTCGCCCTGGGCCTGGCGCAAACCGACATCGCGCAACAGCGTTTCCAATTGCTCCTGCGCTTCATGCTTGCCCATTGGGTGGTTGGTCAGCAGCGGCTCCATGATGATCGAACCAACACGCATGCGCGGGTTCAGCGAACTCCACGGGTCCTGGAACACCGCCTGCACCGAGGCGCGGTACTCGCGACGCTGCGATCCGGTGAACCGGCTGGCGTCGGTGCCGTTGAATCGCATGATGCCGGAGGTGGGAGTTTCAACCTGGAGCACCATGCGGGCCGTGGTGGTCTTGCCGCAGCCGGATTCGCCCACCAGGCTGTAGGTTTCGCCCTCCTTGATCTGGAACGAGACGCCATCGACGGCCTTGACCTCGCCCACCAGGCGGCGCATCAGCACGCCCCGGGTGATGGGAAAATACTTGGTGATATTCTCCAACTCGATGATCGCGTTGCCGTTCCCATTGGTGGCGGGACCGGCTGCGCTTGGCGCTGCCTGGGTCATCAGCGGGCCTCCTGGTTGGAGAATTCGGGGGTCAATCGCCAACAGGTCGCCATGTGTCGTTCTCCCCTCATTACGGGGGGCGGAAACTCCTCAAGGCACTTGTCGAATACGTAGGGGCACCGGTCGGCAAACGAGCAGCCCGGCGGCAGGTTGTCCAGCGCCGGCGGCTGCCCTTCGATGGAGTACAGGAAATCGACGTCCTCGTCCACGTTGGGGACGGAGCGCATCAATGCCTCGGTGTACGGATGCTGGGGATTGTTGAACAGTTCACGGACGTCGGCGATCTCGGCAACGCGACCGGCGTACATCACGGCAACACGGTCGCACATCTTGGCCACGATGCCAAAGTCGTGGGTAATGAAGATGATCGCCATCCCCGTTTCGTCCTGCAACTCCTTGAGCAGGGACAGATACTGGTACTGTATCGTCGCATCCAGCGAGGTGGTCGCCTCGTCAGCGATGAGGATATTGGGAGAGCCGGCCATGGCGATGGCGCCCACCACTCTCTGCCTCATACCGCCGGACATCTGGTGCGGGAAGTTGGTAAACCGCACTTCGGGCGACGGGATTTTCACCTTCGACAGCAGTTCGATCGCACGGTCTTTCAGGCTGGCGTTCCGTTGGGGGTCATCGCCTTGCCGCAACGTTTCGATTGTCTGGTTTCCCACGGTGTACACGGGATTCAGAGACGTCATCGGGTCCTGCAGGATCATGCAGATCTCTTTGCCGCGAATCTGGCGCATTTCCGCCGGTGATTTTTCCAGCAGGTTATCGCCGCGATACAGGATCTGCGATCCATCCTCAATGCGACCGGCCGGCTGAGGTACCAGGCCCATGATCGACAGCGATGTCATGCTCTTTCCCGAACCGGACTCTCCGACGACGCCAAGCGTCTCGCCGGGATACAGTTCGAAGTTGACGCCGTCAACCGCTTTCACCACGCCGGTGCGCGTGTGAAAGTAGGTACGGAGGTCTTTCACCTCGAGGATTGGACCAGTATCGGAAGCTACCATGACTCCCTCCTCATAGTTGGCCGTAGCGTAGCGCAAAGACGACACAGTGGCAAGGGTGAGCGTCCATTTCGGAGGGCCTTTCGATCGTCGCGCCGCATAGCCGCTCATCCTGAGATTGTCGAAGGATGGGGGATGGTTCGACAGACTCACCATGAGCGGACTGCTGGCCAGCGTGGCAATAATCGAAAGGCCCTGGTTCGTTTCGAGCGCCGCCCAATGACCGTTGGCAGGACGTGTGTCGCGGTGTTTCCAGACGCCTGGCGCAACCCCCATACTACAAAAACCAAAAAAACAACAAAAATTGGTGCGAAACCCAACTGCAAAACCGCGCCGGATTCGGTACCATTGAATCACCTCTGAAACATCTCTCCCTGCAGAGTTGGTAAATCAAAATTGTGCAACCACGGGAGTGAGGCAATGAATAAGACGAAAATGCGTTATAGCGTCAAAAGAACCGCCTGGGCCCTGCTCGCGCTGGCAGCCATTTCCGCGACCATGTTCGCCGCGATCGGCGCGGGACCGGACGATGCCCGAGCCTCCAGCGTCAACAGCGACTGGGAGATATTCGAGGGCCATGCCTACGCGGACCATCGCGCCGCGCCCGCCGGCGTTTCCCTGATCGCCTGCCTCGGCGGGTGCGATGAGGGGTACGTTTCAGCGGCCGTCGTAACCGGCGAGGACGGCATCTACCGGGTCAAGGTTGAGCCCGGGCAAGTGCGGCCCGACGGCCGCGTGGTGACTTTCTGGCTGGTCAACGGCGAAGAACGCGTCGAGGCCGACCAGGACGTGCTGTTCCGCGGCAACGGCGAAATCCGCGTGCTCGACCTCAATTTCCAGGACCTGCCACCCGACACGATCATAGCCAGCGCGCCCCAGCCAGATTCCGGTGGATTCACTACCGACCTGACCGTGCCATCGGCCAATGAACTGGGCCTGGTGCCCGCGGGTTCGCCACAGTCGTACGTGAACGGCATCTCCTACGGCGGTATGCCTCTGCTTCCCGGCTTCGTCATCGTGTTGGGGATGCTCCTGGCCGCAATTGGCGTTTCCCTGTTGATTTACCGCCGCCGACTCACCTGGTAGGGGCGCAAAACCTGTGGATTGCCGAGGGCGGGTCTGGTACCCGCCCTTACTCATGGCAGACCTGTGGACGTGATAAACTGGCGCCGTCCCACACGTTACAAATCCTTGATTCATCCGGAGACGAATTCCCATGGACATTGCCACCAGGGTTGCGCTGATCAAACGGCTGGCCGGAGACATTCACCAACGACTTTCCGATGCGCCAACAGAATCGTTGAGCGGTCCCTCCGCGTGTTCCGAATGGGACGTGGCCGCGGTCGCCGCGCACCTTGCCGGCGGCGCGGTGCGCCAGCGCGACGCGATGTTGCGCGGACGCGACGGACAGGGAGGCCCCCCACCGGGCGAGGAAACCCAACCGTCTCCCGACCAGGTGCAACAGGCCAACGCCACCAGCAACGTGCAGATGCGAGACGAGTTGGGAGCCAACCTGCTGGACAGTTTCCAGCAGCGATACCAGGAACTTGACGACCTGCTGCAGGGATGGAACGACTGGTCCATTGGCTGCTGGCACCGCCGGCGCGGCACCATCACCGCCGAAAGCTACGTTGACCTGCGCATCCAGGAGTTGGTGATTCACGACTGGGATATGCGGTCGGGTGGCCAGGGGGTCGGAGAACTCGACGCCGAGGGCGCGGTTGCCCTGCTGCCGGCGTCCGAAATGTGGTACCAGCTTTGCTTCCGGCCCACGGCTCCGCTGACCACGCCGGCGGTGTACCGCTTTGACATCGGCGACGGATCCGACGGCGCGACCTTGCAGCACGACGTGGTGGTTACCGGCGACGGATTCACCGTTTCGCCCTGTTCGCCCGACCACCGGCCCCAACTGACGGTTCGGGGCGACGCCGGCAACTACCTGCTGTGCCTCTATAACCGGGTGGACTGGAACGTCGCCAAACGGGCCGGCCGCATCCAGGTTTCCCAGGATCCCGACACCATCGCCCACGTCGCGCTGCGAAACCTGGGCCGTTGGTTCGGCGGGCTGTAGGCACACTCTACCATCGAGCGGGCAGCGCCAGGCCAATTCCAAAGTCTCCACACTTTCCGCTCATGGTGAGCCTGTCGAACCACGAACCCGTCCTTCGACAGGCTCCCGCCACAGGCGGACGTACCGCAGGGTGAGCGGACACAAGATTGATTACGTAACTTTGGAAAGGCCCTGGGGCAGCGCCCAACAGGAATGGCTCAATGACTTCGTATGACGAAACCGTAATCCGGCAGGAAATCGCCGTCATAGGCACGCTGGCCCGCGGCCTCCACAGTTTGCTGGGCGAACTGGCGGAGGACCGGTTGAACACGCAATCGGCGTGCGACGCCTGGCGAGTGCGGGATGTCGCCGGACACCTGGCCAACCGCGCCGAACGGCAGATCGCCAGCATGACGCGGGCGCGCACCGGCGATTCCGGTCCACCGGCCGGGTTCACCGCCCCGTCGGACATGATGGCAATGTCCGCCGCCAACGCCGACGCCGACATCGCGTATACCGATTCGCTGGGTGACTCGCTCATGGACACGTTCGGCGAACGGTACCGCGAGTTGCATCGACTGCTGGACAGTTTCAATGGAGAGGAATGGCGCTCCGATTGCTGGCATCCTCGGCTCGGCACCATGACCGCCCGCGAGTACGTCAGCCAGCGCATCCAGGAACTGGCCGTGCATGACTGGGATATCCGGAGCGCGCTGGACCCCGAAGCGGGCCTGCATCCCGATGCGATACCGGTGCTGCTGGGAATGTCGGCCCGCTGGCTGCGTGCGGCCTACAACCCGGGCGCCAACCCTCCCCAGGGAGCGGTGCGCTACCGGTTCGCCCTCGCCGATGCGGATGCCGTGGACGTCCTGGTGGACCCGGAGGGGGCACGCATTGGCCCAGGATTGCACGACGGAGACATCGACCTTACCGTCCGGTGCGATGCCAACACCTATTTGCTGCTGGCCTACGGCCGGCTGGACTTCGACGCGGCGGTGGAATCCGGACGCCTGCGCGCATCGGGCGCCGATGGGCTGCTGCGCCAATTCGCGGCCTGGATGGTGGGATTCTAGACCGTTTCCCCGGGAGGCGATCATGGTTCAGAACATAGAACTCCGCAGCACCATTGGCGAAACGCTGGACCGGCAAACCGAGCGTTTTCCCGACCGCGACGCATTGGTCCACGTCGCCACCGGCGCCAGGTACTCCTATCGGGAGTTTCACGCCGTGGTCGAGAGGGTCGCGCGGGGTCTCATGTCCATCGGCATCGGCAGGGGCCAGCACGTGGGAATCTGGGCCACCAACTACACCGAGTGGATCCTGGCCCAATACGCCACCGCAAAGATCGGCGCGGTGCTGGTTACGGTGAATCCCGCCTACCGCACCCACGAACTGGCCTACGTGCTGGATCAGGCTCAGATGGACGCGCTGGTGATCATCGGGCGGTTCCGCACCTCCGACTACGTTGCAATGGTCAACGAGGTGATCCCCGAACTGCGCGAGTCGGAGCCCGGCGAACTGCGCAGCTCGGCGTTTCCTCACCTCAAGAACGTCATCTACATACCGTCCCAGGATGAACCGGAGGCTCCCACGCCCGACGGAATGTGGCGATGGGAGCAGGTGGTCACCTTCGCCGACCATACCGACGCCGGAGAACTGCGCGCCCGTCAGGCCCAGTGCGAACCCGACGACGTGATCAACATCCAGTACACGTCCGGCACCACCGGCAACCCCAAGGGCGCGATGCTCACCCACCACAACCTCATCGCCAACGCGTGGTACGTGGGCCAGGCGATGGAGATGACCGGCGCCGACCGCCTGTGCATCCCCGTCCCGTTCTACCACTGCTTCGGTTGCGTCATGGGGAGCCTCACCTGCGTAACCCACGGCGCGACGATGGTCATACCGTCCGAGTACTTTGACCCGTTGCGAACCCTCCAGGCCATCCAGGCCGAGCGATGCACCGCGGTTCACGGTGTGCCCACCATGTTCATCGCCCAACTGGGCCATCCCGAATTCGACCAATTCGACCTGGGATCCCTGCGCACCGGCATCATGGCCGGCTCGCCCTGCCCCATTGAGGTAATGCGGGAGGTCATCGACCGCATGGGCGCGGAGCGCATCACCATCGCCTACGGGCAGACCGAGGCATCGCCGGTGGTCACTCAAACCCTGGCCGACGACAGCATCGAGCGCCGGGTTTCCACGGTGGGCAAGGCGCTGCCCGGCGTGGAGGTGAGGCTGGTGGATCCCGAAACCGATCAGATCGTCGGCCCAGGCCATCAGGGAGAATTGCAGACCCGCAGCCTCATGGTGATGAAGGGCTATTTCAATATGCCGGAGGCGACCGCCGATACCATCGACGCCGACGGGTGGCTGCACACCGGCGACCTGGCAACCGTGGACGAGGACGGATACTACAAGATCACCGGCCGGCTAAAGGATATGATCATCCGCGGCGGCGAGAACATCTACCCGCGCGAGATCGAGGAGTTCCTGTACACGCACCCGCAGATCGCCGACGTGCAGGTCATTGGAGTGCCCGACGAACGTTACGGCGAGGAAGTAATGGCTTGGGTGATGCTGAAACCCGACGGCGGGGTCACGACCGATGAAATCCGCGATTTCTGCCGGGGCCGCATCGCCCATTACAAGGTGCCGCGCTACGTCAAGATAGCCGACGAATTCCCCATGACCGTCACCGGCAAGATCCAAAAGTTCCGCATGCGGGAAATGGCAGTGGAGGAACTCGGCCTCGAAACCGCGGCCGGCATCGAGACTGCGTAGCTGGTTGGAAGGGCAAGGGTGCGGTTGAATTTACTCGAAAATGTAATCGGGATCATCCTCGACCCGATCAGGTTTTCGGAAAAGCCGACTGTGGCGCGTCTTGAACTCGAATTCGATCCCGTCCGGCAGTATGGCTTCGTAGAGTGAGGCCACGTTCCGCAACTGTTCTGTCTCGTCCAGTTTGACGTTTTGCAAGTTCGCTCCTTGTAGCTTGGCGCGAGTCAAGTCAGCGCCCCGTAGGTCGGCTCCCCTCAAGTCGGCATTGATGAGATTGGTGTTAACCAGCAGACAGTCGCGCAAGTCAGCTCCACTCAAATTAGCTTCCTGCAAGTCTGCTAAAACCAACCTTGCCCCATTGAGGTTTGTTCCTTTGAGCCGTGCTTTCTGCAGATTCGCGCCGTCAAGAATAACTCCGGGCATCTCTGCATTTTCCAGCATTAGCTCCCGCAACTCAGCGCCGTGGAGGTCGTGCTGTTTGCCCGCGAAGGTGGTGGGGCCGTGTCCTGTAAACAGAACCGACATCGCGAATGCCCGGTCCCGTGGTACTTTTGCCATGATGCTCACTCCTCAATGCCGGAGTTACCGCTTTGCTGCTGTACGTACTCGGCAATGATGTTTGCCACCGCATCCTGGTACTCAGGGTAATTCTTGGCCATAATGCTCAAAGCCTGTAGCCCGCCAAGCCTGACAATCACTGAAGGGTTGCTTAATGAGTCAACCGCTTCCCTGAATTGCTGAGCACTGTGGCTGAATACAGTCGATGCCGCAGTCTCCTGGGCGGCTGTGGCAGTGTTTTCGACAGCCTCAACCCGGCGGTGTGTCAGCCACAACTGGCCTACCAACCTTTGGTGCTAGTTTGAGAAATGGTTGAAAATGTCATGGGGTTCCCGCAACC
>CAZCZB010000017.1:0-50192 GCA_964502995.1 uncultured Dehalococcoidia bacterium
GCGCCTTGCGCGGGCAGTTGGTCGTAGTCGTTAGCGCCTCAACGAGATTGCCACGTCCGCCTGTGGCGGACTCGCAATGACAAACCGGGTACGCATGAGGACACCACCTCGCAAGAGTTCAGAGTACGCGAGACTCTTACCCAAGCGGACGGGCCTCCCCGACACCGAACCGCCGCACAACCTCGCGGGCAGGGACTCAAGGGATGCGGGTGTTTTGGGGCGCCTGGCAGCGGGGCGCCGCAGCGCCGGCAGGATGCGTGACAAGCTCGACCGGTTACGCGATTGCCCACCGATCGCCCGAGCAGGGGATTCACCGGGCCAAAGCGCCCCGGGCGGTCGCCGAAGGGATTTTGCGTGCCGCCGACATTGCTGGCGGAAACGAAGCGCCGGCAGCGGCGCACGTGGCCTCGCCGTGAGGCCCACAACGATGTCTCCCGAGGCAGCCCAGATACTCAACTGTCCGCTGCGTCTGCGGCCCCCGGCGCGGCCACAACAGCCGGCCATCACTGCTGCCTGATCACGAGAACCGGTGAGTCAGAGTGACGCACGACTCGATCGGCCACGCTGCCCAGCACCATCCGGCCGATGCCTCCACGACCATGGCTCGCCATTACGACCAGGGCCTGGCGGCGTACCGCCTCGTCAATAATGGCCTCTGCCGGGCTGTCATGACGCAGATGCAGGGTATCGATTGCGGGGGCGTCCGGGCGCTCCTCAGTGAGCCGACTTTTCACCGCGGCCAGATATTCAGTCACCGCTTCCCCGTCGGCCCTGGTCAAATCGCTCACCTGGGTCGCCAGCGATGGCCCGATGCTGGAACGGGGAGCGGCCAGATGGCTCCGGTAGTATTGTCCGGTGTGGGTAATCCGGGCCAGCAATACACCGCAGCCCAATGCCCGCGCGAGGCCGAGGGCCTGGTCCAAAGAATTCTCCGCCAGTTCGGACCCATCCAGGGGAACCAGGATAGTCTCAATCGCCGCCGGCTCAACCCTCGGAGCGGACGCCCGTATGACGAGAAGGGAGTTGGGAACGGCGTGAAGCAGGCGGTCGGCCATGCTGCCCAATGCCCACCTGGCGATGCCTCCGCGCCCGTGGGTGGACATCACGACCAGCGCGTTGGGGTCTGACCTTACGAAGTCCACAACGGCCTGGCCGGCCGTTCCGGGCAGGCTGGCCGTGGTAACGGGCAAACCCGCCGGCTGCATTCGTGCCTGAACCTCCGCCAGATACCTCTCTGATCGGCGTCGCGCCTCGGCAAGCATCTGTTCGGTTGCCATCATCGCGCCCCGGTTGTGAATCGCCGGCGGCAGGACGTCGTAAGCCTCAATGATTTCCATGGGGATGGACAACGCGTCCCCGATCAACCGAGCGTAATCCAGAGCCCGTTCGGCAAGTTCCGAACCGTCCAGGGGAACTGTCACTTTGGAATACATGGCGGTTTCAACCCCCTTGTGTAAATGGTGGGATAGCAGCGCGGCTCCGATTGCCACCTGCACCGGCGCAGAGCGCCTGCGCCCTTGGCAGGCTGCCGCTGATTTTCATTATAAGGTTCCGGCGTCATCCACGGAACCGAGCGCGGATCAACCGCCCGGCGGCGTGCCCACCGCAGACTGTGCCAACCGGTTGCACCCGCCACTCCCGCGAAATCTGGGACACGCCCCTGGTGTGCGAGGGCTCAGGGGCATTGGATGAGCGTGCGGAACCGCCCTCCCCGACACCCACCGACGCGCGCGTACTCGACAGACAGGGGCGACGTCAACGGACTTCAGGACCTACGGGCGAATCCGCACCCGGTCGATTCAGACCGGGGCGCCTCAGTAACGGTCGGACTCAACCTGGACTTGGGCGGACTGCACCTTTCGGCAAAGCTACAGGGCGTGCAGCGCGGGAATTACCTCCCGGCCGACCAGGTCGATATGCTCCAGCACTTCGGCCTGGGTCATCTCCGGATAGAACAACCGCAGGGCCACGTCGGTGAATCCCATTTCGTGGTAGGCGGCGATCTGCTCGACGCACTGCTCGGGGCTGCCCACCAGGAAGGTGTCGTCCATGAGCGTTTCCAGGTCGCCGGTCACTTTCCGGGTCAGTTCGTCGTCGGCGCCGTGGAGACCGTGCTGGGCGTACACCTCGTACTTTCTCGCTAGGTTGGCCCTCGCCCGCTCCAGAGCCTGACGGTTGGGCGCGCAGAAAAATTCGCGGACGATGACCATGTCCTCGGGAATCTCGTGCCCGTTCTCCTCAAGAGTCTCGTGGTACAGGGAAATCTGGCGCCGGATAGTGGCATTGGACTGCGCTGGGCCGACGTAGAAAATGTCGCCGCTCCGTCCGACCCGTCGCACCGCCGGATCGCTCATCGCCGCCTGCCAGATCTTGGGGTGCGGTTTCTGGTAGGGACGGGCGGTGGGCCGCGCTCCGGTCACGTTGTAGAAGCGGCCGTGGTGGGTCACCGCGTCGTCGCTCCACAGCCGGCGCATCAGGCCGAGGGCCTCGGTGCAGCGGGCGCCGCGCTCGGACATCTTCGTGCCAAAGGCTTCAAATTCCTCGGGCCGGTAACCAAGACCGATGCCCAGCACGAACCGGCCCTCGGCGATGTGGTCGAGGGTCGCCGCCTGCTCCGCGACGTCCACCGGGTTCAGCAGCGGCAGCAGCAGCACCGAGGTGGCCAGGGTCATGTTGCCCGGTTCGGCGGCCAGTCGCGCCAACACCGGCCAGGGCTGGAAGTGCTGGAAGGGGTCGATCAGGTAGTGGTGGCCCCAGCAATAGATGTCGAAACCGGCGTCGCGGGACGCCCGGAACTGCTCCAGGTGGTTCTGCCACTGTTGCTGGTGGTCGATGCTGTCCCGCTCGACCACGTGCCCTACCTGATAACCGATGCGCATACTCTTACCTCGGCCCGTCCGAGCGCGGGCCGCCTGTCCATCCGGAAAGGGTTCTTTTGGTTGTCGCCTTTGTCATTGCGAGTCCGCCTCTGGCGGATGGCAATCTCGTTGCCGTAGCATTGCTGCTGGCAACCAGCAACTGCGACCCGTCGAGATTGCCACGTCGCCGCTCCTCGCAATGACAATCGAAAAGTCCTAGCCCCCAACGTGGCGGTACTTGATCAGCCGCTCGCCTTCCACGTTCTGGTTCACGTAGATGTCGCCGTGGGAATCGACCCAGACGGCGTGGGCGCCGTTGCCCCAACCGGCGTCCCGGGGGCTGCCCCAGCGCGCCAGGACGTTGCCGTTGATGTCCAGAATGGACATGAACCCGTCCAGTTCCGGCACAAATACCGCCTCGTCGTCGTCGATGTATATGTCGCACGGACGCGCCAGATCCGACCACTGCTCCAGGAAGTTGCCCTCGGAATCGAAGATCTGCATCCGGTTGTTCTCGCGGTCGGCCACGAACACGCGGCCATCGGTATGAACCCACACTCCATGAGGGACGTGGAACTCGCCGGGGCCGGTCTTGCCGGGCGCGCCCCAGGAATCGACCAGTTCGCCGTCCGGGGTGAACCGATGCACCCGGGCATTGCCGTAGCCGTCGGAGATGTACAGCAGACCGTCCGGGGAGATGGCGATGTCGCTGGGCCGGTTGAACGGGCCGGCCGCCCGAACCGCCGGATCGCTGTAGTTCCCCGACCAGCCGGTGTCGGAGGGTTTGTCCCACTCGCCCATGGTCATCAGCAGGTTGCCGCTGGGGTCGTACTTCAGCACCACGTGGCTGTTCTTGACGGGCAGGTACAGGTTCTGGTCGTCGTCGATGAACATGCCGTGGGCATCGGTGAGCACGCCCTCGCCCCATGAGGCCAGGTAGTTGCCGTCCCGGTCAAAGACGATCAGCGGGTGTTCGCCGCGGTTGAAGAGATACACCCGATCCTCGGCATCGGTGACGATGGCCGTCTGTCCCAGCGCCCATCCATCTGGAAGCTTTTCCCAGTTCTCAACCTGTTCGTAGGTGTACTTGCCAGTGCCTACGGTAACCATGTCGCAGCCTCCTCGATCGCGCGGGCCCGGTGGCCCGGGTAGTGGGTTGCCGGTCGTTTCAGTAGGTCGTCAGCGTTTCGATGACTGCGTGTTGCAACTCGCCGGCGCGCGCTGCCACCTGCTCCGGGGTCAAGCCACCCAGAGGATGCGGGAAGCCCAGGGGGCGGAAGTCGCCGCGGCCAAAGGTGCGGGCGTGGCGGAAGGCCGAGTTCAGGAAAGGGTCGGTGCAGATCACCACCGTGGGGATGCCGAGGTTTTCGAGGGCCATTGCGTCGTGCACACTGCACGCGGTGCAGGAGCCTCAATCCGCGATGGCGGTCACCACGAAATCGCACCGCTCGGACAGGTCGCTGATGATCTCATCGGCCGCCGGGCGGGAATAGACATACTTGTCCACGGCGATGATGTCGCCGAGTTCCAGGTCTTTGGCCAGCCCCTCGCCCACGTTTCGCAGCAGCAGGTCGGCGTTGGCCTTGCGGTTGCCCAGAAAGCCGCCGACCTTGTGGTGCAGCGTTTCCAATCGTGGCGCGGCCCGCCAGCGGGATGCCGCGTCCGGGTCGATGGGCAGCGCCAATCCCATTTCCCGCATCCGGTCTTGATAGTTCGTTACAGTCATCGTGTCTTCTCCAATAATGTCAGTAACAGTCCAGAGTTCAGGAGGTTGTCATTGCGAGGCGCTGGCGCCGTGGCAATCTCGATGCCGTGGGCACAACGTCAGCCCCGAAGGACTCCCCTGCGCCAACGAGATTGCCGCGCTTCGCTCGCAATGACACTCCCCTGCACTTCTGAACAGTTGCTAATGTGACCTCGTACTTGATACGGGGTTTGCAATCCCGGGTCTGCCATCAACCGGAGATCTTTCGCGTTACCCGCTGGGAACCCCAGCCGGGCAGATACACGGAGTGCGGGCCGCCGGCGCCGCCGGCGACGAAGATATTGATGCGATCCGGCGCGCGGACCACCGGAACCATCTCGTCGTCGTTATCGGGGTCGATGTACCGGGGCCAGAAGTGGCCGCGGCGGGAGTCGCCCTGGGGCGGGCCGCCCTGGCGCAGTTTCCGCACCGGCTTGCGAGCATGGGAGTAGAGGAACTGGCGGATGTCCCGCTTGGTCCAGCCGTCGCGGTGCAGGAACTTGGCGTGCTCGGGGCCAATCACCACGAAGGTATCGCCCATCACGTACATCTGGACGTTGCCCAGGGTACACATGGTGTCGGCCAGCACGGTCAGGAAATTCCGCGAGTGTGAGGCATGGTACATGATGTTGTGGGGCGCCTCCGCCGGAAACACCGACACCGTGCTGTCGCTCGCAGCAAAACCCAACTCGACGTGCATCGGCTCCCAGGGGTTGGCGTCCTCGTCCTCGGCGACGCAGTAGGTGTAGGCTCCCGGATGGCCGAAGGTGGCCTTGTTGGTCTCGCCGGGGATTGCGCCGCCCAGGTTGAGCAGGATCAGCTTGACCGCCCGCCCGATGGTGGCGTTGGCCCGCCAACCGGAACCGAAGCAGTTGTAGCCGCCGTTGATGTCCAGTTCCTTGACGATGGGGCCGTTGACGATCAGAAGCGGCGTGTGGATGCCGGTGGAGCACATCACGCCTCGCAGGTTGAACCTCTCGTCCATCATCGCTTCCAGCGCGGTGATGATCACGGGCATGTGCGCGGGCAGACAGCCGGCCATCACGGCGTTGACGGCGACTCGCTCGACGGTGGCCCGCCCGCCCAGCGGCGGCAGTTCCGCGATGAGTTCGTCGCCTCCGCGACCGGTGATTTCAACGAAACGGTTGACCAGGGATTCGGTCGGGGGCACCACCGGCAGACCATCGGTCCATCCGGTCTCGAACATCAACTCGATGGCATCGGAAACGTCGGTAGATAGCATTATCGGGCCATTGGGTGGGTGGGATTGCGCTCGGTCGGGACAGGGCGAGTGTAGTCGCCGTGGGTAGCGCCGTCAACGCGGGATTCACACGGGTACCTGACAGTGCTGTGAGTAACTGTTCAGAATTGCGGGCATAGTGTCATTGCGAGCGCAGCGCGGCAATCTCGTTGGCATAGGGGAGCCCGTTGGAGCAGACATTGCTGCTACGGCGTCGAGATTGCCACGTCCGCCTCAGGCGGACTCGCAATGACAACCTCCTGGATTCTGAACACTTACTGCTGTGATGGTCGCATTGAACGCGAACCGTCAAACCCGCCGGGGCCGAACGCACCCGGCCCGCATTGCGCCGTTGCGGTCCGGTCGGCAACACGGTTCGCGCCGGTTCGGGAGAACCCGGCAAAAGGGCACCGCGCCGGAACATTGATTCGCTCCAACGCGGTGGTGAATCGCGGCGACCGGGAGGGTTCTATGGTTGCAGTGGCCCGGCCGCCGTGGGAAACCAGGGCGAGCTAGGAAGCGGCGGCGCCCACGGTTTCGATGATGAGGCGAGTGACCGTGTAGGGGTCGCAGTTGGCGTTGGGCCGGCGGTCTTCGATGTAACCCTTGCCGTCGCGGGCAACCTGCCACGGAATACGGACGGACGCGCCCCGGTCGGAAACGCCGTACCGGTATTCCCGGTATGAGCAGGTTTCGTGCAGGCCGGTCAGCCGTTCTTCGATGCGCTCGCCGTAGTTGGCGATGTGCAGATCGTGGCGGGTTTGCAGCGCCTCGGCCGCGGCTACGCAGGCCTCGTAGTTCTCGCGCATGCTGTTGGTCGAGAAGTTGGTGTGGGCGCCGGCGCCGTTCCAGTCGCCCTTGACCGGCTTGGGATCCAGCGTGGCGCTGATGCCCCGGCGGCCATCGACGGTCAACACGTCCTCACCGATGCGGTAGAGGAGCCAGCGAGCGAGCCACAGGTGGTCGCCAACCGTGGGGGCGCCCACCGGACCGATCTGGAACTCCCACTGGGCCGGCATCACCTCGCCGTTGATGCCGGAAAATTCCAATCCGGCATACAGGCAGGCATCCATGTGCTGCTCGACGACGGGTCGGCCGAAGACTTCGTCGGAGCCGACGCCGCAGTAGTACCCACCCTGGGGCGCGGGGAACCCGTTGTCGGGCCAGCCCAGGGGTTTGATACCGTCGAAGAAGGTGTATTCCTGCTCAATGCCGAACCAGAAATCCAGCGAGGCGTATTGCTCGGCCGCAGCAGCGCAGGCCGCCCTGGTGTTGGAGGGATGGGGCGACATATCGGTCAGCAGGACTTCGCACATTACCAGCTTGTGATTGCCCTGCCGTATGGGGTCCGGAACCACCAGGACCGGGTTGAGCACGCAGTCCGAGTTTTCGCCGGGCGCCTGGTTGGTGCTGGAACCGTCGAAACCCCAAATGGGCGGAGCTTCGCCGTCGGGCACGATCTTCGCTTTCGACCGCATTTTCGCCGTGGGCTGCTGCCCGTCAATCCAAATATATTCTGCCTTGTAACTCATGGAAGAAACCTCAGATTCCAGTTTGGTTAAAGATTGTACCCCAAATATACGCGCTGCGATAACCTCGTGCCAACGTAACTGTTCAAAGTTCAGGGGTTTGTCATTGCGAGTCTGCCGCTGGCGGACGCGGCAATCTCACTCCTATAGCAGCGTCCGTTGCCCTGATGAGATTGCCGCGCTACGCTCGCAATGACAATTTCCCGTGACTCTGAACAGTTACGTGCCAACGCCCGCTTGAAAAATCATGGGGCCGGCCGATTCCTGAAGACCGGCCGGAATCCTGATCATCGCCCGTTGCCCGCCAGCGCCAGATGCGGCGGCCCGGGTTCGGGAACCGCGGTTTCCCCAGCCCTGACCCGCGACGCCTGCCGCCGACCGGGCTGGACGGGTCCGTAGAGCAGGTTGGTGGCGGCGGCCAGCGTATCGGGGTCGACGTTGGAGCGGTTGACGACGATGCCCTTTTCCAGCGACGCCACCGGGACGCCGTCGCGGAACACAACCCGGTTGCCCGGCTGGGACGGCACACGCTCGCCGGGCGTTATGATTCCGACCAGGTTCAACGGGTCGCAGGCCGATATCACGTCCATGGCGCCATCTGCCGGAGCGCGGTTGGTTTCGCGCAGGGTGGCAACTACATCGGGCAGCGCGAACTGCTCGCCAACGAAACCGGACACGAACCGCCCTCCCCTGATCTCGCCCCGGGCCTCCAGGGTGCGGTAGATGCGCGCCAGATCGCGCCAGCGTGGAGCCATACGTTCGCGGGCCATCAACTCCGGGAACACCACGCCGTATCGGTGCAACAGTTGCATCGCTTTTTCTTCGACGGGGTCGCCCACCGGATCGACGGATTCCAGCAGCGACCACCGCCCGGCGCTGAACTGTCGTTGCGAGCGGGAGCGGAGCGGCGGCCCCGGCCGGCTCTCGTTGATGCGACTGCGCAGCGGGCCGGGTTCCCGGCTGCCGTTGCGACTGCTGCGTTTCCGGTCGGGCCGGGTCCGCTGCTGGTTTCCGTTGAGTCGGGCGCGCAGAGGAATGACGCTGTCGGAGGTCACAACTCCGTTGGCGGTCAGCGTCCACAGCGCGTCCTCCACGTCCGACGGTAGACGGCCCGTGCGCGTGATCAGGTCGCTCTGGAAGCACGCGCCCCGGGTGGACAGGATTTCCACTATCTCCGCCATTGCGCCCACCAACCCGTCGGCGCTATCCGACGCGGGATCCAGCAGCCAGTCCAGCGACTCGCGCAGGGCCAGCGTGATGCTGGAGGAACGGGCCAGCGGGGCGGCCCTGGCGCTGGACCCGTTGCCGGATGCGGCGGTGTTGGCGCGGGACATGCGACCCCACACGACTTCGCCACCGTTACACAGGCGGTCCAGCAGATCCGGATCGTAGTCGGAAACGCGGCGGGCCAGCAGTTCGGACTCCCACGCGGCGGCGGCGGTCTCGAATCCCTGGAGTTTGTCGATCACGTCGAGCAGGCCGCCCTCGCCGGTGGTCTGCCAGCCGGCGGCGGCGTGCTGCCACCGGAACAGGAAGCGCACGAATGACGATTGCGAAACCGGTTCGACCTCCCGCCGCAGACGGCCAACGGTGGCGCGGTGGATGCGGGCGAGGATGCGCCGGTCGCAAAATTCGTCGCCGTCGATGTGGGGACGGAAACTGCCGCGCAGAACCATGCCCTCGTTCTCCAGCGCCACCACGGCGGATTCTACGTCGGACGGCGTCAGGCAGAGCAGGCCGGCCATCTCGCCGGCGGTGAACGGCCCGGAGCACTCGGCCCAACCGCGCACGAGATGCAGGACGGCGTCTTCAGCCTCGATTTCCGCCTCGCCATTTCCGGCGGTTGAGACGGGAGCGCCATCCTTGCCGACCAATGCGGCATCCCGATAGGCCGCGGATACCAGGGCCGCGTGTTCGGCGGGCAGCCAGAGGGTTGCGCCGTCGGCGGTGGTCAGGCTGAGAACGCGTCCCGCACCGGCGAGTTGGTCAAACCACCCTGCGATCATTTCGGGAGATGCCATCTCGGTGCGCGACGCCATTTCGTCGGGCGGCGCCACGCCAAGGGTCAGCAGGGCGTCGTGGAGTTCGTCGGCGTCGCGGATCGCCGGCCAGGCGTAGGCTGCCTCCTGCCGGATGGCGTCGGAGTCCAGCGCGGACAGGTCGCGGGAATCCTCGGGCAGGGCGCGACGGAGGGAGACGGCGCGGGCACGCCGCTCTTCCAACGGGGCATCATCGAGGAAGGCGTAGGGCATGGCGTTGAGGATCTGGTGAGCGAACACCGAAGGCTGCACCGTATCCCGAGCGAACACCTCAATATCGCCGGTGCGGATGGATTTCAGGACGCTTTTCAGTCCTTCCAGGTCCATTGCCTCGGTGAGACAGTCGCGGATGGTTTCGTACACCAGTGGATGGTCGGGCGGTTCGATATCGCCGGGCATGGCGTTGTCCTGGCACTGGACCTGGGCCGGGAACACGGCGGCCAGCAGGTCGTCGGAGCGCATCCGCTGCAACGGGGCCGGCACCTTCTTGCCGCCGCTGTGGCGCAGCAGGGCCAGGAAGCGGGATGCGTTCCAACGCCAGCGGGTGCCGAACAACGGCGCCTGGAAAACCGCCTGGGTCAGCACCTCGTCCACCGTGTTGGGAGACAGGTAGTTGAACACGTCGCCCAGCGGGAAGGACATGCTGGGCCCCAGCGAGAAGTTCAACCCGTCGTCGGTGGCGGTGGCCTGCAATTCAAAATCGAAGGTGCGGCAGATGCGCTTGCGCAGGGCCATGCCCCAGGCACGGTTGATGCTCGCGCCGAAGGGGGCGTGGATCACCAGTTGCATTCCGCCGCTCTCGTCGAAGAAGCGCTCGGCGACGACCCGTTGGGACGTCGGAACCACGCCGAGCACCCGCTTGCCCTCCACCAGGTAGGCCACCACCTGGCGGGCCACCTCCGGCGACACGCCGGTTTCGGACACGAGCCACGCCTCTGCGTCCGGCGGGTTGTTCAGCAGTTTGTCGATGCCATCCCTGATCTGCGTTATCTCGTCGGAGAGTTCCCAGGTGCGGCCCGGCGCTTCGCCCAGCCAGAAGGGAATGGTCGGCAGGTTGCCCTGGGCATCCTCGACCCGAACGCGGCCGCTTTCGACGCGGCGGATTTTCCACGGAGTGTTGCCCAGCAGGAAGATGTCGCCGGCCATGCTCTCGATGGCGAAATCCTCGTTGACGGTGCCCACGAAAGTGCCGTCGGGGTCGAGCACCACGTCGTAGTCGGCGTTGTCGGGAATCGCGCCGCCACTGGTCAGCGCGGCGAGGCGAGCGCCCCGGCGTCCCTTCACCTGGCGGTTGATGCCGTCGCGGTGCAGGTGGGCGCCGTTGCGTCCCTGGCGCGGCGTGAATCCCTGGGATAGCGACCCGACCACCTGATCGAACTTGTGCCGGGGCAGATCCCGGTAGGGGTAGGCGCGCTGGCACAGATCGAACAGACCGTCTTCGTCCCAGTCTTCGGCGGAGCAGGCGGCCACCATCTGCTGGGCCATCACGTCCAGCGGCCAGGGCGGAATCACGAAGGTGTCGAGGTTGCCGTGCAGCAGGGCGCGGGACAGGGCGGCGCACTCCAGCATCTCGTCGCGGGTCAGCGGGAACAGATGGCCCTTGGGAACGCCGCCGACGGTGTGTCCCGAGCGGCCCACGCGCTGCACCAGCAACCCGATGGAGCGCGGCGACCCGATGTGGCAGACCAGGTCTATCTCGCCGATGTCGATGCCAAGTTCCAGCGAGGCGGTGGCGACGCACACTTTGACCTGCCCGTTTTTCAGCTTCTGCTCGGCATCCCAGCGGGTGGCGCGGGAAAGGCTGCCGTGGTGGGCGACCACCGCCTCTTCGCCCAGGCGATTCGAGAGTTGGTGCGACACCCGCTCGACCAACCGGCGGGTGTTGACGAATACCAGGGTGATGGCGTGGGTCTCGGTGAGCGCGGCGATGGCGTCCAGGGTTTCGCCCCAGATTTCGTGGGTGGCGATGGGGCCGAGTTCCTGCTCCGGCAGCGCCACCGACAGGTCGATTTTCCGGCGGCTGCCGGTATCCACAACGACGCAATCGGGGTTGCCGTCGGCGTCGATGTGGCGGTTGCCCACCAGGAACCGGGCCATCTCCGACAGGGGCCGCTGGGTGGCGGACAATCCGATGCGGGTGATGGGCTCGTCGGAAAGCTCGCACAGACGCTCGACCGACAGGGCCAGATGCGCGCCGCGCTTGTCGTCGGCCACGGCGTGAATCTCGTCGAGGATCAGCGTTTTGACGTGTTTCAGTCCGCGCCGCCCGCTCTCCGAGGTGAGCAGGATGTACAGTGACTCCGGGGTCGTGATGAGGATGTGCGGCGGGCGCTTGGCCATCTTCTGCCGCTCCGACGCCGGGGTGTCGCCGGTGCGCACCGCGGTGGTTATCTGCGGGATGGGCGAGCCGGATTCCTCGGCGAGTGTCGCGATCTCCTCCAGCGGGGTCGCCAGGTTTTTCCGGATATCGTTGGACAGGGCCTTCAGGGGCGAAACGTACACCACCTGCGTCCCATCGGGCAGGTCGGATTCCATGCCCTGGCGCACCAGTTGATCGATGCAGGTCAGAAAAGCGGTGAGCGTCTTGCCGGACCCGGTGGGCGCGGCGATGAGGGTGTGCCTGCCCTGCGCAATGGCCGGCCAACCGACGGCCTGAGCCTCGGTGGGCTCATCAAAACGGCTGCGGAACCAGCGTTGAATGACGGGATGGAAGGCGGACAGCGACATGGCCGCAGTTTAACACAGCGCAAACCGCGAGCGTTCCCGCCGGCCG
Source organism: uncultured Dehalococcoidia bacterium (assembly GCA_964502995.1). Taxonomy (GTDB): domain Bacteria; phylum Chloroflexota; class Dehalococcoidia; order Lucifugimonadales; family UBA3495; genus Bin87. The sequence goes on from CAZCZB010000017.1 coordinate 12,184, forward strand.
TCACTGACAGCGGGAACCACTGAAACCGGAGGGTTCCGTGGTTCCCTGCACGCCGATGGGCTAAAATGCCGCCCGTCGGCGATGGCGGCGACGATAACAAACCCCGGAGTCAAACGGGATTTGGGATATCGGTTGACCGGACACCGCCGAGACACGTCGATCGAATCCGGCAGCATCCACCCAACTCACCTGGAGTCAAACCATGAGCAGTCGCGAAGAACTACGGCGCAAGGGCAACGAGATACGCGAGCGTTTGCAGCACGGCACCTACCCAGTGCGGGAAAGGCCGAGGGCAACCACCAACATCCCTGGCCTGCGGAACTACACCGGCGAGTCCATTTTCGGCGCCGTGTGGGCCCGCCCCGGGCTGGACATACGGTACCGGATGCTGGCGACGCTGTCCGTGCTCACCTCATTGCAGCGGCTTTCCCAGTTTCAGACCTACGTACACAGCGCGCTGAACATGGGATTGAGCGCCGAGGAAATTCAGGAAGTGCCCATCCATTGCTCGCTCTACGCCGGATTCCCCTCGGCGGTGAACTCGCTGGAACTGGTCCACGAGGCCTTCCGCGAACGGGGAATCGAAGCGCCGCAAACGGAAATTCCCGAGGTCAGCCTTGAGGAGATGGAGGAGCGAGGCCGCCAACTGCGCGAGCAGCTTTTCGGCGCTGAGGGCCAGCAGGGTTACGCCAGCGCGGTGGTGAACCTGGCCCCGGACCTGCGGACGCTCACCTACCAGTTCGGGTTTGGCGAGATTTTCTTCCGGCCGGGCCTGGACGTGAAATCCCGGGTGGTGTGCGCCATCGCCGCGCTGACGGCGCTGAAGGCCGACGGACAGTTGCGCAACCTGCTGCGGGCCGGGGCCAATGTTGGCCTCACCCAGGAGGAGATGGTGGAGATTCTGATGCAGACCGGCGGATACGCGGGCTATCCGGCGGCGCTGAACGGCATTGCCATCGCGGCGGAGGTCTGGGGCTGAGGACCCGCGAATCCCATTAAACAAACCTGTTAAACAAACCTGGGCGTGGCCGTTCCTTCCGTGACGGCCACGCCCAGCGTTATGCGACGGTGTTTTGCGATCCGACGCTGTCCGTTTCGTCAGCCGCGCAGCAGGTCTGCCAAACCACCGATGGGTTCGCCCTCTTCCAGCGCGTCCAGGCGGGCCAGGAGTTCCGACGTAGTCGCATCGGGCAGACACTGGGATGCGCAGTCGCGGAACTTGTCGCGGATATCGTCCATGGTGACGCCGCGCAGGGCTCCGGTATCGGCGCGGCGCGCCTGCTGACTCAGGACGCTGCCGTCCTTCAACTGCACCTCCACCTGGTGGTATCCCTCGTCCCAACTTGGCTTGCCCTCGTTGCCGGGGATGCGGCGCATGTCAATGCGGGGAATCAGCGCCTGGGCCTCGGGCCGCATCACCTGGTCGTCGGTGAACGACAGCAAGCCGACGCGACGGTCGAGCAGGGCGGCGGCCAGGCAATACTGCATGCTGAACTTGCCCTCCAGCGATGACACCGGGCGCGCGTGAATCAGCGAACGGGGCGGGTCGAAGTCCACCAACACGTCGATGCTCTCCACCGCGGCGGGATCAATGGCGGACTGGGAAAGCAGATCGAAGGTGGCGTCGAGGGCGAGATGCGCGCTCCCGCAGCACGGATACTTCTTGATCTCGATGCCGGACTCGACCATGTAGAGCTTGTTGCCCAGGTTCTCGGCAACGCGATCACTGTCGAAATCCTGGCCGCCGGAGAAGGCGCGGATGAACCCGAAGCGTCCCTCCAGCGCGTCCTCGCTGGACGTGAACCCGTCGCGGACCAACTTGGCCGCCACGACGCCGGCGCGGGCGGCGTCCCCGGCGTGGAAAGGCTTGGTCATGGTGCCGAAGTTCTGGCGCAGGCCCGACGCTTGCGAGGCGGCCAACGAGATGGCCATGGTCGCCTGTTCCGGGTCCAGGCCCATGATGCGGCTGGCGGCCGCCGCCGATCCGACGGCTCCCAACGGGCCGGTGGGGTGCCATCCCAGGTCATCGTAGTATGCGCCGCTCAGGGACTCTCCCACGGCGCAGGCGACCTCGAATCCGGTGATGTATCCCAGCAGCATGTCCCGGCCCGACGCGCCGGATTCCTCGGCGACGGCGAGGGCGGCCGGCAGCAGCACGGCGGTTGGGTGCGTCTTGGTGATCTGCGTTATGTCGTCATAGTCCAGCGCGTGGGCCATCGCGCCGTTGACCAGGGCGGCGTTGGCGGCGGAGGTGCGGAAACCGCGCCCGACCACGCTGGCAACGGGAGCGGCGCTCTCGGCGGCGACGTAACGGCTGAGGATGTCGGCGAGTTCCTCGCGGGAGCCGGCGAGCATGCACGCAAAGCAGTCCATGATCGCGCCCCTGGCCGCCTCGACGGCATCGGGCGGGAAATCCTCAATGTCGGTGCCGGTGACGTATTCGCCGATGCGCTGGGTGATGTTCATGGGTAGCCTCCGGGTGGCCTGGGCGGTTGCGATGCTGTCGTTGGCAGGGCGTGTCAGTCCGCCGAGCCGTCTGTTGGACCCCAGGACACGCCGAACTCGGCCCGCGCCACCAGTTCACCGGTGAGGGTCTCGGCGGTCTGACCCGCCAGCCAGACGCCCGACGGGGCCAGTTCTTCGGGCTGCACCATGGGGATATGGGACGTGCCGGGCCAGTCGCCGCGCCGGTTCATCCAGGTGTCAACGCGCCCGGGTTCCAGGACGTTGACGGCGATGTTGTGGGGCCGGACCTCTTCGGCCAGGCTGAAGAACATCCTCTCCAGCGCCGCCTTGCTCATGGAGTAACCCACCCTGCCTTCGCGGTAGGCCCGCGCGGAACCGGAGGTTACGCAGTAGATCGAACCGCCCTCGCCCCGGGCGATCATGGACGGCAGCGCGTACTTGCACAGGAGCAGCGGCCCACGCACGTTGACCGCCAGGCATTGGTCCAGCAGTTCAACATCCAGATCGACCACCGGAGACTCGCAGTCCATGCCGGCGTTGCAGACGAGAATGTCGATGCGCCCGAAATGGTCCAGGGCGGCGGCCACCAGGTTTTGGATGTCGTTCACCTGCGAAATGTCGCAACGCACCGGCAGCGCGGACCCACCGGCGGCGGTGATCTGCGCGGCGGTATCCCGGATGTCTCCGGAACCGTACTTCTCGTACTGCGTGCCGGCCGAGCGGTCTTGCTCGGTGCGGGACGTTACGACGACGCTGGCGCCGGCCTCGCCAAGCCCCAGGGCAATGGCGCGGCCGATTCCCCGGCTGCCGCCGGTTACTATCGCTACTTTTCCGTCAAGTTTCATGTCACAATTCGAGGGTCGAACCCGCGAGGATCCAGATTTGGGCAAGCATATATGCCTGCCCAAATCGTCGCAAGTGCCCGGGCAATGATGCAGGGCCATCCTTTATCGGCGTACTGGGTCAGTAATCCGCTCATGGTGAGCCTGTCGAACCATGAACCCATCCTTCGACAAGCTCAGGATGAGCGGATAGGTGGGACGGGATGAGCGGATAAGTGGATCAATGTGAGCGGATAAGTGGATCGGCATGAGCGGATCGGCGCACTGGGTCAGTAATCCGCTCATGGTGAGCCTGTCGAACCATGAACCCCATCCTTCGACAAGCTCAGGATGAGCGGACAGGTGGGGCGGGATGAGCGGATAGGTGGGACGGGATGAGCGGATAAGTGGATCGACATGAGCGGATAGGTGGGGCGGGAGCGGAAAGGCGGACCGATAATCTAAAGGCCCTGGGCGTGTCTGCCTTGCCCTCGACATGGAGCGGGCGGAAACGTCATAATTCGGTATCACGCAACCGGCTGAGGGAGGCAAAAATGTCAGCGAAAGTGAGGGGACTCGGACACATCGGTTTCTACGTTCACGACCTGGATCTCATGATGGACTTCTACGCGAACTTTATGGGCATGACGCTGACCAAGGTTGGCCCATTGGGCGCGTTCTTCAGCGCAGACCCCGAGAGCAACGACCACGAAATCGCCCTGATCAACGGGCGTGAATCGCTGGAAGACCCCCGCTGGATCCAGCAGATTTCAATGCGCGTGGAGACCCTGGACGATCTGCGAGACTTCAGGCGGCGCATCCTTGCCAAGGGGTATCAACTGGACCGGATCGTGACCCACGCCAGCGCGATCGGCTGCTATTTCCGAGATCCCGAGAACAATCCCACCGAGGTGTTCTGGTTGACCGGCCACACGTCCTGGGCGCAGGTCGGCATACCCATCGACATAGACCGGCCCGACGCAGAGGTCATGGCGGACGTGCTGCAGTCATGGGAGGCCGTCAACGAGGTTGAGATGGGCAAGCCCGCCGGCGAGCAAACGGTGGCAGCCATACGCGAACTGACCGCAGCGGCAACTGTGGGGTGATAACGGGTCTTATATTCCCGGCAGCGTCGATAGCAGTTATCGAGGCTTTCGTCGCGCTGCCGGGCGCGGCTGGGTATCGTTGCGGCTACGCGATTCGACAATCGTCGTTGAGTTATTCACCCGACCTGCCGGACCACACCACTGTGAACAAAATAGCAGATGTTTGTGAATTTAACGTAAAAAATCGACTGACTTCAGTGCATATTTTGTGAAAATCGCCGCGCCGCAAAACATGGCGCTTGCAGTCCAACCAAACCCTGGGAGTTGCTGATTCCGCAATCTCGGCCCTGGGAAACGGCGGATGGCCGGTCAACCCTGGGGATCCGGATCAGCGCCCAACTCCATGAGGCGCATGCCCCGTTCCACCTGCTGACCCGCCTCCACAGACACGCGCAACACGACGCCATCGCGCGGAGCGGTGATCACCAACTCCATTTTCATGGACTCCATCAGCGCTACGGTCTGGTTGCGCTGCACCCGGTCGCCCTCCGCCACCAGCACCTCCAGCACCGCGCCGGGCATGGGGGCCAGGATGTCGCCGGACACGTCGGCGGCCGCAGCGCCGCCCCTGCGTCGGGTCTCCGCCCGCTGGAAAACGTAAAGGCTGCCGTCCAGCCACAGATGCAATTCGGCGCCGACCCACGTCCATGCGAATGGGTGAATCCGCCCCGATGAGTCGCGGCACAATCCCTCGCCGGACCCTGCAGGCTCGATTCTGAGAGTTGTGGGGGCTTGTTCAGAGTCGTCGCCATCCAGGTGGAAGGTGAAAGATCCGTCAATTTCCTCCGTGCGGAACCGGTAGGCGTCGCCGGCCGCCGGGTACAACTCGCGCATGTCGCCCTGATTGGTCGTCATGGCAGCCTTCGTGAGCCGCCGGTTTGCCAGGGGCTGGCGTCGGTGCGGTCGTCCTGCGCGGCGGCCGGCGACGCGGCAACGCCGACGGGTTGGCCGGATGCCCATGCCGCCAACGCCCGGGCCATGTTGCGGGATTCGTCGGTGACGGACGGCCTGGTGACCGCCGGGTTCCATTCCAGGAATCCGGTGTCGTATTCGCCTCGCATGAACTGGGGATGCGACATCACCGTCCTGAGCAGGGGGATGTTGGTTATCACGCCCAAGGCCAGGAATTGGGACAGGGCAACCTCCATGCGTCGCAGGCATTGGTCGCGGGTGGGCGCCCAGGCCACCAGTTTCGCCAGCATGGGGTCGTAGTAGATGGACACCTCCTGGCCCTGCGCCACGCCGCTGTCCAGCCGCAGCCCCGGCCCGCCTGGGGGCCGCCAACGGGCCAAAGTGCCCGTCGATGGCACGAAATCGTTGTAGGGATCCTCTGCATAGATGCGGCACTCGACGGCGTGGCCGCGTGGCTGTATGTCGTCCTGCGTCAGGGTCAGCGGTTCTCCGTGGGCGATGCGCAGTTGCCACTCCACCATGTCCAGGCCCAGCACGGCCTCGGTGACGGGATGCTCCACCTGGAGGCGGGCGTTCATTTCCAGGAAGTAAAACTCGCCGGTCCGCGAGTCCAACAGAAACTCCACCGTGCCGGCGTTGACGTACCCAGCCTCCCTTGCCAAAGCGACGGCCGCCTCTCCCATGCGCTGGCGCAGATCGGGCGTCAGGGCTGGCGAGGGTGTCTCCTCAATTATCTTCTGGTGGCGACGCTGCACGCTGCACTCCCGCTCGCCCAGGTGGATGGTGTGCCCCGATGCGTCGGCCAACACCTGCACCTCGATGTGGCGAGGGTTGGTTATGTAGCGCTCCAGGAACACGCGGCCGTCGCCGAAAGCAGCCTGGGCTTCGCGGCTGGCCGTCTCCATGTCAGCGTCAAGGTCGGTTTCGCGGTTGACGACGCGCATACCGCGGCCGCCCCCGCCGGCGGCGGCCTTGACCATGACGGGGAATCCGTAACGCTCTACGAACTCCGCGACCGCCGGATCACCCGGTAGGCATTCGGGCGAACCGGGAACGACCGGCACGCCGGCTCGTACAGCAATGTCCTTGGAACGCAACTTGTCGCCCAGCGCCTCCATGCTCCCGGGACTGGGGCCGATGAACGCGATGTTGGCGTCGCGGCAGGCGCGGGCGAATCGCGGGTTCTCGGACAGGAAACCGTAGCCGGGGTGGATCGCGTCGGCTCCGCTCTCACGGGCGGCTGCCACGATCCGGGGGATGTTCAGGTAGGTATCCTCGGCAGTTGCGCCGGGCAGGGATACGGACTGCTCCGCCGATGCGACGTGGGGCGCGCCGGCGTCCGGGTCGGAATGGACGGCAACGGGACTGATCCCCATCGCCCGGAGGGTCTGGTTGATTCGGACGGCGATCTCGCCGCGGTTGGCCACCAGGACTTTGGAAAACATGGGCAGGCGTTCAGCGCGGGACTCTGTGGTACAGGCGGGATCGAGTCTGGCGACCCTACCTGACGTCGGTTTCGTCGGCGCCGGTCAGTTCGTAGGCGCGGTTGATGAAGGTCCGGACCGCCAGCAGTATCTCATCGCGGAAACGGTTTCGGTCGAGGTCGTCCATGCGGAACGCGGCGCCGCTGTAACGGTAATCCACGGCATAGCGGGTGAGCCAGTTCAGGCGTTCATCGGGATGGCCCGGATCGGGAAAGGAGGTGTATTCCATCAACAGGTTGAGTTGGGCGGCGGCCAGGGTGTTTGACTCGGCAGGGTCGTCGAAAATCTTGTCGGCGACCTCCTGCAGGTCATGCACGCGGCGATAATCCAGATCGGCGGCGGACAGCCAGGCCTTGAGCGCGTTTTCCACCGCCTGCTGGGCGTGGAAGCCGTACATTTCCTGTTCGCCGTCGGGGTGTGCGACCAGGCGTTCGAAGGTTCCCAGGTGCCGGTACGCCGCCTGGAGACGCTCTTTGACGTCGGGCCAACTGTTCGGGTTTTGGTCATCATTCCGATTCGAGGCATCGAATTTTGCGTCGTTCATCACGACTCCGTCTCTGAGCGCCTGGGCGGCCACGTGGTTCCTGGCGCGGCGGCAGTAGTTGAACCTGTCGAGATCCATGCCGACCACATCCACGCCAAGACGCGGGGGATTGAGCCGGAAGTGCTCCCTGACGACCCGATTGGCCTTACCGACGGCGGCCGTGCGTCCGGCCTCGGGAACGATCAGCAGGTCCACGTCGGAGTCGGGGCGGTGGTCACCCCGCGCCCTCGACCCGAACAGTATTACGGTGTCGGGCGCGACGACCGTTTGGACTGCCCTGGCAAGCTCCAGCGCAGTTTTGTCCGCCTTGGCGGTGAGGTTGCGGATGTTGTCCATGGTCGTCACATGCGGAAGACGCCGCGCTTTTGCTCGGGGAACGGTGCGTTGAGGGACGCGGCGATGCCGAGGCTCACCACGGTCCGCGTGTCCACCGGGTCGATGATGCCGTCGTCCCAGAGGCGGGCGGTGCTGTAATACGGGTCGCCCTCGGTTTCGTACTTTTCCAGGATGGGCCGTTGCAGATCGTCCCGCTCCTCCTGCTCCATGGTGCGGCCCTGGCGTTCCAGTTGCTGCAGCCGGATGGTGAGCAGGACCTCCGCCGCCTGCTGGCCTCCCATCACCGATATGCGGGCGTTGGGCCACGTCCACAAAAAGCGGGGCTGGTAGGCGCGCCCGCACATGCCGTAGTTGCCCGCCCCGAAGGAACTGCCGATGATCACCGTGAACTTGGGCACGGCGGCGTTGGAAACGGCCATGACCATCTTGGCGCCGTCCTTGGCGATGCCGCCGGACTCATACTGCTGGCCCACCATGAAACCGGTGATGTTCTGCAGGAACAGCAGGGGGATTCCGCGCTGGCCGCACAACTCGATGAAGTGAGTACCCTTGAGCGCGCTTTCGGAAAACAGGATGCCGTTGTTGGCGACCACGCCCACCGGATATCCCCAGATGCGTGCGAACCCGCACACCAGGGTCTCCCCATACTCGGCCTTGAACTCGTGGAACCGGCTGCCATCAACGATGCGGGCGATCACCTCGCGGACGTCGTACTGCCGCCGGTTGTCGGGTGAAACGATGCCGTAAAGCTCCGCCGGGTCGAGGGCCGGCTCTTCGGGAGCGGTGACCCGGAAGGGCAGGTCGCGGCGCCGCACGAAGTTTTCGACGATGTCGCGGGTGATGGCAAGGGCGTCCTGATCGTCGGCGGCCTGGTGGTCGGCCACGCCGGACACGCGGGTATGCACGTCGGTTCCGCCCAGCGTTTCCGCATCCACGTCCTCGCCGGTGGCGGCGCGAACCAGCGGCGGCCCGCCCAGGAAGATGGTGGCCTGCTGCCGCACCATCACAACCTCGTCGCTCATGGCCGGAATGTACGCGCCGCCGGCGGTGCATGACCCCATGACCACGGCCACCTGCGGGATGCCGGCGGCGGACATCTGCGCCTGGTTGTAGAAGATGCGCCCAAAATGGTCGCGGTCGGGAAACACCTCGGCCTGCAACGGCAGGAACGCGCCGCCGGAGTCCACCAGGTAGATGCAGGGCAGGTGGTTTTCCAGGGCGATCTCCTGGGCGCGCAGGTGCTTCTTGACGGTGATCGGGTAGTAACTCCCGCCCTTGACGGTGGCGTCGTTGGCGACGATCACCACCTCCTTGCCGTGGATCACGCCGAGGCCGGTGACGATGCCGGCCGACGCTTCCTCGCCGTCGTACATCTCCCACGCCGCCAGCGGGCTGAGTTCAAGGAACGGGGTGTTGGCGTCCACCAGCGCGTCGATGCGTTCGCGGGCCAGCATCTTGCCCCGGCTGCGGTGCAGTTCGACCTGCCGCTCTCCGCCACCGGCGCGGACGGTGGCCATGCGGTCTTTCAGGTCATGTACCAGCGCCTCCATGCGGGACTGATTGTCCGCAAAGTTGGGGTCCGAAGCGCGCAGGTTGGAGCCGATGGTTTCCATGGTATTTCCTGGGCGGAGTTTGGTGGGGCGGGCCGCCCGTTGTTGGATACCATTATATGCGGACACGCGGGAACGGTGTGAGCAGGCAACGCCCCGGGTGACGGCACGTTGGTTCGGTCAGGGCAAGGGCGAATGATTATTCGCCCCTACACATGGGACGGATTCGCAAAGGAGAGGCATTTACCGTCCTCGGTAGGGGCGAGGCGTGCCTTGCCCCAACACCTGCAACGCGCGTCCGGTTCGGGACGATCCGATCCTTCGACAGGCTTCCGCCACAGGCGGACGTTCCGCAGGATGAGCGAGTTGGCAACAAACTGGCAGCGTGAAGTCACAGTGGCGGATGCGCTAGAATACGCGCCATACGGGCCGGGGCGGTACTGACGTTGACCCGGCGAAATCTTTACCGGTCGATTACACATTCAGGAGCGGGACAATGGCAAATCTAGTACTGGGCCTGGCCTCATCTCACAGCCCCCAACTCAGCACGCCGGCGGACGGATGGGCCGGACGCGGCGAACGGGACAAGGGCCACCTCGAACTCATCGGTACCGACGGCATCACCTCCAACTACGAGGACCTGCTGGCCCGCACCGACACCGAGCGCATCGCCAAAGAAATCACGCCGGAGAAATTCTCGAAGCGGCACGAGCAGAACCAGAAGGCCATCGCCCACCTGTCCAGGAAACTCTACGACGCCAACCTGGACGTGCTGGTGATGGTGGGCGACGACCAGCACGAATACCTGCTGGACGACAATATGCCCGCGTTTGCCGTGTACTGGGGCGACGAAGTCAAGGTGTCGGGCCACGAGGCGGGGCCGTCCACCGGCGGCCGGCATCTCATCGGGTACAACACCGAGGACGTACAGGCGCCCACCGACTCCGATCTGGGCCTCCACATCATCGGCAGCCTGATGGACGCCGAGTTCGACGTGGGAACCTCCAAGTTCCTGGACCCCAGCCGGGGACGGGGCGAGCGCGGCGGCATCGGCCACGCCTTCGGTTACGTGTACAACCGCCTGATGACCGACGGCATCATTCCCACCGTGCCGGTGATGCTCAACACCTACTATCCGCCGAACCAGCCCACGCCCAAGCGCTGCTACAACCTGGGCCAGGCGCTGCGCGACGCCATCGAATCCTGGGACAAGGACATCCGCGTTGGCATCCTGGCGTCAGGCGGCCTGAGCCATTTCGTGGTTGACGAGGAACTGGACCAGCAGGCGCTGGCGGGGATGCAGGCCAAGAGCGTGGACCAGTTGATGGATTTGCCCCGCGAGAAGATCAACTCCGGCAGTTCGGAAATCCGCAACTGGATCGTGGTGACCGGCGCCACCGAGCATCTGGACATGGACGTGGTGGACTACGTTCCCTGCTACCGCTCGCCGGCCGGCACCGGCTGCGCCATGGGTTTCGCAACCTGGGGGTAGGCAGCGCTACGCCCTCAAGGTCCCAGAATCACGGTAGGGGCGGGTCTGAGACCCGCCCCTACAATATCTGCACCAGTCGCCGGTAGGGTGAGGTATGCCTCGCCCCTACGATGGGAATGCGCGCCATCGAATGGGCCAATGATTATTGGGCCCTACATTCGCCCAGCTATGACCGCAGCGGCTCCGATATCAGGGACTTGATCCGGTCGGTGATGTCGGCCTGGTCGTAGTTGCGGAGCAGGTTGATGCGGTTGCGGTTGGGATCACCGCCGTGCCAGTATTCGTAGATCTCCTGGCGCATCCCGAAGGACGAGGCGGCGAGGTCATGGGCCAGGCGGAACAGGCGTGACTTGTACTCCACGCCGACGCCGCGTCCGGGCATGTATCGGTCCAGGTAGGGCCGGAACTCGGGATTGGCAAGATCGGCCTCGCTGGGCTGCATGATCATGCCGGAGCCGGAAATCTCCCGCAGCAACTCGACCATCCGCTGCGACATCTGCGCGAAAAAGATATTCATGCCGGAGGTCGACCCCAGGGACATCAGGCCGTTGTCGGCGGCGTAGGCGTTGTGCTCCACGCCGTCCATGGCGTGCCGCCACATCTCGGTGTACATCGCCATTTCGCCCAGCTTGGCGGCCACCTCGCGGTATTCGATCACCCCGATGGACTCGGCGATCATCGTTGCCACGGCGGTCATCACCTTCATGCGCTGGTGGATGCGGCACAGGTTGCCCCACCCGCGGAAATTGGCCTCGGAACCCAGCCGTTGCAGCAGCGGCCCAGAGTCGTACAGCATGAAGATGCGGTCCCACGGCACCAGCACGTGGTCGAAGAACAGCATGGCGTCCTGTTCGTCGTAGGCGGCGGCCAGCGGGTGTCCGTAGGAGCCCTCCCACCGGGACACGGGTTCGCGGCACAATATCTTCATGCCGGCGGTGTTGGTGGGTATTGAGAAAGCCAGGATGAACCGGGGATCCGAACGCCGCATGAACGTGGCCGACAGAGATACGTAGGTCTCGTTGCTGATGGGCGCGGCGGTGGCGAGTTGCTTGGCCCCGTGAACGATGACGCCATCGGCGGTTTGCTCGACAACGTGCAGGGCAACCTCGGTCTCGCCGTCGGCGCGGGTCTCATTCTGGGGCTGCTGGCTGCGATCAACCTGTGGGTCGCCCAGGGCATGGGTCAGGAACAGGTCGTTCTCCATGCAGTGGCGGTGGTAATTGATGATGTTCTCCGCGAAGTTGCACTTTGGGTGCGTCACCTCTCCCAACGCATCACTGATGGCGACCAGGCTGATGATGTGGGGCGCAAGGATGTCGGGACTGCGGCCCAACTGCCCCCAGGACTCCTCGTTCCAGATTTCGCTGTTGCGACGCTGGAGTTTCAGGTCCTCGTGGGTGCGCGGCAGCAGCCACGACAGGCTGCACCGGTTGCCGGTATCCGGCGACACGAAAGTCATCTCGTCCCGGTAGCGGTCCGAATGCTGCAGGTCATAGATGCGGGCCAGTTCGTGAACCATGCCCGACATCGCGGGATGGCTCGGCACATCGTCGACTTTTTTGCCGTCGAGCCAGACCTCGCGGTTGTCGCGAAGGCTGTCGATGTAACGGGCGCCGGTCATGGCCCCGAGGGTGGTTTCCGTTTGCAGCGCCATTGGTTCCTCCGGTCGGAGATGCGCGTCCTTGCCTCAGACGGTGGCGGTCAGTCGAGAAATCCAGATTCCTGACGCCAGCGCACGTAATGGGTCAGGCCGGCTGCCAGGTCGTACTGCGCCTCCCAGCCCAGGTCGTGCCACAGGCGGTAGCCGGACAGCGGCCCCCGCGTTGGACCCAGCGAACTCTCGGCTGAAACCTCCGGTCTCGTTGACGCCACCAACCGGGTTTCGGGATAGAGTTCGGCCAGCGTGCGCTGTATCTGGCCGCCGGTAACCGGCACGCCGTTGGTGATGTTGTACAGGTCGTGGGGCAGTTCGGATGCGTCGAGCACAGCGGCAATTGCCGACGCGGTGTCCAGCACGTAGGTGTAGTCGCGGCCGTGGTCGCCGTCGTCGATTTCGATGGGTTCGCCCCGCAGCATCCGGCTGGTCCACTGGTAGGGCGTGGACATATTGCCCCGGTGGCCGGTCACCCGCTCCATGGGGCCGTAGGGCGTGCTGAGGCGCAGGCTCGCCGTGCTGAAACCGTGCAACTCCCCGTAGCGTCGGGTCAGCAGTTCGCTGGCGAACTTGGTGATTCCGTAGAGATTATCGGGCAATGGCGCGTCGTCCTCGTTGTAGGTCTGGTCGGGGTCGCGGGCCAGCCCGTAGGCCGCGCCGGAGCTGATGTACACGAACCGCTGCACCCCGGCCAGTCTCGCCAGTTCCAGCAGGTTGCCGGTGCCGGCAAGGTTGATGTCCAGAATGTCCTTGCTGCGCGCCGTTTCCAGGTCGGTGCGGTTCACGGTGTACACGGCGGCGTGGACGATTTTGTCGATGCGGTGGGATTCGCGCACGGCGTCAAGGGTCGGCCGGTCGAGGATGCTGCCGGTGATGAACTCGACGCGGTCCGCCAGCGGGCCGAGCAGTCCGGTGTTCAGGGCGTCGGGAGCCAGCACGTCCACACTCACCACGTCGTGGCCTCGGGCCGCCAGTTCCCTGACTATGTTGGCCCCGACAAAGCCGACGCCGCCGGTTACCAGGGTTGCCATCTGTCCTCACTCCAATCGCGGCCGGTCGCAAACGTATCGGCGATTGATCGCTGGCATCCCGTTTCGGGCGGATGCGCTGCGTCAGTATGCGCCCGTTCACCTTCTAATTCAACCGGAAGGGATGGCGGCAACCGGGTCAGGACAGTTGCTTTCGATTGTTGTCGCACTCGCCAGTTGTCGGCTCATGGGGAGTCCGTCGAACCGTGAACCCCATCCTTCGACAAGCTCAGGATGAGCGAATGGGTGGAGCGATAGCGAATGGGTGGAGCGATAGCGGATGGGTGGAGCGATAATCGAAAGGCCGTGATTCCGGCAAAGGGTCAAGCAAACGGCCCGGCGGATAACCGCCGGGCCATCGCAGACACGATTCGCGCAGCCTCGCCTCGCCGTGATTCAGGATTTTATTCGAGGCTGCGGCGCGGTTGTTTAGTCGTCGCTGATATCCTCGCCGGAGTCCACGCGGAACCCGATGCCCAGCTTGACCTGGTACCAGTTGGCCTTGTCGCCGTCGATGGTGCCGCGAATTTCCCGCACCTCGAACCAATCCAGGTTGCGGATGGTCTGGGACGCCCGGGTGATGGCGCCGTCAATCGCCTGCTGAACGCCGTCGCTGGATGATCCCACCAACTCCACAACTTTGTAAGTGCTTCCTACTGCCATGTTCAACTCCTTTATTTCGTGAGAAACGTCTCTTTTGTTATATCACTCACGGCGGCCAAATATCATATGCGCCAACATGGGATAGTGCAACCGGAGTTTCCGCTCACGCGTACTCACTTTGATAATCTGTCATTGCGAGTCCGCCACAGGCGGACGTGGCAATTTCGTTGAGGCGCTAACAACTACGACCAACTGCCCGCGCAAGGCGGATGGGATTGCCATCCGCCTGTGGCGGACTCGCAATGACAAAGTGGGTACGCCTGAGGAGTTTTGCTTGCGCAGGGGCGTTTCGATTATCGCTGCGCCTGTCCGCTCATCCTGAGATTGTCGAAGGATGGGATTCATGGTTCGACCCTCCACGGGCGGGCCTACGGCAGGCTCCCGCCAAAGGCGGACGTTCCGCACCATGAGCGGACTGCAGGCCAGTGTGGCAATAATCGAAAGGTCTGCCGTTCACGGGAGGCCGTGTTGGGAGCCGCAGAAGGGGTCTGCCGGGGTTGGGGAGGATCGCGTCAATCGGCCCAGGGCCGCGAACGGGCCATCGCGCGGACGCCCTGCGGCGTGGTGATGGGGGCGAGGCAGCGCTCGCCCATGCAGGCATAGAGGGCCGCCCCTTCGTGCAGCGGGAACCCCAACTCGCGGATTCGTTGCGCGTCGCGACTGGTGTCCAGCGGCTGCACGATTCGGTGGGGCGCGTAGATTCCGAGGATTGCGTGGTGCAGGCGGCGGTAGTCGCGGCTGCTGGAATCGCCCACCAGCGCCAGGCTCACCGGCCCGTGGGTCAGCATGTCCCTGGCCCGGCCCCAGGTCGCCCCTGCCGGCAGGAACAGCGCCTCTTCGTCCTCTTCCATGCGGCGGGATGCGTGGTCGCCCAGGTAGCTCCGGCCGGGCACCACGCCGTCGAATATCGCCAGCGTGGCGGCGGCCCGCTCCGCGCAATCATCGTTGCCGGTGAGGTGCGACAGGATCAGCAGCGCCTCGGCCCAGTTGGCGTTGTCCAGCACGGGTTGCTCAGGCCTCAGCAGCGCGGCTTCGAAGGATTCCGCCGCGGTGGTGTCGTAGCATCCGCCGCCGGACGCGCCGAACAACCGCTGCGTGGTATCGGCGACTTCCACCGCCTTTTGAAGCGCGACAGACTCGCCGGTGGACTGATACGCAGCCAGGAGCGCTTTGAGGAAATAGACCTGGTCGGTGAGTATGGGCGTCGCGTTTCCCGGCTCTCCCATTCTGCGGCGCAGGCCGCTTTCCGGCGTCCAGCCGTCGTCCCAAAGGCGATTCAGGATGGTGGCCCCGACGCGCCGGTGAGATGCGTTGCCCAATGCGTCGGAAGCGCGAATCATGGAGTGGGCGGC
The DNA here is from genome assembly GCA_964502995.1 of uncultured Dehalococcoidia bacterium. Lineage (GTDB taxonomy): Bacteria > Chloroflexota > Dehalococcoidia > Lucifugimonadales > UBA3495 > Bin87. Next base: position 27,592 of record CAZCZB010000017.1, read on the forward strand.
CAGGGCGTTCCAACCGGCGTAGAAGGCGCGGTCAATGGGCGGAGGCTCGGCGGCATCGCGGTCTTTCCATGAGCCCTGGTAATAGGGCTCGTCAGCGTCCTGGCTGGCGAAGAACAGACCGGAGTCCGCACAGTGCAGGGTGGATTGCAGGTAGTCCAGGATGCCGGTGGCCGCAGTCTTGTAGATCGCGCGACGGGTCATCTGGAAGGCTTCCAGGTACGCGATGGCGAGGCTGGCGTTGGTGACCAGCATCTTTTCGTAGTGGGGAACCTTCCAGTCCCGGCTCACGGCGTACCGGAAGAATCCGCGGTCTTTGGCGTCGTAGATGCCGTGCCACATACCCTGGAGCGTGTTTTCGACCATGTGCAGGATGCGCCGGTCTCCGGTGAGACCGTAACGGGCGGTTAGAAAGTGCAGGGCTTCCCAGGGCGGTTGCTTGGGTTCCACGCCAAACCCGCCGAACTCGGCGTCGTACAACTCGGTCAGCCGGGCGTGTACCGCCTCCACCGAGGCGTTGGATGCGGGGGTTGCCGGCGGCGCGGCGCGGTCTGCGGCAGGCCGGGAGTCGCTGACGAACTCGCCGCTGGACACCTGTTCCAGCGCCACCACCATTTCGTCAGCCGGAGTGTAGGGACGGCCGGCCAGGAACTCGCCGTCGCCGGTGAGAAAGGCCACCGACGGGTAGGTTCCCTGGTTGTATCGCAGCGATATGTCGGGACGTTGGTCAACGTCCACGCGGACGGGGATGAACCGGGAATTGACGAGGTCTATCACCCGCGGGTCGGAGTAGGCGTTCTCGTCCATCACGTGGCACCAGTGGCACCACGTCGCGCCCAGGGTCAGCAGCACCGGTTTGTCCTGGGAACGGGCGGCGGCGAAGGCCGCTTCGTTCCAGTCCTGCCAGGCGATGGTGTTGGGGTTTTCAGATTCGTTCATACCGGCAACCACGGACGGAAATCATTTTACCGTTTCAAGACTTTCCCTTGCCAACCGGGGCAACCACGGTGGTTGCCCCTACGTTTTTGCGCCTGCGACATTCGCAAGCAGATATCAGATTCCAAGCAGGGCTTCCAGGTTGCGGTGGGCGATCTTTTCCTTTTCGTCCTGGGTGAGGCTCTGGAGACCGGCGAGCCACCCGGCGGGCGACGGGTCCCAGCCCACGAAGGGCCAGTCACTGCCGATGACCACCCGGTCGATTCCCACGGCATCGATGAGGAACCGCAGGCCAGCCTCGCTGCTGGTGAGAAAGTCGTAGTAGATCTGGCTCTGGTAGGCGCTGGGCGGCTTGAGGATGTTGACGCGGGCCTCCGAGCGCACCTGCCACCCGTGGTCAAGGCGACCCATGCCGAAACACGCGCCGCCGCCGCCGTGCGCGATGCACACCTTCAGGTTGGGGCACTCGTCCAGTATGCCGCCGCAGATGAGGGTTGCCACCACCAGCGCATCCTCCATCACCACGCCGACGCTGTTGGGTATGCCGTAACGCAGCGTGCGCTCCATCGCGACGATGTTGTCCTGGGGCTGCGGGTGGAAGAACAGCAGGGCGCCCAGATCCTCGGCGGCCTTGAAAAGGGGCAGGAATTGCGGCTCGTCCCAGTTGAGGCCGTTGACCGCCATGTCCAGTTCGGCGCCCTTGAGGCCCAGAACATTGACTGCCCGTTCCAGTTCCGCGATGGCGGCGTCCACGTCCTGCATTGGCAGCGTGGCCAGTCCGGCGAAACGGTCGGGCCATTGCTTCGTCATGCCGGCGATTTCGTCGTTGACCTCGCGGGATGCCTCAACCGCCGTCGCCGCCTCCCAGTGGTAGGGGAACAGCGGCGTATGGATGGACACGACCTGCACGTCGGTGCCTTCGGCGTCCATGTCGGCGAGGCGCTGCTCGGGGGTGTAACGGATCTTCGGCGAGTTGATCAGGATCCGCTTGCCGTTGCCGACGATGAACTCCGCGTCGCCGCGGGCCTCGTGCTGCATCCCGTGCCAGTCTGTCCCGCGCTCGAAGGCTTGCCAGAGAATCTGCGGCGCGAGGTGGGCGTGAACGTCTATGTGTCTCACGAATGGTCCTCCTGAACGTGGGTCATGGAGTCAACGGCGGTCAGATTCCCAGCAGGTTTTCCAGGTTCCTGTAGAGAATCGCGTCCTTTTCGTCCTGGGTGAGGCTCTCCATGCTCAGGAGCCAGGACACCGGCCAGTCCTGCGCCATGTCATAGGGCCAGTCGGTGCCGAAAACCACCCGGTCGATGCCGACGGCGTCGATGAGGAACCGCAGCGACGGCTCGTTGTACACGATGCAATCGTAGTAGAACCGGTTGAGGTACCGGCTGGGCGGCAGCGCCGACATGCGATCCGCCGGCGGCGTGCGCTCCCAGCCGCGATCCATGCGGCCCGCGCCGTAGCAGGCGTAGCCGCCGCCGTGGGACAGGCAGACGCGCAGGTCGGGGCAGGCGTCCATCACGCCGCCCATCACCAGCGCCGCGAACGTGAGGGTGCGATCGGCCAGGTTGCCCACGGAGTTGGGCAGGTGGTAACGCTTGATGCGACGGTCAATGATGGTGTCGCCGCCCTGGTGGAACATGATCACCGCGCCCAGTTGCTCGGCGGATTTCCAGAATGGCATGAACTCCGGCTCGTCCAGCAGTTTGCCGTTGATCTTGTCGTCGATCACCGCGCCCTTGAATCCCAGGTCAATCATCGAGCGTTCCAGTTCGGCGATGGCGGCGGGCACGTCCTGCATGGGCAGCGTGGCCAGCCCGGCGAAACGGTCGGGCCATGATTGCATCATCTGGCTGATCTCGTCGTTTGACTCGCGGGAGGTGGCTACGGTGAGGTCGGTGTCCAGTTCGTAGTTGTAGAAGCCGGAGTAGGGGGACAACACGTGAACATCCACGCCCAACGAGTCCATATCGGAGAGGCGCTGTTCCGGCGTCCAACTGCTCTTGGGCGGCAATTGGCCCCGCTGGCTGCCGGAGATCAGTATCTCGCGGCCGCGGGCGTCGCGTTCGCGCCTGAGCGAGTGCCAGTCGCCCGAATCTGCGGTGGCGCGCCAGAAGGCCTGCGGCGTCAGGTGGGCGTGAAAATCAATGCTGCGCATAGGGGTCTCCTGCGGGGCGGGAATCAGTGGCGGATGGTGCCCAACACCTTTCGATCATCTCTCCACCTGTCCGCTCATCCTGCGGAACGTCCGCCTGTGGCGGAAGCTTGTCGCAGGATGGAGTTCATGGTTCGACAGGCTCACCATGAGCGGACGATTGGGAGCGGACGATTGGGAATGGATTAATGGCAAGTGTGTTAATGACCGAAAGTCCTTGGACAATGCTACGATTTCCGGCGGGGGTGTTTGGCCAGGAAGTCGTCGGCGATCTCTTCCATGGTGACGAACCGGACGCCGTCGTGGGAACGGATATGCTCCACGATGCGCTCCAGCATCAGCAGCACCTGGGGCCGTCCGCTGACGTCGGGGTGGATGGTTATGGGGAAAACGGCCTCGTCGTACTCGCGGTACACCCAGTCAAACTGGTCGCGCCACATGGATTCGATGTCCCTGGGGTTCACGAACCCGTGGCTGTTGGGGGACTTCTTGATGAACATCATGGGCGGCAGGTCGTCGAGGTACCAGTTGGCGGGAATCTCCACCAGGTCGGTTTCCTCGCCCCGTTGCAGCGCGTGCATCCAGTGGTCGGCAGGCATGGCGTAGTCGATCTTGGTCCAGTGGTCGCCAACACGGACGTAGTAGCACTCGAAGTCCTTGTGCATCAGGCTGTGATCGTACTTGATGCCGTGTTTCAGCAGCAACTCGTTGGTGACGTGGCTGAACTCCCACCAGGGGGCGACGTAACCCCGGGGCCGCTTGCCAGACAGTTCGGTGATCAGGTGGATGCAGCGCAGCAGCACCGTTTCCTCCTGTTCGGGCGTCATGGAGATGGGGTTCTCGTGAGAGTAGCCGTGCATACCGATTTCGTGCCCCTGCTCCACGATCATGCGGCACTCGTCGGGGAACGTTTCGATGGAGTGGCCGGGGATGAACCAACTGGTCGTTATGCCCAACCGCTCGAAGAGTCGCAGCAGGCGGGGAGTGCCCACCTCGCCGGCGAACATTCCGCGGGATATGTCGTCGGGCGAGTCCTCTCCGCCGTAGGAACCCAACCAGCCGCCGACCGCGTCAAGGTCAACGCCGATGGAACACAGGATCTGCTTGTCTGCCATGTCAATATCTCCTTGCCGGAGGGAGTGGTCGGAAATGGGGGAAACGCTCGGTCGACAGTATGGGATGACGGTATCAGTCGATTTGGAAATGCGCCTCGGTGGGCACGCAGTCAACGCCGTTGATGGGCACCATGTCCTGCGGGCACGCGGAGAACGCAACGATGCAGTCCAACTCGGCCCGCAGCAGCAGGTAATCGCCGGGCCGGCATACCGGAGGCTCGAATCCGACCGACCCGTCGGATGCCACCGGAATGTTCATGAACAGGTTCCAGGGACTGGGAGTTTCCGGAGGTTCCAGGCCCATCTCCGCCAGCGCCGCCGCCAGGTTGTCGGTGCAGTTGTCGTGGTAGCCGTCGCAGCCCAGCAGTTCGTAGCGGTAACGGTCGCACGCCGCCAGCAGTGTATCGTGGATGCCGCCGGAGGTATCCTCAACCAGGGTCAGGATGGGCCGCCGGCGGTTGGTGAACATCGCCTGCCCAACAGTGGGCATGATGCGGCCGAGGGAGGTGCGGGAGTGTTCCATGGACATGAACTCGGTCATGTCCTCGCGGTTGAATGCCCAGGTGTCCACCACCTGCTGCCCGTGGGTGTTGATGATTTTGACTGTCTGACCGGCGGATACGAAAGCAGCCCTGCCGCGCCGGGCAGGGATGGTCGTCAGCGATGGCATGGTCATTTGAACCCTCCCTCCGAAAGCCGTTTTGACACCATGCACGACGGGCAGCAAACGTCAGACGCTTGCACCGTGATCATATCCCCACGACGACCATCCGACAATCGGCGGCGCGGGCGCATTTGGGCAACACTATTCCGGCGTGGCGGATTGCCAGCCCGACCACCTGCCCCACACCGTGCCGTAGTTCGCCCAGTTCCAGCGCATCCCGATGGCGATGAAATCGTAAGACGTGCCGCTTTCAAGGCCGCTGATCACGCCCTCTGAGCCGGCGAACGGGGCGATTCGGGCTTCCCCGAAATTGCGCGCCGCCACGTCCTCGGTCTTGATGTACACCACGTAATGGACCTGCGCGTTACGCGCCGGTTGCCACGATAACTTCACCGCGCCGGTTTCTCCCACTGCCGGTTCCGCCGTGAAGTCGGCGATGCTGCCGACGACGCCGGGTTCGCGCTGCTGAGTGGTGTCGGTGGTTGTCGTCGCATCTCCGGTGGGTGTCGCGGTTGCCCAGGGCGACCAACTGCCCCAGACGACGCCGTAATTCACCCAGTTCCAGCGCATCCCGACGGCGATGAAGGAATACTCCGACCCGCCGTCCAGTCCGGTTACCACGCCCTCGGTACCCGAGAACGGCGCGATGCGGGCCCTGCCGTAGTTGCGGGCGGCGATGTCCGAGGTCTTGATGTACACCACGATGTGTACCTGGGCGTTCTCGGCTTCCGTCCACGTCAATTTGACCGAGTTGGCGTTCTGGCCTTCGACCGTGGCAGTCAACGATGAGATGGTCCCCACCGTTTGCGGCTCGCCGGACGCCGCGACCACGTCGTTGGACTCGCCGGATGCCTTTTTGCCGGCGCCCTGCGGGTCGGTGTAACTGGCCGTAACCCTCAGGTAGTGGCCAACGTCGGCCTCGACCGGCGTGTAGGTATCCGCCGTGGCTCCTTCGATGGTGGTCCATTCCGTTTGGTCGGCGGACTTTTCCCACAGCCACGTGATTTCCGACGCCTCGCCGTCCACGTCGGACAGGTTGACGGAGAATGGAATGCCGAAAGCCGGCACGGCGTCGGGCAGCGTCAGGGTTCCCGGTTCGTCCAGGTTATTCACGTTGATGGTTACGTCGGCTGACGCGGTCAGGCCGGACGGTGTGGTGGCGGTAACGGTCACGCTGTACTGCGACTGCTCCTCGTAGTCCAGATCCGAATTCGTGGTCAGTTGGCCGGTGGCGGCCCCGATGGCGAATGACGCCGCGTCGTCGCCGGACAGCGTGTAGGTCAGGTCGGTGCGCGTTGCCCGCACCGGCGCGCCCACGCTGCTGCCGGTCGCCACGTTTTCGTTGACCGAGCGAGTTTGAGCAGCGCCGCCGGTGAACACGGGCGGGTCTTCCTGGGACACCGGATCTGACAACTCCAGCGCCACTTCCTTGTCGGGTCCCTGGGCGTCGGTGTAGTTCGCCGTGACGCGCAGGTACTGGCCGGCGTCGTCTGCCACGGGCGTGTAACGCGACGCGGTGGCGCCGGGGATGGCGGTCCAGACCAACGCGTCGGTGGACTTCGCCCATTCCCAGGTTGTGCCGGTTACGCCGCCGTCGGGGTCCGACAACCTGGCCGAAATTGCCAACGCGACAGACGGTTGGGACGGCGTGATACGCAACGTTCCATCCTCATCCACGTTGGTCACGCTGATGGTAACGTCGATGGACGCGCTGAGATCATCGGTATTGGTGGCGGTCACCGTGACCGTGTACTCCGCGTCATCTTCGTAGTTGAGGGCGGCCTTGGTGAGCAGTTGGCCGGAATCGCTCTCAATGGCAAACGACGCGGCGTCTGCGCCCGACAGCGTGTAGGCCAGGTCGTCGCCGGAAGCCTCGACGGGGTCGCCGATGTCCTGGCTGGCCGCCGTGTTTTCCGGGACGGAGCGTACTGTATCGGAACCCTCATCGAACTCCGGCGCGGTGGGTTCCGGAGGCGGCGGCAGAGGTGCGGGTGGTGGTGGCGGTGGTGGTGGTGGTGGCGGCGGCGGCGGCGGGGCCGCGGTGGATGGGTAGGTGTTGTTCCCCGGATTGGGGTCGGCCTGGTTGCCCTCTGCGTAGGCGCGGTTGACGATGCCCCCGGACGGTACGGAATCCACCGTGGCCTCGATGGTGAATGTTTCCTCATCGCCGTCGGCCAGGCTCCCAACGAAGCAGGTGACCACCCCGCCGGAGTGGCTGCACCCCGAGGGCAGGCTGGACGTTTCGGCGCTGAGGTTGGGGTGCAGATGGACGATCAGATCAACCCCAGTCGCGGTGGCAGGGCCGTGGTTTTCGACGGTGTACTCGTAGGTCAGCGTAGAGCCCGCGGACACTCGGCCCGGCGAACTGTTGCGGGACAACTGAACGTCGGCGGTGGTCGGGTCGTCCTCAATGATCCAGACGGTGGCTTCGTCGTAGCCCAGGGTCAGGTTGCTGTGGGTGGATCCCGCGAAGGACAATTCGACCGTCAAATCCTCGTTGGATTCGGTGGCGCCGTCGTCAGTGATGGTGACGGTGAAGTCCTTGGATGCCCGGTAGCGACTCTGTCCGTCAAAGGTCACGCGGTTGAAGTCGCTGCGCAGGAAGGTTTGGGTGACGTTCAGCGCGGTGAAATCGCTGGGCTGGGACGCGCTCCCGCCGCGGGTTCGCACAAGGGCGTCGAATGAGAAGCCGGTTTCGGGTATCCGGTTGATGGTGGTGATGGCGGTCGCCGTGACCTTGATCTCGCCGTCCGATTCCTCCACCGCGTACAATGGCGGCTCCCAGCCCAGCATCAGGGGCACCGGGTCGTCGTCGGTGATGGTCACCCGGGCGGTGGAGTTGCCGCCGCGCAGGTGGGATTCGCCGGGCGTCGCGTAGACCAGTCGCGCCGTGAAGTTTTCGTCGGCCTCGTCCTCGTTGTCGTTGACAATGGACACAGAGAATGAGTGGGTGGCCTGGTACACAGCCTGTCCGTTCACCGTGGCCGGGCTGAACGAGCCAGGGTTGAATGTGGCCGTGCTTACCGGTCGTGAGTAGTCGTCCGAGTCGGTGGCGGTGCCGTCGGTGAACGTCACCTCAACGTCGAAGGCGGAACCCGTTTCGGGCTGTTTGTCCCGGTCGGTGGTTGCCACCGCCCTGAGTTCAACCGGGCCCCCACCCTCGCCAACCGACACCGTCGTTTCCTCCCACGCCAGTGTTACCGGCACGTGGTCGTCGTCGGAGACCGTGGTTGTGGCGGAAATTGGGGAGATGGGCAGGTACACCGTACCGGAGCCGGAGTTCACCTCGGCGGTTACGACGCTGTTCTCCTCGTCCTCTGCGTCGTCCCTCACGTTCACCTGCAGTTCGGCGGTATCGGATCCGGAGGCGAAGTTCACGGCGTAGGACCCGGACCGCGCCAGCATGCTGCCGGTTTCGGACACGTCAACGCTGACCCTCAGCGTGGAGTTCGGTTGATGGCGTTGTCGGGTGAGGGTGAACGTGATGCTGCCGGCATCCTCGTCGGCTGACGAGGCATTGGCCGAGATGGATACGCGCGGGACGTCATCGTCGGAGATGGTGACGGTCATGTCGGCGTCGCCGCCCAGCAGGTACGACTGCGCGGTCTGGTAGTCCACGGATGCGGTGAACGTCTCGTTCGGTTCGTCCGTCGAGTCGGAGAGGATGCTCACGGTGAAATCGCCCGTGGCGCGGTAGCGGAAACCGCTGCCCACTCCCGTGCGGGTGAAATCGTTCTCGTCGAACGACAGGGTCGTTGTGGCCGCGGAATAGTCGCCGGAATCTGCGGTGCCGTCGGTGGTGGTCATGACGGCGGTGAAATCGAAGCCGCTCTCGGGAGCCTTGTCCCTGTTGGTGACCGCCTGAACGGCCAGGGTGATGGTTCCATCATCCTCCGCCACCGTCTTGGTGTTGCTAACCCAACTCAGGGTCACCGGCACGTGGTCGTTGTCCAGCGCGGTGGCCGTCGCGGTCGCGGGAGAACCCGGGGTGTAGCCGGAGCCGGAATTGACCCGAACCGTCACCACGCTGTTGTCCTCGTCGGTGGTGTCGTCGTTAAGGGCGATGTCCAGCACGGTGGCGCTCGAATTGGCGTCGAAAGTGGCCGTGGTGGGCTGGCCCGATGCCAGCATGCTGCCCGTTTCGGATACGCGCACGTTGACGGTGAGCGCGTCGTCAGTGATGCCGACCCGCGTCAACGTGAATTGCAGGGTGGCGTCTTCGACTGCGGTTGCGGTTGTCGTTTCAATGCTCACCGTCGGCAGATCGTTGTCCGTGATGGTGACCGTGGCAGATGCCGGACCGCCCTGCAGGTGCGGCGGGTTCGAGTCCACGTAGTCCAGCGTGGCGGTGAACGTTTCGTCGCGCTCGTCCTCGGTGTCGTTGACGATGGGCACCGTGACCCGCTGGGACGCCCGGTAGCGCCGGTCGGCCCCGCTGCCCACTGCCGACCAGGAATCGGTCTGCTGGAACGTTACCGTGGTCGATACGTGGGTGTAGTCGTCCGTGGCGTCCGCGCCGTTGGCTCCGCTGTCCGGCGACGTGACGACGGTCGCCTGGAAGGAGAAACCGGGTTCGGGCCGCTTGTTGACCGTGGTGGTGGCCGTGGCGTGCAGAGCGACGGAGCCGGAACCCTCGTTGACCGACACCGCATCATTGCGCCAACCCAATTCAACCGGAACGTGCTCATCGTCCCTGATGGTTACGGTGGCAACCAGACTGCCTTTCCGGAAGTTGTCAACGTCGGGGTTTGCGTAGGCCAGCGTCGCGGTGAAGGTCTCGTCCGTTTCGTCGATGACATCGTCGATCACGGCAAACGTCACATCTTTGGAAGCCCGATAGCGTTGGTTTCCGCCGACGGTCGTGGCGACGAAATCGGTTGCGTTGAAAGTTAGTGTCGTGGACACAGCGCCGTAGTCATCGGATACGGCGGCGGTGCCATCGGCGGTGACCACGGTGGTTTCGAAGAAGAAATCGTCGGGAACGTCTTCGTCCCGGTCGGTGGTGGCGATGGCCGTGAGGGTTGCGGTTGCCCCGTTTTCGTTGACATCAACCGACGTGGTCTCCCATGCCAGCGTTACGCGAACCCGGGTGTTGGTCGGCGTGCCGGTGAAGGTGGCAGACCATTCGCCTGCTCCCGCCTCGTTTTTGGCCCGAACCTGCACGTCGTATTTGACCCAGTTCGTCAATCCGTCGATGCCGTGCTTGCGATTCTGCACCGCAGTCGATTCCACGACGGCTTCCAGCGTCCATTTGGTGTCGTCGGCCTTGTCGGCGGCAGAGGCGTCGCTGCGAATGTAGCGCACATCGTAGGAGGTGATGGCGGCGCCGCCATTGCTGCCCGGGGCGTTCCACTCGGCCACCACTTCGCCGTCGCCGTCAGATGGAGAATCCAGGGAGTAGAGGGTTGGCGCACCCGGCACGGTTCGCGGCGTTGCCTGCCGAGAGGAACTCCAGGAATGATCGGTGGACCCGACCGCCGCGCGCACCTGAACGTCGTATTTGACGCCGTTGGTCAGCGGAGGGTCGGGGCTGACGGTGTATTCCAGGTTTCCGGTGGTCCAGGCGGAATCGACCACGGTCCAGGAGCCCGAGCTGCTGCGCTTGTAACGCACATCGTAGGAGTCAATGGTTCCGATAGTTGTGTCGGCGGGAGCGTCCCAGGCCATGGAAATGAAACCGTTGTCGGGCGTCACCGACGCGATGGTGGGCGCATCGGTCGGGTCCGTGGTCACCGTCTCGGTTTTGGACCAGAGACCGTCGCCGCCGGAGTTCACGGCGCGAACCTGAACGTCGTACTGGGCGCTTCCGGTCAGGCCGCTTGCGGTGTACTGGAGTTCGCCGGAGGTCCACGCATTGTCAACCACAGTCCAGTTCGCATCGTCGGTTTCGTCCGCGCTGGTCAGTATGTGCCGCACGTCGAAGGCCGAAATGGCGGACTGGCCGGTATCCCGCGGAGCTTTCCACCCAACGGTGTAGCCGCCCGAGGCGGGGCGCAGGCGGTCAAGCTTCGGAGCCAAGGGCGTAATGCCATGCCCGAACACCTGGATCGACCAGGAGGGCAGAGTGCCAGTATCCGCAGGGATATGGTCCCGTACCCTCAGGGTCCAGGTGCCCTTTGCGCTTTCGCCCAGATGCTTTGCCGAACCCAACCGGAAGCGATCGCTCAAACGGTAGAGCGGCACGAACTCGCCGAATTCATCCCGATCGTAGAACGGGACCAACTTGGATACCGTTCCAGCCGGAGATTCCAGTTCAATGTCCAGGTCGCGAATGGAACGGTGGTTGAAGTAGGTAAACACATGGACGTATTCGATGAACTCGACGTGACCGTCCAGCGTGATCGTGCGGGTATGCACCGCGCCGGGGGTCACCACACCCATCGCGTCTTCCGTAGCGTCCGGTATGGGCGTGAAGTCCGCATCCGGTCTGGGTCTGGAAACGCGCAGGGGCGGGACGTTGGTCCAACCGTCGGCCAGGTCCACCGCGGCCTTGGCATCCACCATGCCAAAACCATAGTCGTGGTTGAACTCGTAGCTGCCGGCGTCTCCGTATTTTTCGGCGCCGGTTTCCCAGTCGGCATGTGAGGGATCGTTCTTGCGTGCGGATGCGGCCAGGATCAGCTTCACGTCGCGCCAGGTGAGGTCGGTGTTTTCGCTGCGTACCAGCGCGGCCACGCCGGACACGATTGGAGCGGCTGCGCTGGTGCCGCCGAAATCGTCCATATAGCGGTTGCCGTTGTCGGTGGTGTAGATTTCGGGCTGCTTGCCTCCCTGGCTGCTGGACGGAGCGCACACCCACAGGTTGGGGCCACCTTCGGAGTATGGCGCCCGTTCGTCGTTGTGCCCGACCGCGCAGACGGTGGTGGTATAGAAAGAATTGTTCATCTCATCCAGGTTGGAATAGTCTCCGAAGTCCCCGCCATTGCCCGCCGACCAGACATACAGGACGCCCTTGCCGCCGTACCCTGTGGTAGCGCCAGCCTCAACTGCCTCGTACCAGATTTCGGTTGCAATCGTCGGCACCCCCGCATCGCGGGTTCCCCAGCTATTGTTGGAAATCGCCGTGGTGTTCGCGTTGCGGGACATGGCGTCGGCTTCGTTTGCGTCCGCTGTGTCCGCCAGGTAGTTGTAGGCATAGATGGTGGCCCTGGGCGCTACCCCGCGCATGCCGATCGCGTTGTCCTTCCCCGCAATAAGGCCGGCAACCGCCGTGCCGTGGAATGAACTGGGGTCATAGATGCCATCGCCGCCGGTGTAATCGTGGTTTTTGGTCTGGTCGACGTTGTCGATCAGGTCCTCGTGCTCAAAGTGCATTCCACTATCCACCACCGCCACCGTAACCCCGGCGCCCAGATTGTTGTCGGCCCAAACGTCCTCAACATTGATATCGGTAGTCGCACCGGTCCGGAACTGCCCGTCGTTGTTCAGGTGCCACTGGCAGCCGTACAAAGGGTCGCTTATGCTGGTGGTGATTCCTTTGCAGCGGCTCACCAGTCTGGCATATCTGACGTCCTCGCGGGCGCGGATGACGTACCTCCCGGAGTTGGCGCTGGGACGCGTATCTCGCGTAACCTTGATGTAGTAGGTTCCGGCAGGCAGGTGGTCCTCGATGCCAAACCCTGCGATCGACCTGAAGTCGTACTGGAAATCGATATCCGAATCCGGTACCGGGTCGCCATTTTTGTCCAACAGTTGGCCGTCGGTGTCCACGTTGTCAGGCAACTTGGACGTCCAAATACTGACGTAGGTGTCGTACTCAAGGTCCAGGCGGAAATAGTCCACGTCGCTGTCACTGGTGATATTGCCCCCCGCGGCGTCTCCGAGGGTTAGTGAAACGGCGTCCGCCCGGGTGTTCCCGGGATCAAGGGCTTCGGTGGCATAGACCGAAAAAGGTCCATCGCTATCGTTACTAAAACTGCCCACCCTGAGGTAGTGAGAGCCCGCATTCAGGGTCCTGCGGATCAAAAATTGCTGCAGTGCAGGCAGCAGATTCCCGTCGTCGTTGCTAACATTGCCGGTCAGCAGCGTTGCCTCCGTGTCGGGAAAACCGGAACTGCGCAGGATTACGTCCGTTCGCTCCGCCAGCGTCAGCTTGAAGTAGTCATCGTCATCCTCAGGATCGATCATGGCGCTGGTTGAGCGTCCCAATTGCAATGGGTGCGCATCGGACGTGCCGGTGGAGTCAGTGAACGTGCGGACCCGCATCAAATAGTCGCCTGTATTGTCCCCGTAACCGGTGACTTTTATGTAATAGACGCCACGGTCAAGCGTGCGCCAGATGAAGAAATTTTCCGTATCGGGAAGCACTCTGCCGTAATCGTTGGCCTTTATTTCAGAGCCGTCGCTGCTCTGCAATTCTCCCACGGTGTCCAGGGCGCCCAGGGTGTAGAACCAGAAACCCACCGGTTCCGAGGACTGTGTGTCGGTCAGTTCTACCTTGAAGTAGTCCACATCGGTGCTGGAATCAATGTTGCCCCAGAACCAGTGGCTGCCGGCGGGCTTGAGTTTGCCCGAGGACCCAACCTCCAGTGTGATCTCCGTGGCGTTGGCGAGATCGGCGCCAACATCCCCGGGCGTCGCGCTCGTGGTGGCCGACCACGGCCCGGCGTTATCGAACTCCACCACGCGCACCTGCACGTCGTACTCGGAGTCATTGGTGAGTCCGGTGATGCCCTCCAGCAAACGGCTCCCGGTTCTGGCGTCTTCCATCACGGTCCAGTTTCCATCGACCGTTTCGTCAGCGCTGGTCAGGATATAGCGCAAGTCGTATGTGGCATCGGGGTCCAGCAGTGTTGTGGGGGCGTTCCAGGTTGCTGAAACCGCTTTGTCGTCGCCCCGCACGGCGTCGAGGGTCGGAGCGGTGGCTGCGGAAACCACCGGCGTGCCCGTTACGGTTGACGACCACGCGCCGTCGCCGTTGACATTCACGGCGCGCACCTGCACGTCGTATTGGGTGTCGTTGGCGAGATTTCTCAACTGGTATTGCAGATCGACGCCGGTCCAGACATCGTGCGTTTCGGTCCAGTTGGCGTCGACCGATTCGTCGGCGTCGGTTTCGATGTGGCGCACGTCGTAGTCGGTGATCGCCGAGCCCCCGTCGCTGGATGGCGCGCTCCACTCCACAAACAACCAGCCGGCTCTCGGCGTCACCAGGTCAACGGTGGAGGCGCCCGGCACGTTGGCCTGCGCCTCGGCGCCCCGGAGAATCACAAGGCAAACCAGCCCGATCAGCGCTGCCGCCAAAATGGGCGCAACAGAAAACCGGAAACGTGTCATGCGGTTGGCCCGACCGGGATGCGCTCAGGGGGCGAGAGACAGTCGGCGTCCGTCAACCACGCAGGCATTACCTGGCCACCCTTTCGCGGGTCCAGTTGGGGCTCGATATGCTCACGCCGCTCTGCGCGGCCAGTTGGTTCGCGAGTTGCAGCGACGCCCAGCCGGGTTCCGTATCTACCAGGAAACCGTTGGCCAGGAAGTCGAGTTCCGATACGCGGTCGCGGTGGATTCCGTTGTCGGCGAAAAACGCGTCGGTCTGAGATCGAGACCAGGATTCATCCAGCGCGAGCAGCACGCCGCCCGGCAGCGTCATTAACGACCCCGCCTGATCACGGAACACGGGCAAACCGGCAGACGCCGCCTTGTCCACCCCATCGCTTCTGAGAATCGCAGGATCGGAGTCAACGCGCAGTTTAATTTCACCATCACGGGTTACCGTGAGATCGTTTTGCAGCCACACGGTCATGGTGCGGTCGCCGTCCCGCCAGGTGTGTGCCTGCTGTTGCGCCGATGGTTTTTGGCCCGAGGCCCGGTCGAGCGCAGACTTGCTCCCTTTCACCGCTGCGCCGTCGCCAACAAACTTGTACGGGGGTTCCTGGGCAAAACCCGCAGACGATTTGGAAGCCGCAAAAGTGTCGCCCCGCCGCGGTTCATCGCCGACCGGCACGGATATGGGTTCGTCGGGATCTCGAGGCAGCGCCGACTGAGGCCTGGTCGCCGTTGGAGTTGGGGCCAATTGCGCCGGGGCGTGCGGAGAGGGTCGCAATTGGGCCACCGTCAGTGATTCATCGGCGGCCGCGCCTGACGGTTCGGAATCGGGTACACCGGCCGGCCCGCAACCCGCCAACGCAAGCATTGCGACGAGCAACGAGGCGACAGCTATAAACACACGCGCGGATAACATGGATTGGCACACTGTTTAACAGGAATCTAACGAAACACGGACGTTGGATATTTTGCACTCTGGGGGTTCGGACGGTCAATTATTATATCCGCCTGGCGCGCCGGGATTACAGACTTTTGAAACTCACAAACGGCGCGGCGGCGGCCGGGCAACCGGATTTGACGTCGACCCAAGTACGGCGCATTCGCAGTGCGGGTGTACAATTGCCCCAATCGACGCAGGGAGAGATTCCCATGAAATATGACCACATCGTTGTCGGCGGCGGCACGGCCGGGTGCATCGTTGCCAACCGCCTGTCGGAAGACCCGAACCGCTCGGTGCTGCTGCTCGAAGCGGGCCCCGACTTTCCGGACTTCAACCAGTTGCCCCAGATGCTCAAGCTGGGCTGGGGCACGGTGAACCTGGAGGCCAGGGCCGCCGGTTCGCCATACAACTGGTCCTTCACCGGCACGGCCACGCCGGAACAGGCCGAGCCGATGCCAGTCCCGCGCGGCCGGGTGATGGGCGGGTCCAGCGCCATCAACGGCCAGACGTTCATTCGCGGCGCCCCGGAGGACTTCGACACCTGGGAGTCCTGGGGCAACGAAGGCTGGGGCTACGTGGATTGCCTGCCCTATTTCCGTAAGTTGGAGAACGACGCGGACTTCCACGACGACTTTCACGGCACGGACGGGCCGGTTCCGGTGCGGCATCACCAGCGGGAGACCTGGCCGCCTTCTCAGGAGGCGTTTTTCCAGGCCGCCACCGGCGCCGGCTACCCTTTCCATCCCGACGTGAACCATCCGGAGGCCACCGGAGTCAGCCTGCGCGCCGAGAACAACATCGAGGGCGTGCGCTGGAGCATGGCGCTGTCCTACATCGACCCGGCGCGGCACCGCCTGAACCTCACCATACGACCCAACGTGCAGGCGCGCCGCGTCGTGCTGGAACCGGACGCGACCGGTTCGACCGACTCACCCGGTTCGACCGGCTCACCGCGAGCGGTTGGTGTGGAGGTTGAGAGCGGCGGCGACACCTTCGTGGTCGAGGGCGGCGAGATCATCCTGTGCGCCGGCGCGGTGGCGTCGCCGCAACTGCTGATGCTGTCGGGCATTGGCCCGGCCGACCAACTGCGGGCGCATGGCGTCCCCGTCGTGGTGGAATCGCCCGGCGTGGGCCAGAACATGCGCGACCATCCCAACGTGTCGGTGCGGTTCATGGTCAAGGACGACGTGCCCCAGGACCCGGACGGGATGCGCGCCCTGCGCCTGCGCTACACCGCCACCGGTTCGGACACGCCCAACGACATGATCCTGTCGCCGGCATCGCTGAACACGGTGGTGCGCGACGACAATCCGGCCCACACGGTCAACTGCGGCCTGTATCTCGCGGCCGGCAAGGGCGAGTTGCGGCTTGAATCCGCCGACCCGCACGTCGCGCCCAGCATGGACTACCACTATCTGGAGGAGGACTGGGACCGGGAGAGGCTGCGCGAGGCCGTGCGACTCTGCGTGTCGTTCCTGCAGAGCGGCGCCTACGACGACATCATCGACGAGATCACGGCGCCGGCGCCGGCCGATCTGGAAACCGACGATACTCTGGACCTCTGGCTGCGTCGCAACATCAGCACGTCGTACCACATATCGGGCACCTGCAAGATGGGGCCGGACGGGGACCCGATGGCCGTGGTTGACCCGAACCTGCGCGTGCGCGGCGTGTCCGGCCTGCGAATCGCCGATGCGTCGATCATGCCCGACGTGGTGCGCGCCAACACCAACGTGACCACCATGATGATCGCCGAGCGCATCTCGGATTTCATCAAGGAGGGGAAATAGCGGCTACCAAGTCCTCGTTGGAGCCGACGATGCGGTCGCCCAGGCACGGCGAGAACAGCCGGATGTATTCGGTGAGTTGCGCGTCGATGTCGCAGCCGTCCTGGGCTTGCACTTCCACTTCGAGGATTTGGCCGACGCCTGCCACGCTGTCCAGGTTGAATACGACGTTGTCCTTGCGCCACAGTTCGCGCTGCTTGCGGACGGTGGCCCTGACGCCCAGGGCGGCGGCCAGCACGGTTTCCATCATGGGATCGTCGGCGGCTGCGAACTGGAACCGGCTGGTGCGCCCGCCCGATTCCTGCCCCTCGCAGTAGTAGATCAACTCGCGCCGCCGGTCTTCAACGCGCAGCTTGAGCCGGCGGTTGCCGTCCGCGGCGCTGTCGGGCGGCAGGCGGTAATAGTAATCCACCTGCTCCTTGATCTCGACGAACACTGCGCCGCTTTCGCGGAGCCGGTCGCGGGCAACGGCAAAATCGTTGCAGTATGCCTTGAGTTCCCGGTTGAGTCGCAACTCCATCGATTTTTCCTCTCGTTGGCGGTTACCGTTCGGGCGCGTTGGCTTTCATGGCCGCGACGCCATCCGCCAACCCCGGGTGCGGCATTTCCAGGCGTCGCATGGTGTCAGCGCAATCCAGACCCAACCGGTCGGGGCGCGTATCGCCGGCCATGCGGCCCCGATCATCCGCACCCAACGGCCGCACCAGGTTAGTGTCCAGGCCGAATCCGTCGGCGATGGCGATGGCAAAGTCATACATGCTGACCCAGTCGCGGTCGGCAATGTGCAGGATGCCGGGGCAATCCCGGTCAACCAGTTTGACGAGGCCGTCCACCAGATGCTCGACGTACACGGGCGTTCGCAGAACGTCGGTGGGCGCAAGATAGGGCCGGCCGCCGCGCAGGTTGTCGATGAGCCAGGGCGCAAAGTTCCGTTTGCCCGGGTGCGGCCAGCCGTACACGATGCTGGTGCGCACAACGCTCCACGGCGTGGTGAGCGTCGCCACCAACTGCTCTGCCTCCAACTTGGTGCGGCCATAGTGGGTGTTGGGGTTCGGCGTTTCGTCCTCACGGTAGAATCCGCGCTCGCCGCCGAACACGCACTCGGTGGACACGAAAACCAGCCGGACGCCGTGCCGCTCGCACAGGTTCGCGATGTTCGACGTGGCGCTCACGTTGACCGCCGTGGCGCGTTCGGGGTCGCGTTCCGCCGCGCCGATGTCGGCGATGGCGGCCAGATGGATCACGACGTGGGGTTCGGCTTCCGCAAACGCCCGTCCCATTTCAGCAGCATCCGTGAGATCGACCCGGATCCATCGGTTGCCGTCGTTGGCCGGCGGTTGGGACCGATAGGTTCCCACCACGTCATGGCGAGACGATTCGCCCAGCCTGCGCATCACGTAGCGGCCGATGAACCCGCTGGCTCCGATTACGAGGACGCGCACGAGTCACCTATTCCGCTTGCAGTACCGCTCGTGGTCCGACCATCCACAGGCGGGCCTGCGGCAGGCTCCCGCCGGAGGCGGGCGTTCCGCACCATGTGCGGGTATGGCTTTTCTTGAGCCGGCGGTCAATTGCTGGTGGTTTCCCATGACACGAGGCAGGGTTGCCGGGGCTGTGCGCCATCCGTGAGCCAAACTCCATCTGATTCCCGCAGCCAGTCCTGCAATGCGCGTTCCAGCCGGCTCATGGCATCGGTGCCGGGTTGGACGTAGAGACGGCTCGCGATTGTATCGCGGGCGGCCTCAACGCTGTCAAATGACATCGGCGGTTGCGGATTCAGTTCGGCGACCTCCGGTTGGATCCCCAGTTGGTCCAGCACCGGCAGGAACTCCGGCAGGGCGGGCAGCCCGTGGCGTTTTTCGCCGTGAACCTGCTCCCACAGGCCGTAGAACTGCGACTGCGGATGAGAGCGGAACACGATGGCAAGCACGAGGCGGCGGGCGTTGTCATTCAACTTGCGCACGAACGGCCCGATGTTCTCCACCACGTACACCACGTTGCTGCACAGCGCCACGTCGGCAGGCTCGACGGCCGCATCAACCCAGCCCGCCTCAACGATGGAAACGTTCTCGATGCCGTATTCGTCGGCGGTTTCCCGCAGCACGGCGCACATGCTGGGCGACGGCTCCACGGCGGTGACCGCGCTGCACGTCAGCGCCAGGGGCAGGGCCAGCCGGCCACCGCCGGCGCCCACGTCCAGCAGGGTTTCGCCAGGGATCAGACGGGCGCGCAGCGTCTCGACCGTGGCGTCGCCGGTGCGGTACGGGTCGTCCTTGAACGCCGGCGCGAGCCTGGACCAGGTGTCGGCGGGCCGTACGCCGCGCGCCCGGTCCGATTGGGCGTGCTCCACGCGCACCATTTCGCCCCAGGTTTCGATTGCATCCATATCGGTATCTCCTGCGTTCAGTGATGGGCCGGTTGTTTCCAACCCGGCTCGAACATTCTAACCGCGCCGGCAATCGCCGGGCAGCAACGGCCGGCATGCGGGATGGCAACCGGCGTAGTATCTTGAAAATATGAGAACGATCGCGAAATCCTTATTGGCGCTGCTGGCGGCGCTGGCCGTCGCCTGCGTGACCGTGGAACCCACGCCAACAACGACCCCGTCCATCGCGCCACCGACCATCGCGCCACCGACCGCGGCAGCGCGCCCGGCGACGGCGACGCTGACGCCGGCTGCGCGCGCCCCGCAACCGGCAGCAACCGCCGGAACCCGCGAATCCCATGCCGAGTCCCCGACTGCGCCGGCGCCTGCCGTCGCGCCTCCGTTGCGCTCCGTGAGACTGCTACCGGTGTTTGCCGACCGGCGCATCGACGAACCCACCAACCTGGTCCAGACGGCCAATGGCCGCGTACTGGTATCCGAGCAGCCGGGTCGCATCCTGGGATTCGACGGTGTGGAGGATGGAACCGCATGGGAGTTTCTGGACATCACGGAGCGGGTGAACGACCGGGGCTCGGAGGAAGGGTTGCTGGGCATGGCGTTGGCTCCCGATGGTCAACCGCACCTGTACGTGTACTATTCCGCCGCCAATCCGCGCCGGTCGGTGATCTCCCGTTTCACCGCAGCGCCCGACTTCTCGACCGCCGACCCCGACAGCGAGTTGATCATCCTGGAAGTTGGGCAGCCATACGCCAACCACAACGGCGGGCAGATTGCTTTCGGACCCGATGACTACCTGTATATCGGCCTGGGCGATGGCGGCCGCGCCGGCGATCCGCTGGGCAGCGGCCAGGATACGTCAACGCTGCTGGGATCAATCCTGCGCATCGATGTGTCCAATGCCACGCCGGAACGGCCATACGCCGTTCCATCGGATAACCCGTTCGTCGGAGGCGAGAGTCGCGGTGAGATTTGGGCCTACGGATTGCGCAACCCGTGGCGATTTTCCTTCGACCGCGAAAACGGCGACCTATGGGCCGGCGACGTTGGGCAAAATCGCTGGGAGGAGATCGACCTGATCGAGCGCGGCGGCAACTACGGGTGGAACGTGCTGGAGGGCAACCACTGCTTCCGCCCGCAGCGGGATTGCGACCGCGATGGCAGAATACCGCCGGTCTGGGAATACCCGCTGGACGGCAGACCCTGCTCGGTGATCGGCGGTTATGTCTATCGCGGCCCTGCGATCCCCTGGCTGCGGGGAGCCTACGTGTACGGCGACTTCTGCACCGGCGAGGTGTTCGGCCTGCGGTACGACGAGGGCGAGGTGACCGAGCACCGTCAACTGGCCGACACCGGCCTGCGCATCATGTCATTCGCCGAGGACGATGACGGCGAGTTGTACCTGCTTTCGCAGGAGTCGGGCGTGTACCGGCTGACCGAATAGCGGACGCTTCATGCGTACCCGCTTTCGTTGAGATTGTCATTGCGAGCGTAGCGTGGCAATCCTGTTAACAGGCAAGCAATCCTTGCTTATCGCGAGATTGCCACCCCGCCTGCGGCGGACTCGCAATGACAAACTTGGCGCGCGTGAGTAGCGGACGCGGATTGCCTAAACCGGTGGGGCCTGGTTGAGTCCCGCGACTCGCTCGCACCACTGGGCTGCGCCCAGCGCCTGGCCCTCCTGAGCCCAGGGCGCGCCGAACTGCACGGCCATGGGCATCCCCAACTCGCTCAGGCCGGTGGGAACCACCACGGTGGGCAGCCCCGCCGCCGTCCAGGGCTGCTGGAACGCGGCGTCGCCGGTGGTGTTGAGGTCCCGGGGAGCCGGCGCCGGAGTTGCCGGCGTCATCACCACGTCCACGCGGGATGCCATCTCGTTCATTTCGGCGCGGAACTGACGGCGCAACCGCTGCGCCTTGTGGTAGGTGGCCGTCGGCATGACCATGCCCATCTCCATGCCGCCGCGAATGCGCGGGCCGTAATCGGCGGCGCGGATGCTGTGGTTGGCCGCATGGAACGCGGCGCACTCCACGTTCATCACCACGCGCTGGAAACTGTGGACGCAGGCGAAGGTGTCGGGCAGCGGAATCTCCTCGACCTCGGCGCCGGCCTCGGCCAGTTGGTTTGCCACCGCCTCGGTGTGCGCCCAGATCTCCTCCGTGGCGTAGTCCTGGTAATACTGCCGCACCAGACCGATGCGCGGGGGCCGGTCGTATTCGGCCATCTGCGCCACGAAATCGGGAACGGGTTGGCGCAGGCTGCCGGGGTCGTTGTCGTCCTCGCCGCTGAGTACCGAAAGCATCAGCGCGGCGTCGGCCACCGTGCGGGTCAGGATGCCGACGTGGTCCAGCGACCAACTGACCGGAACCACCCCGTAGCGGCTGATGCGCCCGTAGGTGGGCTTCAGGCCGACGATGCCGTTGTAGGCGGCCGGGCGGCAGGTGGAGCCGCCGGTCTGCGAACCCAGCGCTGCCGGCACCATCCGCGCCGCCACCGCCGCCGATGATCCGCTGCTGGAACCGCCGGGGGTGTGTTCCAGGTTCCAGGGGTTCCGCGTGGGCGACGGGTCGGAGGTTGCGAACTCGGTGGTTACGGCCTTGCCGAGTATGATGCCGCCGGCCGCCTTGATTTTCGCAGTGGAGGTGGCATCGAATCCGGGCACGAAGTCGGAGTACACCCTGGATCCGCAGGCGGTGAGCATCCCCTCGGTGTAGAAGATGTCCTTCAGGCCGACGGGCACGCCGTGGATGGGGCCGCGCGTTTCACCGCGCTGCGCCTCGGCCTCACGCTCGCGGGCCGCCGACAGAACAGCGTCGCGGTCGATGGTCACCCAGGCCTTCAGGTCGGCGTCCAGCGCGTCGATTCGGGCCAACAGCGATTCCGCCAGCGCCACGGGCGAAACGGCGCCCTCGCGGATCTGGGCGGCGGCTTCCGCTACCGAAAGTTCGTGGAGTTCAGGCATGATTCAACCTCACAGACGGGGCGCGGACGCTGCCGGCGGTTTAAATTCGTGGGTATCGGTGGCGGTCATTCCTGGAACAGAGGCTCGACGTCGGCGTGGACTTCGGCGCTTTCCACATCGGCGACCTGCTGCGCGGCGGTGCGCAGGTACGATTCCAGTTCCACCGCGCGCTCCTCACCGAATTCCACCACCGCGCGGCGGCGCAATTCCTGGTAAATCCGTTCCTGATCTTGGTTCTGGGCCATTTTGCCAACACCTCGACGCCAGCGTAACCGCGGCGTGGAATCGGGATTGCTGAGCGCGATTCTACTTGCGCCGTGCGGTTGGCGGCAACCCCGGCGGCGTGCTCATGCGTACCCAGTTTGTCATTGCGAGTCCGCCACAGGCGGATGGCAATCCCA
>CAZCZB010000018.1:0-49427 GCA_964502995.1 uncultured Dehalococcoidia bacterium
GCTGAACAGCCCAGAAACCAGCCCCCGCCGGCTCCACAGTCGGCGGGGGCTTTTCTGTGTGTCGGGCAGGCATTGGTGTTTTAGGAGCATGAAGGTCAACCGCCTGAACTCCTCCCGGTCATCGAAGGCCGCGGCGCGGTCGCAGTTCTCGACTGGGACTGACGTGCAATGCAGAGGCGGTTGCAGTCGGCGTCGCCTCGACCACAGAGCATGAGGCGTACAGCGGGTCGACTCCGGTAGCAACTGTCTTCGCTGTCAAGCGAACAGGGGCGAGAATGTCGAGTTCACGTCGCACCAGGGTGTTCCTGTTCTACGATTCTGTCATCAGCTAACTGGTCAGCAAAAATGTCCATCTTACAAAGGACGTTACGTTGAATCAAAAAGAACAAGCCAGACTCTCCGTGCTCAACTCCGTTTTGGAATACCAGGGCCCCATCGCCGATGCCGCCGAGCTGCTGGGCGTGACCCAGCGCCACGCGCGCCGGATGCTGGCCGCCTACCGCGAGCGCGGTGCCGCAGCACTGGCCCACGGCAACCGGGGCCGCCGTCCTCACAACGCTACTTCACCAGGCGAGGCCGCCGCAGTGGTACAACTGGCGACGGAGCGCTACGAGGGCGCCAACCACACCCACCTCACCGAGTTGCTCAGTGAGCGAGAAGACATCAACCTGAGCCGGCCCACGGTGCGCCGCATTCTCACCAGGGCGGGCATCGGCAGTCCCCGCAGTCGGCGCTCGCCGCCGCGCCGGTTCCGCCGCCAACGGATGCCGCAGGCAGGGATGCTGATGCAGCTGGATGGCAGCCATCATGCCTGGTTGGAGGATCGAGGTCCCAAGTTCGCCCTTCTGCTGGCGGCGGACGATGCCACCAGCGCCGTGGTCAACGCGGTGTTTTGCACCGGCGAGACCACCGCCGGCTACTTCACCCTGCTGGAGGGCCTGATCGAGGACTGGGGCATCCCCCTGGCGCTGTACAGCGACCGACACGCGGTGTTCAAGCACAACGCCCGCCAGCCGGAGACCGCGGCGGAAGCCACCCAGTTCACCCGGTCCCTGCAGGAACTGGGAACCCGGCAGATCTTCGCCCGGACGCCGCAGGCCAAGGGCCGCGTGGAACGCGCGGCGGGGACTTTCCAGGACCGGCTGGTAACCGAACTGCGCCTGGCTGACGCCAGGACCATGGATCAGGCCACGGCGGTGCTGCAGGACTTCCTGCCCCGCTACAACGCCCGCTTCGCCGTACAACCCGAGCATCCGGAACCGGCCTACCGTTTGGCGGGTTCCGATCTGTGCCTGCCGGAGGTCCTGTGCTTCAAGGACGCTCGCAAGGTGGGCCGGGACAACACGGTGAAGTACCAATGGCGGGTGCTGCAACTCCTGCCCGATCAGGAACGCGCCAGCTACGCCGGACTGCGGGTGGAAATGCTGGAACGTCCCGACGGTGAACTCATCGTCAGGTACGAGGGCCGTCGGGTAGCTACCCAGGAACCGCCACCGCGCATGGGCGCCCTGTGGGCGGGTGTAACCGCCTGGTCCCCTGGCCGTGAGCTCAAACGCGTGCTCAGCAGCGTGGGGGATCACCACATCAGCAGGTACCAGCAGCGCCGTCTGGCCACCCTGGAACCGGTGCGTCCGGCCGCGCCCGCTCTCAAGCCTGTCGATGGCAAGGACACTGCCAGTAAGGACACCGCCAGCAAGGCACGAACCCGTTGGAGCGCACGCCCACGCCAACCCAACTGGCCCGGTGGAAGGCGATTCAGCGGGCCCGACTGAAGGGCCTGTCCTTGCAGGCTATCTCCAGGGAACTCGGGATCGCACGGAACACCGTGCGCAAGTACGCCTACGCCGAGAAACCGCCCCCCAAGAAGCTCAGCGCCAAAGAACAGGGCAAGCCGCGATACCTACGCAAAACTCCAACCGTCACAAGCTAGCCATGCGGACAAATTCGCTTTCCATTTAATGGGACGGAATCGCTGGACAACAACAAATTCACAGGTGGGTTGGTGAACTGAATTGCGAAGGGCGAGAGTATCGGTACAATGGCATTGGGCAGGGCGTGCATGGCTGGACCTTCAGTGACGTTTGGGGCAGGCCAGCTTACTTCGCCCTATTGCTTTTCTAAAAATGCGTAAAGTCTAGCTTACAGCGCCACCTCCCACCGAAAGGTTCGCAATATGGTACGCTTAGGCCCGCCTGTGGAGGGTCGAACCATGCGCTTTGCAGCGCGCGGGCACGCCGGAGCGAATGAGATTCGCCCCGCCCCAAATACGCGGCGATTTCTCCCTCGGCCGCTGTACGCAGCCGTCGGGACGAGGCATGCCCCGCCCCTGCCCGTCGCATTCCCTATGCCCGGCAGCAGACCGACCGGCAGGTTCGCAGACCGTAGAAGCAGGATACGCAGAAGCAGACCAGGGCGGTGACCACGGCGCTGCGGTCGCGTTCGTGCTCGTCGTCGTCCTCGTGCTCCTCGTCGTGTTCGTGCTCGTGTTCGTGGCCCTCGAAATTCTCCAGGCCCTCCTTGATGAAGAAGGGGATCAGGAGCAGGCCGGCCACCGGGTCGGCCCACCACCAGGCGAGCAGCGCGTTGAATCCCAGGCCAATCAGCACCGCCACGTCCTGAAGGTCGCAGAACAGGCTCTCGATGGCCTCGGCGCGCAGGGCGCGGGACTGCATGCGGGTGGCAACGCGCATCTTGGCGATGTACAGGACGGTCATCACCACCGCGCTGGCGATCACCAGGATCACCCCCGCCAGGCTCGGCTCCGGTTGGGGCAGCCATCCCACCAGGCTGGCGATTGAATGCAGCGCGACATATACGGCCAGCAGGAAGAAGGTGAAGCCGATCAGCCGCCGCGACCGCTGCTCCGCCGCCTCTGCATCCTCACCGCCGCCCTCAATCCTCAGCCGCCACACCAGGACGCCGCCGGCGAAAAGCTCTACGACGCTGTCCAGCCCATAGGCGAACAGGGCCACGCTGCCAGCCTGCACGCCGGCCCAGAACGCGACGCCAGCCTCCACCAGGTTCCACACGAGTCCAATGGATACCAGCGCCAGCGCAGTTTTGCGAAGGGAGTCGGCCTGCATGGGGTGTCCGTCCTTTGTGCGATTGATCGGCTCTGCGTGCGATTGGCCGGCGTCCCAACGGACGCCGGAAGAGATTCGGCGTGCCCTGCTGAATCGTGTGCGACACAGTATATCAATTGCGCACGGCTGCAATGCGACGCCACGTCGGTTTGCGCCGGACTTTTTCGCAGTAACATGGGATCAGCTTCTCCGTTCATCCTCACCCTGTCGAAGGATGCAACGCACGGTTCAACCCTCCACAGGCGGGCCTGCGGCAGGATCGCCATGAGCGGAGCCGGCAACGACTTGGGCAAGGTCCCGGTGGGCGTGGCCTCAGTGTTGACGGTTGCGATTGCGGGGCATAGGATTCGGCAATCCGGCTACAGGAGACACAAGATGCGCGAAAACACGATGAAGACGAAATTGGCGGCGGGCCAACCGGTGTTCGGATCGATGATCACCTTCCCGTCGGCGGCGGTGGTGGAGATGCTGGGGTTCCTGGGCTACGACTGGGTGCTCATCGACAACGAGCACGGCAGCATCACCGTTGACCTGGCGGAGGACATGATCCGCGCCGTCGAGTATTCCGGAACCGCGCCCATCGTGCGGCCCGTGGGGAACCGGCCCGAGATCATCGCTCCGTTCCTGGACCGGGGCGCGTGGGGCGTGCAGGTGCCGCACGTGAACACGGCGGATGAGGCAAGGGCGGCGGTGAAGGCGGTGAAGTATTTCCCCGACGGCGATCGCGGCCTGTTCAGCGGCGGCCGCCCGGCCGAGTATGGATTCAATCAGGCCACGCCCGACTACGTGGCCGACGCCAACCGCAACACCCTGGTGTGCCTGATGCTTGAGGAAGTTGAGGCCATCGAGAACATCCCCGAACTGGTCAAGGTTCCCGGCGTGGACGTGTATTTCATCGGCGCCGGCGACCTGTCGCAGAGCATGGGCTACCCGGGCCAGCAGACGCACCCGGAGGTTCAGGCGCTGGTGGAAAAGGGCGTGCAGCAGATCGCGGCGGCGGGCATCACGGCAGGCTGCAGTTGTCCCGACAACCTGGTGCCGCACTACCTGGAACTGGGCGTCCGCTACTTCCACAACACGGTGGGCCGTCTCATCCAGGGCGCCAGCAACGATTACCTGAAGACCATGAGGGCCGCCGCCGACGCACTATAATGGTCTAACCGCTCACTGCAAAAGGCGGAGGTTGGCCGGACGACCAAAATACGGAGGAGCAGCGATTGGGATGTATGACGAATTGATTTGCGAAATGCCGCTGCCTGATGGATTTAAGCCGACCGACAAATTTCAGACCAAATCCTTGGACAATGTGTTGGACCAGTACACCATCACAGCGGAAGGGGAATTATGGTGCGAACCGTATCCATGGGTAGAGACTGAAAGCGCAAACCGCAAGCCGGAGCGGGTCCTTTATCACGGTTGGATCAGCTTCCACACTGGCTCCATTACACCCTACGACCGTGAGAAACCCAATGCCCGTTTGCAGGCTTGGCTGGAATACGACGCCAAATTCACGGACGGCAAGTGCGTGGAGATCAATGTAAATCCGCACTCTGACACAACCAACGAGCCGATTGCCGACGTGGTGGCCAGGATTGCGGAAATTGAGCGGCTTCGCGTCAAGCCATAGTTCCACTGATTGGAAAATTGAGCAGTACGATGCGACAACCCTGCGACCCTGAAACACATTGGAGATGCGACTCATGACCAGCCCAGTTGATCCCGTACAGATACGACTTACCGGCGAGAACTCGTTCATCCGCCTTTCGCAGGCGGAAGGCGGGCAGCAAACCACCCGAACCAGTCACTGGCGCGTGCTGTGGACGCCGGCCGGCGCCGGACACGTGCTTTTCCTGAAGAGCGATGAGGTGGACGGCGGCAGGGCGCGGGTGTACTCCGACAACATCGCCATGACCCGCTACGTGCAGGAAGAGATCGAAAGTATGCTGTTCCCCGAGTTCGGCGACACATCCCTGCCGGTGATCCGCGCCGAGTTCAGCAGGTCGGGCGACATTTCCAGCGCCTACAACGAGATCGTCACCACGTCAACGGAAACCGTGGTGCTGAGCTGGCACGACTTCGTGACGCCCTACATGCTGAACAACCCGGCCGGAGAGGCATCGGGACGCACCCACGGCGTGTACAGTTGCTTCTTCCCGGCGCGTCAGGCCCAGATCACCGTGGGCGACCGGGCGCTGTCGGGCGGAGTGTCGCTGGAAATGCGCGGGCCGGCGCAGAGCAGTTCGGCCTGCATCGCGTGGTCGGAGACGTGGGTGACACCGTAACGAGCGCCCCTCACCAAGCTCAGCACGAGCCGAGGAAGCCGTAGCAGGAGAGCGTCCCTCGACAGGCTCAGCGCGAGCCGAGGTGTCGGGAACACGAAGGCGCATACGTTGGTAGGGGCGAATGATTATTCGCCCCTACGCCTTTCGCAGCGTCTCGTCGGACCGGTCAGGTTTGTGCGCGAGCCATCCCGGATCTGATCTGCGGTGGCGCAGGAAGGGGCCGGAGGATGGGTTAGCCCGGGGGTCTCAATACGGAGCGCGATCGGGAGAGCGGCGCTGTCACCTGGCGACGGCGCTTTCCTGTTCCGCTGCCACCCTCCCGGCGTATTGGGAACGCGATCGGGCCGCCTGCGCCCGGCGGTGTCTGACCAGTGGGTCGCGTCCGGCCCGTCAACGACCGGAGGCCAGGTGCGGAGATACCTGCGCCGGCCAGCATGACGGTGAGCAAATGACGCCGGGGAAGGCAACTGCTTGCCCGCCGCATCGCGTCGCCGCAATCCGCACTGCCTTACCGGAAGTGTTACAATGTTAGGCAGACTTTTTTGCCGCCTGACGTTTCGGCGTCCATCAAGAAGGAGCTATTCGTGCCTACCTATGTCGATCCCTCCGCCTGCAACGCCTGCGCTGGTGTCCACGGCGGGCCCCAGTGCGTCTATATCTGTCCCAACGACCTGATGGTCCTGGACGATGTCGTGAACAAGGGCAGCAACCAGGAACCCGAAATGTGTTCCGAGTGTTACGCCTGCGTCAAGCTCTGCCCCGAAAATGCTGTTCACGTCCGCGGTTACGCGGACTTTGTTCCTTTGGGGGCGGAAGTGCAACCCCACTACGAGGGCCAGGACATCGTCTGGAACGTCACCTTCCGCGACGGGCGCACCGAGCATTTCCGCTTTGCCTCCCGCTCGACACCCTGGGGCAGTATCGATCCCTATGCCGGCATCAACCCGGCGGACCGCGACGCCCTGCGCGCCATAGACCTCTTCGGTGAACCCGAATACCTCAAGCTCCCCGATTCCGCCTAGCCAGATGACCACCGCAGCCGACACCATCGCCTACCACCGGGAGCGCAGTTGGCACTTCCTGGCGCTGGTGGATGACGAACTGGCCCGGGGCGAGTTGGAAGAGGCCAGCAACAAGCTATGGGGCGCCGCCGCTCACGCCATCAAAGCCGTCGCCGAAAGCCATGGCTGGGAACACCATGCTCACGCTTTGCTTGAAACGGCCGTCCTGCGATTGGTCAGAGAAGAAGGCGCGCCACCCCATATCGAGGGACAGTACTACATCGCCTCCTACTACCATCAACGATTCTACGGCGGCCCGCCGGATGCGAGGAGCATACGTTACGGCAAGACGGTAATCGCCGAGTTCGTTCAAACCCTGGAAACTCTACAGCCCTCTCCCCAGACCACTACCTGCTGACACACACGTTCCGTCTGCAACACAGCCGCGCTCCGCTTTCAGCCCTGGCCGGCCAACCACACAGGAGTACCTCCAAGATGCCTCAACCCGAAACCCGTATCGTTGAATCCGACGTCCTCATCATCGGCGGCGGCATGTCCGGCTGCGGCGCAGCCATCGAAGCCCGCTACTGGGGCGGCGACGACCTCCGCATCGTCATGGTGGACAAGGCCGCCACCGACCGCAGCGGCGCCGTCGGGGAGGGCCTCTCCGCCATCAACATGTACATGGGGATGCGCCACGGCTGGAACCAGCCCGAAGACTACGTGGAGTACGTCCGCAACGACATGATGGGCGTTTCCCGCGAGGACCTGGTCTATGACGTGGCGCGCCACGTTGACAGCAGCGTCCACATGTTCGAGGAATGGGGTCTCCCCTTCTGGTACGACGACGAGGGCCTGTACGTGCGCGAAGGCCGCTGGCAGGTGATGATTCACGGCGAGGCCTACAAGCCCATTGTGTCCGAGGCCACCAAGAAGGCCATCGGCCCCGACAACCACTTCGAGCGCGTGTTCATCTCCCACCTGTTCACCGACTCCGACGACCCCAACCGCATCGCCGGCGCCGTCGGATTCGGAGTACGTGAGGATGTCACCTACATCTTCAAGGCCCGCTCCGTCATCAGCGCGGCCGGCGGCGCGACCGCCATCTTCCGGCCCCGCAGCGTGGGCGAGGGCATGGGCCGCACCTGGTACTCGATCTTCGACACCGGTTCCGTCTATGGCCTCATCATTCCGGTGGGCGGCGAAATGACCCAGATGGAGCACCGTTTCGTCCCCAGCCGGTTCAAGGACTCCTACGGCCCGGTGGGCGCGTGGTCCCAGCTGTTCCGCGCCGACCTCACCAACGCCGCCGGCGACAACTACTTCATCAACCGCCTGCCCGAACTGAAGAAGTACGACCCCTACGGGTCCGCCTTCCCCACGCCGACGCCTCTGCGCAACCACCTGCTCTGGACCGAAATCCAGGCCGGCAACGGTCCCATCATGCTCAAGACCCCCGAGGCCATTGACGCCCTGGCCGCCGGCGACGAGCAACGCAAGCGCGGCATCATCGACGAAGCCTGGGAAGACTTCCTGGACATGACCATCTCGCAGGCCATCCTGTGGGCCGCCCACAACATCGCGCCCGAGGAGCGTCCCTCCGAGGTCGTGCTGGCCGAACCCTACATCATGGGCAGCCACAGCGGAGAGGCCGGCGCGTGGGTCAGCGGCCCCGAGGACGTCGCGCCCGACGGCTACCACTGGGGTTACAGCAAGATGACGACGGTGAGCGGCCTCTTCGCGGCCGGCGACGGCGTCGGCGCGTGCCCTCACAAGTTCTCCTCCGGTTCCTTCACCGAGGGCCGCCTGGCCGGCAAGTCCGCGGTGGCCTACGCCCTGGACAACACCACGCCGCCCAAGGTGGACGACCGCAAGATCGAGGAACTGAAGCGGCAGGCCTGGGCGCCCATGGTCACCTTCGAGGAGAACCAGTACGCCTCCACCAACCCCGAGGTCAACCCCAACTACCTGCTGCCGCGCCAGGGACTCTTCCGGCTGCAGAAGCTGATGGACGAGTACGTGGCCGGCGTTTCCGCCGGGTTCACCACCAACGAATCCACCATGCTGCGCGGGCTGGAACTGATGGGCATGCTGCGCGAGGACCTGGAGAAGCTGGGCGCACGCAGCCGGCACGAACTGCTCCGCTGCCACGAACTGATCCACCGCGCGTGGGTCGCCGAGGCCCACCTGCGCCACATGCTCCACCGCAAGGAGACTCGCTGGCCCGGTTTCTACTACCGCAGCGACTACCCCGAAATGGACGAGGCCAACTGGAAGGTCTTCGTCAACTCCCGCTACGACCCCGAAAAGGGCGAATGGAGCGTATTCACCCGCGATTGCCCGCAGGTTTTCTGACCGAGCGGATAAACCGGGCGACAGTAACAGGCAGGGGCGAGGCATGCCTCGCCCCTATGCTCACCAGCAGCAACGCCGGTATCAACCATGCTCACCCACGTAGGGGCGATTGATCATTCGCCCCTACACCCTTTTCGGAGCAACGCATGACCACCGAATCATCCATGTCCGACTCCATTGCGATTTTTGAAAAAGCCGCCCAATGCGCGCACCGGATCATAGCCGGCGTCCGGCAGGACCAGGGCAACGACGCCACACCCTGCACAGAGTGGAACGTCCGGCAGGTGATGAACCACATCATTGGAGGCGCGGAGGTGCTGGCCGGCAGCCTGGAGGGCAATATGCCCCAGGGAGTGGGCGGCGTCTCTCCCAACAGTTCCTACTCCCACGAAACCGACGTGTCGCGCCTGGCCGCTGCGTATGCCAACGAAACCGCTCGCGCTGTGAATGCCGCGCAGCAACCCGGCGCCATGCAGGCCACCACTCCCGGCGGCATGATGACCGTGCCGCAGTTCCTCGTGGCAATGGCCACCGATCACATCATCCACGGCTGGGATCTGGCCCGCGCCACCGGCCAGGACGAAACGCTGGACGCCGACGTGGTGCAGGCATCATACGCGATGATGACGTCGCCCCAGGGTTCCATGTTCGTGGACATGGGCCGCCAGATGGGTTTCGTCGGCCCCGCCGTGAACGTTGCCGGAGACGCCGGCGTGCAGGACAAACTCCTGGCCCACATGGGCCGCCAGCCGTAGATCGCACGGAGCGCGACAGGAAGCACGGCATGGCATACGACGAAACACTGGCTGTCCGTGTCCGTGTCGGTCTGGCCGCCCACCCTGCAATAGCGGAGCGGAAAATGTTCGGCGGGCTCGCCTTCATGCTCGGCGGCAACATGTGCTGCTGCGTGACCGATCGCGGTCTCATGGTGCGCGTCGGCCCCGATGCCTACGAGGATGCGCTCGCGCAACCCCACGCCGGCCTCGTGGACATGACCGGCCGCCCGATGCGCGGGTGGGTGCTGGTGCAGCCGGCCGGTCTGGAATCGGAGGCAGGCCTCTCTCAATGGGTGGCGCAGGGCGCGGACTTCGCGGCCACCCTGCCGCCGAAGTAACGCGGCGAAGCCTAATTGTCGGCGGGCGCGGGAGTCGCAGTCGGATCGAGTTCATCCGCCGGAATGATCGCACGGCCTCCGTCATCGTGGACGTGCCTGTATAGTGGAGCGAACTGTCCCGCCAATTCCCGGTGCTGCCGCGCGTTTTCCTCCGTGAATCGTTCGAACAATCGCAATGTTTCCTGCCGCAGCCGTTCTATCGACTCATGGGTCTCCCCGCGCAACCGAGCCATTGTTTCCATGGTTTCCCTGTGACGCTCATCCATCCATCGGCGCGTTTCCTGGTGTTCACGGGCGTTCGCCCGGTCGCGTATATTGATTGACCAAACGAGAGTGCCAACCACAAGCGTAATCATTGCGACGACTGCGCCCACTCCGATCCCAAACAACTGGATTATTTCCGAGTTAGTTTCCATTTTCTGATTCGTTGCCCTGTTTTTCTGGCAACATTTCCCATGGATCTTTTGCCACACTATCGTATCATCGTCGTAACACATCTGGCAATTCAATTCCAACCCTGCGGAGAACACAAATGAAAGCCATCGACATGCACATCCACGTCCCCCGCGAACCCGGCCTGCCCGAGATCGAGATTGAGGCCGAACTGCTGAGATACTTCCGCGCTCCGCCTCCGCCTACAGACCCTGCGGAGATGGCCGACAAGTTCCGTGAACTTGACCTTTTCGGCGTCATATTCTCCGTGGACACCACCACCAACACGGGCGAGAAACCCGACAGCAACGACTGGGTCGCCAGCATCGTCAACGACCACCCCGAGCAGTTCATGGGATTCGCGTCGGTGGACCCCTGGATGGGCAAGGCCGCCTGCTACGAACTGGAGCGCTCGGTGAAGGAACTGGGACTCAGGGGCCTCAAACTGCACCCGATCCACCAGGCATTTTTCCCCAACGACACCAAGTTTTACCCGCTGTACGAGGTGGCCGACGGATTGGGCATCCCCGTGCTGTTCCACTCCGGATTCGCCGGCGCCGGTTCCGGCACTCCCGGCGGCAGCGGCCTGAAGCTCAAGTACAGCAAGCCCGTGCCGTGCTTCGACGACGTGGCCGCCGACTTCCCCAACATGACCATCATCATGGCCCACCCCGCCTGGCCGTGGATCGACGAGCAGATCGCCGTCGCCCTGCACAAGTCCAACGTGTTCCTCGACCTGTCGGGCTGGATGCCGCGGTTCATTCCCGAAACGCTAATCCGCGAGACCAACACCCGCCTGCAGGACAAGGTGATGTTCGGCTCCGATTACCCGTTCATACAGCCCGACAACTGGCTGGCCGACTTTCAGAACCTGCAAATGCGGGACCACGTCATCCCCAAGGTACTGCTGGAAAACGCCCAACGCGCGCTGAACATCCCCGGCTAGCCAACCGATCAAGATTCAAACAGCGCTGACCACATTGCGCCGCAATCGATTCATTGCGCCAAACTTACCTGATTGGTAACATAGATCCAAATCTTACGGAGGCGACCACGGGTGGACATCTTGCTTCTAGCCTTGCTATCGGTGATGGCAGTTGCCGGAATGATATTGCTGATAGCATCGCTCTCGGTGCTTGCGTATGGGGCTTATCGTTCGATGCGCAGTCCCAAAAGTACAACTGCCTCCAGCAGTAGCGCGGCCAATGAGGTCAACGCGTGAACAATTACGCTATCGCTGGTGTACTTGTGGGATTGATCTTATTGAGTGGCAGCGGACTTGCCTGGCAGGCATGGGTGGCCACGCCGGACCTTTCGCCAGCGCAACAACAGTTCCTGGAGATAATCGATTGGGTTCTCAAGGGTTCCGTTGGCGCTCTCACAGGATTCTTGGCTTGTTGGGCACGCCATCGCGGCGCCAGTGCTTGAGCGAATAACGCAATATCCCTACATTTTCGACTTGTAATAGATTGAGTTCTTTACATTTCGACAATATGGAAATGGCATTTGCATTTTTCTGGTTCCGTTCATCAGCCTGCTTGAGTAAAGGCACCAGCATCGGCCATCCGATATCAACCAAAATCCGGTCCATCTCCGCTTATCCCGTGAATCCCGGCTAAATTGTCCGGTAACGTTCACTACTGGAACCGCATGAGAGAGGCCCCGCTATGGCGTTGGCGGGGCCGTTGGCGTTATCATTGGGCCACGACCCCCGTCGCTCATTCGTGCCCTGATCAACCACTGCCAACATGACCACGTCCGCGCAAGTTTATTACCGCAAGTGGCGGCCCGGCACGTTCAGCGACCTGGCCGGTCAGGAACACGTCGGCAACACGCTCCGGCAGGCGGTGATGCAGGGCCGCGTCAGCCACAGCTACCTGTTCTGCGGCACCCGCGGCAGCGGCAAGACCACCACCGCCCGCGTCCTCGCCAAGGCCGTCAACTGCCTGGACCCGCAGGACGGCGACCCCTGCGATCAATGCGCCATCTGCGTCTCCATCAACGAGGGACGCAACCTGGACATCATCGAACTGGACGCCGCCAGCAACCGCGGCGTCGAGGAAATCCGCGAGATCCGCGACAAGGTCAACTTCCAGCCTGCCCAGAACCGCCGCAAGGTGTACATCATCGACGAAGCCCACATGCTCACCCGCGAGGCTTCCAACGCGTTCCTCAAGACGCTGGAAGAACCCCCCGACCATGTGATCTTCATCCTCTGCACCACCGAAGCCGACCGACTGCTGCCCACCATCCTTTCGCGCTGCCAGCGCTACGATTTCCGCCGACTGCCGGGCCAGACCATCAACGACCGTCTGGCGTACATCACCGACCAGGAGGCCATCGCCGTTCATCCCGACGCGCTGCGCATGATCGCCCGCAACGCCGGCGGTTCCATGCGCGACGCCCTGAATATCCTGGAACAGTTGGCGGTATCGTCAGACCAGGAAATCACCCTGCGCGACGTTGAGGAATCCCTGGGCCTCGTGCGCAGCGACGCCTACTTCGCGCTGGCGCAAAAGATGATCGCCGGCGACACGGCGGGCGCGCTGGAAACCATCAACGAAGTGGTATGGGAGGGCGGCGAGCCGCGCCAACTGCACCGCCAGACCCTCGACCTGCTGCGCTCCATGCTCCTGCTGTCCTGGGACGCCGGCCAGACCCTCGACCTGCCCGACGACACCCTCAGTGGCCTGCGCGCCCTCATCCAGCAGACCGACTCCCGACAGATACTCCGCGCCGTGCGCATCTGGGGCGAGGCCAGCGCCGGCCTGCGCTACGACGCCCCGTCGGCCCTCGCGCTGGAAATCGCCGCCGCCGAAATCTGCCAGCCCGAGTTGGTCCAGGCCGCGCCGTCCGCTCCGGCGGCCGCTCCGCAGCAATCGGCGCCCCAGCAAGCCTCGCCCGGCGCACGCCAACCCAATCGCGGGCCGGCGCAGTCTCAGCAACCGCCTCGGAACGCCCCGCGCCAGGGCAACGGCGGCCCGCCGCCGCGTCCCGCGCCCTCTTCTGCGCCTCCACCGCCTCCGCCTCCGGAAAACCGGCCAGCGGCGGCGCGCGCTCCCGCCGCCGCGCCCGACAGCCTCCAGGGACGCTGGGAGCAGGCCGTTCGCCAACTGGGCCGCGTCAAGGGCAGCAAATACAACCTGGGCGCGCTGCTCCGCGACTGCCGTCCCAACAACGTTCACTTGTCCGAGGACGACAGCACGCTGGTGCTACCCTTCAGCAACGCAGCCAACCTGGACCGCATGAACGAAGAACTGGGCGACCCCCGAGTCCGTGATACCATTGAGCAAGCCATCGAACAGTCCTTTGGCTCCCGACACCAATTCCAGGTAATGCTGGCCGGCGCCGACGGGGACGGCGCGAACGCGGCACGCAACCCCATCCAGGACAGCCCCCTGGTCCGCACCGCCATGGGACTGGGCGCGCGCATCCTGGACGAACAATAGGAGGCTCCGAAACCGATATGATGAACAAACGCATGATGCGCCAGGCCCAGCAGTTGCAGAACCGCCTCGCCAAAGCCCAGGAGGAACTCGAATCCCTGAGCGTGGAGGGTTCCGCCGGCGGCGGCGTGGTGCGCGTAACCATGACCGGCAAACAGGAAGTCACCGCCGTCGTCATCGAGCCCGAGGCCGCCGAGGACATCGACCTGCTGCAGGACCTGGTGGCCGCCGCCGTCAACGACGCCTTCACCCGCACCCAGGAACTGGCCGCCGAAAAGATGGGCGCAGTAACCGGCGGCATGAACATCCCCGGCCTGTTCTGACCGGGTCCGTCGCCGGCAGAAGCGCCGCTCATGGCGATGAGGAGACCCGCTCATGGCGAGCAACAGCGCCGCCCGTCTCACGCGTACCCACTTTGATAATCTGTCATTGCGAGAATGCCGTCAGGCATTCGTGGCAATCTCGTTGAGGTGCTAACGACTACGACCAACTGCCCGTGCAAGGCGGATGGGATTGCCATCCGCCTGTGGCGGATTCGCAATGACAAACTGGGTACGCATGAGCGCCGCCCATCGTGAGCAACCGCGCCCCTCATGGTGCGGAACACCGCCGCTCATGGTGAGCACGAGGCCCCCTCATGGTGATGAGACCCCCCGCTCATGGTGAGCCTGTCGAACCATGTGCCCTCCGAACACACAGACATCACCGGTAGGGGCGAATAATCATTCGCCCCTGCGCCGCCATCCAGACCGTTTGATACTTCCCATAACCCAACGTTGCCTGCCGGACCGTTCACGTCAGTAGATGGCAGATCAAAGTGGAGGGGATGCGCCCCCGGAGAGTCGCCGGCTGACGGAGACCATCACCGCCGGCGGCGTCACGAGATGGCTGACCAGACACCTGCGTGAAAGCCCCCACGACGGAGGGTTCCGTTTACTTATGCGTGATAAGTTATAATACCCAAGACGCTGTTTGAGGAGAAGGGAAAATGCCCCGAACATTGAAAGACCTAATCCGCGAGACCTCCGAAGGGTTGATGGCCTCGCCCGATGTTGATGAGGCCGAAATCGAGCAACGTATATACATTGGCGACAATAAAGGCGGTGTTCTTATGGCAACCCCCGCACCGTCCATCACGAGGTCAACGGACTACAGTGCAACAGCCAAGGTGCGATTGAGCATATCCCGTAAGGCATCCATTCAGCGCGGCCAATCTGCTTCTAACTCGCAGAGGCATAACGACCTTGTCAGAGAGATTGGCGCGTTCTGCCAGGGTTGCGGGGCAGACTACACATTTGACCCCCGCGTGCTGGAGGTTGACCACATCAACCCACGTTCGCACGGCGGAACGGACGCATACGATAATCTGACCCTGCTATGCTCGCCGTGCAACAAGGTGAAAAGCGACCGATTGACGCTCAAAGGCTTGCGGCAAGAGAACCAGAAGAACGGCAACATGAAGGACAAAAAGCACCTGCGTGCGATGTGAATGATGACGGCCCTCGTATGTGATACCATCAACACGGACAGATACGTACGATAAAAAAAGCCCGACCGGACAAGTCGAGCAAATCACTCTGGGAAACCCAGCCGCAATTGCAAATACGCGGCCATGGTATGCCGTTTCATGGGCCGTGTCAAATGGGCGAAGAACTATTGCCGGGGTTAGTCAAGGTGATTGAAGAGAGAATGGGCAGAATGGGGCGTCTGTTCACAACCCTGATCATCTTCGCAGCAGGGGCCGGCATCGTGGCGTGGGGATTTGGTGTGGTATATGAGAAAGTTGTTACCCCTGCGGCGAAAGTGCTGGGTATTGCTGGCGTAACGCTTGATCCTGAACTCACAGAGGGCCTCATAGCGGTGGCAATTCTGCTGTTCATAGTCGCGGTGTTTATATTGGTGCTGTCTTATGGCTTGAGCTGGATTCGCGGTAGGGGAATGCAGGGCAGGGTAAGCAGGCTGGAAAATGACGTTGCTGAACTGAAGGGCCAAAACCGCAACGAGACAGAAGGCCATCAGTGAAAGGTTTGAGTTCACCGAAACCCGGACCCGCAAGGTCAACTGTCCGCAATTGGACCGGTATCAGGGTATCGTTCCCTCGTGGGCAACAGCGTAGTGGCATAACCGAAACCTTATCCACGTAAAGGCGAAACAAGAATGACGGAGTACGGCAATCAGAATGAAAACAGTTGGTCTGACCAAATTCTGCGGGCGGTTCACGACCTCGGAGGTTCCGCTTCAGTTCCAGCGATTTATGAATGGATAGAAGATAACGTTCCTTTGACTGCTATGCAACGGGACGAACAGTATGATGGCCGACCACAGTACCAACATATCGTCAGGTCATACCTCTCCAATCTTGTAGAATCCGGCGATTTAGTCCGGGTAAGACGGGGCACCTACCGTCTGCCGACCCGTTCGCCTTGAATGTCATCGTGCCCTAGTGTTAAGCGGGGATCCTTGATGCAAGGGGGCTGGTGGTTCGGCGAATCATCGCCCCCGAGCGCGGCCGCGCTTGCTCAATACCTTTTGCAGCGAGTCATGCTTTGATATCTTGGGCCGTTTTTTAGGCTTGACGATCTTGGCTTTGGGCAACTGCTGGCGGACACGCGGCACGTCGCCGGTCTGCCTACCCGCGAACTGCGTTCCTATGTCGGCCCGTGGCGTTTCAGACGGGATCGGTACATTGTCATCATCATCCGCCCGCCACCGCGCTACCGTCGCAGGTGTTGGCGGCCATTCCTCGTCGGGATCGTCGGTGTCAGTCTCACCTTTTGGGCGCACCCGCCTTGCCGTGTCCGGCACGAAGTGAGTGGTCGGCGGCGCTGTGGACTCGCCATGCCGTTCCTGCCTGTCCGCAACTTCCGCCATGTCGGGCGTATCTGCCTCGCCCTTGGCGCCGGTGGCGGCAACGCGAACCACGTCGTCCCAATCCTTGAACGGCGGATTCACGCCGGCCATTTCCGCCGGCGTCTGAAACTTGATGCCCTCATGCTCCCTGAACAGGTTGTAGTTGATCGCCCAGCCGTCAAAGTACCGCTGCCCTGATTCCAGTCCCTCCAGTCCTCTCAGCGTCTTTTCACGGTCTCGGATGGTTCCCTGCAACCGTTCCGACAGGTTGTTGTTGACCCGTGCGCGGATGCCCTCAGATTGGATGTGTTCCGCGTCCGGGAACACTGTCTTGATCGCGCCGGTGTAACTGCCGAGCTTGTCAGTGGTGATTGACCTGGGCGGCGCGTCGGCAGCGGCCATCGCCTTCCGCATCACGGCTACGGCGGCGCGGTGGTCGCGGTTGGGTGACAGGTGGACGGCCAGCGCATAGCGGGTATTGGCGTCCATGACGTTCCACAGCCACAACTTCTCGCCGCCAACCCGAACTTGAATCTCATCGGCAACCCACTTGCCCGACGTGTGCGCCGGATGGTCGGCCAGTATGTCTTTGGCGACGGCGGTGTACTCGGTGACCCATTCGTAGAGCGCACGCTTGGACGGTTCAGGGATGTCGTAAGCCTCGGTCAGCGTTTCGCCCGTCTGCTTGTACGACGTTCCGCCATAGTACATCCGAATCGCCGTGCCGATCTGGTCGGCGGTGGCTCGGTGTCCGCCTACTTGCCCAGTGTGCAGGAACCGCTTGGAACACTGCTTGCAGCGGTATGTTTGCTTGCCTTTGGCGTTCCGCCCGTTCTTCACAACCTCGTCGTGGGCGCAGTACGGGCACTGAACATTGCGAGTCACGGTTTCGGTGAATTCAGCCATCTCCGGGCCATAGTATCACATGTTCGAAACCACCCCGACGCAAATCTATCGATTGAACCCCTGCGGACATGGATGGTAACCTACAGGCAAACCTCAATATGCACACGCAAAACCAGCTGTTTCCAACAGCAGGCAAGCGCGGAACCTTCGTCTCGAACAGGCAGGCTCCAATCCCAGGGACACCCGTTGGTGAACCAGACTGCCTCATAGCAAGGATGCTTGTATGACGCCCAGCCACGATTTCGTTACCGGTAAACCTCTCACCAGCCTAGGGCCGGAAGAATTGGTTCGCCAGGATTATGAGCGAACTTTGCATTTCGATTATGGATACGCCGTTGACCAAATGGACGTTGAGGTGCCGATTTGGAGAGGGTCGGGCAATTCGCCAGATGCGGCAGACATCGTGATCTACCGCAACGATAACATCCTGCTGCGAGACCAGAACAGGGACATCATCGGGATCGTAGAGACCAAGCGCCCCAACAAACAGGACGGGGTGAGGCAACTGAAGTCATACATGTCGGCTTCCTCCGCCATTTGGGGTATTTGGACTAACGGTCAAGACATCGAGCACATCTACCATGACCCTGCCACTGGCGCGCTTTTTGACGACTACATTTTCGACATTCCCCGCAACGGCGAGTCGATTGATGACATGGGGAGGCTGTCCAAAGCGGACCTCGTACCTGCGAAACCTCACAGTCTGCGACCGATCTTCAATCGGATTATGCGTACGCTGTATGCTAACACCTCAACTATCAGCCGGAGAGAACGTCTTGGTGGCGAGATGATACGGCTGATATTCGCAAAGATATGGGACGAGAGATTCAATCAAGACAGCCCGCCTGAATTTAGGGTCGGCACAAACGAGGACCCTGGCGCCGTCAAACAGAGGGTGTCTGGCCTTTTCGAGGCCTTGAAAGCCCAATTGGTGGACGATGGCATTTTCGCCGCATCGGACACCATCACGTTGGACGCTCGGTCAGTGGCTTGGGTGGTAGGCCAACTGGAGCGATACAGCCTCTCCAAAACCGATAAGGATGTGGTGGGTGAAGCATTCGAAGTCTTTGCCGAAGCCAGGCTCGTCGGAGAAAAAGGGGAGTTCTTTACGCCGCGGGAGGTAGTTCGAGTAGCGGTGGATTTGATTGACCCGACTGCGGGACAACTCATCCTAGACCCTGCCTGCGGGTCCGGCGGATTCCTCATCTACGCCCTAGAGCATGTTTGGCGTGGCATGGATCAAGACCCCCGCTACAGGAATAGTCCCGATCTGGAAAGGGAAAAAGAGGACGTGGCGCGCCGATGTTTCTTCGGTATCGACAAGGAAATCGATTTGGTGAGAATCGCCAAAGCATACATGGCGATAGCTGGTGATGGGCGTGGTGGAATCGCCCAAGAAAACTCTCTACACGCTGCCGCTGAGTTCGATGGCCACGCCAAAACCCTCTTCACCGATGAAGGTGCGTTCAAACAATTCGACGTGATATTCACGAACCCGCCATTCGGCGCCGACAACAAGGTACTGAAAGAGGAAGCCTCTCAATTCAAGCTCGGACACAAATGGAGGGCGGTAGACGGTAAGTACGAGCCTACAGCGGAGGCAAAGGACACAGAACCCCAGGTGTTGTTTATCGAACGCTGCCTACAGATGTTGAAAGACGGTGGGCATCTTGCGATTGTGCTCCCAGAGACCTTTTTCCACGCTCCGAGCTACCGTCATATCCTACAATTCACGCGAGAGTCCAACAACGTCAAAGCAGTAGTAGATCTGCCGCACAACACTTTCAGGCCATTCAACAACTGCAAAACCTGCCTGCTGGTGCTGGAGAAAGGGGTCCCTCAACAACAACAGATACTCATGGCGGTGGCTGAAGAAATGGGCCACGATCACCAAGGTCATCCCAAATATCGCATCGACCCTGCAACCAATTCGGTATCCGATGACATTTGGGACGACTTGCAGGTGATCAGGGAGGATTTGAAGCATCCCTACTCAGCGGAGAACCGTTTCACGTTCCATGTCAACGTCAACGAGATCAGAAATCACGTTTTCGTTCCTCGCTATTACTGGAACCCCCCTGGGGATGCCGGCAGCGACATCCAAGACATCGAACCGTTGTCGGTGCAAAGGTTACTGGATGATGGCATCGTCGAGTCTTACCGTGGGCACGGTTCGCCGCCAGCCGTTTACAAAGGCCAGGGAGAAATCCCATACATCCGAGTTTCTGACATCGTGAATTGGGAACTGTACAGAAATCCAACGACCGCAGTGCCCCGGCACATATACGAGAAAATTCGCGGCAGAGGGGTCACACTCGAACCAGAAGACGTGATTTTTGTCCGGCGCGGTAGCTACCGAATCGGCACAGTTGCGATGGCTTCGCCATACGACAACGAAGTCCTGCTTACCGGTGAACTCGTCATTTTGCGGGTGAAACAGAAGGATAATCCGTATGGAGTAGACCCGTATTACCTCCTCTATCTTCTGTCCCACAAATTCACCCAGCGCCAGATGTATCAGAAGGTGTTCATCGAAACCACGTTGCCGAATATCGCGGATCGGTGGAAGGAACTGGAACTGCCCTGGTCACCAGTGCCAGAAATCCGAAATGGTATCAGCAATAGGGTCAGGGCAACCATCCGCGCCAAGTGGGACGCACTATCCACGTTGGATGAACTTCGGGCCCAATTCGGTCACATCACGACCTGAAAGTAGGCAGTGCCCAGACAATCCACTGCGCCGCACAGGGTTCATGCTGACGAAGCGTTTTCTGGTGCTGCACTTACAAACTGCGGCCACCCCGTTCGCACTTCAAAAATTGTCCGTGAGGCATAGGAAGCGAGGAAAATGATGACGATGAAATACAACGTGGAAAAGGCCGAATTCAGATTGGAAACATTCGAATCGATCCTGAAGGCCATGGATGGTTATCACAAACTGCCATGGCGTCGAGATCCATACGCTGAGGATGGCAGTCGCATTTACGGCACAGAACCCGAAGTGGTACTGCCTTGGCATTTGCCGGAAATGCCAGATGTGAGCATTGATGTGTGGCGTTATCATGTCGGATTCGCCATTGACCGAGGTTTGGTGGAATGCTGGAAACCAACACAGTACGTACCACGCCATCCCTTGTATTATGAGACTACTCAGTTTGAATGGGACATGGAGGTTGCGGAAGCCCAGATGAATTACCTGCCGCCTTATCGGGGCACTGACGTACAAGTATCGTCGGAAATGGCACCAGCTAGATTGACTTACGCAGGCAAAGCATTCATTGACAACCTCAACAACCCTCCCATCAAAGAGAAGGCCGCAGAAGCCTTACTCAAATGGGGTTTACCCGCAATGATGCAGGTGGTCATAAACGGTGTGGGTAGCCTCTTGGGGGCGAGCTCCCAAACCGTTGCTACCGGCCAAGCGCAAGCAACTTAATATCCGACTGACAAATGCACATCAGGCGAGATCGAATCCACTACCCAAAATGCTGGTGTCGCCTGCGGTTTTGCGAGTGATATCCTGGACAGTCACCAAGAATGCTCTCAACGATGTGTTCGCCCAAAGCGGTAGCGATTTACGGAAAAGTTGAGCTTAAATCAATTTGTCCAAAGGCTCCCGCCCATCACGCATAAGTAAACGGAACCCGACGGAGTTACCGCTTCCAGAATTCAATACGCCCTCGAAAATTGGGTTGTGCGTGGTATCTTTACGGACAACGAGGGCAGCACAACCATGACGTACTGAGGATTCGTTCCCGGCAGGCGAGTTATGCTGCGGGTTCCGGTTTCGCTGGACGACGAAGAAATCATAACGGCCACTTTTGACAGCGGAGCCGCCCGCAGGATCAATCAAGAAGGTCGCCCCTGGTTTGCACGTCACTGCCGGAACCTGGAGGTGAGGGATGCAAGTTAGTTATTACCCCGAAGATGATGTGCTCATACTCATAGCGTCGCCGAAAGGCGGCGGCGGCGGCACTTTAAGAGAAGACTTTTGGGTTATATTCGCTATAGATGGCGATGATGAAGGCGACGAAAACATTACCAGGGTGGACATTCACAATGTCAGTCGGTTCCTGCCATTGACCGCAGACCGCGGTTATGACGCCGCCACCGACACTCTGACGCTGGGCGACAAGCCGACTGCCGAGTTCCGCGCTGTGGACAACGGAGACTTCGTAAGCTACCGCCAGTGGTTTGACGACGGCAGCGAATGGGACATAGTAGCCGTGGACCTTCGGCGGGCGTCGGAGCATCTGGCTCCCGTGATTGCCACCCTGCCGCAGCCTGCATCCGCCAGCACGGGATAACCGACAGCCCACCGATCTGACC
This sequence comes from uncultured Dehalococcoidia bacterium, assembly GCA_964502995.1. Lineage (GTDB taxonomy): Bacteria > Chloroflexota > Dehalococcoidia > Lucifugimonadales > UBA3495 > Bin87. Next base: position 21,799 of record CAZCZB010000018.1, read on the forward strand.
ACCACGACCATAACCGCGCCTCCAACCCTCCAAATACTGACCACCCAAACACTGACCACCCAACCGTAGGGGCGAATAATCATTCGCCCCTACCCCCACAACAGCATCGAACGCACGAGCCATGACCACCGATCCGAACCAACCACTGCACCCATGTAGGGGCGGGTTTGAAACCCGCCCCGTCCTCGCAGCACACCCACGACCATAACCGCGCCTCCAACCCTCCAAATACTGACCACCCAAACGCTGACCATCCAACCGTAGGGGCGAATAATCATTCGCCCCCGCCCCCACAACAGCATCGAACGCACAAACCATGACCACCGATCCGAACCAACCACTGCACCCGCGCAGGGGCGGGTTTGAAACCCGCCCCGTCCTCGCAGCACGCCCACTACCATAACCGAGCCTCCAACCATCCAAACGCTGACCATCCAACCGTAGGGGCGAATAATCATTCGCCCCTACCCCCACAACAGCATCGAACGCACGAGCCATGACCACCGATCCGAACCAACCACTGCACCCATGTAGGGGCGGGTTTGAAACCCGCCCCGTCCTCGCAGCACACCCACGACCATAACCGCGCCTCCAACCCTCCAAATACTGACCACCCAATCACTGACCATCCAACCGTAGGGGCGAATAATCATTCGCCCCTACCCCTGCAACAGCATCAAACGCACAAACCATGACCACCGATCCCACTCCCGGAACAACCCGCTCTCTCGGCCAACTCATCGAGCGGCTGCACCAGCTTCCCGGCATTGGCCCCAAGAGCGCCCAGCGCATCGCCTATCACATCGCCCACGTGCCGGACGAGGAGGCCCGCGCCCTGGCCGACGCCATCGTCGCCGTCAAGGACATGATCCTGTTCTGCGACGAATGCCGCAACCTCACCGACGCCTCGCCCTGCGCCATCTGCGCCAACCCCCAGCGCAACCGCGACCAGATCTGCGTCGTCGAGGAATCCCGCGATCTCGTCGCGCTGGAACGCACCCGCGTCTATCGCGGCCTTTACCACGTTCTCCACGGCGCGCTGTCTCCGCTCAACGGCATTGGCCCCGAGGACATTCACCTGCCGCAGCTATTCGCCCGCCTGCAGGATCAGGACAACCCGTTGCAGGAGTTGATCGTCGCCACAAATCCCACCCTGGAGGGCGACGCCACCGCCGATTTCATCCATCGACGGCTGGCCGGCACGGGTATCCGCATCACCCGCCTGGCCCTGGGCCTGCCCGTGGGCGGCTCCCTCGAATTCGCCGATGAAACCACCCTCAGCCGCGCCATCTCCGGCCGCAACCAACTGGAATAGCCCAGAACGCACCGAGACTGTCGAAACCCAGACGTTCAGCCCCATCGTAGGGGCGAATGATTATTCGCCCCTACACGCCCACAACCCATCACCCTCATGACCCAACCCCGCAACTACCGCGCCATTGGCCTGACCCTGCGCAAGACGCCGGTGGGCGAGGCCGATCTGATCTCGTCGCTTTACACGCGGGAGCACGGCAAGCTTGAGGTGCTGGCCCGTGGCGCGCGCCGCCTCACCAGCCGGCTGGTCGGACACTTCGAGCCGCTCACCCTGCTGCGCCTCTCCGTAACCCGTGGCCGTTCGCTGGATATGGTCGCCGAGGCCGAGGTGGTCAACGCCTTCCCGAACATCAAGGCGCACTACGCCACCACCGCGCGCGGCCTCTACGTCGCCGAACTGATCGACGGATTCAGCGCGTCATCCGCTTCCAACCCTCGGCTGCTGGACGTCGCCCTGCAAACCCTGGACGCCATCGGCAAGGCGTCCGATGGCAACGACAACCATGCCGCGACCGACCTGCCGCTCCGCTACTTCGATCTCCAACTGCTGCAACTGTCGGGGTTCATGCCCGAACTCTACCAGTGCGTGGAATGCGGCAATGAACTGGAGCCGGAACGCCATCGCTACGCCGCCGGCGCCGGCGGCGCGCTCTGCCTCGACTGCGCCCCTCCGGATATCGTGGTCCGCCCCCTGTCGCTGTCCGCCCTCAAGGTCCTGCGCCTGCTGAACCGCACCGAGTCGGTGGACCGTCTGCCGGCGCTGGGCATGTCCCCGGCAATCCAGGGCGAGGTCAACGCCCTGCTCTCCGAGACCGTGCAATACTGGCTGGACCGTCAATTGCAATCCCAGACATTCATCGATGCGACCAAATTTGCTTGAAAATTGCAAATTTCTTCTCACGCGTACCCACTTTGATAATCTGTCATTGCGAGAATGCCGTCAGGCATTCGTGGCAATCTCGTTGAGGTGCTAACGACTACGACCAACTGCCCGCGCAAGGCGGATGGGATTGCCATCCGCCTGTGGCGGACTCGCAATGACAAACTGGGTACGCATGAGTGAATTTCTTACGTTGACCAAATAACCGGGAAGGCGTAAAAGACACTAATTGCTCAAAATCGCAAATACGTCCCACCAGGGTTGACCACATAAACCCCCGGTCTGCCCATCCAATGAGCGAGGTACGGCAATGTTCAATAAGATACTTGTTGCCAACCGGGGCGAAATAGCCGCCCGCATAATCAGAACCTGCCAGAAGCTTGGCGTGTCCACCGTGGCCGTATATTCGGAGGCCGACCGGGGCGCGGTGCATACGCAGATGGCCGACGAGTCCGTGTGCATCGGCCCGCCGCCCGCCGTAGAGTCCTACCTGAACGTCGACGCCGTTATGGACGCCTGCCTCTCCACCGGAGCCGAGGCCATCCATCCCGGCTACGGGTTCCTGTCCGAAAACAGCGAGCTGGCCCTGCGGTGCAAGTCCAGCGGCGTCGTATTCATCGGCCCCGGCGAGGAAGTGCTGAACCAGATGGGCGACAAACTGTCCGCGCGCCGGGTGGCCCGCAAGTCCGGCCTGCCCGTGATGCCGGGCACCGAAGAGCCCGTCTCGGACGACGAGGCCATCACCAGGGCCTGGGAGCTTGGGTTTCCCATGATGGTCAAGGCCGCGGCCGGCGGCGGCGGCATCGGCATCCACGTGGTACACAGCATGGCCGAGCTTGAGCCGGTCATCGAGCGCACCCGCAAGATCGCCCAGGCCGCCTTCGCCGATTCCAGCCTCTTCTACGAACGGTATCTCGAGGGCGCGTCCCACATCGAGGTGCAGATCATCGCCGACCAGTACGGCAACGTGCTGCACCTGTTCGAGCGCGATTGCTCCATCCAGCGGCGCAACCAGAAACTCATCGAGGAAACTCCCGCATCGTCCAAGCTCACGCCGGAGGTGCGCGGCCAGTTGGGCCGCCTGTCCCGTCAGCTTGGTCGGGAGGCTGGCTACACCAACGCCGGCACCGTGGAGTTCCTGGTTGCATCCGACGGCCATTTCTACTTCATGGAGATGAACCCGCGCCTGCAGGTTGAGCACGGCGTCACCGAGATGATCTCAGGGCAGGACATCGTGGAGCTTCAGCTTCAGTCCGCCGCCGGCATCCCCTTTGGCATCCGTCAGCGCGACCTGCGTCCCAACGGCCACGCCATCGAAGCCCGCGTGTACCCCGAGGATCCCGACACGCTTCTGCCCAACGTGGGAACCGTCACGCAGTTGCGGCTGCCCGAAGGTGAGCATATCCGCGTCGATACCGCTCTTTGCGTAGGTTACGAGGTTTCGTTACACTACGAACCGTTGCTCGCCAAGGTGATGGCGTGGGGACACGACCGCGACGCCGCAATCGCCACTCTGGACTCGGCGCTGGCCGACTTCCACGTGGAGGGCGTCACGACCAACGTCCCCCTGCTGCGCGACGTGCTGGTCAGTCCCGAGTTCACATCGGGCCAGTACCACACCGGCAGCCTGAACGGCATCCTCGAGCGACGACTACAGGCCAAGGGCAAGACAGGCACCATGAATCCAAAAGGCGCAGCCGGCAACGGGCGCCATCCGGCCGGAGATTCGGCAACCGCGCTCGACCCGCGGGCGCTGGCCGCCGCCATCGGCGCCGCCGCCGTGGCGGTGGAAGACGCCGCCCGTCGTGGCGGCGGGCGCGAGTCCGCGTCGCGGTGGCGCATGCAGGGGCGTCGGGACCTGTTCCGTTCGAGGCTGGGGAGCGCATCCTGGTAAATTGACCACCATCAGAGTACGAGTCGGCCAACAGTGGTACACCGTTGAGGTCGGCGACCTTTCCCAATCACCCGTCCAGGTCACCGTTGACGGCGAAACTTTCGAGGTGGAAGTCGAGAGCGATTCCGGCCCAACGCCGCCGCGCCGGGGCCGGCCCGCCGGCGGCCTTGCCGTTCCGGAGGCTCCGGTTCCCGCATCGTCCGGTCCGGCGGCCGCACCGGTTGACGACGACATACTGCGCTCGCCCATGCCGGGGCGGGTCATGTCCATCCTGGTGCGCCCCGGCGATACGGTGTCTGCCGGCGACGAGGTGTGCGTCGTCGAGGCCATGAAGATGGAGCAGAGCATCCAGGCCCACCGCGACGGCGTGGTGAAGACGGTGTTCGTCCAGCCCCTCGATTCTGTCAGCGCCAACGACCCGCTGGTAGAATTGGAGTAACCTCTCGCCGCAAGGACGGCCCGCCATGCCAGTCAAAAACGGACAGCATTCTGTCGAAGTAGTCGCCAAAGTCCAGTCCATGGAACTGAACCTGGATTACAGCGGCTCATATAAGTTGCAACTGGAAGACGGCTCAACCGTGCATGCCGACTTCACGCCGACGGAGTGGGATCACCTGCAGAGCATGCACAACCGCGGCCGCTACCCCATCAAATTCGTCGGCGCCGGCGATTATTCCGACGGGACGCTCAAACGCATCACCAGCGTAGATCTGACCAGAACCCACCGGGTGATCCCGCCGGAAGACCCGGAAGAACCCACTCTCCTCCACAGACTTGCGGAAATCCGCAAAAAATACCCGGCTGATATTTGGGACAACGTGCCTACGGATGGTGCAAAAAATATGCACTACTATCTGTATGGCCGACCCAAAATGGGTGAGTGATGTTCCCCGTATTTGTGGATGCCTGCTTTTGGATCGCCTTACTGAACGTACGCGATGCGTTGCATGGAACAGCGGTACGATTGAACGCAGAACACCGGGGCCGACCCAGGGTGACCTCCGAAATGGTACTTGTGGAAGTTTTCAATTTCTTTGCAGAATTTGGCGCTGGCGGTCGTCAGATGGCCGTAAACTTGGCGCAAGACCTTGCCGCTGACCGCCGTGTAGATGTGGTCGCGCAAACGTCTTTACAATTCTGGAACGCGGTTGAATTTTATACCTCTCGCCCCGACCAGGAATGGGGCCTTGTTGATTGCGCCAGCTTCCAGCTCATGCAGACCCGCAATATCCGAGAAGCCCTTACCAACGACCACCACTTCACCCAGGCCGGTTTCACCATCCTAATGTAAGAAGGCCCCACATGCCCCAGGAAACCATCTACATCAAGGGCGCCCGCGAGCACAACCTCAAGAACATCGACGTAACCATCCCCCGGGACCAACTCGTCGTCATCACCGGCGTCTCCGGCTCCGGCAAGAGCAGCCTCGCCTTCGACACCATCTACGCCGAGGGCCAGCGCCGCTACGTCGAGTCTCTCTCCGCCTACGCCCGCCAGTTCCTGGGCCGCATGGACAAGCCCGACGTGGACTACATAGAGGGCCTGTCTCCCGCCATCTCCATCGACCAGAAGGGCGTCTCCAACAACCCCCGCTCCACCGTCGGCACCGTAACCGAAATCTACGACTACCTGCGCCTGCTGTTCGCCCGCGTCGGCAAGCCTCACTGTCCCAAGTGCGGCAACCCCGTCGCCCGCCAGACCGTGCAGCAGATCGTCGATTCCATCCTGGCCCTGCCCGAGTCCTCGCGCATCACCCTGATGGCCCCCAAGATCCGGCGCAAGAAGGGCGAGCACCGCGAGATATTCGAGGCCGCCAAGCGCGGCGGGTTCGTCCGCCTGCGGGTCAACGGCGAGATCATGCTGGTGGAGGACACCGACACGCTGAACCTGGACAAGCAGAAGTGGCACTACATCGACATCGTCGTTGACCGCCTCATCATCCGCCGCGACCCCGATTCGGGCAATACTACGGAAACCAGTCGTGTCACAGAGTCCGTGGAAACCGCGCTGCGCGAGGGCGAGGGCGTGCTGACCGTGGCCCGCGAGGGCGAGGACGACCTCACTTTCAGCGAGCAGTTCGCCTGCGTGGCCTGCGGCGTCAGCCTGCCCGAAATCGAGCCGCGCACATTCAGTTTCAACAGCCCGCACGGCGCCTGCTCCACCTGCACCGGCCTGGGCTACCAGCTTGAGGTGGACCCGTCGCTGGTGATCCACGACCGTTCGCTATCCCTGCTGGAGGGCGCAATCGTGCCGTGGGCGCGTTCCGGCGCGGCCAACTCCTGGTACGCCAGCATGATGGAAGCCGTGGCGCGCGAGTGCGACTTTTCGCCCCACACTCCCGTGCGCGAACTCACCGACGAGCAGCTCAACGTCATCCTCTACGGCGCGGGCAAGCAGCAGGTGAGGGTACGCCACCGCACCGGCCGGGGCCGCACCTACACCTGGACCACCACCTACGAGGGCGTCATACCCAACCTCCAGCGCCGCTACCGCGACACCGAGTCCGACCACACCCGCAGCGAGATCGAGCGCTACATGGCCCAGCGGGCCTGCCGCTCATGCAGCGGCGCGCGCCTGCGCCCCGAGGCGCTGGGCGTCCTGGTGTGCGGCCGGAACATCATGGACGTCACCGCCCTCACCATCGGCCGGGGACTCAACTGGGTGCGCGGCATCAAGCCCGGCGGCGATGCGTCGCTCAACGGTTCATCCAACGGCCACCACGCCGCCAACGGACACCTCCCTACGGAATCGATGGACGCGCCGGACGATACCAACGGCGCGAAGCCCAAGGGTCGGCGGACGCGCAAGAGTAGCAAGCGCGCCGCCGCCGCAGTCGAACAGCCCGCCACGCTCACCGAGCGGGAAATGGTCATCGCCGACCAGATCCTCAAGGAGATTGAGGGACGCCTCCAGTTCCTCGACGGCATCGGCCTGGACTACGTCACCATGAACCGCACGGCCCGGACCCTCTCCGGCGGCGAGGCCCAGCGCGTCCGGCTGGCCACGCAAATCGGCAGCGGACTCACCGGCGTGCTGTACGTGTGCGACGAACCCACCGTCGGCCTGCACCCCCACGACGACCACCGACTGATCGGCACCCTCACGCGCCTGCGCGACATGGGCAACACCGTAATCGTCGTGGAGCACGACGACGCCATGATGCGCGCCGCCGACCACATCGTTGACCTTGGCCCCGGCGCCGGCGAGCACGGCGGCCACATCGTCGCCACCGGGGACGTCGCAGAGGTCATGGCCAACGAGGCGTCGCTGACCGGCGCATACCTCAGCGGCCGCAAGCGCATCCCCACGCCCGAGGAGCGTCGCCCCGGCAACGGCAACGTCATCTCCGTGCGGGGCGCCCGCGAAAACAACCTGCAGGGCATCGACGTGGACTTTCCCCTTGGGTTGCTGGGCTGCGTCACCGGCGTGTCGGGCAGCGGCAAGAGCACGCTGATGTACGACATCCTGTACAAGCGTCTCGCCCAGGCCGTGGCCCAGGGCCGCGACCGTCCCGGCGACCACGACGAGGTCACCGGCATCGAGAACATCGACAAGATCGTCAACATCGACCAGTCGCCCATCGGCCGCACGCCGCGCAGCAACCCGGCCACCTACACCGGCGCGTTCACGCCCATCCGCGAGGTGTTCGCCGGCCTGCCGGAGTCGCGCATCCGCGGCTACAAGCCCGGCCGGTTCTCCTTCAATGTCAAGGGCGGACGCTGCGAGGCCTGCCAGGGCGAGGGCTACAACCAGATCGAGATGCAGTTCCTGCCCGACGTGACCGTCCCCTGCGAGGTGTGCCAGGGCCGTCGCTACAACCGCGAGGCCCTGGAGGTGACCCTGCGCGACAAGTCCATCGCCGACGTGCTGGCGATGACCGTCGAGACGGCGCTGGACTTCTTCTGGAACTACTCGCGCATCCGCAACCGGCTGCAGACCCTTCGCGACGTTGGCCTGGGGTACATCCGCCTGGGTCAGCCGGCCACCACGCTGTCCGGCGGCGAGGCCCAGCGCGTCAAGCTGGCCACGGAACTGTCCCGCCGCGCCACCGGCCGCACCCTCTACCTGCTGGATGAGCCGACCACCGGGTTGTCCTTCGAGGACTGCGCCGCGCTGCTGCGCGTGCTGCACCGCCTGGTTGACCAGGGCAACTCCGTGCTGCTAATCGAGCACAACCTGGACCTGATCAAGAACTCGGACTGGATCATCGACCTTGGCCCCGGCGCCGGCGACCAGGGCGGCAACCTCATCGCCTACGGCACCCCCGAGGACATCGCGCAGCACGAGGCATCCCACACCGGCCGATACCTCCGAGAAACCCTCCGCCAAACCGAACTGGCCGCCACGGCCGACTGACCGAGCCAATCCAGCCCCGCCACCAACCCGGCCGCCAGCATCCAAAACCAACCCACCCACTCATCCTGAGCCTGTCGAAGGATCAGCCTGAACTCATCCGGGGATTGCCCTGAAACCCGTCAAAGGACGGTGCCCCCATGCCCGACGCAACGCCACAGCCCGACCAGTCCCTGCACCTGCCCAGCCTGGTCATCAAGAACTTCCGCGGCATCGACGAGCTGACGATACCGCGCCTGGGCCGCGTAACCCTCCTGGCGGGCAAAAACGGCGTAGGCAAGACGACGGTGCTGGACGCGGTGCGGGTGTGGGCTGGGCGAGGCAGAATCAGCGTTATTGACCAGATGCTGCACAATCATGGCGATTCATTTACCCCAGAGACAGACGGTGAACGTAGGATTACCGCTGATCGAAACGCTCTCTTTACCAATCAGAGTGGCACTCAAGGAACGGCCATTTCGATTGGACCCAGAAACGAAACTAACACGCTAAATATCTTGCAGATTCCTCAAGATGGAGTGGAGCCTAACGATCCCAATTGGTTGGTTTCGGCTGCGCAAGACCTGATCGAACTAAAAGTGCAGTTTGGGGTTGAGCGATGCGCATCAGCAGCAACTTCCGAGGAGGCACCTCCTTTGCCTGATTCAGCCATTTGCAACGCTTTGGGCCCCAACGCTCCGACCGACAAAGCAATTGAGCAACTTTGGAACAGAGTAGCTCTCACTGTCCACGAAGACTTAGCAGTCGAGGCACTCAACTTGGCGACTGACGGTGTAGTGGAACGGGTTGCACTCGTAGATGCAACAGCCAACAGCGGAACGACCCATAGACGCCAGATCATGGCGAAGGTAGAAAGCAAAAATTATCCCGTACCATTACGCACCCTCGGCGACGGAGCACTGCGTACCTATGCCGTTGCGTTGGCCCTCGCCAAAAGCACCAACGGTTTCCTCCTCATTGACGAGGCCGAAAACGGCATCCACCACTCCATCCAGCACAAGTTCTGGAACATGGTGCTGCAGACCGCCCAGCGCAACAACGTGCAGGTCATCGCTACCACCCATAGCTGGGATTGCGTCAAGGGTTTCGCCCAGGCATCCGCGGAACTTGAGGATGTTGAAGGCGTCCTTTACCGGCTGGAAAAGCACGAAGACAGTCTGCGGGCGGTTGAGTATTCGGAGAAGAATCTCAAAGCTGCCGCCAAATACGGCATTGAGGTCAGATAGCCCCAATGGCCCGCACGCAATCGGCTCAGGCAGAACCCCACGTCCTGTTAGTGGAGGGTTCAGACGACAAGAACGTAGTTTGGCAGATTTGTAACCGCAGTCCCGAAACCCCGGATTTCTACATCCAGGACCGGGGCGGCATCGAACCTTTGCTTGACGCCATAGGCGCGGAACTCAACGCTCCGGAACGTCGTGTCTTGGGCATTCTCGCCGACGCAGACGCCAATCTGACCGGACGCTGGGCATCTATCGCAAACCGGCTTGCTGAAGAGGACATCCGAGTTCCTAGCCATCCGGACGCCGATGGGATCATCTTGGAAACTCAGGGCAAACCACGAGTTGGTATCTGGCTGATGCCGGACAACTCGACGGATGGCGAACTCGAAAATTTCGTGGCCGATATGATCCCCGACGACGATCCGGTTTGGCCGTTGGCACAACAGTACATCAACGACATTCCACCATCACATCGGAAATTCGCGCCCGTAAAAACCCGCCGCGCTCAAGTCCACGCCTGGCTCGCCACCCGATCTGATCCCCGTCTAATGGGGCAAGCAATCGGCGCCCGGGATCTCACCGTCAACAACCGCCTCTCACAACGGTTCCTCGCATGGCTCTCACGCCTCTTCGCCTAACCCTCGTCAGATCCCGTCGGTTCTGACGTAACCAAATCCCCGCCCCCGGCCGCCTCCCGGCCCGGGCGGGTTGCCGTGAGCATCAGCGTGGACACCACCGCCAGGTTGATCCCGAAGGCCAGGAACGCCCCCACGTAGCTGTCGTATCGGTCCACCGCCAGGCCCGCCGCCGTTGGACCCAGCGCCTGGCCCACCACCTGCGCCGCCAGTCCCCACGCCCGTATCGCCCCCAGGTGCAGCCGGCCAAAGTAGTCCGCCCACGTCAGCCGTCCGATGATGTGCAGGCCGCCGACGCCAAACCCCAGGATGAACGCCCCGACGATTCCCAGCGCGATTCCGCCGGCGAAGGCCGTCGTGATCGCTCCGCCGGCCACGATCAGCCCGGACGCCGTCATCACGAATCGCGCCGGAACCTGCTGGGCCAACGCCGACCACATGATGCTCGCCGGCACCTGGGATATGGCGAACGTGCTGGCCGCCCACACCGCCGTGGACGGCGCAACTCCCTGGTCAACGAAGTGCGGCACCTGGTGCAGCGACACCCCCGCCTGAACTATGAACCCCGCAAAGGAGAACAGGAGCATCAGCCAGAACGCCCGCGTCCGCATCGCCTGCCTGAGCGTGAAGTTGATCTCCTCGGCGGCCGACTGTGGACGCCGGCCTGACGCCGACCCTCTCGACGGCGAGCCCTGACCGCCGTCGGGCTCCAGTTCCAGGTCCTCGGGGCGTCGCGCCATCAGCAGCGCCGCCGGCAGCACTCCCACCGCAACCGTCCAGATGCCCAGCGAGTACCACGCCGTCTCCCAGCCCCACGCGCCGATGATCGCCTGCGCCACCAGCGGCATCACCGACAGCCCCGAACCCTGCGAGACGTGATTCAGCGCCAGCGCGAACGGACGCCGCCGCACGAACCAGTTGCTCACCGCCACCGATGTCCCCAATTCCAGCGGACTGGCGAACACCGTGCGGCCCGGCACGTACACCAGGTAGAACATCCAGATCTGGCTCACCGCGCCCAACGCCACCGCGCACAGTCCGGCGACGCCCGACGAGAGACCCACCACCATGCCCGCTCCGTAGCGGTCCAGGATCGGCCCCACGAAGGGCGAGATCACCGCCGCCAGCAGTCCGCCCAGGCTCACCGCGCCGGCGAACTCCGCCCGCGTCCAGCCGAACTGCTCCGACATCGGCACCACGAACACGGTCAGAACCGCCACCGACATCAGCGGCCGCGCCGAATACGACGCCACGCCCGACAATCCCAGGATGACCCAGCCGTAGTAGAAGGGCGTCGCCCGTGCCGCCCGGGTCTGCAATCCGCGCATCAAAAGCCGCCGCGCCGGTCAGGAAAACGCGCCGACCTGTGCGAACGGATGGATGATAAGCGCGAAAATCTCACGGGGGCCAAAGAAGCGCTGGAAGGACAATTGCGGAACGCCCGCCGATTATATCAGGCACAACCACAACGCCCGCTCGCTCTTAACCCCGTGCAACTGTTCAGAATACCAGAGGCTGTCATTGCCAGTCCGCTTCCGCGGACGTGGCAATCTCGACGCCTGAGATTGCGGCTACACTCGCCCCAACACCTGAGTCGGAACCGGTGACAACCGAAGGCGAGTCTGCTGACCTGGAAAACTCCGGCATCGTCGCCATGGACGGCTCGGTTTCCAACACCCGCGACGCGCCGGACAGTGTAGGCTCTACGCCGGGCCAGTTTAATGTACTGCTGGCCATCATCGTATCAACCTACTTCATCTGGCTGCTCCAGGGTCAAAGGCATTCTTGCTATCATCGTCAGCTCCCGGCCCTTTCGTTCAGCCGGCCGGTGGATTGAACGGTGGCATGGGCGGTGGCAAGTCTATGCTTTCGTCGGCAAGGGCCTCTGCTTCCGAGAGCAGCAGGCGGTCAATAACCCTTTGCTGCGCGGGAGTGGGCGTAAAGTCCCGGTTCGCGCCTTGTTCCCGCGCCTCCCACAGCAGAGGTATCAGCGCGCTAACGTCGGCCAGCAAATCCGCCACCAGGTTCTCACTCAGCCAGTCCTCGTAGTAGTTATCGTGCAGTTGATCAGCAATGGCTTGTAAATGCCTCATTTGCGGTTGCTGGTATTCGGCGGCCAGCAGGCCAACAATATCCCGGCGCAGGTTGTGCGAGCGATGCCGCCAATTGCGGTCCTCGGCGATGGCTTTCACCGCCTGGGCCACGGCGCCGGAAGCCTTGTCCGAAGCCTGCACCCGGTCGCCCATGGTGCGCAGTTCGTAATTGGCCTGCTCCATAAGGCGACGGCTGAGGCCGATGTGGCGGTTGGCATTTGCGATGGACATTATGAGGGAGCATCTCCGAAAGTTGGCAACAAGGCAACCGCTCTGACGCCCGGTTTGAGCGGATGGCAAGCGTATTATGGCACATCGCGGAAATCCCGAACCTCGTCCTGTTTATGCTGTCCATCCATGAAAAAACCGAGCCCCTGCCTGCGCTATAATGCTCCAATGCAGCGCAACCTCCGGGTGGCCCTTGGCCAGTTCAACCCCACCGTCGGCGATATTTCCGGCAACACCGGCCGCATCATCGAGCTGATCGACGAGGCACGGACGTCCCACGCCGACCTGGTCGCCTTTCCCGAACTTGCCGTCACCGGCTATCCGCCCGAGGACCTGCTGTTCAAGCCCTCGTTCCTGGCCGATGCCGCCGACGCCGTGCAGCGCATCGCCGCCGCGTCCCGGGGCATCGCCGTCATCGTCGGCTGCGTCGAAACCGGCGACGACATCGCCAACGCCGCCGCCATCATCAACGACGGCCGCATCATCGACTGGTACCGCAAGATGTACCTGCCCAACTACGGCGTCTTCGACGAGGACCGCTACTTCCGGCGCGGCGAGGAATGTCCCGTGTACGTCATCAACGGCTGCCCAGTCGGCGTCAACATCTGCGAGGATAGCTGGTATCCCGTCGGCCCCATCGCCGTGCAGCGCGACGCCGGCGCCGAGGTCATCGTCAACATCAACGCCTCGCCGTTCCACGCCGGCAAGGCGGCCCAGCGCGAGCGAATGATCGCCACCCGCGCCGCCGACAACGGCGTGTTCGTCGCATACCTCAACACCGTCGGCGGACAGGACGAGCTGGTATTCGACGGAGCCAGCATGATCTGCGCGCCCGACGGATCGGTGATCGCCCGCGGCCCCTCGTTCGAGGACCGCCTCATCGTCGCCGATCTCGAAGTCGATACCGTATTCCGCCAGCGTCTCCGCGACCCTCGCGCCCGCAAGGAGAACCCCAACATACTGCGCGAGGTGGGACAGGCCGCCATGATCCGCGTGTCCGATTACCACCGCACCGGTCGCGGCCACCCGGTTGAGTCGCCCATGTGTCGCCGGCTGGACGAGACCGAGGAGGTGTACCAGGCGCTGGTCGTCGGCACCCGCGATTACGTCCGCAAGTCCGGCTTTCGCAGCGCCCTGATCGGCCTGTCCGGCGGCATCGATTCGGCCCTCACCGCCACCGTCGCCGTGGACGCGCTCGGCGCCGATAACGTCGTCGGCGTCACCATGCCGTCGCGCTACTCGTCGGAGGGCAGCATCGGCGACTCGCAGGAGTTGGCCGACAACCTGGGCATCAAGCTGTGGCGCATCCCCATCGAGCCGGCCCACCACGCCTTCACCAACATGCTGGCCGAGCATTTCGCCGGCACGGAGGCCAACACCGCCGAGGAGAACGTGCAGGCCAGAATCCGCGGCAACGTCCTCATGACCATCTCCAACAAGTTCGGCTGGCTTGTCCTCACCACCGGCAACAAGAGCGAGATGGCCATGGGCTACGCCACTCTCTACGGCGACATGGCCGGCGGATTCGCCGTCCTCAAGGACGTGCCCAAGACCCTGGTGTACCGTTTGTGCCACTGGCGCAACGCCGGCTCCGCCACGGGCCAGCCCATCATTCCCCAAGCCGTGCTGGACAAGCCGCCCAGCGCCGAACTGCGGCCCGACCAGACCGACCAGGACACCCTGCCGCCCTATGATGATCTCGATCCCATCATCAAGGCATACGTGGAGGACGACTACGGATACGCCGACATGATCGCCATGGGCCACAACCCCGACTGGGTCCGGCAGGTGATGACATATGTGGACCGCAACGAGTACAAGCGGCGCCAGGCTCCCCCCGGCGTCAAGATCACGCCCCGCGCCTTCGGCAAGGACCGCCGCCAGCCCATAGTCAACCGCTACCGCCCGGCGTCTCCATAGGCAGTGTGGTCCGCTCATGGTGAGCCTGTCGAACCATCCCGCACCAACCCGTAGGGGCGAGGCATGCCTCGCCCCTACACACGCACCCAGACACGCCATACCCTCCATAACCGCCACCACCGCGTAGGGGCGGGATTGAAACCCGCCCCCCGCCCATCTCCACAAACCGCCACCAATACGGGAGTAACCACAACATGGAAGTAGAAAACAAGCTGGCCGGCATGGGCCTCACCGTTTCCGAGCCGAACCCGTCCATCGGCAACTTCGTGCCGGCCGTGCGCGTGGGCAACCTGCTGTTCGTGTCCGGCAACCTGCCCCGCCGGGACGACGGCAGCATGGTCGCCACCGGCAAGCTGGGCAGGGATGTCAGCATCGAGGAAGGCTATGAGGCAGCCCGCCAGTGCGCCGTCAACTGCCTGTCCAGCGCCAGGAGCATCATCGGCGATCTGGACAAGGTGCAGCGCGTCGCCAAACTGCTGGTCATGGTCGCCTGCGACCCCGAATTCGACCAGCAGCCCGCCGTGGGCAACGGCGCATCCGACCTGCTGGTGGAACTCTACGGCGAGAACGGACGCCACGCCCGTTCCGCAGTGGGCATGGCCGCCCTACCGCGAGGCGCCCCCGTAGAAGTCGAAATGATCCTCGAAATCGCGGACTAACCGGCCAGCAGACCAACCAACAAGCAGGGGCGAATGATTATTCGCCCCGAGCCCGCCATTGTGAGCCGCTGAAACGCGGCTCCAATCTCCCTACCCCAGTATCTCCCGCACCGCACAGCTGAACCCCGGCAAAACGTCGCCGCCGTCCAGCGTATCGTCCCTGGTGAGAACGACGGTCGGCAGGTCGGGCAACCTCACCCCTATAGTGTCGGTCTCAGGGTTGATCACCAGCGCCATCCGTACCCCGAAGTCCAGCCACATGGTAGCCTTGTCATCAACTTCCCGCCCGGAGTCGCTGGGCGATTTAATCTCCACCACGAGGTCGGGCGGAATGGGGCAGTAGCCATCAATCTCCGCGTCCAGCGGCAACCGTTCCGCGGAAACGTAGACTATATCCGGCTCCCGCACCGTGTCAGGGTTGGTCTCCAGCAGCACACCGGCATCGGAGCCGAAAACATGACCCAATCCCGCCGGCCGGACGTGCAACCACAATAATGCCATCAGAGCGGCAGCAATTTTCCCATGTCTTAAACCTACCGACATCGTTTCGTGGAGTACCCCCTGGATCAGTTCACCTCGCACGCCTTTGCCGTGCAGACGGAGCAGGTCGTCGGCAGTCATCAATGTGGGTTTCACCGTAGTCATTGCAGCGCCTCCAATACACCAACCAGTGTATCACTGCCCCTCGCCTTCACCGCCGCCCGAATCCTTGTAGGCGTACACGGCGAACAGGGGGTCGCCCGGCGGCGCCATGTCGGGATTCGCCAGGCCGCCGCGCACGCCGCCGAGTCCGCCGGCGTGGTGCATGTACGACGCCACCAGCTCAATGTGGTCCTCGTCGTTGGTGGAACGCCACACTCGCACCGCCTTGGTGGGGAAGCAGCGGTTCGAGAACGTCACGATGAACACTCCGCCGGGCCGCAGGATGCGCGACACCTCGCCGAACACCTCCACCGGCCGGATCATGTACTGCACCGATACCGTGATCACCACCGCGTCGAAGGACTCATCCTCGAAAGGCAGCCCGGGATCCACGTTGATGTCCCTGAGCAGATACTCGTTGAGCTGGGGGTTGTCGGCCATCTCGGTGGCGTTCATGCCCAGGCCGACGATGCGCCGGCGGGGGTGATCCTCCGGCCAGTGCGTCCGCCAACTGCTCATCAGATCCAGCACCTCGGCGTCCTGGGGAATCAACTGCTGGAACAGCCGGCCCACCGCGACAATCGCCCCGTCGTCGATATGTACGACCAGACGGGGCATGGTGTAAAACTCGGCGTCGTTGCTCTCGTCCTCCCGCTGGAAAAACTCCGGCGGAAAACGCTGCGGATCCATCGACAAACCCAACCTCCTGATCAGGCCAACCCGGCCCGTTAATGGTGGCAAAAACATCACCAACGCAGGGGCGACTGATTATTCGCCCCTACCCGCATCCATATCCTGTTTAGCCTGTGCATCCATGAAAAAAACCGGACTCTACCCGACCCGGTACGCGCGGGCCGCGCACCCGTAGAACATATCCGCCCGCTCGTCCGCCGAGAAATCCGCCGACATTCGCTTGAAGGCATTCCACATGATGCTGTATGAGAACGATTCCTTGTCCACCGGGAAGTTGCTCTCGAACATGCAGCGGCTCGGGCCAAACTGCTCGATGCAGTGGCGCATAACCGGATCGATGGCTGCCGCCAGTTCCTCGGAACCCACCGGCGTCTCACGCTGGTGAAAGTCGTAACCCAGCCGGGGCATCCCGACGCCGCCCAGCTTGATCACCACGTTGGGACATTGCGCCGCCGTCGCGATTCCGCTGCGCCAGTTCGCCATGACCTCGTCGGGATTGGCGACATACGGCCCGGTGCGCATCAGCCCGCCCACGTGGTTCAGGATGATCGTCAGGTCGGGCACGGCGTTGGCGAAGTCCACCAACTGCGGCAACTGCGGGTGCAGCAGCGAAACGTCCAGCGACAGGCCCATGTCGGCCAGCGCCCTCGCGCCGGCCCGGTAGTCGTCGCCCATGAGCTGGTCGGGCATGGGATACGCGCCGACGATGGGAACCTCCGGGTGCGGGTCCCAGCTCACGCCGTGGCGGATGCCCTTGAAGCGGTTGGGGCTGGCCGCCTGCAACGCCTCCAGCACGCGCCGCACCTCGGTTCCCAGGTGCAGGTTGGCGTGCCCGACGATGCCGTGGGCCGCCCTGGTCCGGCTGTACATACCGCTGGCAGACTGCGCGGCGATGCCCTGCACGAATTCGACCTCGCCCACCGGACGCAACTCCATGGGCGGGTCGGCGCGATACATGGCCCGCGCCTCGATGAACACCGTGGAGACGATGTTGTGGCCGCTGCCGGTGTCGGCCTCCAGTTCGTCCAGGAAGTAACGGGGTTCCACCCGGTCGGCGCGCCCGTCCCACAGGTGATGGTGGGGGTCGCAAATGGGCAGATCCGGTTCCAACGCCGGTTCGACGGTTTTGGCCAGCCAGTCATTGATCGGCGCTGCCATGGCGATAACCTCTCTGCACGTGGGGTCAGAACAAAGACAAGCTACGTATCCAGGAGCGACAATACACGGTCAACGAAGTAGTGCACCGCCGGCCTGCCACCTTCAATCTCGTAATCCTCGAGGTAGTCGTGAAAGAAGTTCTCGTGAAAACGATTGGCAGCAGCGTACCCGCCAAGGAGGGTCGGTTCATCAAATTCCCGCGCCATAGCCTCCACCGCTTGGTGCATGGCCCGGTGGCTCTTGTAGCGCCAACCCCGCTGCTGGCAGATGGCGATTATTGCCTGCGTCGCCGCGCCGTACAGCTTTTCCGAGCCTTGCAGGTGGTCGCCGGCGGCAAACTCGCGGTCGGAGGCAGTGAGGAAGTCCCGCGCGGTTTGCGCGTGCTCCTCGGCGCCCATTTCCCTGGTGGTCACGACGCCCCCTAACTCTCGTTCACCGAGTACACCCGCACGGCCGTGTCGTGGAACATGGCTGCCCGCTCGCTGGCAGAGTAACCCTGCGACAGTCGCTTGAACGCGTTCCACATGATGTTGTACGAGTAGGACACCTTGTCCGGCGGGAAGTTGCTCTCGAACATGCACCGGTCGGGCCCGAACTGCTCGATGCAGTAATTGACCAGCGGCGCCATGTCCTTGGCCAATTCCTCGGAGCCGATGGGAACGTCGCGTTCGTGCCAGTCAAAGCCCGTGCGCGGCATGCCGATTCCGCCCAGCTTGACCACCACGTTGGGGCATTCGGCTGCCGCCGCGATGCCCTGCCGCCACGTCGCCAGCGTCTCGTCGCTGTTGGAGTAGGGGCCGACGCGCAGCAGCCCGCCGATATGGTTCAGGATGATGGTCAAATCCGGCACCGCTTTGGCGAACTCGGCCAGCTCGAACATCTGCGGGAAGTACATCCAGCCTTCCAGGGTCAGGCCCATGCTGGCCAGCACGCGGGCGCCGGCGCGGAAGTTGTCGCTGGACATCTGGTTGGCAGCCTGGTGGGCCGCGGTGTTTTCGATTTCCGGGTGCGGGTCCCAGGTGACGGAGTGGCGGATGCCGCGGAACCGGTTGGGGCTGGCCGCCTGCAGCGCCTCCAGCACCGGCTTGACGCCGTCGCCCAGGTTCAGGTTGGCGTGGCCCACGATGGACGCCGCCGCCCGGCCGGGCCCGTACAGGCCGTTGGCCGATGCCGCCGCCAGACCCTGCACAAACTCCACCTCGCCCACCGGCCGCATCTCCTCCGGCCCGGTGCTGCGATACATCGAGCGCGCCTCCACGAAGACGGTGGACGTGATGTTGTGGCCGCTGTTCATGTCGTCGGCCAACTCGTGGAGCAGGTAGCGCTGGTAGGGAATCCGCTCGGTGCGAAAGTCCCAGAAATGGTGGTGCGGGTCGCAGATGGGGATTTCGGGCTCCAGGGATTCTTCCTGCCGGAGCGCGTGCCAGTCATTGCCTCCGAATGGCATATTCGGACCTCCTGTGTTCAGTGCTAGTGTGCAATCAAAGTAGATCGGCGCCGGTACAAGCCGCTCGGCCGCCGACGCCGGAATCATAACACAGGGTATGCGGGCGCTCTTACTCCAGGATGATCTGCTCCACCACCAGCCCAATATCAGGGAAGTGCATGGGCGCGACGCTTTCGCCCGGGCCGTAGTACCGGACGCTGCCGTATTGGTCGCCTTCCGGCTCCGTATAGGTCTCCACCCGACGGTCCTGCAAGTTCACGATCCAGACTTCGGTTATGCCGGCTCTTGCGTAGAGTTGCAGTTTCTGGTTTCGGTCAAAATCAACCGTAGAGTCGGCCACTTCAATCACCAACAGGACGTCCTGAGGGCCAGGGTGCCCCGATGCGTAGAAATCATCCTTCCATTCCAGCAGGGTGACATCCGGTTCGGGTTCGCTGCTGTCGTTCAATCGCACCGGGTTCTGAACCCTGACTATCGCGCGCTCAGCCAGCGCCAGAATCCAAAATCGGGTGAGCCAATCAACGCAAAAGGCGTGACGATTGCCAATGGGCGCCATTACAACTATTTCCCCGTCCAGCAATTCAACCCGTTCGTCGGGCCCAAGGACGCCTGATTCGGCCATGGCATAGTATTCACCCACGCTGAACTTGCGACGCGGGCGGGCCTGCAGCGTCTCCCCTGTCTGTGCTGGGGCAGTAACCGTATGCGTGGTCATATTTCCCGCAACCTCTTTCGTTGGCGTTCCGCGTACCGTACTGAGTCCCTATCCGGCACCATGTTAGCATAACTGTTATCATCGAAATCCGTACCCCTAATCGGGACAACCCACGAGAGCAGAACGCCATGACCACACCCACCCCACGCACCTCCCATCCCTACCGGATGTACGATGCCATCACGGCCCAACCCGACGCCATCGCAGCGGTGATTGACGGACAGCGCGAGCTATGCGCCGACGTCGGCGCGATCCTGGCCGGCAAGCGGCGCATCCACGTCGTCGGCATCGGCACGTCGTGGCACGCCGCGCTGGTGGGCGCGGCAATCCTGACCGACGGCCCCGAGGCCTTCGCCCACAACTCCTTTGAATTCTGCACCGAGACTCCCTCGGTGACGTCCGATGATGGCGTGATCGTCCTCAGCCACCGGGGCACCAAACGCTCCTCCTACGAAGCGCTGGATGCGGCGGTTGCCAGGGGAGCCTACACCGTCGCCGTCACGTCCACCGATCCCGGCCCGCGCATCCAGGTGGCCGACGCCGGCATCCGAACCGTCGCCCAGGAAACCTCCGCCGCCTTCACCATCAGCTACACCACCGCCCTCACCGCGCTGGCCATGCTCAACCTCGCGATGGCCGGTACGCTCGCCGACGCCGCCAATGGCCTGGCCGACCTGCCCGGCAATATCGCCGCCATTCTTGCCCGTGAGGACGACGTGAAAGCCGTCGTCGCCGAGCACCAGGACAAGCGCCGGTTCATCTCGGCAGCCTGGGGAGCCAACACCGCCAACGCCTACGAGGTCGCCCTGAAAATCAAGGAGACCAGCCGCGCCGACTGCGAGGGGTTCCAGATTGAGCAACTGCTGCACGGCCCCTTCTGCTCGCTGGACCCCGACTGCCTGCTCACCGTCATCGCCACGCCCGGCGACGACCGGGGCCGCACCGGTGATCTGGCCCGCGCCGCCGCCGCGCTGGGCGCTCCGGTGTGGGCGTTGAGCAACCGGGACAACGGCGAGTTGACCGACGCCGGCGCGCGCATCTTCCCGCTGCCGGACACGCCGGCATACCTGACGCCCATCGCCAGCGTCGTGCCGCTGCAACTGTTCACCTACCAACTGGCGCTGGCCCGCGGCACGCATCCCGACCTGTTCCAGCAGGACGTTCCCGGACAGGCCGCCGCCCGCGTTCACTACGACCTGTAACGGCGCCCCGCAGGGGCGAATAATTATTCGCCCCTGCACATCAACATTCAGAGGAGAATCCAACCATGTCAACCAACAACGAAGACGCCCAGCGCCTGATCGAAGAGGCCGCCCAGACCCGCGGCTACACCCTGGAGATGCACCGCATCAACGCCCTGGCCGACCCCGAATGGACCCGGAAGTACGGCGAGTTCATCGAGGCCACCTACACCGGCCAGCGACTGCTCGACCGCAAGACCAAGGAACTGTTGCAGATCGTCGTGGAGGTCGCCCTGCGCGCCGACCAGGAGCAGATACAGGCCCACATGCGCGTCGCCCTGGCCGAGGGAGCAACGCCCCGCGAAATCCTGGAGGCCATGCAGGCCGTCATCGCTCCAATGGGCGCACTCGCCTTCCGCCGCGGCGTCCAGGCCTGGGCCGCGGAGACCGGGTTCGAGTACTGACCGATACCGACTCCAACCCATCCGGCCCGCGCCTTCAAAACGGAGGCCGCCATGTCTGTCTTCATCAAATCGCTGCACCTCAAAAACATCCTGTCCTTCAAGGACACCAAGCTGGACCTCCAGCCCCTGAACGTCCTAATCGGCCCCAACGGCTCCGGCAAGTCCAACCTGATCGACGTGATCGGGTTGCTCCAGGCGGTGCCGAACGACATTGCCGAGTTTCTGCGGCGCAACGGGCCGACCCGTGATTGGGTGTGGAAAGGGCATGACAGTGATGAAAAACACGCCCAGACTGCTGAGATCTCGGCGGTCGTGGACTTAACGGAGTCCTGCATAGCGTACGACTTGGGGATTTCGGTATCCCACGACCTTCTCCGCGCCCTTTCTGAACGGATTGATGTGATCGGTTTGCCCGCGGGCGGTCAACGTCCGTCGTCGCTCGTGCTCAGGTCTGAAAATTCGGCGGTGCAATTTTGGCCGGAAAGATTCGATGATGACATCACGACTTTGTCCAGTTATTCGGCAGGTCTGATAATGGACAAAATACATCCCCACGAATCGGTGCTTCGCAATATGCAACTCGTGGAGAAATCGCGCACGTTGGAAAGATTGTTGTTCAGGCTGCACAACGTCAAGATATATCGCGATTGGAGGGTCGGCAGAAATAGCGCTGCCAGGAACCTGCAGCGCACCGACGGCGACCCTAACTTTCTCGCGGAGGATTTCAGCAACCTTGCCCTGGTGGTCAACGACCTGCTCAGCCGCCGGCTGGAACCATCGTTGAGCGACTACCTCAAACGGTTCTACGAGTCCTACGAAAGCCTCCACCCACGCATCTTCGGCAACACCATCGAGTTGATAGTCAACGAAGCCGGGATGTCCACCCCTCTGCCCGCCTCCCGCCTGTCCGACGGCACCATCCGGTTCATCGCGCTGCTGGCGATACTGTGCCACCCGGAGCCGCCGCCACTCATCTGCATCGAGGAGCCGGAAATCGCCATGCACCCGGACTCACAGGACTTGGTCGTCGAGTTGCTGAAAAAAGCATCGGAACGCACTCAATTAATCGTGACCACTCATTCGCCATGGCTGATTGACCGCCTGTCTGCCAAGCCGGAACAGGTACTAGTCTGCGACCGACGGCCCGGTGAAGGCACACAGTTCAAGCGCTTCACCCGCGCAGAACTGGAAGACTGGTTGGAAGATCAACCATTGGGCGAAGTATGGATGGCCGGTGCCTTGGGCGGAGTCCACTGACCAATATATGGACGTGTATCTGGAAGGCGGCTCTCACCTCCGCCGCCCAATGACAAATTTTCTTCGTAGAGCCGTGGGCAGCGATATTCCCCTCAAAATTTTGCCGTGCCGGGATCGGGACAGAGCAGTTCGTCTTTTCAGTCAAGCATCGTCCTCCGATTCACTTCTGTTGATCGATTCTGAGGGTGACGATCTGATAACGTTGCGTCGGTCGGTGGTTACACGAACCGGGCATCCCAATGCCATTGACCGCATATTTTTCATGGTCCAGCTCATGGAAGCCTGGTTTCTGGCCGATCGACAATCTTTGGTTGACTATTATGGACAAGGCTTCAACACTGGGAGGTTGCCCGGTAACCGCCAACCTGAGCAGATCCTAAAACGCGATGTCGAGCAGGGATTACGGGATGCAACCGCCGGCACAATTAAAGGCGCATACGATAAGACGGATCACGCCGTCGAATTATTCGCGCAACTCAACCCCGCCACTGTGTACGACGCCTGCCCCAACTTCGCCCGGTTGATTGACTTCCTACGCGGGGATGCCGGCGTCAGTCGTTGACGCTCTCGCCGCCGCTACCCTACAATCGTTTGACTGGCCCGATGGCCGTGATTCGTAATCCTGTGTACGGGAGTCGTAACCCAATGGACACCGCCGGCGACAGCATCCGCAGTTCTTTTATCCGGTTTTTCGAGGAACGGGAGCATCTGCACATGCCTTCCGCTTCCCTGATTCCCGCCGGCGATCCCACCCTCCTGTTCACCTCCGCCGGCATGGTGCCCTTCAAGCCGTTCTTCATGGGCGAGCAGACCCCGCCGCGTCGCCGGCTCACCTCCTGCCAGAAGTCCTTCCGCACCACCGACATTGACGAGGTGGGCGACCACAAGCACCTCACCTTCTTCGAGATGCTGGGCAACTTCAGCATCGGCGACTACTTCAAGCAGGACGCCGTCGCTTTCGCCTGGGACCTCTGCACCGGACTGTTCGGCCTGGAACCCGAGCGCATGTACGTCACCGTCCACCTGGACGACGACGAGGCCTATGATATCTGGCACGACGAAATCGGCGTTCCTCCCGAGCGCATCTACCGCTACGGCAACAGCGACAACTGGTGGGGGCCCGCCGGCCTCGAGGGACCCACCGGCCCCTGCTCCGAACTGCACTACGACGGTGGCTCGGAGAAGGGCATCGGCCAGCATCGCGAAACCGACGAATTGATGGCTCCCGACGACCTCACCGCCATGCTGCGCCGCGAGGCCGACGAGGGAATACCCGCCGATCCCGGCGGATGCCACCCCAACTGCGACTGCGAGCGGTTCGTGGAGCTTTGGAACCTGGTGTTCATGCAGTTCTACCAGGATCTGGACGGCGTACGCACGCCGCTGCCCGCCCCCAGCGTCGATACCGGCATGGGCCTGGAACGCGCCGCCGCCGTGCTGCAGGGCAAGCCCAACGTCTATGAGACCGACCTGTTTCGCCCCATCATCGACGCGGTGTGCCGCCTCACCGGCACCGAGTATGGGTCCGACGCTGATACCGACTACGCCATCCGCGTGGTGGCCGAGCACGCCCGCGCCGCGTCCGTCCTGATCAGCGACGGCGTGGTGCCCTCCAACAGCGAGCGCGGCTACGTGCTGCGCCGCATCATCCGCCGCGCCATCCGCTACGGCCGGCAGCTTGGCCTCGACCGTCCGTTTATGACCGAGGTGGCATCTGCCGTCATCGATCGCTTCGCCGCCGCCTATCCCGCCCTGTCCGAGAACCGCGATTTCATCCAGCGCGTCGTCGGCCTGGAGGAAACGCAGTTCCTGGATAACATCCGGCACGGCATGCCGCTGCTGGAAGACATCCTGCACTACCTGAAAACCCCAGACAACGACGCGCCGGCCCTTCTGGAAACCGCCGGCGTGGACGATGCCGCGCTGACCACCGCCCGCGCCAGCGACGCCATCCCCGGCGCCATCGCCTTCGTCCTCTACGACACCTACGGCTTCCCGCCCGAGCTGGTGGACGAGATTGGCCGGCGTGAGTACGGCCTGTCCGTGGACATGGACGGCTTCAACGCCGAAATGGAGGCAAAGCGCGAGCGCGACCGCGCCGGACATGAGGTCACCGGCGGCATGACAATAATCTCGGATCATTGGGAATTTCAGCCTGTGACGCCGTTCACAGGTTACAACCAGACAACCGCTGATACCCATGTGATCGGTATTTTGCTTGACGGAGAAGCCGTGGATTACGCCGTCGCCGGCCAGCAAGTGAACATAGTTCTCGCGGAGACCTGCTTCTACGCTGAGGCGGGCGGTCAGGTTGGTGACCGCGGCGTCATTGTGGGTCCCAACGGCCGCGTACAGATTGAGGATACGCAGAGTCCCGTGGCCGGCCACATCGTCCACCATGGCGTCGTGGTCGAAGGTAATATCGCTCGCGAGGATACTGTTACCGCTCAAGTGGAGGCCGAACGCCGGTTGGACGCATCCCGCAACCACAGCGGCACCCACCTGCTCCACGCCGCGCTGCGGTCCGTCCTCGGCCCGCACGTCCGGCAGGCTGGCTCCCTGTGCGACACGGGACGCCTGCGCTTCGACTTCAACCACGTCGGCGCAATGACCCCCGACGAGCAGCTATCCGTGCAGAGCCTCGCCAACTCCAAGATTCGCGAGAACCTGGAGGTGACTGCCCGCGAGACCACCTACACCGACGCCGTGCGAGACGGCGCGCTGGCCTTCTTCGGCGACCGCTACGGCGACGTGGTGCGCGTGGTGAAGATGGGCGGCTCCGATTCAGACGGGCACGGGCACGACCACGACGACCCGTTCAGCTTCGAGGTCTGCGGCGGCACCCACGTCCGCGCCACCGGACAGGTGGGCACACTGGTGGTGCTGGGCGAGTCCAGCATCGGCGGTGGCATGCGACGCATCGAAGCCGTGACGGGCCGCGCCGCCGAGGAACTTTTCGTCCAGCAGTCGGCGACGCTGCAGGCCATATCCCAAAAACTCCAGGCGCCCATCGGTGAGCTTGAAGCGCGTCTGGAAGCATACATGGCCGACGCCGACGCCCTGCGCCGACGCCTCGCCGAAACCGAGCGGGCCGGACTGCGCGGTGAAGCTGAGTCCCTGCTGGGCCGCGTCCGCGACGTTGATGGCGTCAGGCTGGTGTCGTCGGTTACATCGGCCAACAACGTGGAATCCATGCGCGAGATGGGCGACTACCTGAAGCAGAAACTGGACAGCGTGGTGATTGCGCTGGGCGCGGTGATCGACGGCACGCCCATGATCGTCACCATGGTCACGCCCGACCTGGTGGAGCGCGGGCTGCACGCCGGCAACATCGCGCGGGACGCTGCCAAGCTCATGGGCGGCGGCGGCGGCGGACGCCCCGAAACCGCCCAGGCCGGCGGGCGCCAGCCCGAACGCCTCGGCGCAGCCCTGGACGCCGTGAGCAACCTGGTGCGCGATGGGCTAAACTGACAGACACACTCACCGGCAGGAAGGCATCATGCGCATCACCATCTCTGAGGATGGTCAGATCACCATCCCCAAGCGTCTGCGAGAGCACTGCGGCTTCGCGCCCGACGTGGAGCTTGAACTTATTCTGACCGAAGAAGGAATGCTCATCCGAAAAAAGTCGGATGAGCCGGATCCCATAGATGCCGTTTACGGCATTGCGAGCAATGGCTGGGTTGCCAAAGAGTTCGGGAGCGTCGACGAATATATGTCGGCAATTCGCGGCTACGATTACGCCGCAGAACTTCGCAGGTACAACGATGCAACCGATGACAACGGCGGCTGACACCAACATATTGATGGACGTATTCGTCCCCGATGTCGGCAACAGCCCAAAGTCCCGTGAGTTGCTGCGCGCCGCTCGCCGACGTGGGCCGGTTCTCGTTTCCGACGTCGTGTACGCGGAACTGGTCCCGGCTTTTGAAAACCGCGATGCCCTGGACGCCGCTTTGAGTACCATCGGCGCAACGGTTTCGCCGATAGATTCGGACATCGCTTACATGGCCGGTTCTCGTTGGGGGCAATACCGACGTGCCGGCGGTCCCAGAACCCGTATCCTTGCCGATTTTCTGATCGGCGCTCATGCCATCGCAGCAGCAGATGCTTTCCTGACCAGAGACCGCGGATTTTACTCAACCTACTTCCCGGAACTGCAAACCGTCTGACTTGACGATACCAAGCGAATTTTCACGCCTGCCCCACACCGGCCGCCTCCTCGCCCTGGATGTGGGCGACCGTCGCATCGGCCTGGCCGTCAGCATCCCGCCCGGCTCGCTGATCCTGCCGGCCGGATACATCCAGCGACGCAACCGCCGCGCCGACATCGCCGCCATCCTGGACGCCGCCAGCAGCCGCGACGCTGTCGCCATCATCGTCGGCATCCCCTACGACGCCCGCGGACGCCATGGCGAGCAGGCCCGCAAGATCGCCTCGCTCACCCGCGCCCTGGAACGCGCCGCCGACATTCCGATCCTCACCGTCGATGAGTCCTACACATCCCAGGCCGCCGAAACGGAACTGCGCCAGGCCAACCCCGGCGCGCCGCCGAATCCGGGCGATATTGATTCGGCTGCGGCGGTAGCCATCCTCCGCCGGTTCGTGGCGCAGGATGGTTCGGGAGCATCGACCTGAACGGATCCCTGGTCGGCAGTTCGGGGAAACGCGAACAATCACCATCGCGTGAGAGCAGGCATCCAACCCCGTGCGCCACGCAAATCGCGGCAATACGAGCGTCGTGAACCATCCCGTCTGCCAACCGGGGCTGCGCGCCTGACGACTTACAGTGACGTTGCAATTTGGGCGGTTTTTGTAAGAGGGTGTGTGACAATGGGCTAAACTGGCATGGGATGTTCTTGGGATGGAGGTA
>CAZCZB010000019.1:0-46815 GCA_964502995.1 uncultured Dehalococcoidia bacterium
CTGGGGTTCATCTCATTCGCGCTCATCGTTGATGCCCTGCGCTAGTGTGAACACGGACTAGTCCTTGCGGGTGTATTTCACCACCGTGCGGCCGGTGCTGCCCTCGTAGGGCTCCACCACGTACAGGTCCTTTTGGCTGTCGACCCACACGCCGTGGCAGCTGCGGTGGGTGAGGTCGCCCCACTGGGCCAGGCGCTGGCCGTCAGCGTCCAGGATGCTCAGCATCCCGCCGTTGTGCTCGGCCACATACGCCACGTCGTCATCGTCGATGCAGATGACCGCCGGGCCGATGAGCTTGCTGGGCCAGTCGGTTATGTGGGTGCCGTCCTGGTTGAACACCTGAACGCGGTCGTTCTCGCGGTCGGCGATCAGCAGGTTGCCCTGGCGGTTGATCCACGCGCCGTGGGGCAGGTTGAACTGACCGGGGCCGCCGCCGGGCTCGCCCCAGGAGAAGATGTGCTCGCCGCTGGGGGTGAACTTGTGGACCCGCGCGTTGGCGTAGCCGTCGGCGATGTAGATCTCGCCGTCGTCGTTGAGGGCGATGCCGGCCGGCATATTGAACGGATCGGCGCCGCGCACCACCTGGTGCCACGAGTTGGAGTCAAAGGACGTGTTGTCCGCGCCGGTGTCGGAGCGGTAACCGTACTGGCCGAGGGTCATCACGACCTCGCCGTCCTTGGTCAGCTTGAAAATCTGGCCCATGTTGCGGTCAACCAGCCACACGTAGCCCCACTGGTCGATGATGATGGCGTGGGGGAACTCGAACATGCCCGCGCCCCAGGACTTGATGAACTTGCCCTCGCGGTCGAAGATCATGATGGGATGCTCGGGATTGCGGTTGAAGCAGTACACCCGGTCCTCGTCGTCGCCGAACACGGCGGCGGCCGGCATGGGGATACCGTCGGGCAGTTGGGCCCAGTTGCGGTCAAACTCGTAGGTGTGCGCGCCGTTGCCGACGACGTTGGTGGCAGTAGTCATCAGAGCCTCCTTTTCAAGTCAATCACTATCGTCATCCGGGACAGCCCCATTGTCATTCCGAGCGTAGCGAGGAATCTCGTTGAGGCAGTGCGGCTTTCGCCACAGAATACCACAGCCACGTTCCTACCAACGACGCGCCACCGATTTGGCCAGGAATATGTCCGGTTTGCCCGGGCCGTTGGCGTCCGGCAGCACGCCGGCGATGGAGAAGCCCACCTTGAGGTAGAACACAAAGGGGTGGCCCTTGCGATCCCTGATTGCGCTCAGGTGAGCCAGCGGGTCGGGATACAGATCGACTCCGGATAACGAGGTCATGGCGTCCTCATCATCGGAGCCGAGCCAGATGGTCAGCCCGCCGTGTTCCCGCACCTGCTCCTCCATGTCGGCCACCAGCGCGCGCCCGATGCCCTGGCGCTGCAATGAGGGTTGAACCACCAGGACGTCCAGTTCCCACACGTTGCCGTTGTACAGGGGTTCGGCCGCCGCCCAGCCGAGGACGTTGCCGGCGTCGTCAAGCGCGGTGCGGGCAATCCGGTCTCCGGTCATCGCCTGGTCAACCGTTCGAGTCGCGGATTCCAGGTCGGGCCACGCCTCCGGCCAATGCTCCGCGAAACCTTCCACCAGCAGCGCGGCGGCCTGCCGGTGTGCCGCTGGCGCAAGGTCTTTGAGATCGCGTATCCGCATCGTAAAATGCTGCAATCACGTCATGGATTGGCGACGGCTGGAGCGGTGGGCTATCATCGCCACCACTGCGGCGTATTTGGCGGCCGCAATCAGCCTGGTAATTTTTCTCGGGGAAATTTTATTGCCGGAGGGTACGCCGGCGCAAAGGGTCTTTCACGGCATCGCCAATTACCTGGGCCGATTGGGAGATATCGGCGGCGGCTCGATTGTCGCAATCATATTATCGGTCCTCATGGGAGGAGGAATTTACGTGCTGTTTCTCAAAGCCATTGACAAGTACCACGAAAACCGTGAACGGCGCGCCCGGGAAAGGGCGGAATGGGAGGCCGCATCTCGGGAGCAGGAGCGCGCCGAAATCCGAGACGAGCTCCAACAGCGGGGCTACGACCTGGACGAAATGCTGCGTTCCAACGGACAGCATCCCCATCCAGACGATGACGTGGAGTAAAAGGTAACGGTCTCATTGCCATCGGATCAACCGCCGGTGCCGGTTCGATGAGCGCTCTAAACAGCAGGGACGTAATGTCAGATTTCACGGCTCCGGCGCCGTTGGACTCGGATGCCGTCCGGATAGCAAGGGTTCGCGCCAAGCTGATTGAGCAGGGGTATGACCCCGACGAAATGCTGGCGCGCGCCGGTTCCTGGAAACCTTACGCGCCGCCGCCTTTCCCTCGCAGCAGCGATATACCCGGCCCGTGGCCTTTGAAGATCATCGAAGTGCATTGCGTGCTTTGGGAATATCTCAAAGCGGCCTGGCTTGCCAGGAAGCGTACCACCGCCGAAATCACCGCTTGGAAAGCCGGCCGCATCTCCGGGTTATCTAGTGGACTGGCGACTGGCCGCGCCGAGGGACGCGCACAGGGGCGCACCGAGATAATCGCACAGCTCAGGGAGAGAGGCATCAACGTGGATGACCTGCTGCCTCCTGACGAACCCGATACGGAACCGCCGGCGACTCCGTAATCAACCGACGGTCCCTCATCTCATCGGAACGCCGCCCATCAGAACGCCGCGATGCCCGGCGTCGCAACCCTGATGCTGTACAGCGATGCGCCGGACGTGAGAAACAGCGTCCGCATATCGTCGCCGCCAAAGCAGATGTTGCGGGTTACCTCGGGCGTTTCCAGCACGCCCAATTGCTCGCCGCTTGGCGACACGATCCACACGCCGCCGGATCCGGTACACCAGACGTTGCCGGCCGTGTCCACCTTCATGCCGTCGGGGACGCCCGGCGCGGTTGATCCCATCTCGATGAGGATGCGGTTGTTGCTGAGCGCGCCGTCCGACGCCACGTCGAACACGCGGATGCGCCGATTGGGGCAGAACGCGCCGCTCTCCTCCCGCTCAAAGTCCGCCGGCTCGGCGCGGCTGATGGCGATGTACATCACCGATTCGTCCGGCGACAGCGCCAGGCCGTTGGCGTATTCGCACTCGTCGGTGGCCAGATGTACGCTGCCCTGGGGGTCGATGCGGTACACGCCGGCGAATGGAATCTCGCGCAGTTCTTCGGGAAAGCGCAGATGCGGGTCGGTGAAATAGATTGTCCCGTCGGTGCGGCAGATAACGTCGTTGGGCTTGTTGAATCGCTTGCCGTCCCACCGGTCGGCGATGGTGGTGACGTTGCCGTCGGCATCCATGCTGGTGACGCAGCGATGGTCGGCGCCCTCGCACATCAGCAGGTTGCCCTGGCGGTCGAAGGTGCAGCCGTTGCCCTCTCCGGTGTTTTCGCGCACCACCGTGGTCTGTGCGGATTGCGGGTCCCATTTGAGGAGCTGTTCGCGCTCCAGATCGACAAATGTCAGGTAGCCGGCCGGGTGCCACAGCGGGCCCTCGGTGCGGGCCAGCGATCCATCCAGCAGGGTCAGTTCGGTTTCGGCCAGGAGTCCGCCCAGGTTGTCGGCCATCTTGATGCCTCCCGTGTAGTGTGCGTGCGTATAGTCTCGTCGATTATAGCAACCATTCCCGTTGCCGGTGATGCCGTCAATCGCCACCGGCCCGAGTTCAACCACCCCCGACGAAACCACCTGCGGCCCCGTAGGGGCGGGTCTGAGACCCGCCCCTGCCATCGAAACAAGCCCTCGTTGAAAAGGCAACCGTTCCCGTTGCCGGTGATGCCGTCAATCGCCACCGGCCCGAGTTCTATCACCCCCGACGAAACCGCCTGCGGCCGCGTAGGGGCGGGTCTGAGACCCGCCCCTACCATGGTGAACGGTATTTTGGTCGAACTAGCGGCCCATGGCGTAGCCGTCGCGTCGCAGGTCGGCGCCGCCGGAGAGGGTGCCTCGCTCACGATCCACCTCAATGGCGCACAGGGAACCCATGCGGGGCGTCCACTCGTTCCACACGTCCACGTCGTGGCCGCGCTTGCGCAGGTCGTCCACCACCGACGGGTCGATGCGCGATTCCACGCCGACCAGGCCGGGACGGTAGGCGTGGGGCCAGAACGAGTTGGGGAAGCTCCACGTCGATGCTCTCGGTTCCTCGATGGCCTGCTGCACGTCCATACCAAACTCGGCCACGTTCAGGAACAACTGCACCATCGACTGCGGCTGCACGTCGCCGCCCGGCGTGCCGAAGGGCAGCCAGGGCTTGCCGTCCTTGAACGCCATCGCCGGATTGGGAGTCAGGCGCGGACGCTTGCCCGGCTCCAGGCTGCACGGATGATCCTCGTCCAGCCAGCTCTGCGCGCCGCGCGCGGATACCATGAACCCCAGGCCCGGCGCGATGGGCGCGCCGCCGAAGCCGTCGCTGGGCGTCGCGGAGAACCCGTTGCCCCAACGGTCAACGGCGCAGATATACGAAGTGTCGGCCGACAACGGGCCGGCCACGGCTTCGGGCTGCTTCGCGCCGTAGCGGACGCCGCCGTTCTGGTGGGCCCACGGGTCGCCGGCGGTGGGCATCTCGGGATTGGCGCGGAGCATGTCGATCTCGCGGCGGCGGACGTCGGCGTATTCCCGCGACAGCAGGCCGGCCATGGGCACGTCCACAAAGTCGGGGTCGCCATAGTAGGCGTGGCGGTCGGCGAAGGCCAGCTTCAGCGCTTCCAGCACGGTGTGGATGTAGTCGGCCGAGTTGTGGCCCATGCCTCGCAGGTCGCAGCCCTCAAGGATGCGCAGGGCGTGGAGATTCATGGGGCCCTGGCACCAGGGGCCGCATGAATATACGTCGATTTGTGAGGAGTCCGGGCCCTTGTAGTCGATCATCGGCGGTTCATCAACGCCCACCGAGAAATCGGCCAGGTCCTGCATGGACAGCCAACCGCCCTGGCTGCGGATGAACGACACCATCTCCTCGGCGATGTCGCCCTTGTAGAACAGGTCGCGGGCGGCCCGCAGGCCGGCCTCGCGCCCCTGGCCGTTGATCGATTGCTCGGCCTGGATCATGCGGCGGAAGGTGCGGGCCAGGTCTTTCTGCACCAGCAGATCGCCGATACCCAGGGCCTTTCCGCCGGGATAGAAAATCTCCATGGTGCTCGACCACTGGCTGGTGTCGCCCTCGTCCAGAATGATGTTGTCGCCGCTGCTCACCAGGGCGCGGTGCAGCGTGGCCGGTATTGGGAACCCGCCCTCGGCGATCTCCAGGGCCGGCGTCACCACCTGCTCGAAGGTCATCGTGCCGTAGCGGATCAGCGACGTGATCCAGGCGTCGGGGGCGGCCGGCGTAACGGTGCGCATGACGCCGTGGGGCATATCGCCGCCGTGCTCGTTGCGGAAGTAGTCGATGGATGCCTCGGCGGGCCACCGGCCCAGTCCGCTGATCTCGCGGGTTTCACCCGTTTCAGCGTGGTGGATGATGATGGGCGCGACGCCGGCGAAGCTGGTGTACTGGGGCAGCGTTACGTTGATAACGATGCCCGCGGCCACGCCCGCGTCGATGGCGTTGCCGCCCTGCTCCAGGATGCGGTATCCGGCAGCGGTTGCCAGGTAGTGTCCCGTGCTCACCATGTGGGTCACGCCGCCCACCAGCGGGCGATAGCTCCTCAATCCAATGGCCATGTCAACCTCCACAGTTGAACTGCGCTGCAAATCCTCGGGCGCCTCTCAGGGTTTGCGCGAAGTATAGGGCATCGCGTCGAGGGTTGCCACTTGGCGCGGCGAACACGCCCAGGACACGCGTGGGCGCGGATTGCGGATCGAGGCGCAAAACGGGCCGTCCGCAAACCGACTCTGTCGCCGGCGCGTAGATGTAATTCGAGGATTGGCGCGCCGACGCGCCCAAACTGTCGGCGGATCAGGGAAGTCGGAACCCATGGAAGCGCGTGGAGATTGAGGCGCATGGTCGGAAAAAACGCGGTCGTGTTATCGTCCGGGCGGTGGGCGCCGGCATTTTCTCGCGAACGACAATGCGTAGGTTTCTGCCATTATTATGCGCTTTCCAACCATAAAAAATCAAAAATCGTTCGTTATTGATTCGATAATTTTCGAAATCATAAACTGTGTACATAATCCTCTGCGGGCGCCGGGTTGTAAGTTGTTTGCGTTGCAAAGATAATGGCCGAACAATTATTTATTTTATTCGTCGCAAGGTTTGAATCTCTTTAGGGTGCCTATAGACGAGACCTGCAAATGCTGAATCGGGACGCACAACGGTTGAGGGCCGCGCAGGTGGGCATGCTCATGCGCGCCTACCGGGAATCTTACCCTGCCGAAGAGGGGCGGCGCGGCCTGACGCAGGATGAGCTGCTCAGGCGCATGGCGGATGTAGATGACCGCTATGGAGAACGTTACAGCCACACCACAGTTTCCCGGTGGGAATCGGGCGCAACACGACCCAATCGTCAACGCATCGAGGCGTTTGGGAAAGCCCTGGAACTTTCGGAGACTGAGATTCGGGGACTCATTGCGCTGGCCGGAATGGATGTCGAACCCAATACCGAAGAACGGTTTCAGGACATCGAACCGGACGAGCAAACCGGCTACCCGGTCGCCGAAGGTCAAACGGATTTGATCGAACCCGGTTCCGGCGGGGATTCGCGTGCGAATCCCCGGACGTTTGCCAGGAACATACACCCGTTCGTCCGGCAGGTGATTTACACCATGCTGCTGCCCGGGCTGGTCATCATGGCCGTCGGCTACCTGCTGGTCGCGCTGGGCTGGAACGATACGTGGATGGCGGTCGTGTACGTGGCCCTGGTGATGGCAGTGAGGGTCAGCGCCGGGTATTTGTCGCTGAACAGCCCCCATGATCTCTGCGAACTGCTTTCGGGATCGGTGTTTGTGTTGCTCACGGCGCCGCTTTTGCAGGGCGCGTTGATCGGCCTGGACCAATACGGCTTCTATGCGTTGCTGGGATTGTCGAACGCCCCACTGCATTTCATGATGGCTCTGATGGTCAACCTCGGGGTATCCATGGCGGCGGGGCTCATGAGTTTCGGCCTCTGGAAA
The DNA here is from genome assembly GCA_964502995.1 of uncultured Dehalococcoidia bacterium. GTDB lineage: Bacteria > Chloroflexota > Dehalococcoidia > Lucifugimonadales > UBA3495 > Bin87. The sequence goes on from CAZCZB010000019.1 coordinate 7,047, forward strand.
TGGCAGTACACCCGATGGGGAGCGGGAACCTCGGCGCGCCGGGCGGTCTCGGTGATTCTGCCGCCATTGGCATTCGTGTACGCAACCATGGCAGTGATCGCCAATATCGGGGTGCTGATCCAACTGGGACTGGTTCTGTCGGTGCTGGCGGCGGTCTGCATCATCCTGCTGTCGCTACGCGACCCTGCCATTGACATGGGGCAGCGAGATCGCCAGTTCGTGCTCTGGGCCACGCTGACCGTTGCGCTGGTCACCACAACCTTCGCGGCGGGCATCGTCGTGATCATGTATTCGTCCGATGGCGGCGTGATGAACCTTCCCAACCACAATCTGCTTTTTTCCTGGGAAATAGACTTCGAAACTCTGGGCATGACCAGGCAGGAAGCGGTCGAAATGTTCAACATCGGTTATCTCTGGCAGGGAGTGTTCGTCTTTATCTATCTGGTGTTTTTCCTGTCGGGGCACCTGATTGCATCCATTTACCGGGCCGACGGCGATGGTCGCGGCGGCAGTGTGCCATCTGCCCGGGGCGGCGACCCCGCAACGACCGGGTCGGGTTCCAACGGGCCCGATACGAACCGGGGCGAATTGTTCTCGATATTCGCATCCCTGACCCGTCGGCGTACCGATTCCATATCCGACTGATTGACGTGAACTCCGACTGATTGACGTGAACTCCGGCCCGCCGCGCCGTCGCGTTGGGTCGCCGGATCAATCCAACCGGCGCCCCGCGATGGCCTCTTGAATCTGCGCGCATGGCCCAAACCGGGACCGGAACCGCCGATTCCCCTCACGACATCCCCGGCGGCGCGCGCCCGGCAATGGTCGAAATAGCATTAACTTGTCAGACCATGGCCGCATGGGGATAATGGCCGGGATATCAAATGAAATCATTTCAAATGGTATCCTGCCCAAATTCGTTTCGATTTGCGAACGGTTTCGATGTGGGAACGCGACACTCAACGATCCAGGGCCATCCAGGTCGGGATGTTGATGCGTGCCTATCGTGAATCGTTCCAAACAGCCTCCGGCGGGAAAGGACTGACGCAGGAAGAACTGCTGCGCCGGATGGGTTCGGTCGATAGCGATTACGCTCAACGATTCAGCCGCACGACGGTTTCCCGCTGGGAATCCGGCGCCACGCGGCCCAACCGGGAACGCCTGGAGGTTTTCGGGCGCGCCCTGAATCTGCCGGACACAGAATTGGAAGGGCTAATTTCGCTGGCAGGTTTCGACGGCGACGGATCGCCGGAATCCGACGACGGCGGTGAAACGGCCACCGAGTTGGAGGCAGCGACCGACGACGGCGCGGATTCGGCGGGTCGGGAAAGTGCCAACGTGGCGGAAACCGTGCCGCCGGCCGCCTCGATCAATGGTAATCCGCCGACCGGGCGCCCAACCGTCTATCAGGCTTCCGTCAGTTGTCTGCTGCCCGGATTGGCCGCCGCCGCCGGCGCATTCCTGCTGGCCTCGCTGGGATGGAATGAATCATGGATGCCCACTGCATACATCGGCGCGGTGGTCGCGATCAGGCTGGGGGCGGCTTTTCTGCGGTTCACCAACCCCTATGACATCTGCGAACTGTTTTGCGTATCGGTGTTTGTGCTGCTGACCACGCCGATGCTGCAAACCGCCGCGCTCAATGCGGACCATTACGGATTGCATCAAATTGGCGGCTGGGCCGGAACGCCGGCGCCCTACCTGGTCGCGCTCCTGGTAAACCTGGCGCTGTCCACGGTCGCGGGAGCAGTGTTCTTCGGGTTGTGGAAATGGGAATATGGCCGGCAGCGGCTGGCGGGAAACCCGGTGCGCAAAGCCGCCGCAGTCGTAGCGGTTCCCGCCGGTTTGGTCTATGCCGTGGTGGCGATTATGGCCGATGCGGGAGTGTCGCTGCAAATTGGAGTTGGGCTTGCCTTCCTTTGCGGAGCGTGCATCGTAATGCTCCTGTTACGCAACTCCACAGTTGCGCCCAACGACCGGGACCGAAGGTTTCTGCTCTGGGCAATTTTGACCGTTGGGCTGGTGTTGACCTCCCTGGGCGTCGCCGTCGCCACGGCGGTGTATTTGATTCCCAACCTGACCACCCTGTTCCCGGAACACAATTGGTTGTACCTCAAAATTCCGGATTACGCGTCGTCCGGCTATACCCGGGAGGAAGCCCTGCAGAGACTCAACGCCGGCTACCTGTGGCACTCGACAGCCATTTTCGTGTACATGGTTTTTGTCGTGGGTGGAAACCTGGTAACGGCCGCCTATCGTTGGGGGAGTGATTACCCAAGCGCTGCGGTCGCGGATGCGTCAACCGGCGAACCTGTTGGAATGGGCCGCACGCAGTCCGACCCGGCCCGGATGTTTGCGTTTCTGCGGAACCGGGTCGCGTCAATCTGGCGTTGGCGGACGGGACCGGACTGACGTCTGCCCTCCCGCCCGTTGGCTTGACACCTTTCGCGGGGCTGACTACGCTGGCACAAGCCGGCGGCGCCGTCATGCTCTGCGCGGACGCCAGGCAATCGGCCACACGGAGGGGACCCTGTAATGGCTACTTACGACCTCATAATCAAGGGCGGCACCGTGATCGATCCGACCGAGGGACTGAACGGGTCCTTCGACGTGGGAGTGTCCGACGGCAAGATTGCCGCCGTGGCGGCTTCCATCGCGTCCGAAGAGGGCGACCGGGTGGTTGAGGTGGCCGGCAAGTACGTGATCCCCGGCCTGATCGACCTGCACACCCACGTGTACGAAGGCGTCAACGGCAACGGGGTCAACGCCGACATCGGCGGTGTTCGCGCCGGCGTCACCACCATGGTGGATGCCGGCAGCAGCGGATGCGACACCTACGGCGGATTTCCGGCGCACATCATCCCCAACAACCACACCGAGATCATCCCGTTCCTGCACATCTGCCGCACCGGTCTGGCGACCACGCCCGACATTTTCGCGCCCAGCAGCATCGACCTGGAACGCACCATTCAGGTTGTGGAGGAGAGCAACGGGACTATCCGCGGCATCAAGGCCCGCATGGTTTCGCCGGCGCTGGAGATCATGGGCATGGAGATGCCCCGCATGGCCAAGCGGGCGGCCCGCGAGGCCGGCGTGCCCCTGATGGTCCACATCGGCGACACCGAAAAGCGCTACCCCGCCGAGGTGATCCGCGACCTGCTGCCCATCATGGAGCCGGGCGACATCGTCACCCACTTTTTCACGGCCAATCCCGGCGGCGTCCTGGACAGCGACGGCAACCTGGTGCCGGAGGCGCGGGAGGCCCACGAGCGGGGCGTCTGGCTGGACACCGCCCACGGCCGCGCCAACTTCAGTTTCGATATTGGCGAACGGGTTCTCGACCAGGGCGTGGAGCCCCACTGCATCAGCACCGACCTGACCGTGCCGGGCCGCGTCCGAACCGTACACAGCATGACCGAAATGATGACCCGCTTCCTGGCGATGGGGTTCACGCTGGACCGCGTGGTGGAGATGTGTACGATCAATCCGGCGCGGGCCATCGGCGAAGAAGAGCGCCTGGGCAGCCTGACCGTCGGCAAGCAGGCCGACATCTCGGTGCTGGACATCGAGGACGGCGACTGGGTGGTGTACGACGTCCTCGGCAACGGCAGGAAGTCGGAGCGCGCGGTGGTGCCGATTCTCTCCGTCAAACGGGGCGAGGTGTTCGAAGCCGGCTGGGGCCCGCGGCCCTGGGGCTGGACCCCCGACAGCGCCTAGTTTCCGAACCTTACACTGAAAGATTAACCCACAGGATTCCTGTCAATGCGTTCCGACGAATTCATTCTCACCCATAACATACGCGCGTCCCATGAGGATTGTAAGATGGCAGAAGTGATACTGAGTTCCCCCCGCGGATTCTGCGCCGGTGTGGTTCGCGCCATCGACGTGGTGGAGGAGTGTCTCCAACGGTTTGGCCCTCCCGTGTACGTGAAGCACCAGATTGTACACAACCCCTACGTGGTGGCCGAACTGGAACGCAAGGGCGCAATCACCGTGGAAGAAGTGGACGAGGTTCCGGAGGGGTCGCTGGTGGTGTTTTCGGCCCACGGCTCGCCTCCCGAGGACTTCGAGAAGGCCGAGGCGCGGAGCCTGCGGGTGATCGACGCGGTGTGTCCGCTGGTGACCCGCGTCCACAACGAGGCGAAAAAGTACCACCGCGAGGGCAAGCGCGTCCTGCTGGTGGGACACCAGGGACACCAGGAAGTGCGCGGCACCATGGGCCAGGCCCCCATGACCCTGATCAACGATTCCGCGCCGCTGTCCGAGCAGGAGGTGGCCGCCGAGTTGGACCTGCCGCAGGATACCGAGGTGGCCGTCATCACCCAGACGACCCTGTCGGTGGGAGACACCGCCACCGCCATCGGCGCGATTCAGGAACGGTTCCCCGCCGCGCTGGTGCGCAACGACATCTGCTATGCCACCACCAACCGGCAGGACGCGGTCACGCACATGGCGAGCCTGGTGGACGTGGTGCTGGTTATCGGAGCGCAGAACTCGTCGAACTGCAACCGTCTGCGCGAGGTGGCCGAGGCCAACGGCACGCCCGCCTACCTGATCAACGGCGCGGACGAAATCGACTTCGACTGGCTGGAGGGATGCCAGCGGGTGGGCGTCACGTCCGGCGCGTCAACGCCGGAGGTGCTGGTCGAAGCGGTGGTTGACGCGCTCAACCCTGAGCAGTTGACCCTGCTGGAGGGCGCCGAGGAAGACATCACCTTCACCCTGCCCCGGGAACTGCGGTAGGCAATAATCGCGCCGCTGCGGGCGGTCGCCGGTTTTCACCACTCCGAGCGCGGCGGCCTTCCCATCAGCGCCGGGATGCACTCGGCGGCGGGCAGATCCTCGAACAGCACCTGGGACATGAGCCGGGTGATGGGCATGTCCACTTCCAGCCGTTCGGCCATTTGCAGCGCGGCAATGGTGGTATTCACACCCTCGGCCACGGCGTCCATGCCGGCGAGGATGTCCGGGAGTCTTTCGCCCTTCCCCAGAGCCTCGCCCACGCGCCGGTTGCGGCTCAGGGGACTGTTGCACGTGGCCATCAGGTCGCCCAGGCCAGCCAGGCCGGCAAAGGTCAGCAGTTCGGCGCCGGCGGCAATGCCCAGCCGTCCGATTTCGTTGAGTCCGCGGGTGACCAGCGCGGCCTTGGCGTTGTCGCCAACCGCCAGTCCGTCCGCGATGCCGGCCGCCAGCGCGATGATGTTCTTCAGCGATCCGCCCATTTCCACTCCCACCACGTCGTCGCTGGTATAAACGCGGAATGCCGGCGACATGAGCCTGTCCTGCACCAGTTGTTGCGCCGATTCGTCCGATGCGGCGACGACGGTGGATCCCGGTTTGCCGGCGATGATCTCCCCGGCCAGATTGGGGCCGGACAGCACCGCGAACCGGTCGGGGGAGCGGCCCGGCATCTCTTCGGCCAGCACCTGGCTCATGCGCAACCCCGCCGGCAGTTCAAGACCCTTGGTTACGCTCAACACCACAGCGCCGGCCGGCATTTGATCCGCAATACCGCGTATGTTCTGGCGAAACCGGTCGGACGGGACGGCGACAACAACCAGCCCGGCCTCTCCCAGCGCCTCGGAAGCGTCGTGAGTCGGGTGCAGGGTGTCCGGGAAAGGAACGCCCGGCAAGCGCCGCGAGTGCTCGCCGGCATCCCGCAGGATGGCCGCCTCGTCGGCCGTGCGGCACAGCAGGCGCACCTCGGCGCCGCCGCGCGCGGCCATCACGGCCAGCGTGGTGCCCCATGTGGTGGAACCGACCACCGCGGTGGGTGAACTGCTGACGGATTGGGTGTTCAAACCGTACAAGAATAGGCCGGCGACCTGAAGCCGCCGGCCTGGCTCTCCGGGAGTGTCGGACCTAGTTGTCCGAGCCCTGCTTGGTGGCAAAGTGCGGCATCACGTCGCTGGCGAACCACTCCAGTTGCTCCATGGACGCCGAGGTGGGCATGCCCATGTTGGTGACGCCGATGTTGATTTCCTCCAGGCCGGGGTAGGCCTCCTGCACCTTCATCAACTGCTCCGTGATGCGGTCGGGCGGGCCGACCAGGTACTGCCCGGCTGCCACCGCCTCTTCGATGGTGGGCATCTTCAGGCCCTGGGGAACGGGGCGGCCAAAGGCGTTGAGGGCGTCCAGTTGCTCCTGGGTCAATCCCGAAATGAAGCCCAACGGCCCGAACATCTTGACCCGTTCCTCCATCCACAGGCGCGCCTGGTCCATCGCCTCCTTTTCGGAGTTGGCGATCTGGACAGAGTAGCCGACCGCCAGGCCTTCGCCCAGCTTCCAGTCCTTGCCGTGTTCGGCGTGGATGGCCTGCCAGCGGCGGATCACGTCGTCGCTGGCGCCGCCGGTGGCCGCGCCGCCGCCGATGATTCCCTTGATGCCCCACTTGGCCATGAAATTGATGGCCCGGTCGCTGGCCGACACCACGGGCTGCCACCATTCGACCTCGTACTTGGGCCGGGGCACCAGCGTGATCTCCTCCAGGTCATAGCCCCGGTAGGGAACGTTGGGCGGGATGTTGTAGTGCGTGCCGTGGTGCGAGAAGCTGCGCTGGTTGAAGGCCTTCCAGATGACCTCCACCTGCTCCTCGAACAGTTCCCGGTTGGCGTTCTGGTCCATGATGGGAGCGCCGAAGGACTCAACCTCGCGGGTGTGGTAGCCGCGACCCACGCCGAACCGGACGCGTCCGTCGGTGAGCCAGTCGGCCGTGGCGTAGTCCTCGGCCAGACGCAGGGGGTTCCACATGGGGTTGATGTTGAAACCGCAGCCGAAGCGCAGGTTCTTGGTGAGGTGGGCCAGGTGTACCCACAGCATAAGCAGGTTGGGAATGACCTCGTAGCCCTCGCGCTGGAAATGGTGTTCCGCCGCCCAGAAGGTGTCATAGCCCAGGCGGTCCATGGCGATGGCGATCTTTTCGGCCTTTTCGAAGCCGCCGCCGGCCAGTTCCTCATCGGAGAGCCAACGGTCGTTGGCCGGTGTGCCCTGATAGCCCGGGTTGTCCATATCGACGTTGCCGGCCCAAAGGCTGCCAAACTTGGTAATCATCTAACGGATTCCTCCTTGTTACGCCCGGCGCGCCGGACTCCGGTGAGCTTCGTGTGGGGACATGGTATCGGGTTTTGTCTGCGCTGTCAGCAGGGTTTCGACCATCCCCGTCAGTCGCTTCCATTTTCGGTTGACGTTCCCTCGCCTTCGCCGTCCAGGGGTTCGAGCGCATCGGTCAGCGGCGCCAGGGGCAACCCGTCGTCGCCGTGTCGGTGCAGCGCGAAACGACCCAGCATACGACGGTTGGTGATGATCTCGGCGCGGTTGGCCTGAAAGTCGAGCTTCATGTCGGCGCGCAGGTTGGCCATGTCTTCCTTCAGTTCCGCGCGCAGGTTCGCCATGTCACCTTTCAGTTCCGTGCGCAGGTTCGCCATGTCACCTTTCAGTTCCGCGCTCAGGTTCACCATATCGCCTTTGAGTTCCGCGCTCAGGTTGGCCATGTCACCTTTGAATTCAGTGCGCAGGCTCGCCATATCGCCTTTGAATTCAGTGCGCAGGCTCGCCATGTCTCCTTTGAATTCCGCGCGCAGATCCGCAATGTCGCCTTTCAGGTCCGTCCGAACGTCGGCAATCTCCGTCCGAACCTCGGCATTGGATGCCTTCAGTTCATTTTGGATGCCGGCATTGCTGAACCTGATTAATGAACCCAACGCCAGAAACAGCGCGACCCCGACACCGATGATTGTCCACTCCGTAGGACCCATAACCAGCCTCCGCCTGGCGAACGGTTGCTCCCATTCGGGCGTTCGATTGTTACCGCAAGCCGCGGAAGAACTCGCGCATATCGGCGACAAGCTCGGCCGGCTTTTCCAGCGCTGCGAAGTGTCCGCCGCTGTCCATCTCGGTCCACCGCTGCACGTTGTAGGTGCGTTCCGCCCACGAGCGCGGCGGCGTGGACAGTTCCTTGGGGAACACCGCGATGGCGCACGGCACGCTGATGCGGTCGTCGGGGCCGAAGTACCAGGGCGTCCGGCCGTTTTCGTAGTACAGGCGCGTGCTGGAGTTGATGGTCTGCGTGACCCAGTAAATCATCACCGTGGTGAGCAGGTCGTCCTTGGTGTACACGCTCTCCACGTCGCCGTTGCAGTCGCTCCACGTGCGGTACTTTTCGACGATCCAGGCGCATAGGCCCACCGGCGAGTCGTTGAGCCCGTATGCCAGCGTCTGCGGCTTGGTGCCCTGGATGTGCGCGTAGCCACCCTCGGCGGCGGCCCAGGACACCCGTTGGTCGATCATTGCCAGTTCCTCGTCGGAAAGAGAGGCCGCGAAGTCCCGGCGGTAGCCGCCCTGGGGCGTGCCGATGACCTGCTCCAGCCGCTCCCGCATCGGGAGTCCCTGCAGGCTCGCGCCCTGGTAGGGGATGGCCTGGGTGACCGAGGTGGTGTGGATGCCCAATACGTGGTCGGAGTGGTGGAATCCCAGCCGCGCCGTGACGCCGGCGCCCCAGTCGCCACCCTGTGCAGCGTAACGCTGGTAGCCCAATTCGTCGGCCATCAGCTTGTCCCACAACTCAGCGATGCGGCGGGTGTTCATGCCGCGCTCGCGGGTCTGTGCGCTGAACCCGTAGCCCGGCATGGACGGTACGACTACATCAAAGGAATCCGCCGGGTCGCCGCCGTGGCTGGCCGGATCAGTCAGCATCGGGATGATCTTGTGCATCTCGTAGATGGATCCCGGCCACCCGTGGGTCACGATGATGGGCATGGGGTTCGGCCCCCTGCCCTTTTCGTGGATGAAATGGACGCCCTGGCCCTCGATGGTAGTGTAGTAGTTGGCGAAAGCGTTGAGGCCCGCCTCGGCTGCCCGCCAGTCAAAGCCGTCGCGCCAATAGGCGACCAGTTCCTTGATGTAGTCCAGGTTCGAGCCGTAATCCCACTCGGCTCCCGGTATCTCGTCCGGCCACCGCACGTGGGCCAGCCTGTGTTTGAGGTCTTCCAGCGTCTCGTCAGAGACGGATATGGTGTAAGGCTGCACCGGCATATAAAGCCTCCGGGTTGTGTGTCAAAAGGGGTTGTAGCCCACCAGGGATGGGGTATCGGGCAGTTTAGCACAGCCTGAAAATCCCGATTGCGATGCCCTTTTGTCATTCTATTTGGTAAGATGCAATTGAGAGGCAGGCGAAATGGCGACTCCCACGACACCGACCGAGGATATAACCACCGCTGGCGGGCCGCAGAGTGATCCGGCGAACCCATCGCACGCCCTTGCTATCGGTTGGTTCAACGCGGTTGTGCTGATCATTGGGGGAATCGCCGCTATCGGGTTCGTCGTGGCGATGGCTGGATCTTATTTGATCGATAATGTTCCAACTATCCTAGCAGGAACAATCGTAGTCCTGATTGCCGCCATTGCCTGGATCGTTTTGTCGATTTTTTGGATGGGGAATGTTATCAAACGCCGATTCACCTCCCGCGATAGAGCCACGATAGAAGCTCGGCAAAGCAGATAACCGCCAGTATCGACAAGATCACGACCACGACCAGCACCAACGTTCCGTGCGCCGTGCCGATAGCGCTCCTGAGCGCTATTGGGACAGTATCGTCCGCCGTTACTCGCGCTACCACTCGATCAAGTCCTGCGGTAACACCCACCAGCAGCATGGCGGTTCCGGCCAATGCCGCCACCCGACTTGGCAGCAATCTCAATATATTCCTTGGCTGCGGTTCCACTGGATCAAGACACGGACGGGAGAACGGTTAGCCAGGTAACGTATCCGACAAAAACCGCGTGAAAACCTGGTTTCCCACCAGGTAGGCCTCCTCCGCCAGGCGCAGCCGTCCGTCCTCGTCCCATACCAGCAGGCCGTCCGACGTCAGTTCGGCCAGTTCCACCGCGTAGCGCGACGCCAGGTCGATGCCGACCCGTTCCGACGCTGCCGCCACGTCCATTCCGTCCAGCAGTCGCAGCCCCAGGAACATGGTCTCTGCGGCGGCCGTGGCCTCGTCGATGGCCTCCGAGCCGTCAACCGTTGGGACCGACTCGATGCTTTGCTGCGACACTTGGCTCCACTGTCCGCCGGCCGATTGATCGACCCATTCGGCGGCCAGACGCGCATACTCCCGGGGCGAGCGCACCGTCCAGAACCGGCAGCCTCCCGCGGATTCCGCCGTCCGCAGCGAAGAGTGGGCGCCCGGGCCGACGCCGACCCATTGCAGGTTGCGCCAGTAGGCCAGGTTGTGCTGCGACTCGCGGCCCGGGCGGCACCAGTTGCTGATCTCGTAGTGGTGATAGCCGGCATCGCGCAGGGACTCCCTGGCGAGGTCGTACATGTCCGCCGCAAGGTCGGGGTCCGGTTCGGGCAGTCTGCCCTGCTCGACCCACAGTTTCAGCGGCGTGCCTTCCTCCAAGGTCAGGGAATACATCGAGATATGGTCGGGAGACAGTTCAACGATCCGCTCCACCGTATCCCGCCACTGGTCCAGGGACTGTCTGGGCAACCCGTAGATCAGGTCCAGGTTCACGTTGTCGAACCCGACGCTGCGGCAGGTTGCCAGCGCCGACGCCGCCTCATCCGCATCGTGCCGGCGGCCCAGCATCGCCAGCAGGCCGTTGTCCATGCTCTGCACGCCCATGCTGATGCGGTTGATGCCGGCGGCGCGGAGTTCGGCGCACCTGGCGGACGTGAGGTCGTTGGGGTTGCACTCGGCCGTTATCTCCGCGCCGTACCGGACGGAGTAGGATTCGGCGATGGCGTCCATGATCCGGCCAACATCCCCTTCGGGGAGGTAGGAGGGAGTGCCGCCCCCCAGGAAGATGGTGTTGACCGGGGGATGACCCAGCGCCCGGGACCACGCCGTTATCTCTCCGGTTACGGCGGACAGGAAATCGCCAAACTGCGATTCAATGCCCTGGTAGGTGTTGAAATCGCAATAGGGGCACTTGCTCAGGCAGAAGGGGACGTGGACGTACAGGGAGATGCCCTCGCCTCCAACCACCGCCGGCGGCAACCCCGGCGCGTCAACGGATTGCGACATCACGCCGCCGGCAGGTAGGGGCGGGTTTCAAGCCCGCCCCTGTTGTTCCGGTGCATCCGTTGGTGGCCCATCGTTTGTCTAATCCCCGTCGTCCTTGGGTCGGGCTTCGCCGTCCACCACGCTGTCGGGGTCGCGGTCTTCCGGCCGGGGCGGCGGCGGGTCTCCCATGTGTTCACGCACCACGGCCGGCGGGCACAGTTTCCAGAATATGAAGACCGCCAGCCCAAAGATGATGATGTCGTCGTAGCGGCCCAGCCCGAAGGGCACCCGGTCCCGAATCAGGTCGATGGGGAAAACGGCGTACACCAGCGCCAGCGGGATCAGCAGCTTGAGCACAATGTTGACCCGGTGGTCCTTGTGCAGCCGCCAGACTGCCCGCACGAACTTTATGACGCGCGGCGCCAGTTGTGGGCCGAACATCAGCAGCAGGGGCCAGAGGAATCTCAACATCGCAACACCGCCTTACAAACAACTCGATGTTAGCACATCGTGTCGCTCACGGTAACGCACGATCGGGTGCAGCAGGGCCTTTCGATTATCTCTCCACCAATCCGTTCATGCCGACATTCCAATCCGCTCATGCCGACGTTCCAATCCGCCCATGCCGACGTTCCAATCCGCCCATGCCGACATTCCTATCCGCCCATGCCGACATTCCTATCCGCCCATGCCGACATTCCTATCCGCTCATGCCGACATTCCTATCCGCTCATGCCGACATTCCTATCCGCCCATGCCGACATTCCTATCCACCCACGCCGACATTCCTATCCACCCACGCCGACATTCCTATCCGCTCATGCCGACATTCTTATCCGCTCATGGTGAACCTGTCGAACCATGAAGCCCATCCTTCGACAGGCTCCCGCCAAAGGCGGACGTTCCGCGCCATGAGCGGACTGCTGGCCAGTGTTCCAACAATCGACAGGCCCTGCCAATGCTTCGGTTCCGGTTGACACTTTGCAAACGCCCGTTCTATAATCGGCAATGTAAGAACGTCTGTTTCGGAGTGCGCCAATGTACGGAGTGAACGCTGTCGCAGTTGCAAAACGCAAAATCCGAGAACCGCTGGCCGACTATTACTCGGACAGCGGTTGCGAGGTGGCGCGCACCTGCCTTGAATGTCCGCTGTCCCGCTGCAAGTTCGACGATATGGCGTGGTTCACCCGATATCGCCGTCTCTCCCGCGACCTGCGCATCGCTGCGGAGATTCGCGGTGAGGGTCTGTCCGCGCAGGAGGCCGCGCTGCGGTTCTCGGTAACCACGCGCACCATATTCCGCATCCTCAACCGGTGCAAGCACGCAATGCACGAATTGACCCCGGAAGAGGCCGCCGTGTTCGCGTCGCTGTCCAGGTAGATGGGCAGGTTCGCAGGAGCATTCCAAAGTCTCCACACTTTCCGCTCATGGTGCGGAACGTCCGCCTTTGGCGGGAGCCTGCCGAACCATGGCGAGCCCTCGAACCACGAACTCGTCCTTCGGCAGGCCCAAGACGAGCGGACACACGAAGATTGCGTAGCTTTGAAAGGCCCTGGCAGGTTCGCCGACGCCGGCGCCGGCAGGAGGACTACCCCCGGGGCAACCCAAGTCCGCGCCCGGCGACGATACCGCGCTGCACTTCGGAGGTTCCTCCGGCGATCTTGTGCGAGAAACTGATCATCCAGTTCTCGGGCAGGCGGCCCTTCAGCGGAGCCCGCGGTTCGTTGCGGGCCAGGGCTCCCGGCAGGCCGGCCACTTCAAGAACCGCGTTGGCCGAACGGTGCAGCGTTTCGCTGCCGAAGGCCTTGCTCATGGAGGCCTCCTTGTTGGGCACCAGGCCCTCACCCTGCATCCACGCCACGTTATAGGCCATCAGCCGCGCCACCTCGCATTCCACGTAGCGGTCTGCCAGCATGTTGCGAACCCAGGGCAGTTGCGTGACCGTCGTGCCGTTGCGCGACACCTTGCCCGCATACTCCCGCGTGTCGTCCAGCAGGCGGCGGGCGATGGCGGAGTAGTCGATCCCGGAACGCTCGAAGTCCAGCAGGGTCACCGCCACGTACCAGCCGCGGTTCTCCTCCCCGACCACGTGGCTCGTGGGCACCCGCACGTTGTCGAATATCACCTGGTTGAACTCGTGGCCGCCGGCCATGTTGATTACCGGGCGCACCTCCACGCCGGGCGATTTCATGTCCACCAGGATGAAGCTGATGCCCCGGTGGCGGGGCGCTTCGGGATCGGTCCGGGCCAGGCACATGATCCAGTCGGAGCGGTGGGCCAGCGTCGTCCAGATCTTGGCGCCGTTGATCACGTATTCGTCGCCGTCGCGGACGGCGCGAGTGCTCAGCGAGGCCAGGTCCGACCCCGACTCCGGTTCGCTGTACCCCTGGCACCACTGGATTTCACCGCGGGCGATGGGCGGCAGGTGGGCCTGTTTCTGCTCCTCGCTGCCGTGGATCATCAGCGTGGGGCCAAGCATCCGCACGCCGAATATGTCGCGGCCCGGAGCGCGGAGATAGGCAAGTTCCTCGTTGTATATGGCGGACTTGACCGGCGATGCGTCCTGCCCGCCGTACTCCTCCGGCCAGTGCATCGTCAGCCAGCCCCGGTCGGCCAGCCGCCCCCGCAGGTGCATGGTGAAGTCCCAGTCGTATTCCTCGGGCCAGCGCCCGCCGCCCTCCCATCCGTCGGGCAGTTCCGACTGGATGAACCGGCGCAGCTCGCCGCGAAACTGGTCATCGTCGGGGGTAAAGCGATACTCCACCGAAGCCTCCTTGTCCCATCATCAATCGGGGTTGAACGCCGTGAACTCCATCAGCGAATGAACTCCATCAGCGAATGAACTCCGTCAGGCGTCCACTGCCACGCAGGTCACGGTGCGGACCACTCCCACGACGGTGTGAATCTTTTCCGTCACCAAACCGCCCACTACCGACATGTCATCCCCGGAAATGACGGCGATGATGTCGTAAGGACCCGTAACCACGTCCACGGACTCGATGCCGTCCAACCCCCGCAATGTAGTCGCAACGTCGCGGGTGCGGCCCACCGCGGTTTCCACCAGCAAAAAGGCTCTAGTCGCCATGATTCGCTTTCTCCTTCCATCCTAAAGTCAGGGGGGGTCTTTCAAGGGAAGCGGGGCATTTGACTGCCCCTTACGCCGGACAATTCTACGGCTGGCCCTCAGAAAGTGTCAATTGAACACGCGCCCTCAAGCGTACCCGCTTTGACCCCCCAGGGCCTTGATTATTGCCACAATGGCCTTCAGTCCGCTCATGGCGCGGAACGTCCGCCTTTGGCGGGAGCCTGTCGAACCATCCGCTCATCCTTCGACAAGCTCAGGATGAGCGGATAGGAGGCCCAGCATGAGCGGAGGGGTGGCCCAGCATGAGCGCATGGATGGCCCAGCATGAGCGCATGGGTGGCTCAGCATGAGCGCATGGGTGGCTCAGGATGAGCGGATGGGCGGCCCAGCATGAGCGGATGGGCGGTGCGCCAACAGGAAACGCCCTGGGCGCCCATGCCGCTCTCCTCCGCTCTGCTACAATGCGCCCATCAGCCATCACAGGAGCGTGACGATATGGACCTCGGACTCTTCTACCAGATCCAGGTGCCCAAGCCCTGGGACGACCGCAGCGAGACCCGCAAGTTCCAGGAAATGATGGAGCAGGTGTGCTTCGCCGAAGAAATGGGCATGACGTCGGTCTGGTTTGTGGAACACCATTTCCGTTCGGAGTGGTCGCACTCCAGCGCCCCCGACATCACGCTGGCCGCGTTGAGCCAGCGCACCACCAACATGCGCCTGGGGATCGCGGTGACGCTGGCCCCGCTGCACCATCCGCTGCACGTTGCCTCGCGCATGGCCACCCTGGACGTGCTGTCCGGCGGGCGCGTTGACCTCGGCATCGGCCGGTCGGGATACCCCTACCAGATGATGCCCTACGGCGCCGACCTGCCCGACGTGTCGGAGATGGTCGAGGAATACCTCCAGATCATCCCCGGCGCATGGACGGATGAAATCTACTCGTTCGAGGGCAAGCACTACAACATTCCGCCGCGCGAAGTGATCCCGAAGCCGGTGCAGAAACCCCACCCGCCGATCTGGCAGGCGGTCAGCCAGGAGTTCACCGCCGAAAAGGTCGGCCGGCAGGGCCTGGGCTGCCTCGCCCAGACCAGCGTTGGCCTGGACCGCGCCGAAAACCTGATCCGCATCTACCGCGACGCCATCGCCAACCCCGAACCCGCCACCAGGGTGGTGTTTCCCCGGGTGGCCGGCAACACCGTCGGCCTGTGCATGGAGAACCGGCAGAAGGCCTTCGAGCGAGCGGAGACGATCATCGACTGGTACCGCGAGCAGCAGCGCATCCGCGATTCCTACGTGTGGCAGGGCTACGACCCGGCGCGCGTGCCCGATGACTACCAGTGGCACTACCAGCGTGCGGTGAACGCCGACACCGCCCGGGCCGACGAGGTCACCTCGCGCTCACTGATCGACGACGGCGGGCGGTTCTGCATCGGCAACCCCGACGACTGCATCAGGTACATCGAGGATTACGAGCGCATGGGCGTGGACGAGATCATGCCCCTGTTCCAGGTGGGCCCGGTGACCCACGAGGAAGTCATGGAATCGCTGCGCCTGTTCGGCAAGTACATCATCCCGCATTTCAAGGACAAGGCCCACAGGGAAGCCGCCGCCGCTGCCGACAACTGATCGCGTCGCGCATCCGCACAACGTAAAGGGGCGGCCGCGTGGCCGCCCCTGAACATTTGCCGTGGGTTGAACCGGGCTAACCGGGGAATCCGCCGGCGCCGTTGTCATGGCCGTTCTCGTGGCCATTCCCGTATTGCCGGCGGTCCTGCGAAACGGCGGCGCGGGTCGCACGCTCGCGCTCCAGTTTCACCTGCTCGCCCCGGGAAACGTAACCGTACTGGGTGCTTTCGTCGCCGCCCCTGTTGGAGCCCATGTAGTGGCGGGTGCCGAAGCCGGTCTGCAACAGCCCGTCGGCCAGGTGAGCCGGAGTGTAGCTGTCGTGCATGATGTCGGTGATGCTGTAGATATTCTCCGTCTGCAGCGGATACAGCAGCGACACGTGCATGTGGCGTTCGCCGGCGCTCTCCTCGAAGTTTGCCGAGGCGAACGACCAGGTCAGGTTCGGGTAGGCCATCTCGAAGTCTTCGCGGTCCAGCTGGTCGCGAACGTCGGTTTCGATGTCCGCCAGCCCCTCGGCCTCCACGGGCAGGGTGATGACCATGCGCATGACCGATTCACCGTGGATGAAGTCGTGGTTGGCCAGGTTCATGTCCTGCTTGTTCGGGTCGAGTATGTCCCACATCGCCTTCTTGGTGGCCCATGAAAGCTGCTTGGCGTCGTCGTTGACCACGACCAGTTCGGAGCGCCGCAACCTGCTGGGAAGCCAGCGCGGACTCAGTTGCGGGACGTTGTTCACGTCCAGGCGGCGGCTCATTACCCGCATACCGAACCAGCCGTTGGAATAGCCCCCGAAACTGGCAACGGTTTCTGCCAGGGAACCGCTGTCGATGCGGTCGCGCATTCCGGCTTCCATGGACGCCAGGCCGATGGCCAGCCTGTTGTCCAGCCGATGGTAGTCGCGGGAGAGGCGGTTGTCGGTGATGAGGGCCGGGTATCCGAGCAGCTCGTGGCTCTGCCCATTGGCGTTGCTCAGCGTTCTCGGCCGGGCCAGGCCCATTGTTTCTTCGTAGGCGCCCCAGGTCTCGCGGCGCATGTTCTCTTCCAGAACGTGCTCGCGGGGCATCAGCATGATCGGGAAGAAGAGCGCGTCGGGGAACCTCTCCAGGAGCATCTCGTGCAAGACGCCGCCCAGCTTGGCATGCCCGCCAAAGCCGAACCATTCCAGTATGATCTGCGGAGGCGATCCAACCTCTTCAGCCCGGCGGGTCACGGTGTCAACCATCCGCTCCATGTCCCGGTGAATCAGGCCGTAGTAGTCCTTGTAAGCGTTGGGGTCGCGCAGGAACCCGTCAACCTTGGGCAGGTATCCGGGAACGATGACGGGAAGACTGGCAAATCTGTCCCGGCGGCGCATGGCCTGCGTTTCGGCGTCGATGGTATCGATGGTGCCCTGGTTGCAGTCATACATCAGCAGGCTTTGGACACGGTCGAGCACACCGGCTTCGCCCATGCGCTGGGCCCAGCGCCAACTGCGCTTGTAACCGGCCGTCCCAACGGCCACGGATACTATGGGCGGGGGAACGCCTTCGCGGTTGTGGTCTTCCTGAGTCCCCAGTCGGTGCGGATTATTCCGACGGATGTGGAAAGTTCTGTTTTGCAATTTTGGCGGCATGGCTGCTGTTACCCCCTTGCCAGATTGGGTAGCCCCTGAGTCTGCCTTAGTAGTTCCCGTTGCAAGGTTTGAACTACATCCGGTCGTGGAAGTTTATTCGTACACTGATTTGAATGATTGGCTGTGCTGGCCTTTCAGATTCAACGCGGTGGTGCCCGACAACATTATATGTGAGTCGGATAGAACGCGTCAAATTGCGCCGAGTACAATTATTTGGCAAAAATATCAAAAATGACTAAATATACCGCACAAAGCGCCGCCAATCGCCGTCGGGCGGCTCGTCAGGCTGCTCAATTCGATCGTCCCGCGACAGGGCGTCCGGGTGGTAATACGACCCGAACCCGGTCTCATGGGCGGTCGGCGCCAACCGTTCCGTCTGGTCGTTTCCAGGATGGAGAATGTTCATCACCAGCTCAATCTCGCCATGCACGGGGTAGAACCTGGTGATGTACATATAAGGCTCTTTGGTCAGCCCTTCGGAAAATCGGGCGGTGTTGAACGCAATGTCCATGTTGGGGAACTGCCCAAACAGGTTGCTGCGGTCCAGCACCTCCGCCGCGTTGTAGGCCACCGGCTCCAACGCGTCCGGATGCACCGGCAGCGACACCACCACCTCCTGCGGCGAGTGGTGCAGGTCCCTCATTCCCTCGGCCATCTGGGACGGCGGGTCCAGCGTCGACCAGATCGCGTGCCCCACCGAGACGGACAACTCCTCCTCCTGGCCGACCGCGGCGTACTGACGCCACCACGGGGGCAGGCTCAGCCATTCGAACTTGCGGGTAACGGGCATTTTCCGTTTCACCGTGGCCATGCCGAGCCAGCCGCCGGACGTAGCGCTCAGGCGCTGAATCGAGGCGGCCAGGGCGCTGCCCGGCCCGCCTTCATCATCAACGTCCGCCACCTCCAGGCCGGCCAGGCCCGTTGCCAACCTCACGTCGTCCTCGCCGAAGTGGCTGCCGGACTGAGCGGTCAACAGGCAGTTGGAACCCTGCAGCAGGTGTTCGTACTGCTCCCAGATGAAGCGGCGGGTCCACTCCTCAGACACATGGTCCTCGGGGAGCATGAGCACGGGGAGCATGACGGTTGCCGGGAACGCCGCCCTCAATTTGTTGTGGAGCCGTCCTCCCAGCACCGAATGGCCCGCAAAGCCCATGAACTCGATGATCACTTCCGGAGCGGTGCTGCATCGCTCCGACTGGGCGATGGTCTGGCTCACGATGTTGTCCATATCCCGTTCCAGGGGCCCTTCATACTCCTCGAACAACTGTGGATCTCTCATAAACCCGTTGGATATGGGAATGTAATTGGGGAAGAGAACCTGCACCCCTATTCCGTGCCGTGCCCGGCCCAGAAACTTTCGTAGAAATCTTGAGATATGGTCAACAGTGATCTCGTTACAGTCATAAAAGACTGCACTCTGCACCCTTCTGATTTCAGACAATTCCGACAGGCGTTGCAGAAATGTGAGGGCGCGGCGGCTGCCGGCAGTACCCATGCCCAACACAACCAGGTTGGGCGGGTTGCCATCCGACTTGCGTCGGGTGGTTCGCAGAAGTTGACGGCTGTGGCCGCGTGGCCTGACAAATATACTTGTCATTTTGGATCAGTATGATGACGAGTGAGTGGTCGTGTGAGGCGTCGTGTTGGTCACGAAGCCGGTTTCAGGAACGCCAGCACCGCGTCAACGAAGCCCTCCGGGTCTTCGATCTGCGGGATGTGGCCCACGCCCGGCATGATGTGCTTGCGGGCGCCCACGATGTTGTTGTGCAGCAGTTCCTCGCCGTCGCGCAGGCGGTCAACCTCGCCGTACAGCACCAGGGTCTCGCGGGCCTTCACCAGCGGGAGGCGGGTCATGATGTCGTACCACGCCAGCGACTCGTGCAGCTTCTTGACCCACACGCCGGCCTGCGCCCGCGTCTCGTTGGTGGCGTCGATCCATTCGGGCCGCGGTTCGGCGAAGGTAGTGGACTCCCTGGCTTGCTCCATTGTCCGGGGGACCGGCAGGCCGTCGGCATCGTAGCCGGCCGCCGCCTCGGCGATCCGTTCGGGAGCCGAGCGCGCGTCCCACACCGGCGCGCCCACCAGCACCAGCTTGTCCAGCCGGTCGGGGAAGGTCGCCGCCATCTCGGTGGCCAGCACCGCGCCGACGGAGTTGCCGACGTAATGCCCGCGGTGAATGTTCAAAATCTGGCACGCGTCGTCCAGCGCCTGGGCATAGTCGGGTATGTTGAAATGGCGCGTGGGCTTGTCGGATTCGCCGTGGCCCATCATGTCAAAGGCATAGCACGTGTAGTGCTGGCTGAACGCGTCGATCACGGTGCTCCAGGCCCACGTGGATGTGCCCAGAGGGTGCAGCATCACCAGGGGGTAGCCGGAGCCTTGCTTTACGAAGTGCATGTTGCCTTCGCGGGTGGGAACGGTGTCGGTAAGATCTCGCCGCACGAACATGACGGACGCCTCCTGTTTGTGGCGGGAAAATAAACGCTTTAAATTAAGTGCAATGCTAACTAGGGGCAGGTACAATGTCAAACTCGCGAGCGGGTCCGCGAGCCGGGCCCGGCCATCGGACTCCCCGGAAATTCCGACGGTTTCGCGCTGCAAGACATAACCTCCCGATAACCGCGCCGAAAATGGACAGAGGTGAAGCGATCTGATGGGTATTTTGACGGACGCAATGAAGCGCGCTCTCACGGAACAACGGCTCATTTTCGTGGCGACCGTGTGCCCCGACGGCACCCCCAACCTGTCGCCCAAGGGCACGATCATGGTGTGGGACGACGACCACATCCTGTTCACCGACCTGGCGTCGCCGGGAACCATGGGCAACCTGGAGCGCAACCCCGCCATCGAGATCAACACCGTGGACGTGTTCGCCCGCCACGGCTTTCGCTTCAAGGGTGTTGCGGAGATCCACAAGAACGACGAGGTTCACGAGGCAGTGCTGGAGCGGATGCGCAACGGCCCGTCAACGCTCAACGGGCTTGACTCGCGGGTTCGCGCCGTTGCGTTGATCCGCGTCGAACAGGCCCAGCAGTTGGTATCCCCCGGCTACTGGGGCGGCTCGACCGAGGCACAGATGCGCCGGACGTGGCAGGGCTACTGGGACGACGTGAACTCCGAGTGGCACGAGCAGCACTCCGGCGAGGCCGCCAACTAACCCCGCGCCACGCAGCCCAGCGCCACGTAGCCCAGCGCCAGGCATCCCAGTATTGGAGGCCCCAAAGTCAACATGCCATCGTCAGATCAACCGTTGGACATAGTCGTCAAGGTCGTCGAATCCGCCGCCGAGCTGGAGGGCGCGGTGACGGTGCGAATGCGCGTTTTCGTGGCCGAGCAGGGCATTCCCGCCGACGTTGAGGTGGACGAGGCCGACTCCGACCCCGACACCGTCCACGCGATAGCCCTGCATCAGGGCGCGGTGATCGCCACGGGTCGCCTGCTCCCCGACGTGGACGGCAGGGGGCCGCACATCGGACGCATGGCGGTTCAGCAGGAGTGGCGACGCGGCGGCGTGGGCGGCAAGGTGCTGGCCTTCCTGGAACAGCAGGGCCGCGAACTCGGCTTCGCCCAGATCACCCTCCACGCCCAGGAATACGTCAAGTCGTTCTACGCCGGCCACGGCTACGAGGAAGTGGGCGAAATGTTCCTGGAAGAGGGCATACCCCACCGGGAAATGGTGAAGCGGTTGTGAGGCAAGGGTCGTGAGGTTTGCGTGAAAAACGTAGGGGCGAATGATTATTCGCCCCTGCAGTGGTTTTGCGGTGGGTTGGAATTACGCCACGCCGGCGGTTTCCTCCACGCCGTCCATGACGCGGACTTCCATCTTGGCGATGTGGCTGGTGGGCCGGTCGCCCAGGGCCGAACGCTCCGGCGACGCGAAGTAGGCGGCTTCCTTCTCGGCGATGTCGTCCGCGCTGTCGAAGCGGCGCACCCAGATGAACTCGGTGCGGTCGGCGTTGACGTAGCTGGACACCACCGGAATGCCCAGTCGGTCGTGCAGCGGGCGGATGTGCTCGTTGAACAGACCCAGCCAGGAGTCCATCATGCCGCGGTTGATGGTGTAGATTCGCAGTTGGTAGGCAGCCATTGGTATTTCCTCCGAGAGTGTTCCGTCGAGAGTGTTCCGTCGAGAGTGTTCGGTGCGAGTGTTCCGTGCGAGAGTGTGGTTACTTGGTTGAACCGGTGGCGCGCGTGCCTCGCCCAATCACGCGATCTGGTACTGGGCGATGGCGTCCTGGCTGAATGACAGCCCCAGGCCCGGACGGTCGGGCACGACAATCTCGCCGTCCACGATGTCGGGCGTTTCGTCGAACAGCCGCAGCGTCCAGGGCATGTATTCCACCGTAAGGCCGTTGGGTATCGCCGCGATGGTGTGGGTCTGAACCTCGGGTATCAGGTGGGACACCACCGGCAGGTTGAACGCCTCGGCCATGCCCGCGATCTTGCGGAACGGCGTGATGCCGCCGGCCCGCAGCAGGTCGACCATCACGATATCGATGCTGCGCTGCTCCACCATGTGCCGGAAGGATCGGATGCCATAGACGTACTCGCCGGCCGCGATCGGCGTCACCAGGGCGTCGGCGACGCGGGCCAGGCCCTGGTAGTCGTCGCGGGCCACCACGTCCTCCAGCCAGAAAAGGTTGTATTCCTCAACCATGGTGCCGATCTGGATGGCCTGGTTGACGTTCCAAAGCTGGTTGATGTCGCACATCAGGTCGATGTCGGGGCCGATGGCGTCCCGCAGCGTGCGGATGCGGGCGACCTCCAGGGCGGCGGTTGGCTCCGCGCCCATCTGGGTTTTCATCTGGTGGAACCCCTGCTCCACCAGCCGGGGCCCGGCCTCGGCCAGGTATTCCAGGCCCATGGGACGCATCAGCGCGCCGCTGGCGTAGGTGGGCGCGCGGTCGCGGTAGCCGCCCAGGAGGCTGCAAACCGTCTGGTCCAGCGCCTTGCCCTTGATGTCCCACACCGCCATGTCCACGGCGGCCAGGCCCAGCGACAGCACTCCCTCGGGGCCGGCCGAGGAGCAGGCGTCCATCAGCTTGCCCCAAACCGCCTCGGGATTCATGGGGTCTTCGCCCACCGCCAGGCCGGCGAGATCGTCCACCGCGCGGCGCAGCGCGTGAACCAGCGGGCCGCCGAAGAAGGTGAGGCCGACGCCGGAGATTCCCTCGTCGGTGTGCAGTTCCAGGGTTACGAACTCCCGGGTGCCCGGTTGCTCGATGCCGACCACCAGCGGGTTGTCCGCCGGTGTCTGTAAAACGCGCGTGGTTGCGCCGGTGATTTGCATATCAGGTCAACTCCGCCCCGGGTTTCCAGAGGCCAAATTACGATTGTGGTTCGATTGCAGGCGGTTCGATTGCAGGCAGTTCGATTGCAGGCAGTTCGATTGCAGGCAGTTCGATTGCAGGCAGTTCGATTGTAGAACGATGCAGCCTGCAGTTTCGGCGTGCAGGTTAGCATGGGCACCCGGCGTCGGCAACACGCGGCGTTCTCTCACGCGTACCCACTTTGATAGTCTGTCATTGCGAGTCCGCCACAGGCGGACGTGGCAATCTCGTTGAGGCGCTAACGACTGCGACCAACTGCCCGCGCAAGGCGGATGGGATTGCCACCCGTCTGTGGCGGACTCGCAATGACAAACCGGGTAAGCATGAGGCGGCGTTCTCTGGCCAGGGTCATTCGATCATGGCCACACTGGCCAGCAGTCCGCTCATGGTATCGGGACACCGCCGAATGCGCCGCTCATGGTATCGGGACACCGGCAGGTGCGCCGCTCATGGTTCGACAGGCTCACCATGAGCGGCATCTTGCGTTCCTCTCGGGACGGACCTGCGGCTGGCTCCCGCCACCGGCGGAACCCTTCGCAGGCTGCGGCGCGGTCAGCGGTTGATCGGCGGCTCGTTTTTCACCGCCGTGCTAGGGTTCGCCACCGGCTTCGGGGTCGGCCCACTGGACGATGCCGCGCGCTCCCAGATCCTCAACCTGCTCGTCGTCGTAACCGATTTCCCGCAGCAGGGGCCTGGTGTGCTGGCCCACCTGGATCGACGTGCGATAGATGCCGGGGGGCAGGGAGAATTCCACCAGCCCCCCGTAGCGGCGGTATTTGCCAATCAGCGGATGCTCCACCTCAACGCTCAGGTTGTTCTCCCGCGCGTGGGGATGGTCGGCGTAGAAATCACCCTCCAGGGCATCGTCGGCCTGGACGCAGGCGACGTCCGCGCCGGTCAGCAACTCCTCCCATTCGGCGGCCGTGCGGCCAGCGAAAATTGCCGAAATCTCGGCGATCAGCGCGTCGTCGTTGGCCTGTCGCGCCTCCGGCGTGGCGAAGCGGGAATCCGCCGGCAGGTCATCCCGCTGCACGGCGCGGCAGAACGCCTCCCATTCGTCCTGGAACAGGCAGCCCAGGAATACCCAACCCTCGCGGCATTGGTACAGGCGATACAGCGCGTGCAGGCCGTGAACCTCGCCGTCGGGCATGGCGATGGGCGGACGGTTGGCGTGGTCGTAGTATTCGTCGGCGTTGGTCCACGCGTTGGCGTTGAGCATGGTGATGTGGACGGGCTGGCCCCGGCCGGTCTGTTCCCGCGCCCGCAGGCCCAGCAGCACGGCGGTGGCCACCGCCGGCGACGTGTTCTGGTCTGGCCCCCAGTTGGACTTCATGATCCAGCGGGTCGCCTCAACGGTTTCATCCATGTCAAGTTTCTGGTCCGGAGGCGGGGGCATTCCGCGGCCCATCTGCCGCATCGCGCCGCCCATGATCGCGCCCGGAATGGGATGGGCGCCGGGCCGGCGGGCGTGTTCGCCATGCTCGCCATACGTGCCCATCCACACGTGAATCATGCGCGGGTTGATCTTGCGGCACGTCTCCCAGTCCACCTGCAAACGCTCCGGCACGCCCAGGCGGAAGTTGTGGGACAGCACGTCGGCCTGGGCGATCAGCTTGTGGATGATCTCCTTGCCCTCCGGCGTCTGCAGGTCAATCTGGATGCCCTCCTTGCCGGCGTAGGTGCGCGCATCGGCCACCGCCTGGGAGGTGGAACGGCGGCCCTCGTCCAGGCGGCGGTCGGTGGCGTCCACCTTGATCACCCGCGCGCCCAGGTCGGCCAGCAGCGCGGCCCCGTAGGGACCGGCCTGAATGGTCGCCAGATCCAGCACGGTGATGCCGGCCAGCGGATGCGCCGGGGCGGACGTCCCGTTGGAACCCGACGGGCCAGCGGCGGCGGGTTCCTGCTCCAACCGTGCCAGCGCCTCGGCGTTGTGCTGACCAATGTCGGGGGCCGGCCCGCTGGGTTCCACCGGCGTGTCCCGCAGATCAACCAGCGGGGCCAGCGTGCGCATGGGGCCGACGCGGGGGTCGTCGATGGTCACCACCGTGCCGTTGGCCACCACCGCCGGGTGGTCCATGGCCTGCACGCTGGTGCGGTATGGCTCGGCGGCGATGTTGCCGTCTTCGAGATATACCTCCATCCACTCGTCGGACGTCCTCTCCGCCTGCTTGTTGAGTATCTCCCGGCGCAGCAGTTCCCGGTTCTCCGTGCTGACGGCGGGAACGCGGGCGAACCGCTCATCCTCCAGCAGGTGTCCAAGGTCGATTGCTTTCAGGTGTCCCTGGATGTGCGGCACCCTCTGGTTGGCGTGCTGCAGCCACGTTCCGTCGCTGGTTCGCACCGGCACGTATCCGATGGACGACAGGCCGCGACCCGGCGGACGGCCGGGGAAACGCTCGGGATCCCGCCGCCGCAACTGCATATTGACCAACCCGCCGTCGCCCACGTTGTTGTCGTGGGGCGATGCCAGGGCCTGCACGATGCTGGTCTGCACCCATTGGCCGCGTCCGCAGATGTCCCGCACCCGCAGCGCGCCCAGGATTCCGCGCACCGCAGCCTGGCTGGCGTGCCAGCTTCCCGTGTACACCGCCGAATACACCGGCCCGTCGCGATTGGGCTGGCCCTCCATGTTGAGCATCCGCCCGGCCCGTGCTGCGACCACGCCCTCGTATCCCGGCACCCGGCGGAGCGGGCCCTTCTGCCCAAACCCGGTGATCGAGCAGTACACCAGCCCGGGATGAACGCCGGCGAGGTCGTCATACGACAACCCCCATTCGGCCGTATCGCCGGGGCGGAACGATTCCACCAGCACGTCGGCGCCGGCGGCCAGGCGGACGGCCTGCTCGCGCCCTTCGGCGGTGGCGAGGTCCAGCACGACGCCCTTCTTGCCGCGGTTCCAGGAGATCCACGCGGGTTGAAAACGGAAGGGGTCGCCGCCCGGCGGTTCGACCTTGATCACTTCGGCCCCGTAGTCGGCCAGCACCAGGGTGCATAGCGCCCCCGGCATACCCAACGAAAAATCGAGGACGGTCAGACCTGTCAGTGGTCCTGCCACAGCGCACCTCCCGCTTGTTCTGTATCGATTCGCAACCGGCCGGTCATTGAGTCGATCCCATCCCGGACGGCGTGCCTGAGTATGCCGCCGGCCCCGGAGGGTCGTCAATCGCAATCATACCCTCACGCGTACCCGGTTTGTCGGCACGAACCTGCTCCACCACACCATGGTAGGGAGATTGAACGCAAAGGCGCAGAGACGCAAAGGGACAATTGGAGGCTGTGCGGGTGCAAAGAATACGGTAGGGAATACGGTGATGAATGTCGGTATGCTGGCAGGGCCTTTCAATTGTCGCTCCACCTGTCCGCTCATCTTGGGCTACCTATCCGCTCATCCTGAGCTTGTCGAAGGATGGGATTCATGGTTCGACAGGCTCACCATGAGCGGACTACTGATCGGAGTCCCAATAATCGGTGATTATAACCCTTAATAGCAAACCTCTAAAAATAGAACACTTGACCCAGAATCAGCCCCAGAACATACGCTCTGACCGTCCCGAGCCAGAGCCGACCCAACCCACACGGACCCCAAGCATATTTTCGCTCCAAGGTCAATAGTCCTCCAGTAATCGCGATCTTAAGAAAACGGCTTGCCCTTGATCCAAATCCGCCGCAAAATTGAAGGGCGGCGATCAGTAGGAATGATCACCACCCTGATGCGGAGGGTTGGCAGAGCGGACTAATGCGGCTGCCTGATAAGTAGCTGGGGTGTTCTAGCACAACATCCCCACGGGTTCGAATCCCGTACCCTCCGCTTACAAAGGAAATACACGCAACAGGGCTCCGTGTCAATCGGTATCCTCGCGGTGAATCCCGTAAACCCTGCGTAGCGGCGTCCAGTCGGGGTCAGTTTCGTCAGGTTCAGCGATCTCTACCAGTACCATCTTGCGACCTTCCTTCCTCACTGGCCGACGGAATAAAGCACCGGCCATTTCTTCGACCGTAACATCTTCAGGTATCTCAAACTGATCAGGCATCGTTACTACTCCTTATCTGAATCCAATCATATACCAGATTACCAGTAAAGTCAAGTAAACACTTTAAACACTGTTAAACACACTCTCTACACACTAGCCCTTGACTAGAGACTTAAGAGGTTGACTTTAAGGGCATAGTGTGTTAGACTGTATATACACTTAAAGAGGTAGGCGATACACACATGACTGACCGTAACGCAGGACCGGGACGTGCTGACCGTGAAGGTATTAGTTTATTCAAGTTATACGAGATGTTCCCCGACGAAAAAGCAGCGCAAGAATGGTTTGAAAATACTCGCTGGCCCGATGGTAACATGTTCTGTCCTCATTGTGATAGTGATGCTGTTGGTCCCGTGAAACACCCCACCATGCCGTATAGATGTTCCACGTGCTATAAATACTTCTCGGTAAAGACTAACTCAGTGATGCACGGTAGCAAGGTTCCGCTGAGAACGTGGTTGTATGCGATTTACCTGATCTCGACGAACCTGAAAGGCATATCGTCCATGAAATTGCATCGGGACCTCGGTATATCACAAAAGACCGCGTGGCACCTGCTCCATAAGATCCGCGAGGGCTTTCTGGTAGACCCTGAACAACTGACCGGTCCTGTGGAAGTGGACGAAACCTTTATCGGCGGTAGGAAACGAAACAAGAAGAACCGGGCCGAAATCAAAGGCTTGGAACATCTTACGCCCGTGGTTGGAATTAGAGACCGCATCACCCGAGAAATCATCGCCCTGCCTGTGGATGACCGGACTCAGGCGACACTGCACGGGCTGATCCATAAATTCGTTGAGCAGGGTAGCACGGTTTACACGGATGAGCATAGAGCGTACCAGGGCTTACAGGGCTATCAACACGAGACCGTAAATCACAGCGCCGGTCAGTACGTGAACCATTGGGCTACGACGAACGGGATTGAAAGCTTCTGGTCCCTGCTGAAACGCGGCTACCAGGGCACGTACCACCAGATGAGCGTGAAGCACCTGCACCGTTACATCACCGAGTTTGCGGGCAGAAACAACGTAAGGGACTTGGACACGCTGGACCAGATGGCGCTCCTGACCTTGGGGATGCTGGATCGACGGCTGCGGTATCGGGATATTAGGGACGGCTGAACCTAGTCGGTATCAGATCTCACCCACGCCTACCCCATCCCTCGCGGTGGGGTTTTTTGTTGACACGGCCCGGCCCTAGCGGTTAGATTGTCCGGGCCACAGATGCGGTGATTTACCACTGCCACCCGGTGGATTTTTAAGTCCACCACGCAAGCTTACCTGTTGAGGTTGGGGCCTTCGCTCTGCCCTCTAGCGGGTGCTTGCTTAATGGGACTCACGGCATCTGTGGCAGGAAGCCGAATCTCACAGACCGCTAGGGGGTTCCACGATGACCACGCAGAACGAGCAGCCGGATCCCACGCAGCCAGAACCAACGCAACCAGGCCCGGCCAAGAACCGCTGGACCCGCTGGTATATGTGGGCCGCTTACGCCACTGCTGCTCTGGTAGTGGGTATCATCATCGCGGCGAACACCAGCTCAGGGGATTCAGCAACGGCCACCCCAGCAGAACCGGTCGCCAGCGCAGCAGCAAACCAAACGGCAGACCAGACCAAAGAGGATGCTAAACGCCACGAGGAACAGACCAAAACGGCGGAAAAGCAAGCTGAAGAAATGGAGGAGCAGCAAGCACAAGAAGCTCAAGATGCTTTGCGTGCTGAATATTGCGAAGATCTGTCGACAACTCTTTTCAACATCCATGAACTGGTAGGTAACGTCACATTATTTGCTGTAGCTTCGCAGAGCGGCGTCACATCCACAGAGATATTCGAAAATTTGCGTAATAGTTTGGGTCTAATAAATGTCGGCGGTGCGGTAATCAAAAACCTAATTGCTCCCGAAGATGCTAAAAAAGTACACCGCAGGGCTGAAGATCTAGCGGATGATTTGATGAAGAAAACGGATGATATCGGAGATAACTTTAATGATTTCCGAGAATATAGCCGTGGCGAAGGACTACCGATTACTGAACATTCAACGGCATTCTATATTGACCAATTAATATCTTCCTCGTGGGAAATGTCTAAAGTTTTCGAATCTGGCGCGGACAAGATCGTAGAAACCGATTATTGCCCTTCGCTGGATAGTCTCCACAGCGAACGGTAAAATCACCACTCACAAGGGTCCGCCGCAATGAGCACGGTTCCGGCAAACTTCATCCTCGAACCAGATGAAACGGTACTTCTGGAAGTGGAACCGAGAGACGTTGGCATTGAGGGGTGCGGTTGTTTCATCTTCGGTCTGGTGTTTCTGATAATACCGGGTCTGTTCATGCTGCTGGTCTGGTGGTTGAAAAGGCGGAGTTATCGGGATTCCAAATGCGTGGTAACAAACAAGCGCATCCTCGTACAGAACTGGGGAGAACCGGGCCGTTTTCTTGACCTGGGCTACGACACCCTGACCGGTATCTCCCCGTCGAGCAGTTCAGCCCTGGGGTCAACGGGATCCGCGATAATCAACCTCTCAAACGGAACCCGGTTGGAACTGGAATACGTCGAGGGTGTCGCTCATTTCGCCGCCGTAGCCCAGAGAGCCATGGAAGCGCACAAGGCCCGAACGGCGATTTGATATGCTGCCTGTTCTAATGGTACGCTGAACGGTAGCGTCGGCAATGCGGAATGAGGAGAGATCACGATGACAATGCCAGTACGCGTGATTTGGTATTCCGACGAACCAGGAATTGACCGTTATCATATCTGTCGGTCTTGCTGGCAATACCGAAAGATCCACCGTAGCAATCTAAGAGTTACTACGATGGACCGAAGGCCAGACGGATTGAGGCTGTGCCGGGATTGCAGGTGGTTGAAAAACCTACGGATTTGCGGCCGAATCACTCTAAAAGTAGCTAGAGGCTGAAATCAAAACTCAAA
This sequence comes from uncultured Dehalococcoidia bacterium, assembly GCA_964502995.1. Lineage (GTDB taxonomy): Bacteria > Chloroflexota > Dehalococcoidia > Lucifugimonadales > UBA3495 > Bin87. Next base: position 36,664 of record CAZCZB010000019.1, read on the forward strand.
TTCCAATCATCACTATCTCGAATCACGTGCCGGCCCCGAACTTCATAAACACACTCCATAGAACACAATGGGTAGCCATGTTCCAAAGCGAGATCACCAGCATTAAAAGCCGCCTCATGGTCGCCACGAATTACTATGCACGGCTGTCTATCTGCTCTCATCTCTAGTGTTTGCGAAACCTTGATGCCTTCCAGTTCAAATAACTTACCTAATAATTCCATAGTTAGAACGGTATATTTAGGGTCTACAGGGTCTTTCATTAAGTTCTCCTTGCTGTTCTACAGGGCTTGGAATATGGGGTTGCTCGGGACGGTCTGGGTCAAGTGTTCTGGGGATTTCTAGGGCTGATGTTCTGATTCTAGAGGTTTGCTACTTTGGGTTATAATCGCCCAATAATCGAAAGCCCTGGTGCGCCGGTGAGTGAGCCCTACGACGGTTCGATCAAACCAGGATGGTGTGAGGAATCAGCCCGACACACCTTGGGCTTGTGCTACACCAATGCTGTTGTTGTCCAGATGATGGAATAGCGCCCACACCGCTAACCGGCCAGCGCGTATTTCCGCACCGTGGCGGCGAATCCGCCCTCAGAAAGCGGTGGGCCGATGCGGATTCCCTCTCCCTCAATCGCGTCGCGGACCGATTGGTCTGCGTTGCCCATCAGCACGGCGGCGCCGGCGGCGCGCAGCATGGGCAGATCGTTGTGCCCGTCTCCGATGGCCAGGACGCGTTCCAGCGGCACGCCCATCCGCTCCGCCAGCATCCTCAGCGCCCGTCCCTTGTCCACACCCCGGCGGATAACCTGGATGCGGTCTGGTATCGCCCAACTCACGGTGATCCGGTCGCCGCCCGCGGCCTCCAGGCCGGCGATGTGCCCGGGTCGCTCGTCCGGGTCAACGACCACCAGGATGAGCGGGGGCGGCGTGCGGTCGCCGGCCTGGCACTTGGCGTACAGATCGGGGTCGAGCGCAAACCCCGGCCCGCCGAACGACGCCATCCCGCTCACCGGCAGGGCGTGGTGGTACACCTCCGCTATCTCGCCGGATGACTGGTCAAAATCGGCGCAGACGAGATTGAGCCCGGCCTCCTGGGTGTAGCGCGCCACTATCGCCAGGCTTTCGGCGTCCAGCCGTTCTTCGTGGAACACCGGGCGACCCGAACCCGCGTCGGGCCCGACCACCACCGCGCCGTTGTGGGCCCCCAGGTACAGCCCCGCAAGATTCTCGACCCGGCCCTCAAATGGCTGCAGGGTGCGTCCGATGCCCCGTCCGCTGATGATGGCGGCGGCAACGCCGCTCCCCATGAGTTCCGCGACGGCCTCGGCGGATGAGTCGGTCAACCGACCCTGCGAATCCAGCACGGTGCCGTCGAGATCAAATGCAACCAGGTCAAACATTGAAATCCCCTTGCCCGTTTGTTCAGGGCCTTTCCAAAGTTGCGCAATCTTCTTGTGTCCGCTCGTCCTGAGCATGTCGAAGGACGATCTGGTGGTTCGACAGGCTCCCGCCAAAGGCGGACGTTCCGCACCATGAGCGGAAAGTGTGGAGACTTTGGAAATCCCCTGCTCGTAAGTTGTCGGCCGGCCCGTCAGTCCAACTGCCTGACCCGGCCCAGCGCGACGCAGCATACCAGCGCCAGCGCCAGTCCCACGACACCGATGATCGCCATCGCCGTTGACGGCGTGGTCACGTCGGACAGGAACCCGACGCCCAGGCTGGCCAGCACCAGGAATCCCCGGTCGAAGCTTTGCAGGCTGGTGAGGCGACCCCGCAGGCTGTCGGGCGCGAGCATCTGCGTGATGGTCCCCCGCGTGGTGCGGAACAGCGACTGGAAGAACGCCATCGCCGCGATCACCACGAAGGCCAGCGCCATCCACTTGGAGAATGAGAACAGCAGCAGCATCAGCGAACTGGCAATCGCCGCGCCCAGCACCACCTTTCCCTTGGGAAACACGAACCCGAAGGACGCCACGGTCAGCGCCGCTATCAGGCCGCCCACGCCGGTGATGGACAGCAGGTATCCGCCCACGTCGGCGTCCCGCTGCAAAACCTCGGTGGTGAACACCGGGAACAGGAACCACGCCGGATGCAGGATGATGTTGGGAATGACCGACACCAGCATCAACTGGAAGAAGGCGCGCTCGCCGCTCCAGATGTAGCGCAGGCCCTCGACCATGTTGGACAGCGCCGATCCTCGAACCCGCGCGTCTCCGGGCCGGTGGAACGGCGTCCGCAGGGGGATGATCAGCGCCACGTTGATGAGGTACAGCACGGCCTCGATGGTGAAGTTCCAGAAGTACCCCAGGGTGAAAATCAGCAGGCCGCCGACGAACGGCCCCACGATGCGCGTTCCGGTGATGGTGAGGACGTTGGTTGCCATCGCGTTGCCCAGCATGTTCCGGGGCACGGTGCCGGCGATGAGCGACTGGCGCATGGGCTGGGTCATGGAACGGCACGCGCCGGCCAGTATCACGTACAGGTAGGCGTGCCACACCGCGACGTGGCCGGACAGCACCAGCAGGGCGAACGCCGCCGCCAGCGCGGCCATCATCAACTGCAACACGATGACCAGCTTGCGCCGGTCGAAGCGGTCGCTCAGCACGCCGCCCCAGGGGCCGACCACCAGGCCGGGCATGGTGTTGATCCCGCCCACGGTGACCACCAGCAGGCCGGTTACGGTGGACCCCTCGGAGAGGTCGCGCACCAGCCAGCCTATGCTCAACAACTGGATCCACTGGGCGTTGTTGGCGAAGAAGTTTCCGCACCACAACAACCGGTAGTTGCGATACGCCAGCCAGGCATCCAGCGTGTGCAAACGGGGCAACGCCGCGATCCGCAAGATCATTCCTCCGCGAATTCCCGGCTCGGCGGCGAGTCTCGTCGGGGCAGGGTGATTCGCCGGCAATTTTGAGACGATCAATCGGCGCTGTCAATACTGAATCATCCCCACTATTCGCGGATAACGTGTATTCCGGTTCGCGCCGTGGTTGTCCAATTGACGGCCAGGCGCGCGGCGACTTTCCGAACAAAAAGCCATCGTCCGTTACGCGGCGTTTACACCGAAGCAACGGCAAGTACACAAATCGGCAATTTGCCGGTAACACCGACCCTCTAGCGTATTTGTCAGCGACGTAAATCCGTCAGCGGCATCGGCTAGTCAACAACATTGATTTGCCAACGGCATGAATGCCGGGCCACTGACGAAATCGCAATATCGAAAAACGACGGCCTGCCGTCCAACGATCCAGTGGAGGAGGAAACACCCACAATGTCCCTGTCCGGATTAGCCAAACTGCCTGTATTGATGCGGTTCGCGCTTGTTGGCGCGGCCGCTGTTTTGATGTCTGTGATGATGGCCGCCTGCGGATCCGAGCCGCCGCCGGCGCCCGCCGCCGCCCCCGCAGCCAGCGAAAGTTCGGCCCCCGCCAGCGCGCCGGCCGCCGAAGAGCCCGACACCATCAAGGTCGGCATCCTGCACTCCCTGTCCGGCACCATGTCCATCAGCGAAACCGCCGTCCACGACGCCGAGTTGCTGGCCATCGAGGAAATCAACGCCGCCGGCGGAGTGATGGGCAAGCAGATTGAGGTCGTCATCGAAGACGGCGCGTCCGACTGGCCCACCTTTGCCGAGAAGGCCCGCAAGCTTCTCCAGGAGGACGAGGTCGCCGTCGTGTTCGGCGGATGGACCAGCGCCAGCCGCAAGGCGATGCTGCCCGTGTTCGAGGCCAACAACGGACTGCTCTTCTACCCCGTCCAGTACGAAGGATTGGAAACCTCGCCCAACATCTTCTACACGGGCGCGACCACCAACCAGCAGATCGTACCGGCCATCGAGTACCTGCTGAGCGAGGGCAAGACCAAGTTCTACCTGCTGGGTTCCGACTACGTGTTCCCGCGCACGTCGAACCTGATCATCAACAAGCAGTTGGCCGCCGCCGGCCTGGAGGCCGTGGGCGAGGAATACACCCCGCTGGGCCACACCGAGTACAGCACGGTCATCGCCAAGATCCGGTCGGCCGAGCCTGACGTGGTGTTCAACACCCTGAACGGCGACTCCAACGTTGCGTTCTTCAAGCAACTCAAGGACGCCGGCATCACCGCCGAAGACCTGCCCACCATCTCGGTGAGCGTGGCCGAGGAGGAGATCACCGGGATCGGCGCCGACAACATCACCGGCCACCTGGTCGCCTGGAACTACTTCCAGACCACCGACACCCCCGAGAACGTCAAGTTCGTCTCCGCCTTCAAGGCCAAGTACGGCGACAACCGCGTAACCGACGACCCCATCGAGGCCGGTTACTTCGGCGTGTACCTGTGGAAAGCCGCCGTTGAAAAGGCCGGCACCACCGACGTCGCCGCCGTCAAGGAAGCCGCCAAGGGCATCCAGTTCGCCGCTCCCGGCGGGTTGGTGACCATCCACAACGAGAACCAGCACGTCTCCAAGACCGTCCGCATCGGCACGGTCCGCGAGGACGGGCAGATCGACGAGATCTGGAACTCCGGCTCCCCGGTGGTTCCGGACCCCTACCTGGACACCTACGCCTGGGCCGCCGGCCTCCGGGAACTGGCTCAGTAATTGCAACATCGGGGACGGCGCGCCGGTCGTGCCGTCCCTCCACACACCAACAAATAGCGGATGCCCTCGGGCCTCGACCCAACCGGCGTCCGCGCTCTCCGCCTCCTCAAACTCCTCTACGGCCACAAAATGGAAGTTTGGGCTACACAACTGTTCAACGGGCTCAGCCTGAGCTCAATCCTGCTGCTGATCGCGCTGGGACTTTCGTTGTCCTTCGGGTTGATGAACGTCATCAACCTGGCCCACGGCGAGTTCATCATGATCGGCGCCTACACCACCTACGCGCTGCAGCAGGCCGCCATCAGATTCACCGGCGACGCGCAGTCCGGCATCACCTTCCTGATCGCAATACCGGCGTCGTTCGTCGTGGCGGGCGCGGCGGGATACGTCGTTGAAAACGCTCTGATCAGGTTCCTGTACCGCCGGCCCCTCGATACGCTGCTGGCGACGTGGGGCGTGGGCCTGTTCCTGCAGCAACTGGCCCGCTCGATATTCGGCGCGCCCAACGTGCAGGTCGTCGCGCCATCCTGGCTGGGCGGCGCGGTCACCATATCCACCGACCTGGTGCTGCCGATGAAACGCATCTTCATCCTGGGGCTGGTCACCGCCTGCATCGGCGGACTCTACTGGTACATGTACCGTTCCAGCGAGGGACGCCGGATGCGCGGCGTGATGCAGAACCGCGACATGGCGGCGAGCCTGGGCGTGTCCACCCGCCGCGTCGACAGTTTCACCTTCGCCCTCGGTTCCGGCCTGGCCGGCGTGGCCGGCTGCGCCCTCACGCTGATCGGACCCATCGGCCCTTCGCTGGGCACGTTCTACATCGTCGATTCGTTCATTGTCGTGATCCTGGGCGGGCTGGGACAGGTTCCCGGCACCATCCTGGCGGCCCTGATCATCGGGATGCTGAACACGCTGTTCGAGTTCGGAACCACGGCCGTCGTCGGCAAGGTGCTGGTGTTCGCCATGGTGATCCTGTTCCTGCAATGGAAGCCCGCCGGCCTCATGCGGGCGCGGGGAAGGTAACGGCCCATGACTACCCGATCATCCAACACCCGATCATCCATCATGGGCGCCGTTCGCGCCGTTTCCGCGCCCGCCCGGATGCACCCGAGCATCGGCGCGTGGGTGGCGCTGCTGGCGGTGCTGCTGCTGGCCCCGATGATGTTGTCCGACTTCCGCGTGGCGCTGCTGGGCAAGTTCCTCACCTTCGCCATGCTGGCCATGTCCCTGAACCTGATCTGGGGATACGGCGGGATGCTCAGCCTGGGCCACGGCGTCTTCTTCGGGCTGGGCGGCTACGCGATGGCCATGTACCTCAAGATGGAATCGTCGGCCGGCAAACTGCCCGATTTCATGTTCTGGAGCGGCCTCACCGAGTTGCCCATATTCTGGGAACCCTTCCGGTTCCCGTGGTTCGCCATCCCCATGACGTTCATCGTGCCGGCGGCGCTGGCCGGCGGGCTTGGCTACCTGGTGTTCCGCAGCCGCATCACCGGCGTGTATTTCGCGCTGATCACGCAGGCCCTGGCCCTGATCGTCAGCATCCTCTTCGTCGGGCAGCAGGCCTACACCGGCGGCACCAACGGCATCACCAACTACACCACCATATTCGGTTACCCGCTCAACGCGCCGTCGATGCAACTGACGCTCTACTACGCCAGCGTGGCCGCCGTAACCGTCACCTACGTCCTGTGCTGGTGGCTGATATCGTCCCGCCTGGGCCGCCTGCTGGTCGCCATGCGCGACGATGAAAACCGCGTGCGATTCTCGGGATACGATCCGGCCGTGCTGAAAACCCTGGTGTTTGCGCTGTCCGCCGGCATCGCGGGGGTGGCCGGCGCGCTGTTCACGCCGCAGGTGGGCATCATCTCGCCGTCGATGATGGGCATTGTCCCCTCGATTGAAATCGCCATCTGGGTGGCCGTGGGCGGACGGGGCGCGCTGCTGGGCGCGATCATTGGGGCCATCGTGGTCAACGGAGCCAAGAGCGGCCTCAGCGAGTCCTTCCCCGCCGTCTGGCAATACTTCCTGGGCCTGCTGTTCATCGGCGCGGTGCTGCTGTTCCCCACGGGCATCATGGGGCTGTTCAACCGCGAGAACTGGCGCCGTCCTTGGTGGATGTCCGTCGAACAACTCCGCAGCCAGCTACGCGGCATTTTGCCTGGAGCGCAGCGATGATCCGACACCGATCCAATCCGGCAAACGCGGCCGCCAGCGTCAACGGCGCGCGCCCGTCACCCGATGCCGGCAAACCCATCCTGTCGGTGGAGCAGCTCACCGTCAGTTTCGACGGGTTCACCGTGCTTGACGAGCTTGATTTCTCCATCGGCTACGGCGAAATGCGGTTCCTCATCGGGCCCAACGGCGCGGGCAAAACCACCCTCATCGACGTGATCACCGGCAAATCCAGGCCCAGCCGGGGCCGCATCATCTTCGACGGTTCCACCGACCTGGGCAAGCGGCAGGAACACCAACTGGTGCGCCTGGGCGTGGGCCGCAAGTTCCAGACGCCTTCCGTGTTTTCCAGCCTCACCGTGTACCAGAACCTTGAGGTGACGCTGGGGTTCCGCAGCCGCGTTGCCGGCCTGCTGCGGAAACTGCGGCGCGGCGACGGCGACCGCATCATGGCCACGCTGGATGAAGTCGGCCTGCAACACCGCGCCGGCGACACCGCCGGCGGCCTGTCCCACGGCGAAAAGCAATGGCTGGAAATCGGGATGCTGCTGGTTCAGGAACCCAAACTGCTCTTGCTGGACGAACCGGTGGCCGGCATGACCCGGCGCGAACGCGACCGCACGGGCGAACTGCTCCAGTCCATCGGCGGCGACCGGTCTATCGTGGTGGTGGAGCACGACATGGACTTCGTGCGCCAGTTCGCCGAGACGGTAACCGTGCTGCACCTGGGCAAGGTGCTGAGCCAGGGAACCATGGAAGACGTGCAGCAGGATCCCGAGGTGGTGCGCGCCTACCTGGGCAACAGCCGCAGCCAGCGACCCCGGGCCGCCCGGCTTGGTTCCGGCCGTCCGGCGCAGGAACCCGCGCCCGTGGCCGCAGACTGAGGCAGGTGTTCGCCATGTTCATGCGACAACCCGAATCTCTGCTGTCCATCAGCGATCTGTCCGTGGGATACGGGCAGAGCGTGGTGCTGACCAACATCACCGTGGACGTGCCGCAGAACCAGGTGGTGTGCCTCATGGGGCGCAACGGCGTCGGCAAGACCACGCTGCTCAAGGCCATCATGGGACTGCTGCCCCCGCGCACCGGGCAGATCCGGCTGGGCCAGGCCGACCTGACCCATTGGGCGCCCCACCGCCGGGCCAGGGCCGGTTGCGGATACGTGCCCCAGGGCCGCCACATCTTTCCCTACCTGACGGTGAACGAAAACCTGCTCATGGGTCTGGAGGCCTTCGACGGCAAGAAGGGCCGCGCCGAAGCCGTCGCCGAGATGTACGAACTGTTCCCGGCCCTGAAGATCAACCCGAAAAAACCGGCCGGCACCCTCAGCGGGGGCCAGCAGCAACAACTGGCGCTGGCCCGGGCGCTGGTCCGCCGGCCAACCCTGCTGCTGCTCGACGAACCGACGGAGGGCATCCAGCCGTCCATTGTGCAGGAGATCGAGGAACTGCTGCATCGCCTGCGGGAGCAGAATGACACCACCATCCTGCTGGTGGAGCAGTTTTTGGACTTCGCCCTGGGCATCGCCGACTACTGCTACGTGATGGAAAAGGGAGCCATAGTCCTGGAGGGCGCCGCCCGGGACCTGGACCACAACCTCGTCCGCGAGTACGTCGCGGTCTAGGCGCCGGCACAAAACGCGATACGTGAGGGATAACCATGACCACTGATACATCAAGCGCCACATCGAACGCGCGGGATTTCGTACTCCGAACCGCGAGAGAAAACGACGTCAAGTTCATCCGCCTGTGGTTCACCGACATACTGGGCAAGCTCAAGGGCTTTGCGGTGTCCGTTGACGACCTGGAGGACGCGCTGGAAGTCGGCGTGGGTTTCGACGGCTCCGCCATCGACGGGTTCGCCCGGCACCACGAGAGCGATATGCGGGCCTATCCGGATCCCAACACCTTCACCATCCTGCCCTGGCGTCCCCGCACCAACGCCGTTGCCCGCATGTTCTGCGACATCCGCCAGCCCCGGGGCCAGACGTTCCCCGGCGACCCGCGCCAGGTGCTCCGGCGCAACCTGGACAAGGCGGCGGAAATGGGCTTCGTGTACAACGTGGGCGCGGAACTGGAATTCTTCTACCTGAAGAACTCGTCGTCCCCCGAACTGCTGGACCACGACGGCTACTTCGACCAACTGTCCAGTTTTCCCGCGTCCGACCTGCGCCGCGACACCGTCCTGAACCTGGCCGAGATGGGCATACCCGTCAAGTATTCCCACCACGAGGGCGCGCCCAGCCAGCACGAAATCGACCTGGAGTACACCGACGCCCTCACCATGGCCGACAACCTGATGACCGCCAAGCTGGTCATCAAGGAACTGGCCCAACTGCAGAACGTGTACGCCACCTTCATGCCCAAGCCCGTCTCCCGCATCAACGGCTCCGGACTGCACCTGCACCAGTCTCTGTTCTCCGGCAACGACAACCGTTTCTACGACGCGGACGATGATCAGTACCTCTCGCCGTTGGGCAAGCAGTTCATCGCCGGCCTGATCGCCCACGCGCCCGAGATCACGCTGGTCACCAACCAGTGGGTCAACTCCTACAAGCGGCTGATCCCCGGCTACGAGGCCCCGGTGTACGTGTCCTGGACCCACGTGAACCGCTCGGATCTGATACGGGTGCCGAGCTACGAGCGCGGCGAGGAATCGTCCATCCGCATTGAGTACCGCTCTCCCGACCCGTCGTGCAATCCCTACCTGGCTTTCAGCGCCATGCTGGCCGCCGGCCTCAGGGGCATCGAGGAACAGTACCAGGTGCCGGCTCCGGTGGTGGGCAACGTGCAGGAGATGTCGCCCCAGCGCCGCCAGTCCCTGGGCATCCGCACGCTGCCGTCCAGTTTGGGCGAGGCCATCGCGCTGGCCGAAACCAGCGAACTGCTCTACGAGTCATTGGGCGACCACGTTTTCAACAGCCTCATCGAGAACAAGAAGCTGGAATGGGACGAGTATCGCTCCGAAGTAACCGACTACGAAGTATCCCGCTACCTGTCCAACCTGTAAGGCCGGAGGCAACGCGCCATGATGCTGACCCCCCGCGAATCGGAGAAGCTGCTGATCTACGTGGCCGCCGACCTGGCCCGCAAGCGCCAGGGTCGGGGCCTGAAGCTCAACGTGCCCGAATCCGTCGCGCTCATCACCGAGGCCATCCTTGAGGGCGCGCGGGACGGCCGCACCGTGGCCGAGGTCATGGAACTGGGCCGCCAGGTGCTGGCCCGCGAAGACGTGATGGAAGGCGTTCCCGAACTGGTCGATATGGTGCAGGTCGAGGCCACCTTCCCCGACGGCACCAAGCTCGTATCCGTCCACGACCCCATCGTCTAGTCATTGGACTGCAGGCAGCTGAAAGGGGTATGTAAAGGGTATTCAGGGGGGCGCATGGTACGTGATTTCCAG
>CAZCZB010000020.1:0-43628 GCA_964502995.1 uncultured Dehalococcoidia bacterium
CGTCATTGGCGACATGGTGTCGGAAACCTCGGAGCGAGTTCGAGATGCGATCCTGGACTTCGGTGGTTCCTGTGAAATATCCATTGGCGACCTGTCCAAATGGGAAAACGCAGAGGCGTTGATGGCATCGGCGCACGACGCTTACGGTCAGATTGACGTTTTGGCGAACATCGCCGGCGGGACGATCTGGTTCCAGTCATTCCAATACTACACTCCGGAGCAGATCCAGGCGGAAATGGACCGGAGTTTCTGGACCGCCATGTGGTGCTGCCGCGCGGCTCTGCCGTACATGATCGACCAGGGTTCGGGCGCTATCGTCAACATCGCTACCCACGCCGTTACGGGCAGGTTCCGAGTGCCTTACGCGGCTGCCAAGGCCGCGCAGATCGGCCTCACCACGTCGCTGGCGCGCGAGGTTGCGCACCTCGGAATCCGCGTGAACTGCATCGCGCCCATCGGCACGGCTGCCGACGACCGCGTGACGCCGCGGGATCATGGCGTCGGCGTGTCCGTTCCGGAACTGCCGCCGAGCGAGCGGGCGGATCAGGACGAGTATCGGTCGGCCACGCGCAACTCCGAGATTCCCATGGGCCGTCGCGGCGAGGCCGATGAACAGGCGGCATCCATAGCCTTCCTGGCATCGCACGACGCCTCGTACATCACGGGGCAGGTGCTGGCCGTTGGCGGTGGGCAGCCCTACCCGTTCTGAGGGTCGCCGACCAATCAATCAACGCTGTCTGTCTCAGCGTCTTTGTATGGAAACGATGGGCTAGGGCCCACCCGCATGGCAATCCTGCGGGCGGTTGCGTCGCGATCCGGTCGGTCAGGACAGCCAGGTCATTCCGGGATAGGCGGAGCCGGTTTTGATCCTGCGGTTACGGATGCCCGAGTTATCCGCACCGGAGCGCCACCCGTCCTTTCGCGATGTTGAGGCGCAGCATCACAAACTCTGCTAATATGTCGAAAACCGTCCATTACTGGAGTTTGGAGCAGCGAATATGGGACTGAAAAGCCTATTGCTCAAACCGCTTTCCGGCTATCCGGGTGGCTACAAAAAGATGCGACGCGGATTCCAGGGTTTTGATTCGACCCCTCCGTTCAAGGTGCCGGACAACCCCCGCGATCGCCGCAGTCGGATCCCACCGTTGGGCTTCCGCGAATACTGGTATCCGGCGTTGCCTGCCAAAGACGTCAAGAAGAACAAACCCACCATGCTGCGGATGCTGGGCACCGATGTCGTGTTTTTCAAGGACAAGCATGGTGAGGTTCAGGCGCTGCTGGACTGGTGCCCTCACCGGGCGGTATATCTGTCCATGGGCCGCTGCTATTTTGAGGGCTTCCTGACGTGTCCCTATCACGGCGCCACGTTCGACGGCGACGGCAATTGCGTCGCATTCCTCACGGAAGGCCCGGAATCCATGATGGTGGGTGCTCCCGGCATGAAGGCCCGCAAATTCCCCACCGTCACCCTGAAGGGATTGGTGTTCGTGTGGATGGGCGACGGCGAACCCGTAGACCCAAGGGAAGACATCCCGCCGGAGATGTTTGAGGAACACAACATCTGCCGGCCTTCGTTCTGCATGTTCGATTGCAACTGGGTGCTGGTGCTGGAGAACACGATGGACGCGCACAACGCGTTCATGGTGCATCGCAACGCGCTCAGGATGCTGGGCAGCCGTGTGGGCGGACGGCCCCGGACGCCGCTGGGATACCGGGTCAACCTCGTCAACAATAAAAACGTCCATTACCGCCCGGGCAGCGGCAAGGCCCATACCGAGCGGTACTACTACGATGAGGATGGAAACATTCCGTACCAGATGTACTACCCCGGCGTAGATGGCGTTTGGCCGCTCCATCGCTGGCGGCTGTTGTGGACCTGGTACTTCGACCGGAAAGCAAAGCGCAAGGGGCAGGATCCCAACTACCGAAGGGCATCTGCGGCCGAGACGCCGGATGTGAACGAGTGGAATGGTACCCGCTTGCCGGGTATGTCCCGCACCGGCGGCAACAACCGTTACTTCCGGAGCACCCGTTGGCCCGTGCCGGTAGAGGAAAATCTGACTCGCATGGTGTATCTCAACGTGGAGCGTTACGAGAATCGTCCCGGGTTGCTGCGCAGGATGGTCAAAGGCGCGACTTGGCCCTATCGGAACTGGGAGTTGAACTTCAACTTCCGGAACCAGGACTACGATGCGGAAAAGTACACTCAATACGACCTGCCGGAGTACCTGTCGTCCACGGATTCTGTGGTGGTTGCCATGCGCCGTCTGTTCGTTGACCACAACCGCGACGTGATCCGCCAGCGGGAACGCGAGGAAGCCATGCCCGAGGTGATGGAGGAGAGCGAGGCCGAGCGCATGGTCAGGGAAGGCGACGTCAAGGTTGCATCCGTAACCGACGCGTTCGACGCTGACCGCTTGGAGGAGCAACTCCTGCGGCGCGTCTAGCCTGACGGCTGGTACTGAAACCGCGGCAACCCTCCCTTGGGGGGGTTGCCGCGGTTTGCGATTAACCTGGCGCAGAGACGGGCCAGGTTAGCGCCCTGATATACTGTATTGGTCCGACGCTCACTCTCGCGGAGGGATGGCAGAGTGGACGAATGCACCGGTCTTGAAAACCGGCAGGGCTAATACCCTCGTGGGTTCGAATCCCACTCCCTCCGCCATCGCGCTTCACACGCGATTGCCCCAGTCAACGTACCTGGCCCGGTCCACGTGGCTGATCTGCACCTGCTGTCGGTAATCGCCCACTTCCGCCTCGTGGGTTTTGATCGTTGCTTCCGGAGCGTCGCCGGACTCCAGCGCTTCCACCAGTACCCTGCCGTCCATGTCTGTGGCGTCGTCGTCCAGGCCCAGGATGTGCAGGATTGTCGGTGCAAAATCGATATTGCCGGTGGGGGAATCGATAACCGTCGCGTTTTGGAAGGACGGTCCACGCGCCAGGCCCACGTTGCGAAGTTCGTAACGACTCATGCTGCCGTGCTGGCCCTGCCCAACCTGACCGCCGGTCGCGTGGGCGTGTCCCAAGTAGCCTTCCGCATTGGATTCGTCGGTCCAAGGGAATGAAAGTATCAGGTCCGGCGACCTGGGGCCGTCGCATCCCAGCGTGCCGGAAGGCAGCGTGCCCGGCGGGTTGCCAAGGCGTTCCGACGCGAAAAGGGCGCCGCACCAGTCCTGGTTGGTTAGCCATTCACTCAAGCGCGCTCCGGCAACCGGGTCGGATTCGTGAACGTAAAACAGGGCGGACCCACCGTTGCCGGCGACGGCAACGCCTCCGTTCTGTTGGATGAGAGGAAACTCGGCTTCCCGAAGCATCGCCTCAACCGGCACGACACGGTTGATCGTGGAATAACCGTGATCCGATGCGACGAGTATGTCAGTCGTCGTGTCGCGGCCGGTTTGTTCCAGCCAGTGCAGCAGTTCGCCAAATTCGGCGTCGGCCTCCGTTACGGCCTGGTTGGCGCGGCCCAGACCGACACCGTCCTCGTGCTGGGTCTTGTCCGGTTCAGACAACCAGATGAGCGACACCGTCGGATCCATCTCGGGCAGTATGCAATCGGTCATGATGCGGCGGGCGTGGACCAGGCGGGCCGTATTGGGCAGGACCTGATCTGGCCAGGGGCCGAACCTGCTTACAAGTTCCTGGTGCAGCGGACGGGGCAAGCTGAAATCGGGATGGATGGTGGCGCCGCCCGAGTCCGTTGCGTTGGGGTTGTGGACATAAGCGTTGCCGCTGGTGCCGGTGCCGATGGCGACGTAAGACAACCCCCGCGCTCCCAACAGGTCGGCCAGCGTCGGAGCGAGCAGGGCCCTCCCGGTTTGGTCGGCGATTTTTTGCAAGGTGGGTTCCATGGCCGGGATCACCTGGTGCGGGTCGTAGTCCCGGCATAGGTATGTGTTTCCCGCCAGACCGTGCCGCCCTGGCAAACATCCGGTGACCAGGCTGGATGCGTTCACCCGGGTAACAGTGGGAAACACCGGGTGATGTTTGCCAAAGGTCACGCCGGCGCGGGCAAACTCCGAGAGGTTGGGCATCAGCGACGGCGTGATCTGCGCCGGTTGCAACCCGTCAAACACCACGATCAGAGCCCTGCGATTCGAGGTCATCACTGCCTCCTCCTTGGCCATTCCAACAAATCCCAAATTGTGTTGAGCGCGGCTTCGCTATCGACTCCTTCCGGCGTCGCCACTGACACCGGTCCGGCGCCGTTGTCGGTTACGTGGCAATATCCCCAGCGGTCCGGCGCATCGGAACTTTGAGAGTCTTCAACGTGCAGGTCCACCGATGTCAGGGTCAATACCTCCGGGTGGGACACGGCCAGCATTGCCAGGGGGTCGTACAAATGGAACATGGTCCGTGATGCGTCCAGGCCGAACCATCCTTTGATCAAGTTTGCCGCCAGGGCGCCGATCCGGTTGGGACTTGAGGCGGCCTCAGCATCTTCCCTTGAAACGTACACCTGGCGACACGCGCCGAGGTCGATCAGGGTGACTGGCAAACCCAATCCCATTACCTCCCGCGCTGCCGAGGGGTCGCTGTAGAAATTGAACTCGGCATGGGGGGAGGCGTTGCCGGGTGTACCGACCGCTCCGCCCATAACCACGATTCGTTTGGCGCGGGCCAATGCCGAAGGGTGCCGTCGGTTCAGCCGCGCCAGATTGGTAAGCGGACCCAGCGCGAGAATGGTTACCTCGCCCGGTGAGGCGCGCAACGTTCGGTTCAGATACCGGACCGCCGGCGTGTTGGCCACACCAATCGATGGTTCGGGCAACCGGTGCGTCAAACCCGTCGCGGTGTGAACATGGCGCGCGTAGGCAAACCTGCCTCTGACGGGTCGCGCAGCGCCTTTGTGAACGGGAATGTCGATGCGCCCGGCGTATTCCAACAGCGCCAGCGTGTTGCGCGTCGCCGGAGCAAGAGGGACGTTGCCGGCGGTGGTGGTGATTCCAACAACCTCGATGGACGGGTTGGCCAACGCCATCAAAATGGCAATAGCGTCATCAACACCCGGGTCGGTGTCGATGATTACCGGAATGCGATTATGCTGCAGTTCCGATGACATTAGCCTGGGAGTGAGGTTCGTGCAGGTAGGAATGGCAATACGAGCGCACCGCCTGCTCCGACGAGTACTTGAACTCGAACCTGGCCGCCTGTTTGAACTTGGTCGACGACAATATAATCGGGCACTTGGACAGATTGAAGCCGCCGCTTTTGGTGGATTTTCGGGCCGCGCCCTTGCGAGACCCGTTCCCCCGGAACAATTCCGCAACCGCATTTGATGGGACCACACCCCTGCTGGCCAAGTTGTACAGACCTCCTACCCGCTTGGTGATTGAGTGTTCCACAGCCTGCGTGAGATCCTGCTGGTGAAGGAACTGCAGCGGAAAATGGCGGTTGCCGTTGCCCAGCGCCTTTGCCGAAATGAGATCGTCCGCCGCCGGGGTGGACCCGTCCGGGCCAACCGTCATCGCCGTGCGAAGTACGGTGATGGTCAGACCGTCGAAAGACCCTGAATTCATCGCGTCCTGAAGGGCGGTTTCAGACCGGGCCAGGTAGCTGTACTGTGGGTTTGGGTCGGCGCTGGATTGTTCGGTCAACGGCACGGGATTCCCGGGCCTGATCCCGTAGATGCGAACGTCGGACAGATATACCAACTGGCGAACGCCCGCAAATCTGCACGCCTGAACCCAGTGCGGGGTTTCTTCGACGAACTGCTCCTGGTTGTAGCGATCGTAACAACTACCGATGTGGATTACCGTGTCGACCGACTCCAGGTGCAATACGTCCGGTACGTCCGCCATGGTCAGCCGGCGGTTGTCCAACACCATGTCCCAGGCCTTTGACTGCATCACCTCGGGGATGTCGTCGATGGTCAAGATTGCGCCGGTGCGGTTCGGTTCCATGCGGTAGGCCGACATCTGTTTGACCGGCCATCGCAATGGATGGCTGTCGATTGCGACCAACTGGCAATGGGGCATCATCGTTTCCAGTCGGCTCAACAATAATGCCCCCAAAGTTGAGGCCGAACCTATGACCGCTATTGACTGCGGACTCTGGTTGGAACCGGAGGAATTGGTGGACATTCGCTATCCCGCGTGCCGCGCTGCGTTGTGGGTACCGAGTTTATTGCCGGGAGTTCCGGAACATTTCCATCTCGGTTTCGATTGCGTCATCCGGCAACGATGCGCCGGCCCGTGGGCCGAAATTGCGCGCAAGCACAAAGATTTGCGCCAGACGTTCAACCAGGTCGGCCGTTTCCAGCGCCTCCCAGATATCCGGCCCCACGCTGACGACACCGTGGTTTCGCAGCAGCGCGGCGTTGCGGTCTCCGAGGGCGGAATACGCTTCCTCCGCCAGTTGTTGAGTGCCCGGGAAAGCGTACTTGCTGACCTTGACGGGGCCGCCGATCGTGAGCAGCATCTCGTCGATGATCGGGGGAATGTCCCTGCCCACCACCGATGCCACCGACGCGTGGATGGAATGGGTATGCACGACGGCCTGCACATCGTCCCTGCGCCGGTAGATCTCCAGGTGCAGCAGGGTCTCCGAGGATGGATGCAGTTTATTGGAACCGACCGGCGCGCCATTCGCATCCACCACCACCAGTTCATCGGGTTGCAGGCGGTAGTAAGGATGGTGCGTCGGCGTTACCAACAGCAATGATTCGTTGCCCGATCCCGAGAGGCGAATACTGGTATTGCCGGAATAAGCGCCCACGAGCCCACGCCGGTACATCTCCCGCGTGGCTTGCGTCAACTCTTCCCGTTGTTCCCCCCATTGGTCAGGCAACTCGATTCTCCCGCAGGGCGCCGGCGTGGACGGACGACATGACCGCCTCAGCCGCATTATAGCCGCTGAGTACCGCTCCCTCCATAGTCGATGGCCACCCGGTGTCCGTCCACTCGCCCGCCAGAAAAAGATTGGGAAATGATGTCCCGGGACCTGGCCGATAACGATTCGCCCCAGGCACACACCTGATAGTGGCGTTGCGCTGTTTGACCACCACCGCGTCGAGCAGACTCGCCTTTCGCGATGCGGGAAACAGTCTGGTCACCTCAGCGGAAATGCTGTCGGCAAGTTCAGATCTGTCGCAATCAATGTAATCCCAGGCGGCGCTGATCGAGACGGTTAAACTCTGTTCACCCGAACGCTGGCTGCATCCGAAGATACGCGAGGAATTGAAAACCCACTGCAGAGGACTGTCCACGAAGTAGCAAAAATCTTCAAACATCACCGGGCGGTCGTAGCGCAGGTACACGTTGATGATAGGTGACGTGCGCAGGCCTCTCAATTCTCCGAACCGATGGGTTTCGCTCACCTCGGCCGGCATGATCTGATCCAACGTCCAGAACGGGACAGCGCTCACGTAGGCGTCGGCCCGCAGTGATGACCCGTTCGCCAACGAAACATCGCAGACTTCTCCGTTCCTCCCGATGTTGATATTTCTGGCCGGGCAACTGGTTGCGATCCGCACGCCCAACCCCTCCAGGAAACGATGCGCGGGTTCTGTCAACGCCACGTTGAGCGGAGCCGTGGGATATCCAATCCTGATGGCGTTGCCGCCCTCCAGCATGCCGTCCTGCACGATCATCAAACCCATGTACGCGCTGACATCCCGCACGTTGTCGTTCAGTGTACCCTCGATCAGCACGTTCCAGAGGTGGCTTATCACCTGTTCCGATTGCCCATGCCTGCGCAACCAGTCGTAAAACGTCTCGCCGTCCAATTCAGGCCGGTCACGCCGCACGCGCATCATGGCGATCAGGCCGCGCACTGCCCCCACCTTGTCCCAGGCTGACAGGTGCGGGTAGGTGAAGAAGGCCGGCATCAGGTAGAACGGCGCCCTGCTGTTGCCTCCGTAGAGCCGCCCCGGTCTGCCTTCCTTGCTGTAAACCGCCACGTCCAGGCGCGGTTGCAGGTGCCAATGGTCCCGGGCTCCGATGAGTTCCAGGAACGACGTGAACGTGCGGCAGGCGCCAACGATAACGTGCTGCCCGTTGTCCAGCGTCCTGCCGGATACGGGATCGTTGAACGCAAATACCCTGCCGCCCAGGGTGGCACGACTTTCCAGGAGCGTCACGTTCCATCCGGATTGAGCCAGCCTGGCAGACGCCGCAATCCCGGCGAGTCCGCCCCCTATTACCAGGGCAGACTGCGAACCACCCCGATTGCCGGTGTCAACGGCCGGGGGAGCGCTGGTCAGTTCAACCACGGTGCGGCCAGCCAGGCCTTGGCCATCAGGCGCAATTTCGCCGATTTGCTCAATCCGATTCGTTGGCTGAACACGTCATAATCGGCTCGCTCGATCTGTTCAAGGACGCCACCGTAGATGTATCCCAACGCCGCCGGACACGCGCGCGACCGCCTGGACAGGTGCGGTAATAGCTGCCGGCCGCTGGCAAAATAGGAGCGAGCGCGGTCGATTTGCAGTCGCATCAATTCGCGGAATTGTTCGTTCACGACGCCGTCCGCTATGTCCGATTCCGAAACACCGCAGCGTTTCATATCATCCTGGGGCAGGTAGATGCGCCCGAACTCCCAGTCCTCGCGGACGTCGCGGCAGATGTTCGTTAACTGCATGGCCAGACCCAGGTCAATGGCGTGCTGTCGAGCCTTGTCCCCGCCGTGGTACCCAAATATGTGAATGCAGATCAACCCCACTGCCGACGCCACCTGGTAGCAGTATTGCCGCAGTTCTTCGAAGTCCGCATAGCGGGTTTTCACCAGGTCGGATTCAACGCCACTGAGCACTTCCTGGAAGTATTCCTCGGGGATTTCAAAAGTCCTGGCCACGTCTGCCAGGCCTATGAACAACGGTTGCGTGGCATTGCCGCGGTATGAATCGCCGAGCAGTTGGCGCAGGTTGTTCACCCTCTCCAATTTCTCCGCATACGTGCCCGCACCGTCCACCGAGTCGTCGCAAAACCGGCAGAAAGTGTATGCGACGGAAATGGCCCTCCGCTGCTTGGCGGGTAGCGTGAGAAAGGCGACGTAGAAATTCCTGGCTTCCTGCCGCGTGATCCGTTGGCACTCGGCGTAAGCCGCGGCCAGGGCGTCCCGCGAAGGCGGAATGGCGGTGTTTCCGGGCAGCGTCATTGCGCAGCGCTACCGGGTCGGCAGCCCGTAACCAATTCCGATGCGGTTGCCCGCCCAGGCGGACAGCAGCAGCCAGGCTTTGCGTCGTTTGGAAAGCGATGGTCGCCGTTCCAGCACGTCGTAATTCTGGCGGCGTATCGCGTCCAGAATCGCCACGCCGCCGCGGGTGAAGAGCGCCACCGGGAGGCGGGCTTGCGGTTCCAGCGATTTGATCAATGGCGCGCCATCCTGGAACAGCCGGTACGCAGCATTACATTCGTGGCGGAGAAGTTCGCGCAATTGGGGTGTGGTTGTGCCGGCC
Source organism: uncultured Dehalococcoidia bacterium (assembly GCA_964502995.1). Classification (GTDB taxonomy): domain Bacteria; phylum Chloroflexota; class Dehalococcoidia; order Lucifugimonadales; family UBA3495; genus Bin87. The sequence goes on from CAZCZB010000020.1 coordinate 9,398, forward strand.
GCAATATCCTGCTCGCACACGCCGAAACGCTCCATATCTTGCTCGGGCAGGTAGATGCGGTCGCGGTCGTGATAGTCGCGCGACACATCCTGCCAGAAGTTGGTCAGCTGCAACGCGGTGCAGGTTTTGTCCGACAACCGCTGCCTCTCCGGATCGTCGTATCCGAAGAGGTACATGTACAGGTGCCCCACCGGGTTCGCGGAGTAGGTGCAATAGTCGAGGACGTCGTCCATTGTATCGAATCGCCCGGCGCCCTGGTCAAGCCGGTTGGCGTGAATCAATCTGAGGAACGGATCGCGGGGTATCCGGAACTGCGAAACGGTGTGCTTGACCGCTATGGAGATTGGATGGGCCGGGTTCCCCCGGTAGGTCTGGTCCAGTTCGGATTCCCACCAATCCAAGCGTTCGGACCGGGATTCACCCAGGTAGAATCCGGATGCTTGCGCAGCCTGTGTGAACGTGCCGCCCGAGAGCGGAATCTCCTCATCGCCCAGGTCATCGACCATTCGGCACCAGGCGTAGATTGCGTAAACGTGGGGTAGTTTGTCCTTGGGCGTTATCCACCCGCCTACGTTGAAATTTTCGTAGTGGCTGAGAGTCAACTGCTCGCAAAACCGGAACGCCTCTTCCGTGGAAACCCTGGCCTTGGCCAGCGCTGGTTCGCTGTTCAGGAGGCCGGGGTCGCGCGGTTCTGTGGCGGTGGACATGGGACGCTCGACCTGCCCGATCTGCTACTCGCCAACGATCTGCACCAGAACTTCTCTAGGCCGGGGATGGTCCAATTCAATAAAGAATATGCTCTGCCATTGGCCAAACGGAATCTTGCCGTCGATCAACGGAATCGTTTCACTGCATCCGAGCATGAGGTGTTGCAGATGAGCGTGTCCGTTGGGCGATTCATCCTCGGTCATATTCACGGTGCGTATCGAAAAATCGTTGTGGCGATAATATGCGTCGCGGGGAGCTATTCGTTCCAGGAACTCCGCCATATCTTCGATCAACAGGGGTTCGTTCTCGTTGATTTTCACAGCGGCGGTGGTGTGCTTCGAATAGACCAGCACCATGCCGTTGTTCACCTTGGACTCGGCGACGCAACCCTTCACCCAGTCGGTGATGTCGATGAGTTGCGGGGCGTCTTTGGTGTCGACCTTCAATGCGAAATTTTTGACTTTCATGCGCTGCACTTTGGTGACTGTGTGGAGTGATGAGTGATGTCTGCAAACGCGAGATTTCGGCACGGGCGATTGGACTGATTGATATACTTCACAGCTTCCGCCCAACGCTGCCCGTTTCTGTCGAGATTTGCCTATGGTAACGCGCCAAAGCCAATAGCGGCCACGTGTTTCGGTACAGGTGGTAATTTATCATAAATCCGGCCGACAATTCCGCGCCCTGAAAACCTCTTTCGCCCGGCTCTGGCAACCGATCCATCCGCTCACCTTTTCTGTATCCGGGAAAGCCTGTACCGGTGAAATACGGCTCGTCCCAGTTCCCTTCCGGGTTCTGGGTGTTCAGCAGGTAGTGTACACCCCGGCGGGTTGCCGTATTTTCCGCCTCGCCCGCGGCAACCAGCGCCAGGATAGCCCAGGCCGTTTGTGACGCTGTGCTGGGACCAATCCCATGTTGGGAGTAGTCGATGTAGGATGCGCAGGATTCGCCCCAACCTCCGTCCCGGTTTTGATGAGCCTTCAGCCATTCAACGCCCCTGCGGATATGGGGCTTGCTCATGTCCTCTCCCATCGCTTCCAATGCGGGCAACACGGCGCCAAGCCCGTAGATGTAGTTCACACCCCACCGTCCGAACCAACTGCCGTTTTCCTCCTGCTCGGCCCGAAGGTATCGGTAGGCCGCGTGCAGGTTCGGATCATCGATTTTGCCGCCCGTCTTGGCGAACATCTCCAGCACGTGAGCGGTGACGTCGGCGCTGGACGGATCCAGCACCTCGCCGAAATCGCTGAAAGTCAACGCGGTGACGTACCCATGGTTGTTGTCCTTGTCGAACGATGCCCAACCGCCATCGCGATTTTGCATCCCTGCCACCCAATCCAGCGCCCGCGAAATCGCGTGCTTCCGGAGGTCGTCTTCAGAACCGGGAAGCCTGCCCAGTCGCAGGGCCAGGACCACTTCCGCCGTGTCATCAATATCCGGATAGTAATTGTTGTTGAACTCAAAGGCCCACCCGCCCGGCTGCAAACGCGGAGCCTGCACCTGCCAGTCGCCGCCCACCAGGATTTGCTTGCTCACCAGCCAACGGACTGCCGATTCCAACATCGGGTCCGTTTCCGGCACTCCGCTTTCGGCAAGGGCCTGCACGATCAGGCAGGTATCCCAAACCGGAGAAATACAGCCCTGCACGGTCCAGCAATCGCCTTTCTGGATGCCAAACCACTCCAAGCCTTCCAGTCCCCGTTTCATGACCGGATGGTCGTTGCTGAATCCGCACACGCTGAGGGCGATCAGGCTGTAGACCCACGGGGGCTGAATCCCGCCCCAACCGCCGTCAGCCTCCTGGTGGTCCACGATCCACTGGATCGCTTTCTTTTCCGCAAAGTTCCGGAACGGGTTGAAACTGACCCAATGGTATGCGGATCCAACGGTGCGCTCGATCAAATGGACCAGACGCGCCAGATTGAAACCGGGCGGCGCGGGCAGCGAGAAATCGGTGCGTTCCTTGCCGAGCGGGAACAGTTCGTCGATGGCGTGTTCCTCCGGAATTGGCCTGATCGGTCTTCGGGAAAGGACTATCGACAACGGGACGATGCAACCCCGCGCCCAGCTTGCGAAACGATAGATGCTCATCGGAGCCCACGGCGGCAGGAGGTTCAACTCGGTAGGAAGCCGCGGTGTGCCGCGCCACTCCCACTGGCCGAATAAAGACAACCAAATCCGCGTGAACATTCGTGATTTGGGCACGCCGCCGTGGCGGAGTACGAACTCGCGGGCGAGCCGCATGTGGTCAGCGTCAGGATTTTCGCCGCACAACTTGAGCGCGAAGTAACATTCCACGGTGGTTGAAAGATCTCCCGGCGCCCCGTAGTAAATCGACCACGAACCGTCCTCTTTCTGCTTGCTGAGGAGGTAGTTGACAATGTGTCGTTCTCGCTCGGGGAATTCGATACCCAGGAACCGGCAGAGCATCACGTACTCGGCTTCCATGGTGTTGTTGGATTCCAGTTCACCCCACCAATAGCCGAGGTCGTCCTGAATCTCCCGAAAATAGCCCTGGAGCTTGGCCATGCTGTCCCGAACGGCATCCACCGGCGGACGAACATCCGGCGGGTTCAGGGGCGCCTCAGTGGTTGTTGCGTTATACAGCAGCGTCAAAACGACCGTCCGGGCAGGGTTGGCCTAGCGAATGTATCCGTGATCAGTGAACCAGCGAACGGCTTTTTCCAACGCCGTTTCCACGGGGCTTTGCGGCAAATCCAGTTCCGTCACTGCCTTTCTCGAACTGACATACATCGGATGATGCGCCACCCTGATGGCCTCAACCGGGATCGAGGGTTGGCGGTTCAACAGGCCGCCTTCGACCCACTGGTCAAAGTAGGCAGCGACCAGAACCAGCCAATACGGCAACCGGACGCCGGGCGCCGGCTTCCCTGTGATCTGCCCCAGCATTTTGAAAATGTCCAGGAGCGTGACATTGCGGTTGCCCAGGATGTATCGCTCCCCGGGTCGGCCGCGTTCCATTGCCAGAATATGCCCCTCGGCCACATCGGCCACGTCGATAAGGTTCATGCCCGTTGCCATGTATGCGGGAACCTTGCCCCGGGCGAAGTCCAACGGAATCCGCCCCGTTGGCGTGGGTTTCACGTCCCATTCACCGACGGGGGCGCAGGGGTTCACCACCACCACCTGCATCCGGTCATCGCTGGCCGACAGGGCGATCTGTTCGGAGCGGTACTTGGACTGCTTGTAATGACCCACCAAATGGGCAGGATCCGGCGGCATCTCTTCTGTGCCCAACAGGCCATGCGGATCCGGAGAATTGGAGACGGGCAGGCCGATCGTTGAAACCGAACTGGTAAACACCACCCTGCGAACGCGGGCATTCCTGGCCGCGTCGAGCATGTTGCGGGTTCCTTCAACGTTCGACCGGTGGATTTGATCCGGATGGCGGGACCAGAACGCATAGGTGGCCGCGCAGTGATAAACGGTTTCGCAACCCGCAACCGCTCGGTCCAGAGATTCCTGATCCAACAAATCGCCCTCGGTTCTGACTGCGCCGGTATCCCGAATCGCCGCATCGTTGGACGTCGGCCGTACCAGCGCGCGAACTTCGTCTCCTCGCGCGGCGAGCGTCCGTACCAGATTGCCGCCGATGAATCCGGTCGCGCCGGTAACCAGGGTGGTCATGATTGAGCAACCAGGTTCAGTTGCACGGCGTCGAGAATGCCATCGACGGCGCCAACAACGCACGTGGACAGGTTCTTGCTGGCCTGGCGAGACACCCGGGCCAGGTTGATCAGTTGGGGGAACCGGTCGGGGCGAGCGGCGACCCGCGCTGCGACGATTGCGATGTTTGAGCCGCCGGCGGAAACAAAAGGGGGCAATTCCATGGCAGCCGTGTCCACCACCGCTCGGACGGATGCGAAGGGAATACCGGCCGCGCGAGACGCCTGGGCCGCCCAATAGTCTTCCATGTTCACCGTCGCCGCGCCCAAGGATTGATGCAGGCGGTGCTTGGCCTCAACCCCCGCGACCGCGGTAACCGTAGCCGATGGGCCTGCGACAACTTTGAGACCGCAAGTGTTCGCCGACTCCATGAGTTGTCGGGTCAAGTCTTCGTGGGCGTGAATCGGGTCGGCCATTCCCTCACCCATGAACGAGTCTGCGATATGCAGATCGCCCGAACGAAGGCCCGGGGCGGCGGCTCCGCAGAACCCGGCAAGGACGATCGCGCGGGGTTTTCCGCTCACGATCCGCGCCCAGTTGTTTGTGGTCGCAGCGCGGCCGATTCCGGTGACCTGGAGCGAAACTTGCCCTTGACCCGTGCCCCGCAGCCTCTTGCGAATGCCGGCCAACTCGATGGACATTGGCGCCGCTATGGTGATCATATTATCCACGCGGTATGGGCTGGATCGTGCGAATAATCCTGGAGGCGACGTCTGCACCGTTCAAGATGCGATGGCTGGGATTGAATGCGGTTCCTGTATTGCGTGGGCTCGCCGGGCGTTACCCGACACTGATGCCGCCCTTGTGCGCGGCTCCCGATTTTACAAAGGTTACCCACTCGCGTGGTTTTCCGATGGCGTTGAAAATGGTGGCCGATTCAAACCCGCAGTGCATCATGCAGTTGCTGCATCGCGGGTCGCGACCCACTCCATACTTTTCATCCCAGAGATGCGCTTCGTAAAGATCGTCCAACTGCTCGGTGTGCTCGTCGGCCAGCGGGTAGCAAGGTTTGCGCCATCCCATCACCGTGTAGGTAGGGTTGGACCAGGCGGTACACTGGTATTCCCGGTCGCCGCGCAGGAAATTGAGGTACAGCGGATTGTTGTAAAAGCGCATGCCTTCCATGCGTTCCGGGTCCAACAGTTTGCGGAACACGTTCCGGCTCTCCTGTCGGGTCAGGAACAATTCCTGGTCCGGCGCGTCTTCGAAATCGTAGCCGGGGGAGATCATGGAACCTTCGACTCCCATCTCTCCTACCAACTTGAACATCTCCCGCAGGTCCTCCACATCGCTGTTGCGGAATACGGTGGTGTTGGTGCAGACGCGGTAACCACGGTCCAGGGCCATCCGAATACCCTCGGTGGCGCGCTTGAAAACTCCCGCCCGGGCGACCGATTCGTCGTGCTTCTCCTCCATGCCGTCCATGTGGATCACCCAGCAGAAGTACTTGGACGGTGGGATTTTCTCCAGCATCCGGGGCAGCAGCAGAGCGTTGGTGCAGCAATAGACGAAGTATTTCTCCGCGACCAGTGTGTTGATGATCTCATCGATGTGCGGGTGTATCGTCGGTTCGCCGCCGGCGATGGACACGATGGGGGCGCCGGAATTGTGAACCGCTTCCAGCGCTTCGTCCACGGGCATCATCTTGTCCAGAACCCCCCGGTACTCCCGAATCCGGCCACATCCGACACACGCCAGATTGCACATTTCAAGGGGTTCGAGCATAGTGACCAGCGGGAACCGCTTCCGGCCGCGCATCCTGTTTTTGAGAATGTACCAACCCATTCGGACGCCCAATTCGAGGGGTCTTTTCGCGGGCGCATGCCTGGGAGGATTTGCGTCGTGATGATGGTCGGTATTGGTCTGAACCATGGCGATGGTCTCCGGAAATGCTGTAGTTATGCGGATCAGAAAAGTCTGCGTTCCATAAAGTCAATCAGGGTTTCGGCATCGTCCGCCGCCCAGCGTGGGAGTTCCAACGCGGCCAGGGCCGACCGCGCTTCCGATGCGGTGGCCTCGGTGAGATTGTCGGTCTCCGTCGAGGCGCCCAGTTCTTCCAGGATGCCCATCACCCGGTCCACGTCGGACTCTCCCAGAGTGTCCTGCGAGTACAGACGCAGCAACTCCTCGCGACGGGCCCCGCCCGAATGCTGGAATGCGTAAACGATGGGGTAGCTCTTTTTCCGCTGGACGATATCCGAGTCGGTCGATTTGCCCGTGATTGCATCGTCGCCCCAGATTCCCAGGTAATCATCGCGGATCTGGAACAATCGGCCCACCGCTCGCCCAAACCGTGCGACCCCTTCGATAACCTCCATATCCTTGCTGGCAACCGTCGCTCCGATGACCATGCTACTGCGAATGAGAGCGCCCGTTTTCAGCGCGATCATGCCCAGGTATTCGTCGGTGCTGATGGTCTGCCGTTCTTCGAATTGGAGGTCGCGGCACTGCCCCTCGATCATCTCCAGGTAGCTTTGGGTCAAAAGGTCGGAAACCTTGATCGCCGTATCGGTAGGCATTGCTCCGGCGAACCCTACGGAGGTGTAATCCCCCAGGGACTGCATGGCGTCTCCGGCGACCAGCGCCAGCGGCGTGCCCCAGACTGCCCACACGGTGGGTTGGTGCCGTCGCTCATAGCCCTGATCCTGGATGTCGTCGTGAACCAGGGAGAAGTTGTGAATCAACTCCAGGGCGGCGGCGGCCGGTGCCGCCGATTCCGGGTCTCCGTGGAGCGCATCGCAGGCGAACATGCACAGCGTCGGGCGAAGGGCCTTTCCTTGCGATCCCGCGTTGGGAGACGGATTACCTTGCCGATCTGCCCATCCCAGGTGGTAACGCATCAGCGCGTTGATCGGGTGTGCGTCGGTGGGAGGGACTGCCTGATCGAGGGCCCGCTCCAACGGAGATCGGTACCGTTCGAACATCGACGGGAGGCTCGGACCAGCATCCACTGGCCCGTTATCGAGGCGGGGCGACTCCGGAGGGACCGGTGCGCCCGATGTGGTTGGTATGGTGCCCATTTTGTCAGCCTGCCGAGCGGGTGGAATGAGGGTCGGCGCGGCGCGCCAATGTTCCGAAAGGGCAGAAATTACCACTGGGAAAAATCTAACGGTCGAGGGCAGGGCTGTCAAGCAATGCGCGTCGTAGCGCCCGTTCACTTTGGAGATCCGTAATCGGTCTGCGACAGGGGTTTCGTGTTGGATCGCCTTCACGGAACCGCCAATAATCGCCGGGGGTCTGTCTCATCAAGCCTCAACGTTGAGAGCCCAGGGCGGCGACGCCGGAATCGTCCGCCGCAATCGTCCGCCGGAATCGCTCACGCGCCAGAGTCGCGGGGAGCCAAATGACGTCAACCGCCGCCGAAAACCGTTTCGCAATGGTAAAATGCTGGCATGGTTTGCCGGCTGGAAATTGCCCAGGCTGTTGAACACATCGCCCGTGGCGGCGTCGTGGCTATCCCGACCGATACGCTCTATGGATTGGCCGCAGACGCCACCAACGCCCATGCTCTTGAGCGCGTTTACCAGATCAAAGGACGGCCGGCCGACATGCCGTTGCCGGTGCTGGTTTCCGGTTGGGAGCAGGTGGCGGACGTTTCGACGGTGGGCGGACGCAGCCTCGAAATTGCAAGATTGCTTGCCGGCCGGTACTGGCCCGGCTCGCTGACCCTTGTTTTGCCGGTCAAACCGGGTTTGCCGGAACGCCTCACCGCTGGGCGGGACACCATCGCCGTGCGCATGCCCGACCACCAGGTGCCCCTGGCGCTGGCGAAACAACTGGGCCGCCCAATCACCGGAACCAGCGCCAACCCCAGCGGCGCTCCGGACATCACGGATCCCGAAGACCTGCGGAAATGTCTGGGTGGTTCGGTAGATGGTATCATTGTTGGCGGCGGTGAACCGAAAGGCGTTGGAAGCACCATCGTTGCGGTGTCGGACGGCGAACTGAGCCTGTTGCGCGCCGGAGTGTTGGACTTCAACGAGATTCGCCAGACGGCAGGAATTGCCTGACGGCGTCACCCGGGCGAGGGGAATCATCTCGACTATCCTGACATACGATTCCTTCCGCGCTGCTGTGGATTCAGACCTGCGTTCTGCGTTCGAGGAACGCCAGGGCATGCTCTATGATTTGCTCCGCTACCACCTCGGATGGGTCGATGAACGCGGAAACCCGGCAGACACGATTGCCACTCCGTTGCACCATTGTGGCGTGCTTGCCCTGTCGGCTGCCCAGGCGGTTTCTGGAGACTATCGCCAGTCAGTTTCGGCGGCATCTGCCGTTGAACTCGCCTACAACTTCGTGCTGGTTCACAATGATGTCCAGGCCGGCCGACTCGACCAGACCAATGATCGGCCCAGCATCTGGTGGGTATGGGGACCTTCCCAGGCAATCAACGCTGGCGACGGATTGCATGCCCTCGCGCGGTCGGTATTGATGAGGCTCACCGAAAGTGGAGTTCCCGCCGAAGTGGTTCTGGACTCCCTTCGTTCGCTGGATCGGGCCTGCCTGACTCTGTGCGAAGGCCAGTATATGGACCTGACCTATCAGGACCAATTGATGGTGTCCGAGTCGGATTACATGGACATGATACGCCGAAAGTCCGGAGCCCTGGCCGGATGCTCGGCGCGTGTGGGCGCGTTGGCTGCCGGCGCGGATCCGGACGCTGCCGATTCGCTGCACTCCTGGGGCGAAAAGCTGGGAATGGCTCTCCAGATCGGTCAGGATGTTGCGGACCTGTGGGGGGCTACCGGAGACGGGTTCACGTCGAGCAACGTGCTGAACAAGAAGAAAAGCCTGCCACTGATCCACGCTCTGCAACACGCCGAATCATCCGTCAAACGGGAACTCGGCGGCATATACATGAAACGGGTCCTGGAGCCGGCAGACTCTGCTAGAATCGTGGCGATCCTCGATTCCACCGGCTCCCGACAATATGCGGAGGACTGCGCCGAACGGTTGTGGCATGAAGCGCAGGCTGCTGCGGGAATCTGCGGCCCCGTTTTGCAACAGCCCGAAGCGCTGGAGCAGGCAGCCCGGTGGATTATTCGTCGATAGCCGGTTGGTGTCGATTGAGGCGATCTCCATGACCAAACGAACTCTCGCGCAACTTGAAGTGGCCGGCAAAACCGTATTGGTGCGAGTCGATTTCAACGTCCCAATCGAGCAGGGCGTTGAAGCGATCGCCAACTATGATCAGCGATTGCGAGCGACCCTGCCCACCATCGAGTATCTGGCCGAGCGGGATTGCAAGGTTGTACTTTGCTCGCATCTGGGTCGGCCCCGGGGCATGGTTGACGAATCCTTGCGGTTGGCGCCGGTTGGCGACCGCCTGGGCGTGCTGTTGGGTCGGCCGGTTGTTGCGTTGACGGACTGCGTTGGAACCGAGGTTGCCTCGGCCGTGTCGGGAATGTCAGGTGGGCAAATTTGCCTGTTGGAAAACCTGCGATTCCACGCCGGCGAGGAACAGAACGACCCGGGGTTTGCCGGCCAGTTGGCCGGTTTGGCCGACTGCTTTGTGATGGACGCCTTCGCCGTCGCGCATCGCGCCCACGCGTCAACCGTCGGTGTGCCCCAATTGCTGCCCTCGGCAATGGGGCTGCTGACGCAACGCGAGGTGGAATCGCTGGGGTTGGCGCTGGCCGAACCCGAGCGACCGCTGGCGGCGTTGATGGGCGGCGCCAAGGTGAGCGATAAAATCCTGGTCCTGGAAAACCTGCTGCCCAGACTCGATCATCTTTTCATCGGCGGTGGGATGGCGGTGACTTTCCTGGCGGCGCAGGGCAAACCCGTTGGCGCATCTCCGGTGGAGGAAGACAGGCTTGAATTCGCGCGCGACGTGTTGCGCCGCGCAGATTCCGCCGGCGTGTCCGTCCACCTGCCCGACGACGTCGTGGTCGCGGACGAATTTGCGGCGGAACCGAACGCCGTGGCCGTGTCCGGAGTGGATGCCGTCCCGGACGGTTGGTACATAATGGATGTTGGAGAACGGACCGCAACGTCGTTCGCCTCGGCGTTGTCAGAATGCAAGACCATACTATGGAACGGACCCATGGGTGTTTTCGAAATGCCCCGGTTCAGCGCCGGCACTCGCACGGTCGCCAATAGCGTTGCGTCCCTTGCCGGTGCGACATCGGTGGTTGGCGGCGGTTCCACGGCGGAGGCCGTGGAGGCGCTCGGACTCATGGATAAGATGACCCACGTTTCCACCGGCGGCGGAGCATCGCTGGAATTTCTCGAAGGACGGGAACTTCCCGGCATCGTCGCCCTGCCGGACGCCTGATCAGTTGACCAAACCTCGGAGCCAATCGGAGCCAATATGATTGACCTGGAACAGATTCACGACAGTATCTCCAGCACACCGTCCAAGATCGTGATGCTGGTCGCTGACGGCCTCGGCGGACTTCCGCATCCGGACACGCGAAAGTCCGAATTGGAAACTGCCGCCATACCCAACCTGAACGCATTGGCGCAACGCAGCGCGTGCGGCCTGACCACACCGGTCGAGGTCGGCGTTGCGCCCGGAAGTGGGCCGGGACACCTTGCGCTCTTCGGATATAACCCGTTGAAATACCTGATCGGACGGGGCGCGCTGGAGGCGTTGGGAATTGGCGTTGAACTATTGCCGGGAGACGTGGCCGCCCGCGGAAACTTCTGCACCGTGGACGACAACGATCTGCTCACCGACCGGCGCGCCGGCAGGATCGCAACCTCGTTGAGCACGCCGTTGTGCGAACGCCTGGACGAGATTGAAATACCCGGCGTCCAGGTGGATGTGTTCCCCGTGCAGGACTATCGGTTCGTACTCAGGCTGCGCGGCGATGGCCTTTCGGAGCAGGTGGAGGAAACCGATCCGCAACGCGAGGGCATGTCGCCCCGGCCGGCACGAGCCATCGTGCCGGAAGCCGAGAAGACGTCCGGGATCGTCCAGCAGTTCGTAAAAGAGGCACGCAGGATCCTGTCCGAAGAACAGCCGGCAAACATGGTGTTGCTGCGCGGCTGGGCCCAGTTGCCCAATCTGCCGGATTTTGGCGGTGTTTATCATCTCAACCCCGCCGCCATAGCAGCCTATCCGATGTACCGAGGGCTGGCCTCCGTGGCCAACATGAAGATCATTCCCACCGGGAAGACATTTGCCGACGAGGTGGAAACGCTGCACGCCAACTGGAACGATCACGACTTCTTCTTCATCCACTACAAACCGGCGGATGCGGCCGGAGAAGACGGCGATTTCGACGGCAAGGTGAAATGCCTGGAAGAGTTGGACGTGCATATTCCGCGGATCCTGGAACTGGAACCGGACGTTCTGATGGTGGCCGGCGACCACGCCACCCCTGCGATCATGGCATCGCACAGTTGGCATCCGGTGCCGTTCATGCTCCACTCCAAACTGACGCTGGGCGAAGGAGTTGACGGTTTCAACGAGCGTTCCTGCTCCCAGGGATCTCTCGGACGCATCCCCGCCGAAACGATTATGCTGCTGGCGTTGTCCCACTCCGGCAAGCTGTCCAAATACGGGCCATAATCCATCGTCTGCTCCACCATTTGGGAATCAACCGATGCCAAACGCTCCTAACATAGTCGCCGGCAACTGGAAAATGAACACCGACATCGCATCGGGTGTGGCGCTGGCCCGGGCGATTGTGTCCCGGGCGCAGGACTTGAACGGAGTCGGGCTTGTGCTGGCCCCGCCGTTCGTGTCGCTGCATGCGGTCCGCGACGCCGTGGCGGGGAGCGGGATTTCAATCGCCGCGCAAAACATGCACACCGACGACAGTGGCGCTTTCACCGGTGAAATAGCGCCACCCATGTTGGTTGGAGTTTGCGATTACGTGATCATCGGTCATTCGGAACGCCGTCAATTCTTCGGAGAAACCGATGAATCGGTGGGCCGCAAAACCGCCGCCGCCCTGGCGCACGGACTGGTCCCAATAGTGTGCGTTGGAGAAACCCTGGGCGAGCGTGAATCCGGTCAGGCCGCCGAGGTCATCCGCCGCCAGGTTGCCGGAGCGCTCGCCGAGATCGGTCCGGACGACGCGTTGGGCAAACTGGCGATCGCTTACGAACCGGTGTGGGCAATCGGAACCGGCCGGGCTGCAACCCCCGAAATCGCCGATCAGATCATGGGTGGCTCGATCACGCCCACCATCTCTGCCGCCCTTGGCGAGGCCGTCGCCTTCGCGACTCCTTTGCTCTACGGCGGCAGCGTCAACCCCGCCAACGCGGCCGAATTCGCAGCCGTGCCCAGCATCGATGGAGCGCTGGTTGGAGGCGCCAGTCTGGATGCCGGTTCGTTTGTGGACGTGGCCGCTGCCTTCGCCGGCCGGAATTAGCCAGGCCACACGCATCGTTCAATGTCGGTCCGCCCGACCATCGTTGCAGTCGTCGGTCCCACGGCGGTGGGCAAGACCGCCCTGGCAATCGCGTTGGCAAAGCGGTTTGGCGGCGAGATCATCAACACGGACAGCCGGCAGGTCTATTCCGGAATGGACATCGGCACCGCCAAACCGACGCCGGATGAACAGCAAGCGGCCCGTCATCATCTGATCGACATCCGGGAACCGGTCGATCCAATCAGCCTGGGCGAATTTCTGCCGCTTGCGCGGGATTCAATCGCGAACATCACCCGGCGCGGGCGACTGCCCATCCTTTGCGGCGGCACCGGTCAATATGTTTGGGCTCTGCTCGAAGGATGGAACGTCCCGCAGGTGCCGCCCGATCCGGATTATCGCGCTGGCCTCGAACGCAGGGCGGAATCGGAAGGTGTGGATGGATTGTGGCGCGACCTGGCGCGGTTGGCTCCGGAGAGGGCGGATGCGATAGGCCCCCACAACATCCGGCGCATCATACGTGCTTTGGAAGTGCTGCATCATGCGGGTGGCGGCATTGCTGTCTCCGACAAAAGCGCGGAGCCTCCCTATGAGTCCCTGGTAATCGGCCTGACGGCGGACCGGCCGGCATTGTACGAGCGGATCGACACACGGGTGGATTCGATGATGGCCGCCGGATTCCTGGACGAAGCGCGACGTTTGATGGATGAGGGGTACCGGTTGGGCGAAGGGCCGCTTTCGGGGGTCGGATATTCCCAGCTTGGACAGTATCTGCGCGGCGAGATGGCCCTGGAGCACGCCGTCGCCAGCGCCAAGACCCAGACGCACCGGTTGGTGCGCCGCCAGTACACCTGGTTCAAGCCGTCAGACCGCCGCATAGTGTGGCTGGATGCGACGCTGTCGCTGCCAGTGGCACAAGCCGCGCGCTACGTATCCGGGTTCCTGTCCGGTGCAAATCGTTGTGATACAATCGCAAATCAGCGGCCATGAGCCGACTGGACCCAGGGAGTGGCAGGATGGAATTCACCAAGATGCACGGCGCGGGCAACGATTACGTGTACGTTGACGCCCGGGCCATGCCGGACCGGGATTGGGAAAGCCTCTCGCGCTCCATAAGCGACCGGCATTTTGGTGTAGGCGGCGACGGTCTGATCCTCGTGATGAACTCGAACATCGCCGACTTGCGCATGCGGATGTTCAACTCGGATGGGTCGGAAGGCGAGATGTGCGGCAACGGCATACGCTGTTTCGCCAAATACGCCATTGAGCGAGGGATCGTGCCCGGCGCGGCCGAGGGCATTACCATCGATACCCTGGCGGGCGTCAGGACGGTGGTTCCCCATTACGACGGGGCCGCAGTGGACTCCGCTCGCGTCAGCATGGGGCCGCCGCATTTCGCTCCCTCCGAAATTCCGGTTGACCTGGACCCGGCCATCAGCACCACTGACGGCCCCATCGTCAACTATGCAATCCACCCTGGGGATTTCCGCCTGTATTTGACCTTTGTGTCCATGGGCAATCCTCACGCCGTTACCTTTGTCGACCAACCGGTGGAGGAGTTCCCCCTGCACAACATCGGCCCGCTGGTGGAAAGGCACCCCATCTTCCCGCGTCGGGTGAACTTCGAGATCGTCAACGTGCGCGCAGATGGGCAGTTGGACGCTCGGGTGTGGGAACGAGGATCGGGGGAGACGATGGCCTGCGGCACCGGCGCCTGCGCTATCGGCGTCGCCTCCCGGCTGTTGGGACACACCGGAGACAGCGTGGCCGTGAATCTGCCGGGCGGAACCCTAAACATCGAGTGGGATGGACAGGGCGAGGTCTTCCTGGAAGGCCCTGCCGCCGAAGTATTCAGTGGAGAATGGACAGAATGAGCAACTTTGTAACCGGACCCACCACTTTTGAACAACTCCGCTGGTCCGCCAATGGATTCCGCACCCTGGCGAGCGACGACCTCTCGATCACCGCTCGCGATCCCGACTTCCGGCAGGCCATCGTCGAAGGGCGCGAAGATGCCGACTGGGGCGCATTGGTCAGCTACGTGAACCAGTGGGGTTGCCGGATCCCGCAGAGCAAAGCCGACGGTATCGCCGACGCGGTGCGGCGCGCGATCCCGTACCTCGAACCCCTGTCAGTATCGGCGCTGGAGTTCAACGACCTGCGCTGTTCCACGCTGGACGTGATTGAGAAGGCTTATGATGCGCTGGCGGAGGCCGACGGCGTTGGCCCGACCGCGGCATCCGCTATTCTTACAGCGTTGAATCCGCAGTTGTTCGTATCCTGGGGTTCGGGAATTCGCAAGGCATACTTCCCCGATGACCAGCCCACCGGCGCCACCTATTCCCAGTTCCTGACGATCATGCGGATGGCGGCGTTATCGGTGGTCAGCGACGCCAGGTCGCAGCACAGTATCGAGGACCCCGCCGGCGCCATTTCCGCCGAATTGGGAATCGACCCGCCGTTCAGCCTGTCAAAGTTCATTGATGAGTACAATTGGCTGACGCTGGAGCGCAACCAGGAATTTGAACCGCAGGCCGCGGTCGCTGTGTAAACCCTCGTCCAACCGACCGTCAGTAGAACCAATCGTGAAGGCCAAAAGCAACCAGGAGTACCATGCCCAGCCTATCCCAACGCCTCGGGAAACTTGCACCCTATCCGTTCGTGGAAATCTCGCGGATTATCGCTGAGAAACGCGCGGCCGGTGCGGACGTTGTAACCTTCGGAATCGGAGACCCCGACATCCCGACGCCTCAGCCGATCATCGACCGCCTGCTCACGGCATCCCAGGATCCGCCCAACCATCGCTATCCGGAAACCGACGGTCTGCCGGAGATGCGTCGCGCCATCGCGCACTGGTACAAGCAGCGGTTCGACGTTGATCTGGACCCGGACACCGAGGTCCTGCCGCTGATCGGCGCGAAGGAAGGCATCGGGCACGCCGCGTTCTGCTTCCTGGATCCGGGCGACATCGCGCTGGTGCCGGATCCCGCTTATCCGGTTTATTCCGTGGGCACCATGTTCGCCGGCGCCGAAAGTTACATAATGCCTCTCTACGAGCGCAACGGTTGGCTTCCGGAACTGGACGCCATTCCCGAGGACGTGGCCCGTCAGGCCAAGTTGATGTGGCTCAACTACCCCAACAATCCCACCAGCGCCGTCGCGTCGCAGGAAGACCTGGAATCAGCGCTCCGCTACTGCCGTGAGCACGATATCGCCATGCTGCACGACGCCGCCTATTCCGAAGTGGGATATGACGGATACCGTGCCGGCAGCATGATGCAGATCGACGGCGCGAAAGACGTGGGCCTGGAGTTCCACTCGCTGTCCAAGACCTACAACATGACCGGATGGCGCATGGGAATGGCCGTCGGCAACGCCGACATGATCAAGGCGCTGTTCCAGATCAAGGCGAACCTGGACTCGGGCATACCGCAGGCGATCCAGGAAATGTCCATGGAGGCGCTGACCGGCCCGCAGGACTGCATCGACGACAACATCGGTATCTACCAGTGGCGGCGAGATCGGGTGCTGCAAGCGTTGACTCGCATGGGTCTGCAGGTTGAAACACCGCGGGCCAGCCTTTACATCTGGGCACCGGTGCCCGAGGGCTACACGTCGGCGGATTTCGCGGCACGCCTGCTGGAGGAAATCGACATCGTGGTGACCCCCGGTTCCTCATACGGGCAATATGGCGAGGGTTACATCCGTCTCTCTCTCACCACTCCGGACGAGCGCGTGGAAACCGGCTGTCAACGCCTGGAAAGCTGGACCATTCCGGCTCCGAGATCCTGAACAATGCGTTTGCACAAATTTGGCGCTGCTGATGCCTAAGACACGCCAACCCAAACCCACCGGGCCACATACCGAACGGGCAGTGCTGGTGGCTGTCGAGTCGAAAAAGCGCGGCGAACAACTCTGGGGATTGCAGGACACGCTGGTCGAGTTGGACTACCTGACCCGCTCCGCCGGCGCCGAGGTCATCGCGACGGTTTCCCAGCGCGCCGAACGCATCACGCCCACGTACCTCGGCAAGGGCAAACTGCAGGAATTGCAGGAAGTGCTGGAGGAAGAACGGCCGGATGTCGTGATTTGCGACGACGAACTGACTCCCACCCAGCAGCGGAACCTGGAAGGCGCCCTGCAGGTGAAAGTGATCGACCGCACCGCGCTGATCCTGGACGTGTTCGGACGCCACGCCCGCACCCGCGAGGGACAGATGCAGGTGGAACTGGCCCAGCACCAGTACCTGCTGCCCCGCCTGATCGGTCAGTGGTCCCACCTGGAACGACTGGGCGGCGGCATCGGCACGCGCGGACCCGGCGAAACCCAGTTGGAAACCGACCGGCGACTGATTCGCCGCCGAATCCAGAAGATCGAATCGGAGTTGGACAACGTCCGCAAGCGTCGCAGCCAGTACCTGGAGCGGCGCCGGCGTTCGGCCACGCCGATGGCAACGCTGGTCGGATACACCAACGCGGGCAAAAGCACGCTGTTCAACGCGCTGTGCAACGCCGGAGTGCCCGCCGAGGACCAGTTATTCAACACCCTTGATCCGGTAACGCGGCGGCTCAGACTGAACGACGGCAGCGAATTGCTTTTGAGCGACACCGTAGGATTCATCCAGAAACTGTCGCCGACGGTGGTGGCGGCCTTCCGCGCCACCCTGGCCGAACTCAGCGAAGCCGATCTGTTGCTGCACGTGATCGACATAACGCACCCCAAAGCGCCGGAACAGGTCGAAGTGGTCGAACAGACGCTGAACGACCTGGATCTGGGCGGCAAACCTCGCCTGCTGGTGATCAATAAAATGGACCTGCTCACCGACGACCCTGCCGATGTTGAGTCGTTCGACCAGATTGACCTTTCGGTCCTGGCGGCCGCCGATTCTCCCGCTGTCAATGGTAGGGTGTTCGTGTCGGCGGCCAGGGGGTGGAACCTCCCGTCGCTATTGGATACGGTGAGCGAACACGTCAATGCCCAGGTTCCCGAAGCGACCGGCGCCGGCGTCTGAACCAACCATCGATCCAACGTCCTGTGCGAAAAGACCAACCAATGAACAATCTCAAAAGCATCCGTATTGTCCACACATCCGATACGCATTTGGGAGATGAATGGGATCCCGAAGCCCCCAATCTGGCCTTGTCGTCGGTGGTGGATGGCGTGGCAAGCCTGCACGCCGATACCCTGTTGATATCGGGCGATGTGTTCGACAACGCGCGCATTTCCGACGCGGTGCTTGAATTTTTCGTGAGTGAGATGGCGCGGGCATCCGTGCCAGTGGTCATACTGCCTGGCAACCATGACCTCTATGACTCCCGGTCGCTGTATCTCAGGGAGCCATTTCAACCCGGCCCGAGCAATCTGCACATCATTACGGGAACGCGAGGCCAGACTCTGACGTTTCCCGAGTTGACCTTGGACGTCTGGGGTCGCGCGATGGACAGCCACACCCCCGAATTTCGACCGTTGGCGGGTGTCCCCGGGGAACGAGGCGGCAACTGGCTGGTTGCAATGGCGCACGGCCACTACCATTTCCCCGACGATACGGAAGAACGGTCCTCGCCCATTCGCTCGCACGAGATCGCCGAATCCGGATGCGACTACATCGCCCTGGGCCACTGGGAGCGGTTTGAGGATATATCCCAAAACGGAGTAACGGCGTACTATTCGGGGTCGCCAATGGGGGCAGCGGGCACGCGGAACGAGATCGCGGTCAACGTAGTGGATTTGGACTGCCGTGTGGCCCTTCCGGTCTCGGTGCGACAGGTGCGATTGCCCATGCGTGCCGTCAACGATTCCCAATTGGCCGTCGCTGCCGACAATTGAATCGAGGTTATACGATGAAAACCCTGAGCCGTGAGAAGCGGATTTACGTGCTGCAACCCGAGAACGAACCGGCGATCACAATCGACGACGGCGAGGAGTTGATCGTTGAGAGTTGGGACGCTTTCGAAGGAATTCGCGAACCCGGAGTACTGCAGGAAAAATCCCTGAAAGGGCCGGCGACCGGCCCCATCTACGTGAACGGCGCGGAACCCGGCGACGCGTTGCGCGTGGAATTCATCAGCATCACGCCCAAGGAAAATCCGGCGCATATGGTCATGCCGGGCCGCGGATTCCTGGAAGCGGAGTTCACCGAAGGATACCCCACGGTCATGAGCCTGGACGGCGACGACCTGGTGTTGCCCAGCGGGGTCAGGCTACCCCTGTGTCCGTCGATGGGCCTGGTCGCGACGACGCCGACCTACCCTCAGGAAACCGCAAGCGACAGCGGGCCATACGGCGGCGACATTGATATGAAAGAATTGGTCGAGGGGAGCGTTCTCTACCTGCCCGTGTTCGTTCCGGGTGGAATGCTCGCCATGGGCGACTGCCACGCGGTGGTGGGAGACGGCGCCGTTGCCGGCACCGGGGCCGAGTGTTCCGCGGACACGCACATCCGGGTGACCGTGGAAAAGGGCATGAACATTTCGGGTCCCCGTGCCGTAACGCCCGAGCATTACGTGGTCCTGTCCCACGGCGAGGATCTCGGGCCTGCGATGAAGCAGGCGGTTCGCGACATGGTGGATTTCCTGGTTACCGAGAAGGGGATGGAACCCTACGACGCCTACACCCTGTGCAGCCTCGCCGGGGACGTTCGCGTGTCCCGCACCTTCCGGCCCATAAGCCCGGTCAAGATGATGCTGTCAAGGCAAGCGCTGGATCAGCTGTAACCCAACTTCAGTTCCATCAGCACACTGGCAGGGGCGAATGATCATTCGCCCCTGCTTTATTGGTTGCGTGTTCGCGTTTCGATTTACGAAACCGAAAAGCCGCCGTCCACGGCTATCACCGCGCCGGTTACATAATCGGATGCCCGGCTGGCGAGGAATACCGCTGCTCCCTGCAGTTCGTTGGCATCTCCCCAGCGTCCGGCGGGAATGCGGCGGTTGATCAGGTCGTAGCGCTCGGGCTGGGTTTCCGGTATAGCCTGGGTCAGTTCCGTCATGAACCAGCCGGGCAGGATGGCGTTGGACTGGACGTTGTCGCCGGCCCACGCCACCGCGAAACTCTTGGAAAGCTGGACGATTCCGCCCTTGCTGGACGAATACGGCACGCCGCTGCCGCCGCCGCCGAAGATGCTGTACATGCTGCCGATGCTGATGATCTTTCCGCTGCCCTGCGCCTTGAAATGCGGATAAACGGCCTTGCAGGACAGGAATGCGGCCCGCAGGTTCACATCCAGCACGTTGTCCCACTCGGCGGCGGTGATGTCCTCGGGCGGCTTGCGGACCGTCGCCCCCGCGTTGTTGATCAGGATGTCCACGTGACCGAAGTGGCGGACGGTTCGCGATACCATATCATCGATGTCTGAATCGCTGGTGACGTCGGTGATTATCGAGATCGCAGTCCGGCCGGTGGCCTCTATCTCAGCGACCGCGGCGGCGTTTTTCTCAGCGTTGCGGGCGGCGATGGCGATGTCCGCTCCGGCGTTGGCAAGTCCCAACGCCATGCCCAAACCCAGGCCTCCGTTGCCTCCGGTGATCAACGCCACGCGCCCGGTCAGGTCGAACAATCCGCCGTTGTTGGTAGTCATCGGGCAATTACCTCAATATGATGTGGCGGACAATTTATCACAACGGAACAGGGGCGGATCTCAGACCCGCCCCTGCTATCGTTTTAAGCGTCCGCAGATATTACAGGTTGATGAGCGGCCGCACCGCGACGAATGCCGGAGCGAACACCAGCGACACGATGGCCATCAACTTGAGCAAGATGTTCAGGCTCGGACCGGACGTATCTTTGAACGGGTCGCCGACCACGTCGCCTTCCACAGCGGCCTTGTGGGCATCCGATCCCTTGCCGCCGAAGTTGCCAAGCTCCACGTACTTTTTGGCGTTGTCCCAGCTGCCACCGGCGGACGCCATCATGATGGCCAGCATGAATCCGGCGGACACCGACCCAATCAGCAGTCCACCCAGAGCGGCCTCGCCGAGGATGAATCCGGTGGCGATCGGCGCTATCACGGCCATCACTCCGGGCAGGATCATTTCTCGCAGGGCGCTTCGGGTGCTGATGTCCACACAGCGCGCGGAGTCGGGTTGCGCGGTGCCTTCCATGAGGCCGGGGATCTCGCGGAACTGGCGGCGTACCTCGTCAACTATGCCCTGGGCGGCGCGCCCAACGGCCTGCATGGTAAGGGCGGAGAATATGAACGGGAGCATCGCGCCGATGACCAGGCCCACCAGTATCTGTGGCTGCAGCAGGTTGATGCCACCGCCGCCACTCTCTGCAAGCCGTCCATCGGGACCCAGGGTGATCAGGTTCGCACTGACCGAATAGGCGGCCAGCAGCGCCAGCGCGGTGAGGGCGGCGGAGCCAATGGCAAACCCCTTGCCGGTGGCAGCGGTGGTATTTCCCAGCGCGTCCAGGGCGTCGGTGCGCTCACGCACCTGCGGATCGAGGTTGGCCTGCTCGGCGATTCCGCCGGCGTTGTCGGCGACGGGGCCGTAGGCGTCGGTGGCCAGGGTGATGCCCAGCGTGGACAGCAGCCCCACGCCCGCCAGCGCCACCCCGTAGAATCCGGCGAACCAGTAGGCCAGCAGGATTGCAACGGACACACAGGCAACGGGGATCAGCGTGCTGAGCATACCAGTGGCGATGCCGCTGATGATAACGGTGGCCGCGCCGGTCTGCGACGATTCCGACACACGCTGGGTGGGTTTGTAACTGTAGGAGGTGTAATATTCAGTGGCCAGGCCGATGATGGTTCCCGCGACCAGGCCCGCAACCACACAACCGAACCACCACCAGTTGCCGGTCAGGGTGATGGTCAGCACAGCGGCAAAGATGATCAGCAGGCCGCCGGCGGCGAAGATGCCGTAGCGCAACGACCACAGCAGTTTTTCGAAGTCGGCCTGCTCACCGCTGCGCACGACGAAAGTGCCCAGGATGGCCGCTATGATGCCGGCGCCCGCCAGCAGCATGGGGAACACCGCATCGTTGCCGAACACCGCAAAAGCCGTGGTGCTGGCGGCGGCGAGCGCTACGGCAGAGATGATGCTGCCCACGTAGGACTCGAAGAGGTCGGCGCCCATGCCGGCCACGTCGCCCACGTTGTCGCCCACGTTGTCAGCAATGACACCGGGATTCCTCGGGTCGTCCTCGGGAATACCGGCTTCCACTTTGCCAACCAGGTCGGAACCGACGTCGGCGGCCTTGGTGAATATGCCGCCACCGACGCGGGCGAACAGCGCGATGGAACTGGCGCCGAATCCGAATCCTGCCACCGCGCTGATGTTTTGGAAGATCATGTACAGGATCGTTACGCCGAGCAGGCCGATGCCAACCACCGTAACGCCCATCACGGTCCCGCTGGAAAACGCGATGCGCAGGGCGGGGTTGAGTCCGCGCATGGCGGCCGCCGCAGTGCGGACGTTGGCCCTGACCGCGACGTTCATGCCGATGAACCCCGCCAGGCCTGAGCAGATAGTTCCCGCGATGTACGAGATCGCCGTCGCCGGAACGCCCAACCCGTGGTCAAACACCGTGTAGTCCAGGATTCCCAGGACTATCGCAACCACTATCACAAAGGGCAGCAGCGTCAGGTACTCACGACGGAGGAACGCTGACGCGCCGGTTCGGATGGCGTCTCCGATCTCCGTCATGCGCTCATTTCCCGCGTCGGCGCCGACCACTCGCCAGGCCATGAACGCCGCAAACGCCAGCGCAATACCCCCGGCAACCAGGGCCATGATGATTGATTCCATTCTATCCTCTCCGTTTTTCGGTTAAAAAACCCGACAAACGTTGCGAAATTAGCACAAACGGCCAGATTCTGTCAACCGACGAGGCGTCCTGCCCAGCGTCGGAAATCGGGCTATTGTGCCTGTTCTTGCACGTTTATGATGCGAGCAGCCAATGCTCCGTCGGATATCTCCAGCGTCGCCACGGTTCCCAACGCGCCCCGTTCGTGCCGGCGGCCTGGATAAGTGGGGCTGCCGGGGTTGACGAACAACACGCCATCGCGCCATTCGACCAACTCCTCGTGGGTGTCGCCAAAGGCCACCACGTCCACAGATTCACCGAACTTGCGAACCAGCAGTTCGTGCAGGCCATTGGCCGGATACTCCAATCCGGTTCCGTCGGGCGTGGTCGGAATCGGGGGCGCGGGCCATTGGATGTCGTGGACCATTCCTATCTTGACACCGTCGACCTCTACTACTCGCGTTGTGTCCGCCAAACGATTTCCCGCTTCGCGGGGGTCTTCGTAGCCACGCACGGCCAGCACCGGCGCTACCTGTTCCAGGCAATCCAGGATGCCAATGCACTCCAGGTCTCCGCAGTGGAGCAACAGGTCGCTGCCCGCCAGGGCATCCAGCACAGCGGTCGGCAGGTCCCAGCCGCTACCGGCTGAGTGGGTGTCGGAAATCAACCCGATTCTCAAGCTTGATCCTTCTGCTGAGGGGGAGCCAATTTACTGAGGGGGAGCCAAAGCTTCCAGGGTCCCCAACATTGTGCCGCGGTCGGTGCCGTGCGGAAAAGCCACGATGGGCATGTCCACACCGTTCTCCCGGAACCGGTCCATTTTGGCCCGGCATTCGTCCGGCGTCCCAATGGCGGTGATGCTGTCGACCATTTCGTCGGCGATGGCGTCGGCGGCAGTGGCGCGGTCGCCTTCCGCCCATGCCCTGCGAACCGCGTCGCCTTCGGCCTGGTAACCATAACGGCAGAAAAGGTCGTAGTAGTACGTGCCCATCCCGCCGATGTAAAACGCCATGTGGGCCCGTGCCTGCCGCACTGCGTTGTCGATGGTATCGCGGTCATCCGACGCGCAGCTGAGTATCTGTGGCGCCGTGGTCACCTCGGCGGCGGAACGTCCGGCGGCAGTTGCCGCCGACACCAGCGGTTCCTTTACCTCGGGCAATTTTTCCCGGTGTGTCCAGATTGGCAGCCAACCGTCGGCCAACTCTCCGGTCAGTTCCAGATTCCGGCGGCCCAGCGACGCGACGTAGATCGGGATACGTTCCTGCACGGGCGACGCTCCCATTCGGAACCGCTTCAATTGGTAGAACCGGCCATCGTAGTTGACCCTGTCGCCGGAGAGCGCCATGCGTATGATTTCGATGTACTCACGCGTGCGGGACACCGGGTAATCGAACTTGACGCCGTGCCAATCCTCAATGACGATGCGGCCACTGGTGCCAAGTCCAAGGATGGCGCGGCCTCCGCTGATGCTGTCCAACGACGCAATGCTCTGTGCGATCAAACCGGGCGTCCTGCTGTAAACCGTCACGATACCCGTGCCCAGTTTGATGCTTTGGGTATTGCAGGCCAGCATGGTGAGGACGGTGAACGCGTCGCGCCCCCAGGATTCTCCGGTCCAAAAAGAATCGAAGCCCAACCGGTCGGCGGCCTTCGCCACGGCCACCAGGTCTTCATCGTCGTTGTTGTCGCGACTGCTGAATGTCAAGGCGATGCGTTGGGTCATGCGGATGATTCCTAGTTGCGGTTTTGCCAAATGTAGTACGGGTCGAGAGATTCGTCGGTCATTGTCTCGCCCAACGCCTCGTTGGTTGCCGGGAATGATTCGGACTCTTTGCGAATCAGATTAGCCAACTCCCGTTTCCAACGCCCCAATTCGATGGCGTCCAGGCGGCCGGCCATCATTTCCGCAAATCCATCCACCACCTGCTCTGGCGGAATTGCCAGGGTTGGCCCCGAGATCACGAATACCACAACCTCGGGCAGGTTGTCCTCATCGTGAAAATTGACCCCCAGCCTGTCGAGAATGAAATTCATGGCAACGCCGCGCAACATGTCGTCCAGTTGGCCTGGCAGGTGCATGATGTGCAAAAAGGGATGGTCCGAGTTTTCGCGGATCATGCTTTCGAATTCGCTCTGAACCGCGCGGTAATACTCGTCGTTAAACACCTGCTCGGTGGACATCAGCGAGACGGAAGCTTGCTCCCGCCGCGTGTCCACGACCATGAATTCCTGCAGGTGCGGGAAAATCGCCAACGTGATGTCGGGATAACGCCCGTTCGGGAGCGGCCCACCGCTCAATTCCTCGAACACCGGAGGACTCCTAGATGTGCGTTGAGACGCGAGTGGTTATCGCTGACGACCCACCAGGCTGCGCACTGCGTCGGAAACTCCGGAGAGATCGTCCACCGCCACGTCAGCCCGGGAGTACGGATCGTCCGGGTCTTCCGGTTCGTAGAACCCACGAATCCAGATGGACTTCATACCGACGCGGTTGGCTCCTACCACGTCGTTGGACACATGGTCTCCGATGTGGATGGTCGCGTCGGGCGTGGAATCCAGGGAGTTGATCGTCATGAGGAAAATTTCGTCGGATGGCTTGGCCAGCAACACTTCGTCCGAGAACGTCAGGACGTTGAAATATCCCAGCAGGCCGTGTTGCTCCAGAAATTGGCGGAAAGTGTATCCGGGCGTCATGCCGGTGTTTGAAATCAACCCGATGTTCAGGCCCATCTCCGCAACGGATTCAAGCGTCGCCCGCGTGGCGTCGTGGAACTTCGGGGGATATTCGAAGAAAGACTCCGCATAGGACCGTTCTATTTCGCAAACCGCGGATTCCGTAAGGCGGGCAGACAATCCCTCCTCAATAAGATCGATGAATATCTCCACTTGTCGGCGAAAGCTGACATCCTTGTTCTCGTTGCGCACCGCCCGGCACGCCCGGTAACAGCCCCGGTACGCTTCCCTGATGTGTTCAGGGTCGTGGTGAACCCCTTCCTGGCGGAGGGTTTCCCTGGCGCTGTCCAGCCGGGCCTGGGCGCGCTGCAGCCCCAACTCCCTGTTATCGAGAATCAGGGTTTGCCATAGATCAAAGGTAACGGCGTTTATTGCAGTCAATTTCAATTGCCCGCTGGGCGGTTGAGGTCTGGCGAGCGTGGGCTACAGTGGTGGCCGGCGAGTGTGCCAGTCGTTGGCTTGTTGATAGGCGTGGGCCGCCCGCAGTACCGTCATTTCGTCGAAATTGCGCCCGGCCAGATGCAGGCCAACCGGCAGCCCATCGTCCGCAAATCCGCACGGCACCGAAATCGCCGGCGAACCGGTGATGTTGTACACGCGGGTGTATTTTGTCAACAATGGCACCGCGGGCAGCGATTCTCCGCCAACGTCAATGCGCCGTTCGAGAATCACCGGAGCCGTCACCGGCTCCACCGGCCCGGCCAGGAGATCCACCTGTTGCAGCAGTTCGTCCACCTGGGCGCAGAAAACCTGTCGGGCCTGTTGCGCACGCAGGTATTCAGCGGCGGTGATAAACAAACCTTCTTCCAGCCGGTCCCTCACCTGGGGGTACAACTGATCTCCATCGCTGAGCAGGATGTCGCGGTGCGCCGCAGTCGCCTCTGCGCTCAGGATCGCGTTGCTGATGGGCTGGGCATATTCATACAGAGGCAGCGAAACGTCGACGATTTCTGCGCCAAGTTCGCCCAGTTCGGCAATGGCGCGTTGGACGATCTCGGCAACTCCGCCGTCCAGTTCGGTCTCGAAGTATTCACGCACCACGCCGATTCGCAGACCGCGCACGTCTCCGGTCAAAGCAGCCGTGTAGTCGGGAACCGGGACATCGGCAGTCGCCGGATCGCGTGGGTCATGTCCGGCGATGACGTTCATCGCGAGAGCGGCATCCTCTACCGTGCGGACCATCGGACCGGGATGATCGAGGCACCAGGACAGGGGAGTCAATCCGGCTCTGCTGACCCGGCCATAGGTGGGTTTCAGGCCAACGATGCCGCACAGGGCGGCCGGAATGCGCACACTGCCGCCGGTGTCGCTGCCCATGGTAATCGGGCACTGACCGGCGGACGCGGCAGATCCGCTGCCGCCGCTGGAACCGCCCGTGATGCGCTCGGGGTTCCACGGATTGTGCATGTGGCCGTAGTCCCCGTTCTCACCGGTGGGTCCGAAAGCCAGCGGGTGCATGTTCAATTTACCGATGAGGATTGCGCCGGCCTGGCTGAACCTCGCCGCAACGGTGCAGTCCTCGTCAGGCACATGGTTGTCATAAACCCTGGTGCCGGAGGTGGTCCGCACTCCTGCGGTTTCAAACAGGTCTTTCAAACCGACTGGAATCCCGTGCAACGGGCCCCGATAGTTGCCTCTGGCTATCTCCTGCTCCGCGCGTCCCGCCGCCGCCATCGCTTGCTCAGGCAACAGAGTGATGAACGAATTCAGCACAGGTTCGGTCGCGTCAATCCGGGCCAGGCACGCTTCGACGACTTCGACCGGAGAGATCTGCCTGTCCCGAATCATCGGGGCAAGTTCCCAGGCGGACAGGTAGTGCAATTGGGAATCGGGCATCGTGTTTCCTCGAATCAGACGTCGGGGGATGGCCCCTGACTGGCCTACCGTCGCGTGGGGACGAAAAAGGAAGGGGACTCGGCGCCCTCAACGTTTATTTCGTTCAGGCGGGCCAATCCCTGGCGCATCATCGCCACACGGCGTTGCAGATCCGCCATGCGGTCGGCGTCTGAAATATCGAGACCGGCGGCGGCAGCGGATTCCAGGAAACCTTCGTCGGCGGAATCGTTATCGGATTGGCGGGGCATAGCAACCTGCGCGCCCGCGATTGGTCGATCGACCGTTGGCGCGCGACCATTATGGCGCAATGACACCGGGTTGGCAACGTGCCAACCAACTCACGGATTCACGGATAGCCATGCGATTTCCGATAAGTTCGGTCAGCCACCGACCGTGCTGAGCAACCGGGAGTGGTCGGGGTTGCGGAGGGTTCTCCGGATGCGGGCGGCCCCGAATTCCTGACGCACGCAGTTGAATTGACCCGCATGATCCGTCGCATCATTCGCGGCGAAGGGACGAACGCCCCATGCTATACTAATACGCCAGCACAGCGACGGTGGCCGCAAGCCCCAACTGCAACGACGGGCGATGTCAACCGTAGCGAACCGGCCGAAGTGGCGGAATGGTAGACGCGCCGGTCTCAAAAACCGGTGGGAGTTAATCCCGTGTCAGTTCGAGTCTGACCTTCGGCACCAGATTCTCAATAAGGGTAGGTTTCACACTCAAAGACGGTATCAATAAGAGGCAAAACCACGGGATTGGGCCCATTTTGCTGGACAAATGCTGGACAAATTCTCAGCAACGGACAGTAGCAGACCACAATCCACGGCTGTCAAAGCCGTGATCGCGCCCGGGTTTCCGGGCGCGATTTTTTGGCGGCACCATATCTAACCGGGTCCTATACAGCATCGCATTGGCGCCGCGGCAATTCCGAGAACGATGATGTCTGCCGGCCATTTGAGCAACGCAGCAGAGACCGCGGAGGAAATGCCTCCCCGATCTGCAGCGTTCGGAGATGCCCGGACATCGGTAACAGCCCCCTCGATGAAACCCGCGAAGTAGTTCCCCGCACCGGCTTGCCGCGACAATTGACGAACTGAAAGTGCAATCCTGTTCACGTTGGCGCCTCAACGGGACTCGTCATGGAATTGTCCCGTAGACCTAGCCAACGTCAGGAACGACAGAAAGGGAACGTTGACAATTACCACAAAGCTGCCAGACCCACTGGGCCGGCAGTTCGAGAGTCTCAGCATCATTGCCGGAATTCGCACAACCTAAACCGCGCTCGCCAGCGCCATGCTGGAGTAATTGGGAATATTCGTTCGACGGATCCTTACACCCAATCCACCGAACCAATGAGTGTGGCGTCATGGTGATGTGACGCCAAAGTGCTCTCGGCTTCTGGGATAATGGATTTCGAAACAGAAAACCAACCCAATGCAAGGAGCTCTCAAAAATTGCCACCGAACGAGCAACTCTACCGCATCGCTGTCACCTTTGACGATCATCGCTCGGTGGCCAATGCGAGGTTGCTTTTGCCCGTCACCTTGGCCCATCATCTGGGATTGTGCGAGTGGTGGACCACCACGTTGACCCCATGATGCGCCGAGTCGGACGAATGCTGGCGATTATATGTTGACGCTGGTGGTGTCGGCATTGGCGAGGGGTAGTGTATTGACGACGCGGACGCCCTGCCTGTTGGCGGAACGGAACGGAGACTGGGGTGTACCGTCAGGGCGGCGTCCACGTTGGTCACGTTCCTGCGGAGTTTACGGTGGGGCCATGTGTGACAGTTGGACCGGGTGAGATGGGAATACCTGCCTGGGGTCTGGGGGCGGGTCTTGGAGATGGGCCGTCGACCATTGATCTCGATTTCACCATCTGCGAGACCTACAGACCGGACAAGGAGGGCACGCTCCCCCTCGCTTACCGTCCAACACATTGCCCAATGTGTTAGGACGATCCTCAACAAGCGGACTGCGACGCGACTCCGTTGTCGGCAACTCGTTGAGTACCGTGGATGCTGGATTAACCGGACCTTTGGGAACCCCGGGTTGGGAATAAGAAGCATGGGCCAAGAACGCAATCACCCAAGGGGAGGAACGGCAATGGATGACATCCTTGGCCCGGAAGAAGCCGGCGAGAACAGAACTGCCAGGATGTCCGTGTTGGCGTGGCATCCCAAAGGCGGCGAACCTCTCAATCTGTTCGCGCATATCCGCCACCGCCGGGCCGACGGGGTCGGTCCATGATCAGGCGAACCGGAGCAAATTTGGCGTACGACCGAGTTTCCCGCCAACGACACCGTCGGACCCGGCGAAATTCGACTCCACCGGCTGGACGCTCCGCTCGGACACTGCATGGAACTGGTCAAGGACATTTCGGTCCGAAACGTCCTGGCCATCGACGACGTTGAGGTTGCGTTCGACTTGGAACCACGGCCCCGCTCCCATTGGGCGTACCGTACCCATATGGGTACGGACGACCACTCGGTGAACAGCCCGTTTTCCAGGCACAGCGCCAAGGTGACCGAGCTTTGGAGTTTCGCGCCGGAACTCCGTAACCAATGGAGCAGGATATGCGAATCCTACGTACCCAGTCAGTTGGAGGGTCATCTTCGCGGCCTGGGTTTTAGTCTTGACCAGCGATTGGACCGGGTCGGAAATCTGATGATCGCAGGAGCGCAGGACGACATAGATTGCGAACTATTAAACGGGCGAACCCACCTGATACTCAACGTCAATCCCGCCGACCGAACTGACCTACCTGAAAATGCCTTCTTCGCCACGGTGTGGGCCGGCGACAGCGACGACGACCTGTTGCACCAGCACTTTGAATTGGCTGGACGGCGCACCATTGTCAACGTAGCCTCGGAGTTGGATCAGATAGGATTTGCCGTATATCGACGCCTCGACGGCCAGTGCGTCGACAGATGGGAAGTCCCCTTGGTCCGGGAGATAAACATTGGTCTGAGATTTTCAGCCGGTCAGACGATCAATGTCCGCGATTCCCGACGCGGCACTTCCAATTCCGTCAGCCTGGGCGACTCCAGATCGGTGATCAGGGTTGGCGATGAACATTCCGATGCGCTGGACGCCAAGATCCGCCAAGAAGTGCTCGTCCGGAGAACCTGGCGACGAGACCGGGACGCTCGCGCCGAAAGAAACCTCGGACGTTTTGAACCGGACCAGACCGAGGAGGCCATCGATTATTTCCTCAATCTTCTTGGCGACATCTGGCGTCCGGAGGGACCAATCTACCTCGCCGACCCGTATTTCTTGCAACGGGATCGTGACAATACGAACGAACGGATCTACAGCGGTATGTTCGCTGCGACGAGAGGAAAGGAGCTGAGAATCCTTTGCGGAGTCGTGAACCCTCACGGATGGTTGTCCGAGTATCCCTCCGTGCTCGCGGGCCACGTGGCGGTAAGATCGTTCACCAGAAAAAACGGCAGAGGCGAAGACAAGTCGGCATTTCACGACCGGTACCTCATCATTCCCGACAAGGAGATCATCATCACCCACTCGATCAATGGTTGGCACGTTCACGGCGTCACGTTCGCAACGGTCCCGTACGGGGTATACGAAGTCCAGGTGCAGGAACTGTGGTCGTTGAACATCGGCGACAATAGCAACGGCGTTCACGCCCGGGAGGTCAAATGATGCCCGACGACGCAGCCCCGACCATCGAGTTGCCTGCGGACGTAGGGCAGGCCATCTGGCGCATTTTCGGCAATGGTCTGGCACCCCTGAAAGAGCCGACGTGTTACGCCCTAGCCTCATTCATAATCCGAGATCAGGTTGGCGAAATCGAGGAGGCGGAACTCATCATCGACGAGATCCGCAGCTGGTTCGATCCCGACGGTGGCCCAAACCACCTGCGTGAGGACATGAAAGAACCGGTTGCCGAGATGATCATAGACGGCATCCGGGTGGAGCTCTCTGGGACCTCCGGGATCGGCAACCACGACACGGCTTTTTGGGCCATGGGGTCGATCAATCCAGACTTGGCGGCGTCAATCATCCGCTCTTCGTGGAGTCCCGAGCAGATGGACTCGTTTACCCGGTACGCCGTGGATACCCTGGAGCGCCTCCACGGGCAAGGCGAAATCTTTGACCCGAAGCACATCGTTGGGCGGGACGCTCAGCGCGCCAGAGCACACTCCGTAGATGTGGCAGACGACGACCTGATGCGATCTTTCCACGTAGGATCCTATATCGCATTCGAGGCACACCGGTCGATGTATCCGGGCATCCCGTCGGTGGTACACCTCCTCCTGGCACTAAACCCCGAAATGCTGCCCGAGCTCGTGCGCAGGGTGCCGGACTGTCTGCTGCAATCGCTTGCCGCGTTATGCGTTGGCGGGATCCGCGCCATGTCCGATCATCAAAAACCCCTGCAGTGGATTACCGACAGTTCACCGAGGGCTCTGATCGCGCTGGCAATCCTGCAAGTATTGGAAGTCGCCCACCAAGCAGAAATAGCCGGCACCACCGGGCCGAGTCCGAGTGACGTGGAGCCCTCCGTTCCAACAACACTGGAGGACGCAATCGCGGATCTGGTTTCCAGTCTTGAGCAACTCGGACCCGCACGGAGCACCTGGTGGGCGTTCGAAATGCTCAACCACACCTCCTTCGGCCCGGACGAAAAGCGTCCGACGACTGAGGCGGTCGAAAAGCACTGCACCCAACTGCTCGAAGGCGTTGTGCTTAATCACTGGTCGGAGGAGGTGATCAGCGAGCTGGAATCCGGCTTGCGCCGGGCCAGGCTCGAACCCAGGGGCAAACCCCTGGCAGACATCGCGTGGCAAATCCGAGAACAGGAACCAGAAAAAGCAGCCCAGGTTGCCGGAATCCTCCTGGACGAACACGAACGCCGCATGACGGCTGCTCTGGAAGACCACCTGCGGTCTCCACACCTCACCGGGCGTTGGAACAACCGGGACTGGCTGATCGCGTTGGCTGTGGCGGTGGTGATGCATCACCAAGACATTGATCCGCTGGATTGGGCAATCGAAAAATGCAAAGCGCTGCCATTGAGTGCGTGGGATGTTGATGAAGAATCGCAAATCTTTTATTTGGCAGACCGTGTCGCTCAGTTCCAAATGACAATCGCGCTTTACGCCGTCCAACTCTTGGCGGAGGCCGGGCGAAACGTGGATCGCGGGAAGTTGCTGGCCTTCGCCGAGCAGGTGTGGGCCCATGCAGACTTTGCGCGCCGGCATTCCGGCTTGTTGGTCGAAAACTTGGGACCCACTGAACTCGCAGCGCGGGTGGCCACAGTTTTCGGAGAGCCGGACCAAGAGTGGGCTCTACGGCAAGCCAATAGCCCGGCATTGAGCCCGCTGGCCTTGTGGGCTCTGGTGGATCAGATGGGACACCAGGAAATCCCCGTGATCGAAGCCGGCACGCTGGCGGAAATCCGAAATATCGCATCCAAGCGGTACGTCAACGCCGTGGAGACGAATCCACTGTCCGCGCCACATTTGGCGCACCTGTGGGTGTTGCTGGATGCGCCACAAGAAGCTGCGAAAACCGCCGAAGTCCTGCTCACTTACCACCCCATTCGGGCCGGCCGTGGCACCCACGCTGATCGCCCTCACGCAATCGCGGCTCTCAAGATGTTGGCGTTTGCGGAGAGTCGAAGAGAATTGGCGGACGACTTGGTGGAGGCATCACGGTGGCTCTATCATTACCTTTGGGAACAATACACCCCGACGGAAGAAGCGCACGCGCGACAGGAAATCGATACGTTCTTAGAGGGTGTGTGACAAATGGGTTCAGGTGGGTTGGAGCCGTTTGAGCACCAAGTTGACCATGGCGACATGGACCCAGGCTACACTGCTCTCGGTGCGCTCCTCGTAATCCTTGCTCAAGCGTCGGCATCTGGTCGGCCAGGCCAGAGTACGCTCCACCACCCACCGTCGGGGCAGCACTTCGAAGTGGTGGCTATCCGGTTTGCGTTTGACCACGGTGAGCAGCCAGCCACCAGTGGCCCAGGCCCAGAACACCAGCCAGCCAGCGTAACCAGCATCCCATTCTCATCCCAAGAACCAGCCGGCCAGTTCAGGCTATTGTCACACGCCCTCTTAGTGGTATGCGGCATATATTACTGGTGGCGGCAGGGGCAGTGGGCTTGGTTATCGTTATCGCTGACGGGTTGGTTACTCATTCTAGTGGTTATGCTTATATCAGACCATGTAGTGGGATCATTCTTTCACACCAGATCCATGATTTGGGCACTGATATTTTTGTATATAATCATGGCCGTCGGATTGCTGTCCATTGAGTCCAAAACGGTTCGCATTATTCTCCTATGTGCGTTGTTTACAGTTAATATTTATGGTTGTGTCGTAGCATATTCGTCTGTTAGGGAGCCATGGAACGAAGTGTTAGCCTATGTCATACCCAGCATAGATCAAAAAGATGGCGTTATGATTTGTCCCATTTACGCTCGCCGGGGGTTTCGGCCGTATTACGGTGATGACGACGTACTAAGAACGGCGCCCCGTTATTCAATACGGAACAGTCAAATTGACGGGGGATATGTGAATCATGGCAAAATCTGGTTGATTTCAATTGATACCAACTTGTGGTGCGATGATCCTGGACTTGCGGACCAATTGTCTGACTACGCCATGTTGAGTGAACAGGTATTTCAATATGGAACCACGATGCCTTCGTTTATCGTGGTTGCTGATAACAACAGATACTTGGATTCTTTCAAATGGATGGTCAGGCAGGAAGGAAGGACTATCGTAGTGAAAGAAATGGTGAAAAAGCATGATGAAATGCAATAGGGCCACATGGTTAATTTCGTCGATGCGGGGGATGAGATTCTTGAACTGATCGGAATTTCGGGCAGTGGATTGTCGAATGTCGCCTCTCCGCGTTCGACTTTGTACAATCAGGCGGTGTAAGCCCCAATCCACGGAAAGGATGGGCGTGGTGTCGTGGTGATGGGATGAAAAAGTGCTCCCTGCTGTAGCCCGAATCCACCGATGCGATGTGGTGTTGCCGATCAGGTGCGGGATGTGAGGCCAGGAAAAAGGGTTGCCAGGCCGTGGTTCTGGTCGGAATAGACGATGGAGGTGCGTGCGCCACGCCAGGGGATGTTGACTGTCCGTGGTAGCGGCGCTGGGCGCGATTTTCGACACCAGATCACAGGCGGAGACCGCCAGGGGCCCAGCC
>CAZCZB010000021.1:0-30076 GCA_964502995.1 uncultured Dehalococcoidia bacterium
CGCTCAGCATCAACACGGTGCAACTGATCACCCCGGAGGAGATTGACCAGGCAACTCAGAAGACGGTCAATTACCGGTCTCCGGGAGCCTGACCGCAGGGAGAGGGGAATGGGCGCGTGTGATCTGAGGTTGGGAAGGTTATGCGCTCAGGCGCTACGAGACAGGGGAGAATATGGAAGATCGGAAATGGAACAGACCAGAGGCGGGATGGTTCAGCTACAGCGCTATGGGACAGGGGCCCGCGCAACCGCTGGACGAAGCTTATTGGCGGGTGACCAATCCGGAACAGTTCGAGCCGCTGCACCAATGGGCGCTTGAGACCGTGGCCCGTTTGAATCGGGAGTACGAAATAACCCTTGAAGAAGGCATGGGATTGGACGGCGAGTTGGAACGGGGGCCGCTTGCCCGGCCAACGATCAAGCTGACGCCTTCGCAAGTTTCCTGTGCGCCGGTCACCATTGCTTTCACCGATTTCCCGGGGTTGGAAATGCGCGTAGGCCGCTGGGCCACCGCCGTTTTTCCATCCTGCGGTTGCGATGCGTGCGACGAAATGCCGGAGGAGGAATTCGAGCGGCTCACGGCGATGTTGAACAACGTTGTGGCCGGCCGATTTCGGGAGTCCATGCGTTTGGAACCGGAAGGGACTGGTTGGAGCACCCGCGAGTTTTGGAATGGCGAACGCCGGAGTTCCGGAGGGTCGATTTATCCAGGACCCAAAGCGGCTGTGATCTTGGGCGGAAAGTCTGAGATGGTGGTGGAATGGATGCCCTGGCAACCGAGGTCGTAGACCCTACCGCCGGGCTCCCGGCCCAGTGATGGTGAGGTGCGGCGATTCGTGCCCTACCTGAGTTAGCAGGGACGGTTCTCAAATCCATCCACATCTCGAAGATGGTAGTATCTACCGTCAAGTCGGCCCCTTATCCGTTGATCTACTCCATTCACTTGACGGCTCAAGATTAAACGGCCATGAGTGGCGCAACTTTCCGTTGCAATGGTGTCTCGCCCAAAAGAATTCTCCATTTCTTCCCATTGGTGATGGAAGCGAGGAAGATTGGACTGGCCCGCGCACCAGGATACCAAATGGGTAGAATGACCGTAAAAGTCCGACTCCTGCGCATCTCCAAGCTGGTCATCGCAGTGGCGATGCTTGCATTGCTTGCAGCCTGCGACACACAGGCGGGGTCAACCGCAGTGCCTACGTTGGAACCGCCGGCCACGGTTGCCATGCCGGCGGCACCCACCCCGCTGTCACCCACTACCCGGCCGAGCGCAACCCCGCCGCAAAGCACACCCACCGGGACACGATCACCGTTGTCCCCGGAACCGACAACAGGAACCCCCACCGGCAATTGTGGCGCGCTTTGCTCTGAGGACTTTTGGACGGGCGGTGTCGACGTTGACTTAATTCAGGCTGAGCTGGATGCAGGAGCCGACCCATCGGCAGGGAGCGGCCATCGTTTCACGCCCTTGTACTGGGCGGTGATGTACACGGATAATCCAGGAATCATCGGGTTGCTCCTATCCCGTGGCGCCGACGCAGCGGCACGGGATTATAACGGGAGGCCGGTCCTGGCCTATGCCCTGGCAAACGGCAAGAGTCCCGAGGTTGTCGGGTTGTTGCTGGAGGATGGCGCGGACGCCAACGCCGAGGATGGTTACGGCAGACCCCTCCTCCATGAAGCGGTTACACTTGCCGCTTATGCTTCCGACCCCGAAGTAGCAACCTCGTCTCCTGGCGGCGGCGCTGATTTTCCTGTACAGGCCGTCGAAATCATCCGGCTGTTGCTGGAGTACGGCGCGGAGGCCGGGGTGAGAGATGATCAAGGGCAATCAGCGATCTTCATTTACCTTGGAACACTGATACAGACGGATTCTTATTATGCCGACCCGGAGGTCGTCAGACTCCTGCTGGAGAGTGGCGGCGATGTGACGATGGAGAATGACAATGGCGAGCTTGTAATGACC
The DNA here is from genome assembly GCA_964502995.1 of uncultured Dehalococcoidia bacterium. Taxonomy (GTDB): domain Bacteria; phylum Chloroflexota; class Dehalococcoidia; order Lucifugimonadales; family UBA3495; genus Bin87. The sequence continues at coordinate 1,966 of CAZCZB010000021.1, forward strand.
TATGCGATGTGGGCCGGGGCCAACCCCGAGGTCATCAGGCTCCTTCTGGAACATGGGGCGGATGCCACTGCGATTGGGGACGAGGGCGATACGCTGTTGCACGCTGCTGCGGCTTTCGGAGCGGGTTCCCAGGTCTTCAAGCTGCTGTTGGAAAATGGCGCGGATCTGAAAGCCAGGGGTGCGTTTGGCTGGACGGCCCTGCATCTGGCTGCCCGAAACGGTGATCTTGACCCGCAGGTCATCAGGGTGTTGCTAGACGGCGGCGCGGACGTGGCCGCCAGGTCCGACGATGAGGACACCCCGCTGCATCACGCCGCCAGACACTCCGGGCCGGAGGTGGTCCGGATACTGTTGGAGAGGGGGGCGGATGCGGCCGCCCGGGACGAAAATCTGAAGACTCCGCTGCACATGGCGATGACTGACGGCTATTCCGGACCCTCCGACTACAGCGCTGACCCTCAGATCGTCCGACTGCTGCTGGGATACGGCGCCAATGTGAATGCCGAGGATGAACACGGGAATACGCCGCTGATTTCCGTATCAGGCGACTCACGTCCCGAAGTTGCTGAACTGTTGCTGGCGCAAGGTGCGGACTCCATGGCAAGAAACGACTACGGGATAACCCCACTGCACGGGGCAGCAGGGGCCGGCGCCTCCGCGACCGTGACCCTGCTGCTGGAACATGGTGCTGACGCCAACGCTCCCGACCATGCGCTGCAAACACCCCTTCACCGGGCGGTGTCTCCGTTCCTGAGATCGCCTTCCCCTGAAACTGTCGCCTTGTTGCTAGACGGTGGTGCAGACGTCAACGCGGCGGACCAGGCGGGAGATACGCCGCTGCACCTGGCGGCGAAGGGAAGCGAACCCTGGCATCAACCCCCGACCGTTGAGACCGTCAGGCTGCTACTGGACCGTGGCGCGGACGTGACGGCAGCCAATAGCGAGGGCAACACTGCCTGCGATGTGACCGACGCTGATGATGAAGGCTTTCGGGCGCTGCTTTGCCAACACCCAGCCACTGTAGAGGATTCAACGCCTGGGTCTGATGTGGCGGAAGGGAGCATGCCTCCAGGCCAAGCGACGGATCGAGAGGCCCTTCTCAACGCGCGGGATACCCTGGCAGGAAGCGCTGAGCTCAATTGGTCGGAGGAGTTGCCAATCGCCCAATGGGAAGGCGTCACGATATCTGAGCCGGGGGGTCGCGTATCCCACATTGACCTTTCTCGAAGATCATTGACCGGGCAGATACCGGCAGACCTCGGAGGACTCACCGACCTGGTACTCCTGAATTTGTCCGGCAATCAACTGACCGGCGAAATACCGTCGTCCCTGGGCAATCTTTCCAACCTGAGAGAGCTGTATCTCTCGGAAAACCAACTAGCTGGCGGGATACCGGGAGAACTGGGCGACCTGGCCAGCCTGGAAATCCTGCATCTCAATTACAACCAACTTTCCGGGGAACTGCCTCCCAACCTGGGCTCCCTCGCCAAGCTCAACGTTGCTTGGCTATGGGGCAATCGGTTGAGCGGGCCCATTCCGCCGGAGTACGGCTCCCTCTCCAACCTGGTTCTGCTGAGGCTCGAACAGAACGAGTTGACCGGCACCCTGCCCGCAGCGCTTGGCGGGATGAATAGATTGGAGATACTGGAACTGGACGAAAACGATCTGTCGGGGAAAATACCACCCGAACTTTCCCGCCTCACCAGGCTGGCATGGTTGGGATTGGGCGGGAACCAAATTAGAGGAACCATTCCGGCGGAAGTTGGAGAGCTTGCCAACCTGAGACACCTGAACCTCGCCAGCAACCAGATTACGGGAGAGATACCTCCGGAATTAGGTCAACTGGCGAAGCTGGAGGAACTTTACCTCTCGGACAATCAGCTTATCGGAGAAATACCGTCGACAATGGGAGACCTATATCGCCTTGCGGTCCTGTTTCTCCAGGACAACCAGCTGACCGGAAACATTCCGCCCGAACTGGGCAGCCTGTCCCGGGTGACGCATATGAACCTGTCGGACAATCGGCTGGCGGGGAATATTCCACCGGCATTCGGCGGACTATCCAGTATTCGGGAACTCTACCTGTCCCACAACCAGTTGAAAGGGAATATACCGCCAGAGTTGGGCAGGTTGTCCAAACTGTTTCGTCTGCATCTCCTGGACAACCACTTGACGGGAAAGATACCTCCTGAATTGGGCAATCTGAAGGAGGTGGTCTATGTAGACCTGTCAGAGAATCGCCTCACTGGGGAGGTCCCATCCGAGCTGGGTGATATGACCCAGCTCCGCCAGCTCAACTTTCAACAGAACGGCTTGACCGGCCAGATACCGGCGGAACTAGGGAATCTGGGCTTCATTGATCACCTCTTTCTGGCAAGCAACCGGTTTTCTGGATGCCTGCCCGCCAATCTGCTGGAGATACAACAGAACGACCTCCAAAGACTGGGGCTTCCCAAGTGTGACTCATGAAGGTGGGTGCCAATTCCGTTTGTTCGTGGTTTGGCCCACTCACCACTTCCTCCCAAGCCGGCAGAAGGACGGACTATTGGGCGATGGACAGCCGGGCCATGAGCTTACATCATCCCACAAAACCCACGTTCCGGCTGGCTCAGTTTTCAGGTATCCGGTCATCCATAGAGAGGAGAGACCCATCGCAGGAAGAAAGCAATTATCAGGGCTATGGCAATGCTAGACGCAAGGGCCTTTGTAGCCTCACAGGCTCATCCACATCTCGAAGATGGTACTGTCTACCGTCAAGTCAGGCCCACCATTTAGAAACTTGAGAGCCGCAGCGGTTTTTGGCGCTGCGGCTTTTTGTTTGAAATCGCGAGTGGCCTTAGGTCGGCGGGGGATTTGGTGAGTGGGCGAATGATTATTCGCCCCTACGTGGCAAGGGTTCTGGGGTTGGCGCGGTCGGGCGGAGGCGTGCGCAGGACGCGCAACCGGCAGGGTGAGGTTCCGGTATCGGACGGCCGTGGTTAGAGGATGACTTGCGGGGTTGGCGCGGTCGGGCGGAGGTGTGCGCAGGACGCGCAACCGGGCGGAGGCGTGCGGAGGACGCGCAACCGGTAGGGTGAGGTTCCGGCATCGGACGGCGGTGGTTAGAGGAGGACTTCGGCGCGGCGTTTGACGGAGTAGGCGCCGGTCAGTTGATCGACAGGGACGTGGGTGTCGGCCTGGGGTTCGATCATTACTATGCCGGGGCCGCTGGGGCCCACTATGGGGAACAGGCACCAGGCATGGGAGTCTCCCCAGATGATTGCGCAGCCGTTGACGCCGTATTTGCGGGCGAGATTTGAGCGCAGCGTCTCGGCGAAATTCTCGCAGTCGTAATTGCGTCCGCCTTGATCCATCACGTAATCGACGCGGTCGGTGGCGTCCTCGGCCAGGAATCGCTCAAGGCCGCGGCGGGTGAGGGCTACGATGCCCTGATCGCTGGCGGTCTGCCCGAACAGGCGGACGGTGCGTCCCAGGGTGGACTCGATCGCTGCCACGACCGCCGAGGGGCTGTAGATGCGTGAGCCGTCGGGGACGCCCGGATTCGCCGGACGCGTCGAGTCGATTGGGTCTGCGGCGGCATCCGACGCCCGGGCGACCTCCGGACAAGGAACGTCCAGGCGGCCCTGCCAACCGCCGCGCCAGGGCTGCAGGGCGGAGACTGCCACGCCGTTGATGACGATGCCGCGCCGGGCAATTTCCGGATCACCGAATACCCGGATCCGGTCCGGTTCCCTGAGAACCAAAGGGCATCCGCGGCTCCGGTGGAACTGATCGGGCAGGGGCGTCACCGCGCGGTAGAAGGGAGAGCGTAGGGCGAACCGGACGTTTTGCAATCGGATTGGGCCGGGCCCGCCGGTGTCCGGGGGCGTGGCGGGGTCAACGGCGCTGTCGCCGTAGGGTTCGCCGACGACGGCGGGCATCCGTTCGACGGGTATGTGGCCGACCAAACGGCAGCAGGGGCCGAAGGTCTGGGGACTCAGGGTGATGGGAACGCCGTTGATGGTGATGGCGGCGGCGTGTTCGAGAGCGCGTCGGGCCACCCAGACCCAGAGCATACCGTCGTCAAAGAGTTCCATGGCGGGGCCGAACCGATAGCCCTCCACGGGGTCAACGTCGTCATCGCGTTGTGCGCCCTGGCCGAGGGGTCGCATGATCCAGGAACGGTGGCTGGCCCAGGTTTCCGATTGCGGCGGATGGGTGCGCCGCGCCTCCCAGCGCGAGCCGTCAACGGCGCGCACCCATGACACGCTGAGGTCGGTTTGGTACTTGAAGCGCGAGGACGATCCGGCGAAATCGTCGAGGATGTGGCGATCTGAGACCCTGACGGCCCGGCGAGTTGGGGAGTAGGAGCCCTCGGCCTGCTCCTCGCCGGCGCGTGGATTGGTCACCTCGATGAGGAGGTCGTTGCGCTGCAGTCGCTTTTCGACCCTGGGGAGGTAATCGCGCAGGAAATCGACGATGGACAGTTCGTGTTCGGCGAGCCAGTAGCGCAGGATGATGTGTTCGTTGGGGTCGTACTTGGGCACCTGCCAGGCGTAGGCGATGCGCTCGGGGCTGAGCGGGTCGCCGGCCATCTGGCGGGCGATGCGGCTGGCGTCGGATGCGTCGTAGCGGGAGACGGCGGGCTGCTGACCGGTCCAATAGTGTCCCTCCCACCACGCTGACGCGCCGAACAGGATCAGGAGCGGCGAGTAGGGCACGGGCGGCCAATCGGGGATTGAGACGTTTTCGACGGGGATGTTGGCGGCGCGCACTGCGGTCTCAAAGTCCGGATATTCGTCGGGGGTGAGACGGGCGCGGTGGGCGATGTCCCTGAGCAATCGATGCTGACCTTTCGAGTATTCCAAATTGGATCACCTCTAAATCTGGTCAGTCCGGTTGGTTTGATGTTAGGCGAGATGCGGTGAATTGGGCAACGGCGGTTTGTCACTCAACCGGAGGCGGCATGGTTCGACAGGCTCACCATGAGCGGGAGGAGTGGGAGTGTTCTGGAAGCGGAGAAAGGTCCGGGCAAGGCGATGACGAGGGATGCTCTTTTGGGGTCGGATGGTTTGTCGGTTGGGAGACGCTGGACATGGAAAGGAGCGGCCCAACCGTTGGTCATTGGTTGGGCCGATTGTGGCGTGGCGCTGCTTCGTGGGGGCGGCCGGGCGTTAGAGGTCGATGATCAGCACCCACATGGGGCCGGCGCCGACGGGGTGGACGGCGAGGGGAACGAGGTCTCCGGTCTGCTGGTCGATTCGGTAGGTGGCCAGGTTGCCGGAATCGAGGCCGGTGGCGTAGAGGTAGTTGCCGGTGGTGTCGATGCTGAACGCGCGGGGGACGGGTTCGGTGGCCGTTTGACCCAGGGGCGTCAACCTGCCGTCGCTTGCGTCCACAGCGAATCCCGCGATGCTGTTGTGGCCGCGGTTGGGAGCGTAAAGGAACCCGCCGGACGGGGTGATCTGGATCTGGGAGCAGGAATTGTGGCCGTCGAAACCGTCGGGCAGCGTGGGCACGGTCTGGAAGGGAGCCAGGGTGCCGCCGACCGGGTCGAAATTGTAGGCGGTTACGCTGCAACCCTGCTCGTTTGAGGAATAAAGCACATCGAGATTGGGATGGAAGCAGAAGTGGCGAGGGCCTTCGAGTTCGGCGGGTACCACGCGGTCGGGCGTGTTGGGCGTGAGGCGTCCGGAATCCTGCTCGAACTGGAACTGGAAAATGGCGTTGACACCGGTGTGGTTGCCCTGGGCGATGTGGGGCACGAAGGCGTACCGGTTCTGGGGGTCGGTCTGAATGTAATGCGCGCCGATGCCGGTTTCGCGCCACTCGATGGGAGCGGCGACGAGCGTACCATCGCTGTCGAAACCGTGGACCGCGACCCTGGCCTGATAGTAGTAGGCAGACAGCAGGTAGTGGCCCCCACGGTCCACCGAGATGTGGACGGGATCGCCGCCGAGGGGGACGTCATTGACGTGTTCCAGAGCGCCGTTGCCGGGTTCGATTCGGAACGAGGTAAGGCCGAACTCGGGGGAGAGGCGGCGGCCGACGAACAGGAAGCGCTTTGCGGGATCGACGGCCATGGGGGCCGGCATACCCGCCAGGGGGAAGTCTCCAAGATGCGCGATGTCCCCCGATGCCGGGTCGAGGGTGTACTGGGCGATGCGGTCTTCTCGCTGGAGTGAGACGTACATGAAGGTGGCCATTGGGGTTCCTCCTGTATTGGGTGTGCAATCGGGCGGGTCAGTTTTTCAAGAGCATTCCGGGTTGGCAGCGTCGGCAATAGCTGGTGATGCGCTGGTTGGCGCGCAGTTCGGTGATGGCGTTGCCGCATTGTGGGCACGGCTGGCCTCCCCTGTTGTGGACGGCCAGGAAATCGCGGAGCTTGTGGTCGATCTGGTTGCCCATGCGCTGGCGCACCTGCTCGACGGCGTCCGCGACGACTTCGCGGGAGCATTGGTGGATGCGCCGGAGTTCGTCGTCGGAGAGGGCGCGGCGTTTCTTGAAGGGATAGACGCCGGCGCGGAACAGAATTTCATCGGCGTACGCGTTGCCGATGCCGGCGATGACGCGGCCGCGGGTCAATACGCCCTTGATCTCACCGCTGAACCCCTTGAGGCTGGCCTTGAAGTCGTCGAAGGCGAGGTCGTCAAGCACGTCGGGGCCCTGGTCGGCAAGGCCGGGCACGGCTTCTATCTCGGCGTCGGGCACGTAGTAGAACTGTCCCATCTGGCGGTCGTCGGTGTAGCGAAGGTCGTTGCCATCGGACAGGGTGAAACGGACGCAGGTCTTTTTGAGGACACGCTGCTTGGCCGGCACGAATTGCAGGCCGCCGGTGAGTTTGGGGTTGATGACGAGCGAGTGGTCGCCGGTCAGCGAAATGAGCAGGAACTTGCCGCGTCGGGTGATTCCCCGGAATTGGCGGCCCACGGCATCGCCGGGAAACGGGCCGGCGGCGAGGGAGCGGACGACGCTGGGTTTGAGAACCTGGGCGTCTGCGATGGAGTGTCCGGGCAGACGGGAACGCAGGAACTCGACGGCGACCTGTAACTCCGGGGCTTCGGGCACGATGGCCACCTCCTTGCGAGGGGACGTTGGCGAGATGCGTGCAGTCGGGGTTGTGTCCGTTTTGCGGGTCGTACTTTGCGGATCCGGGGACCGGTTTACGGCGTTTGCGGGGGTGTCGATGGTGTGGTCGGGGATGTGGTGGTGATGACTGTGCAATCGCGGCGGCGGTCAGTATGGGTCGAGCCAGCCGAATCTGCGGAAGCTGATGGTGTCGGCGTCGCTGAACTCGACGCCCTCCGCGATGAGGCGCTGGCGTTGTCGCTGGGCGCCGTCTCCGACACCGCGGGGGCTGATTTTACCGTCGCGGTTGATGACGCGCTGCCAGGGCACGTCGGAGTCGGGGTCGAGGGAGGCCATGCAGTAGCCGACCATGCGGGGTGTGCAGTTGCCGACGATCATGGCGATCTGGCCGTAGGTTGCCACTCGGCCACGGGGAATCTCCCGCACCACTTCGAGGACGCGGTCGTACACGGATGGAACCTGGGGCGGCGTTTTCATCGTGGGTCTACTGATCCTCGCCGGCGGCGGCTGTGGCGGCTGCGTTGGCTTGCATCGCGCCGCCGGCCCACGCGATGGCGGTGAGCATGCGCAACGGATCCAGGATCTGCCATGCCACCGGGTTGTTGACGAAGTAGGCGTTGACAAAGAGGACCGCTCCCAGAACGACGGAGACTGCCGCGCCCACTTTTCCGGCCGCGCATCCACACCGGCACAATACGACGGCGGAAAGGCTGCAACAGCCGATGAACAAGGGGTTAACGGTTCGCCAGACCTCGCCCCAGTATTCTCCGAAAACGCCGGTGTACGCGTTGGAGAAAATAGCCCCGGCGAAGATCGCCAATGCGAGGCTGCGTACCCACGCGGAGCGGCGGGTGCTGTGCCATATCCACCAGACGCCGCCGATTCCCATGACAAGGGGGCCGATTTGCCAGAACTTCCAGGGCCAGTGGGTGTACGACAAGCCGGCGGGGTCGACTATGACCGTGCGTTCCGTCCACGCGAATATGGCGAGGGCGAGGAACGCGACGGCTGCGACGGCCGGTATTGGGCTGAGGTCTCTGGGGGCGAACAGGCGGGACATGGCTCATCCTCTGCGCGCCGATGGGATCATGACTAAGTTGGGAACGGCGGCGACCCCGGCCTGGCAGCCTCGGGATCGCCGTTCGGTTTCCGTGTCAGACGGCTGACACCGCAGCGGCGGGTTACCAGTTGACGAGGCCGGGCTTCTGGGCGCGCCAGCCATCGTCGGAGGGGAATACGGTTTCCATTTCGACGCGGCCGAGGTCGCCTTCAAACATGTGCTCGACGGCGGAACGCCAGGCGACATAATGCGGCTGCTCGCGGTGGGTGGCGTGGGCCTCGCGGTTGGCGTACACCTCGTAGAGGTAGAACTGGTTGGGGTTGTCGGGGCTGCGCAGGATGTCGAATCGGAAGCAGTTTTCCTCGTCGCGGACGCTGCCCTGGCCGTCGCCGAGGCTGGCGGCGGCGAACTCGTCGGCATAGCCGTCCTTGATGTTGATGGTCACGAAAATGGCGTACATGGTGGGTCTCCTTCTGCAAGTTGGGGCGGCGCTGCCGTCCTCGGTTTTGCAACAACCCGACCCTTCGCAGGCTCAGGCATCCGGGGATGGCTGCCGCCGGTGGAATTATATCAGGCGGCCCCCGTGCTAGAATGCCGCGCGGAGGTTTGCCCATGCCCACACCGAAAGACTGCTACGCCGATCTGCGAGGCTTGCCGTTTCACTACCGCGATTGGGGAGGCGACGGCCGGCCCGTTTTGCTGCTGCACGGACTGGCCTCAACGTGCCACATCTGGGACCTGGTTGCGCCAGACCTGGCCAGGGATTTCAGGATCGTCGCGATGGACCAACGAGGGCACGGGCAGTCCGTGCAGATCGACGAGGGGTATGACTTCGCGACGGTTTTGGGCGACGCGGCGGCGATGATCGACCACCTGGGATGGGAGCGACCGATAGTGGTTGGGCATTCCTGGGGCGCGGACGTGGCCCTGGAACTGGCGGTGGAACAGGCGGAGCTGGTGTCCGGTTTGATATTTGTGGACGGCGGAACTATCGACATTTCCAGCCGGCCGGGCTGGACGCCGGAGCAGGCGCGCGAGGAGATGGCGCCGCCCATCTTCACCGGGTTCACGCCGGAGATGATGCGGGAGCGGGTGGAATCAAGCGGCCGCTTCGGGCCGAACGCGCCGCCGGAAACCACGGAGGCGGTGCTGGCGAATTTTCGAGTGCTGGACGACGGGACGATTCAGTCGAACCTGCGGCGGGAGAACCACCTGCGGATCATAGACTCGCTGTGGGACCACAAACCGGCAGAACTGTACCCCAAATTGCGTTGCGCGACGCTGATGTTGCCGGCAAGGCAGGCCACACCGGATGCGCACGAACGGCGGTTCCGTCGCCAGGAATCGATAGCGCGGGCGGAGTCGCTGCTGCCCCGCAGCAAGACGGTGTGGATGGAGGACAGCATCCACGACGTTCCGCTGCAACGGCCGGCGCTGGTGGCGGGCGCGATCCGCGAAAACGTACTGGGCGGGTTTTTTGACTGACCGGGCGGTTCGCCGCGTCGAGTCCTCTGCTAGAATGCGGCCATGATCTCGGGTCCCGGGTCGATCCCGACGGATCCGATTGTGTGCAAGCATGTTTCGTGGATGACCGTTAAGGAGGTGGCGCAATGACTACCGTAGGTTCCGGAAAATATACGTATGAACTGGAGAAAAATTGGGCACAGTTGCCCGAGGGCATGACGATGGGCAACGCCTCGGCGGTTGCCACAGATTCGAGCAACAACGTGTACGTGTTTCAACGGAAGGATCCGCCGGTGCTGATGTTCGGGCCGCGGGGGAATTACCTGGGTTCCTGGGGCGTGCGGGCGATTGAAGAGGCGCACGGCATCTACATCGAGGACGATGTGGTGTACATGACGGATCGCAACGATTCGGTGTGCCTGATCTACACGTTGGACGGCAAGCCGCTGCAGGTGATCGGCGACCGCGGCGTACACTCGGACACCGGCTGCGAGGTTCCCGGCGAGGTGTGCCCGCGCTCTGCGGGGCCGTTCAACTATCCGACGGAACTGGTGCCGGCTCCCAATGGCGACCTGTACGTTTCCGACGGATACCGGAACGCCCGGGTGCATCGCTTCTCCCGCGATGGGCAGTTGAAACAATCGTGGGGCGAGCCCGGCAAGGGCGGACCGGGCGAGTTCCACCTGCCCCACAGCATCGTGGCGCATGCCAACGGCAACCTGTACCTGTGCGACCGCGAGAACAACCGGATGCAGATTTATTCTTCGGACGGCGAATTCCTGTCGATGTGGGAGGACATGAGGCGTCCGCTGGACATCTCGATTGACAGCGACGGGAATCTGGTGATCAGCGAGGGCGGTGTCAACGGGCTGTCGCCGCGGGTCAGCATTATGGATCCGGACGGGAACGTGTTGGCACGCTGGGACTCGGAATCGGCGCACGGCAGCTGGGTGGATGCCGAGGGGAACATCTACATGGCGCTGGGAGCGCAGGAACGGGTGGACAAATACGTGCGGCAGTAGGTTTCTCTGAATATTGGGCTCGGTAGAATACCGGGCTCAATATATTGCACATGCGTTCCCATTTTGGTACAATCATATCGTTCACACACAACTGAGGAGGGAGTCGAATGCAAGGAAACACCGACTTTTCTCTGCGGTGGGACAAATTCACCGCGGTTGTGGCATATCTGACAGACCGGTCGCGAAATGATGGAAAATTCGGGACGGTCAAATTAGTCAAGCTTCTTTACTACTCGGATTGTGCGGCCTACCTTGCGACCGGCCAGCCTATCACCGGAGCGACCTATATTCGGATGCCGCATGGACCCTATCCTGACAGTTGGCAAACGATGTTGGCCCGGCTGGAAGATGAAGGGGTGGTTGAAATCGTGAAGGAGGGATTTTCCAACGGGTACCAACGGAATCGTCCGATTGGCGGGAACCAAACAGACCTCAGCTCGCTCACGGAACGAGAAAAAAGTTTTCTGGATGACCAGTTGCGCCGGTTCGCAGATTTTAGTGGCCAGGAAATTGAAGATTATTCCCATGATGAATTAGCATGGCGCGTTACTGATCAGGGGCAGCCAATCCCGCACCGATTACTGGGGATCAGGACACCTGGACCAATCACCGAAGGAGTACGGACACGAGGGAATCGAATCGCCGACCGAATACGAAAAAATGGCCGTCAACCATACCGTATCGTGGTCGAGCGTGATGATGCAGTATAGGGTCGTAGAGACGGTACAATTCAGGGAACTGTGGCAATCAGCCCTTGAAGTGGGCGTGATCGATTTCGTCGCGGAGCACCTACTTGAAGGATTTGCCGAATTCCTTTCGTTGGAACCCCACTATTTTCCCTTGTTTGAAACAGTCGGAGAACCGTTCGGATTGAGGTGGGCGTTGTTCATAGAAAGCCCCAAAGTCAGCGTCGAAATCTGGTATTCCGTGGTCGAAGATGACCTAACGGTGTACTTGGAGTCAGTAGAGGTAATCTATCCGCCACAGCAAACGCTGCCTGGGTTCGATGTTTGAGCGACTTTGCTGATTGCAACTGTGCTATAATCACAGGCCGTTGCAGAAAACATTGGCGTGACGCCGCTTGGGCGTTGTGAAGAGTTGTTATGAAAGCATCTGAACTTGTAGCTTTTGAGGAAAACGAAAAGATTCCTGAGTTTGGGCCCGGCGATACGGTTCGGGTGAATTTCAGGATTCGCGAGGGCAACCGCGAGCGCGTGCAGGCGTTTCAGGGTGTTTGCATCCGGCGAACGCACGGCAAGGGGCCGGCTGCCAATTTCACGGTGCGCAGGATCACTGCGGGCATCGGCATTGAGCGTGTCTTTCCGCTGCACTCGCCGCTGATCGAGTCGCTGGAAGTGACGCGTCAGGGCAAGGTGCGGCGCGCGAAGCTGTACTACCTGCGGGGCCGTCAGGGACGCGCCGCTCGCATCAAGGAAAGGAACACCTACCGCAACCGGTAGGTTTGCAGATGGAGCATCGCGAACCGCCGCCCGTGTTCATCCGGCACGGTTGCGGCGGTTTTGCTTGTTGGGGGACTCCGAATCCGGGATGAGGGCTGGCGAGCCTCATGAACTATGCCGACGTAGCCATTGACGCCGACTGGGTGCCGCCGGGCAAGACCTTTTCGTATCGCATACCGCGCGACGTTGCGGTGGAACCGGGGCAGTTGGTGTGGGTGCGATTCGGCCGGAACCACGTGCAGGGTGTGGTGATCGGCCTGTCGGACGCATCGGCGGTATCGGAGGAGGAAACGCGAGACATTCGCGACCCGGTAGAACCGTCGCCTTTGATTGGATCGTTGGGCCTGGAACTGGCGGAGTGGATCGGGCAGACGTATCTCTGCTCCCCGTTTGAATCGGTGGCCCCGATGCTGCCGCCGGGCTTTCGCTCCCATCAGCAATCACGATTGACGGCGGTGTCCGGCCCGGATGCCGAAGGGATCCTGGCGTCGTTTCGAGAGGCGACGAGGGAGTCGTGGCTGGAACTGCTGGAATCGGGCGGCCGTATGGACGAAGACGCTTTTCTGAAGCGGATCGACGGCGACCGCATCAACGCGGCGAGGCGCGAACTGCAACGGTTGGTTGACCGCGGAATGGTGCGTCGGGAAGTGCGCCTGCCGCGTCCGCGCACACACCATTACCGGCGAATGCTCCTTTCGGTTCAGCGCGCGCCCGACGGGGCGGACGGCGCGGAGGCGATACCGGCGCGCGCGACCCGGCAAGCCGAATTGCTGGCGGCGGTGCGCGAGTCGGGCGCGCCCTATGAATCCAGTGGATTTGGCAGTGTTGCCGACGGGTTGCTCAGCCGGGGATTGATTGCGGAAGAATGGCAACGGGTGGTTCCGGCGACCCCGATGGGCGTGTCCCCGGCCAATTCCGCGCCAACTGCGCTGACAACCGCCCAGGCGGAGGCGCTGGGTCGCATCACAGGGGCGTTGGAGGATTCCAACGTCGTGCCGCGCAGTTTTCTGATTCACGGCGTTGCCGGGAGCGGCAAGACCGAGGTTTATCTGCGCGCCATTGCGCACGCGGTGGCGACGGGCAAGCAGGCTTTGTACCTGGTGCCGGAAATCGCGTTGACTCCGCAGACTCTGGGTGTCGTGAGCGAGCGGTTTCCGGGTCGGACGGCGGTGCTGCATCACCGGATGACGGACCGGGAGCGGTTCGATCAGTGGTGGCGTATCCGCGACGGGTTGGTGGATGTGGTGGTTGGCCCCCGCAGCGCGCTTTTCGCGCCGGCGTTCAACCTGGGGATCATCGTGGTGGACGAGGAACACGAACCGGCGTACAAGCAGAGCGAATTCGCCCCCTATTACCACGCCCGGGACGCGGCGCTGGCGCTGGCCCGACGCAGCGGGGCGGTGGTCGTGATGGGTTCGGCGACGCCGGATGTCGGTACGTATCACGATGCGCGTCGCGGACGGCATCATCTGCTGCGCCTGTCCGAACGAATCCCGGGGTCGGACGGCAAGCCGATTCCGCTGGCAGCGACCGAGATCGTAGATATGCGGCAGGAGTTGCGGCAGGGCAACCGCAGCGTGTTCAGTCGCCGGCTGCTGGGCGAACTGGACCGCACCATTGGCGCCGGACAGCAGGCGATCCTGTTTTTGAACCGGCGGGGGAGCGCGGCGTTCATGCAATGCCGGGACTGCGGCTGCGTGGTTACGTGCAGCCGCTGCTCGGTTGCTTACGCATACCACGCGGATACCAGCCGGCTGTTGTGCCATTACTGCAACCGGGCGCGGCGATTGCCCCGGGCGTGTCCGCAATGTCGCGGCGGCCGGATTCGGGAGATGGGCTCGGGCACCGAGGCGGTGGAATCGCAACTGCTGGCCCGTTACCCGGACGTGAGGATTGAGCGGTGGGATTCGGACGTGGCGCGCAACCCGCTGGAGTTGGAACAGGCCATGGATCGCCTGGCCAATGGAGACGCTCAGATACTGATCGGGACTCAGATGGTGGCAAGGGGACTGGACCTGCCCAACGTAACGCTGTCGGCGGTGCTGCTGGCTGATCTGGGGTTGAATCTGCCGGATTTTCGGGCCGCTGAGCGCGCGTTTTCGCTGCTGTGCCAGGTTTGCGGGCGCGCCGGGCGCGGAGAACAGGCGGGCCGAGCCGTGATTCAAACGTACCAACCCGACCACTATGCCATCGCCGCGGCCGCCGAGCAGGACTACGAGGGGTTCTACCGCATCGAGATCGCGGCACGGCAGGCACAGCGGAATCCGCCGTTCAGCAGGCTGGCGCAGATTGTCTGCACCGACCTGAGCGTCCGTGCCGTTCAGCAAACCCTGGGCGAACTGGCGGAAAGGCTGCGGCACAGCGCCGAGCGCCAGGGTCGCGGCGACGTGGAGGTCATTGGGCCGACGCCGTGCCAGCCGGAACGGGTACGAGGGCGGTATCGCTGGCGTCTGCTGTTGCGGGGACGGCGGCTGTGGGAGTTTTTGCACGACGAACCGCTGCCGCGCAATTGCCGCGTGGACGTTGACCCGGTGCGGTTGGTCTGACGAACTCAACCCTGCGGAGCGTCGCTGCGCCGCATTATAATCAATTATCCAATTACGAACTTTGGGGGCAGAATGGACCCGATTACTGCGGTTGCGGACAGACTGGGCATTGACGAGGAGCACCTGATTCCCTATGGCCGGTACAAGGCCAAGATCAGCCTCGATGCCATCAAATCCGACGGGCCGAAGGGCAAACTGGTGGTGGTGACGGGAATCACGCCGACGCCGGCCGGCGAAGGCAAGACGACGACCTCGATTGGTCTGACCGATGGGCTGGGGAAACTGGGCTACAAGCCGGTGGCAAACCTGCGAGAGCCGGCGTTGGGTCCGATTTTCGGCATCAAGGGCGGCGGGACCGGCGGCGGAAAGGCGCGGATCGTGCCCGAGGACGAGATCAACATTCACTTTACCGGCGACGCTCACGCGGTGGGTTCGACGCACAACCTGCTGGCCGCGCTGGTGGAGAACGCGGTGTATCGCGACAACGCGAACAACATGGCGCCCGAAGGGATGACATGGTCGCGTGTTACCGATGCGTCGGACCGGGCTTTGCGACAGATCACGGCGGGCCTGGGCGGGAGCGCAAACAGTCCGTTGCGCGAGACGAGATTCGATTTCATCACGGCGTCGGAGATCATGGCGATTTTGGCGTTGACCGCCGATCTGGGCGATCTGCGCGAGCGTCTGTCGCGCATGGTGGTGGGCACCAACCGCAGCGGCGAACCGGTGTCGGTGGCGGACCTGGGATTCGAAGGCTCGCTGATGGCCGTGATGCGGCACACCGTAATGCCCAACCTGGTGCAAACGATGGAGGGACAACCGGCCATCGTTCACGCCGGGCCGTTTGGGAACATTGCGCACGGGTGCAGTTCGGTCATTGCCGACCGGCTGGCGATGGGTTACGCCGACCATATCATCACTGAGGCGGGGTTCGGGTCTGACCTTGGTTTCGAGAAGTTCATGCACATCAAGACGCGGCAGAGCGGTTTGCCGGTGAGCGCGGCGGTGCTGGTGGCATCGGTGCGGGCGATGCGCTGGCACGGGGGCGCGACGCGCAGGAATCTCAGCGAGCCGAATCTGGAAGCGATGACGGTTGGCGCCGCGAATATGGTGCATCACATCAACAACGTGAGGGCTTTCGGGCTGCCGTGCGTGGTGGCGTTGAACCGCTTCCCGGGGGACAGCGCGGAGGAATTGCAGGCGGCAGCGCAAATCGCCAGGGACGCGGGAGCGTATGCCACCGCCGAATACTCCGGGTTCACCGACGGCGGCGAGGGTGGCGTCGCGCTGGCCGAGGCGGTGGCCAGGGCAGCCAGCGACGCCGATGCTGCGCCGTCCAAAATCGACTACGCTTATGACCTGGATGCCAGCATTGAGGATAAAACGCTGGGGCTGGCCCGGCGGGTGTACGGCGCGGAGACGGTTTCCTGGTCGGCCGAGGCGCGTCGGCGGGCGCGGTTCTTCACCGAGCAGGGTTGGGGAAATCTCCCAATCTGCATGGCGAAGACGCACCTTTCGGTGTCGCACGACCCGGCGCTGCGGGGCAGTCCGTCGGGCTACACGTTCCCGATAGTGGATCTTCGGGCATCGGTGGGCGCGGGGTTCCTGTACGCGCTGGCCGGCCGGATCGAGACGCTGCCGGGTCTGCCCACGCGTCCGAGAGCGATGGACATGGACGTTACGCCGGACGGAGAGATCACCGGGTTGTGAGGGTTGTACGTTGCTGTGTCGTCGGGATCGGGGCAACCACGAGGGTTGCCCCTACCCGGCATGGGTTGGGCGGGTGAACCGGGTCTGCTTTACACTCGTGGCGGGGCCAGCATATAATTCTGGCGTTGGTGTTACGAAATCCGCCACTTGCGCGGAGGCATTTGCACCGTTACCGGGGTGATACCTTGGCGATTCTGGAAGTTCGAAAATTCCCTGATCCCATCCTGCGGCAGCGGGCCATCAAGGTCTCGCAGTTTGACGCCAAACTGGCGCAGTTGGCGGCGGATATGCTGGAGACGATGGAGGCGGAACGCGGCGTGGGCCTGGCGGCCAACCAGGTTGGCGTGCTGCAGCGCATGTGCGTGGTAAAGCCAGAGGACTGGGAGGAACCGTTGGTGCTGGTGAATCCCGAGGTGATACGGCGCGAGGGGCAGCGCGAGGTTGAGGAAGGCTGCCTGAGCCTGCCGGGATACCGCGGGATGGTGAATCGCTCGGTGCGGATTCGGGTGCGTTATCAGGACCTGACCGGGAAGCAGCAACGGTTGAGGGCCGACTGCATCCTGGCGCAGGCGATTGAACACGAGACCGACCACCTGAACGGCATTCTTTACATCGACCACCTGATCGCCCACGACCAGTTTTTCCGAATCCACGTGACGGAAGAAGGCGATGTTGAATACATACCGACCGGGGAGCCGGACGCTGCGGAGCTTGAGGATGCGGCGCGCCGGATGAATTTGGCGCCCCGCGTACCGCAGTTCGACCCGACGAATGGCCGCCCGGCTACTCAGAGCCGCGAGGACGCCACCGTCGCCGACTGAACTTGGCCGGCTGCCGGGTATTCATCCCGCCTTTGCGGCGGCTGCAAAATCCCCGGCGCTTTTTTGCTACACACTCTCCACCATGGTTGACGGCAGCGTTCATTGTATTCCCGGTTACGTGGGTATGAAGTTATTTGTCGATGGACGCCGGCATGGACGCTAACAGCCTGCTCACCCGATTGAGGGAGCTTTTCGCCGCCCGCGGCGAGGATCAGGTGTGGGTCGTGGGCGGCGCGGTGCGCGACGCGGTGCGCGGCCGGGAGATTCACGACATCGACCTCGCGGTGGCGGGCGATGCGGCGCCGGCAGGATCGGCGGTGGCGGAGTTTCTTGGTGGTACACCGGTGCCAATTGAGCCGTGGAACATCGTGCGGATCGCGCTGACCGACGGCGGGACTGCGGGCCGACCGTTTGTCATTGACATAAACGGATATCACGGCACGCTGGAGGAGAATCTTCGCGCCCGGGATTTCACCGTGGATGCGATGGCCGTGAGGCTGGCAGACTGGGATTCGGACGAGCGGTTCGATTCCATCGTTGACCCGGTTGGCGGCATTGGCGACCTGTCGCGGCGGGTGCTGCGGGCCACCGCGGACGACGTTTTTCAGCAGGACCCGGGCCGGATGCTGCGCGGGGTCCGCCTGGCAAGCCGGCTGGGATTCCGAATGGAACCGGGAACGGCGCTGGCGATCCGGCGGGACGCAGCGATGTTGGACCGGGTTTCGGCGGAACGTGTGCGCGACGAGTTCATGGAGATTCTGGCGGCGGACGGAGCGCGGGTGCAGTTGGAAGTGCTGGACCGCCTGGACCTGCTGACCCGCGTGATTCCGGAACTTGAGGCGGCGCGTGATTGCGATCAGCCTCGGGCGCATCATTACTGGGACGTTTGGGGGCACCTGCTGCACTGCGTGGAGTACGCCGAAGCGGTGACGGCGGGGCATCGCAACAACGCCATCTACACGATGGCTCCGTGGACTGCTGCGGAGGATGAGCACTTCGCGGAGGTTGTGGGCGACGGGCACACGCGGCGCACGACGCTGAAACTGGCGGCGCTGCTGCACGACATCGCCAAGCCACAGACAAAGGGGCCGGACGACAAGGGCCGCATCCGGTTTTTGGGGCACAGCGAGCAGGGCGCGGAGATGGTTGAACGCCGACTGCCGGCGCTGCGGATGTCGCGACGGATTACGGATCTGGTATCGACGATGGTGCTGCACCATCTGCGTCCCAGCCAACTGCGCGAGAAGGACCGGATGCCTTCGGCGAGGGCGATTTACAAGTATTACCGGGACGTGGGCGACGCGGCGGTGGACACGCTGTACCTGGCGATGGCCGACTTTCTGGCGGCGCGGGGGCCGGAACTGTCACCGGAGCGCTGGAATAACTATGCTAGAATGATTGCCACTGTTCTTGAAGCGGGAGCCGCACCCCCAACCGGGGAGGATGGCCCCCGCGCATTAGTGAATGGCCACGACTTGATGGAAACACTCGGCATACCGCCCGGCCCCCGGATCGGCGCGCTACTGGAGAAGATGCGCGAGGCCGAGGCAGTGGGGGATATCACCAACCGGGACGAGGCACTGTCGCTGGCCGCGCGACTGCTGGCAGATAATGATTTCGAGGTTTGTTAACGCGATATGCGACGCCGCACCTTTTTCCTAGCCGTACTGATATTTGTTGTGTTGGGCATATCGGTCGTCGCGCTGGCCCTTCCGGAAATCCACATCGGAATCCCCGGACTTCCCCGACTTGACCGGGCGGAAACCGGCCCGCTGGGGTTGAAACTGGGCCTGGACCTGCAGGGTGGAGCGCACCTGGTGTACCAGGCGCAAACGGGGACGACGCTGGCGGTCGAGTTTGCGGACGATGTTGAAACCGATACCGAGGGCGTCGTGGATGCCCTGGGAGACGCCGACTATGATGCTCGGGTACGGGAAATCGGTGACGGGTCGGCCTATTTGATTGAGGGGGAGTATCTGACCCCGGAACGACGGGAGGCCGTGTTCCAGGCTCTGGCGGAATCGATTGGCGAACTCACCGAGTTCGTGAACAGCGACCTGCCGCCGCCGACATCCGAGCAGATGGACGGCGTGTTGAACATCATCAGCCGGCGCGTCAACCTCTACGGCACCGAGGAGCCGATCGTCCAGCGGTTCGGAGACGACCGCATCATCGTCCAGTTGCCCGGCACCAGCGGATCCGTCATCACCGTCAGGTTCGCTGACGACGCTGATGTGGCGAAGCTGGGAGCGGTGATGGCCGACCAGGGGCACGGGTCCGCGAGCGTGGTTAGTCGTGGGGACAACACCTACCGCGTCACCACAGAATCTACGCTGGACATCAACGAGAGAGGGCGTCTGGAGACGGTTCTGGCGTCTGAAGTGGGCACCATTGAACTCTACCAGGTGACCGGCGGGATTGAGGATGCCAAGAGGTTGATCGGCGAGACCGCTCAGTTGGAATTTCTGCGGCGTCAGTGCGCCGGGCCGGTGGTTGGCGCGGGTTGTCTGCCTCCGTTTGCGGACAGCAGCATCGGGCTGACGGGCGACGACCTGGTTGACGCCTACGCCAGCACGGACTCGGTGACGGGCGAATGGGTGGTGAACATCCAGTTCGGCGACCGGGGAGCCGACATATTCAGCCAGATGACCAGCGAAATCAACGTGCAGTCCAACCCCAACTCGGATGAAGTGATCGCCGTGATCCTGGACGGACAGCAGTTGATTGCCCCGGTGGCGAGGGTTCACATCCGCGACGGGCGCAGCCAGATTTCCGGCAACTTCAATCGCGAGAGCGCGCGGACGCTGGCGGTGCAGCTCAAGTCGGGTCGCCTGCCGGTTCCGCTGACGCTGATCCAGGAATCGGAAGTTGACGCGCTGCTGGGCGCCGAGTCGCTGGAGCGCAGCCTGATGGCAGGGTTGGTCGGGCTTGGACTGGTGCTGCTGTTTGTCATCGCCTACTACCGAGCGGCGGGAGTTGTGGCGGCGATCGCGTTGCTGTGCTACG
This sequence comes from uncultured Dehalococcoidia bacterium, assembly GCA_964502995.1. Classification (GTDB taxonomy): domain Bacteria; phylum Chloroflexota; class Dehalococcoidia; order Lucifugimonadales; family UBA3495; genus Bin87. Next base: position 22,123 of record CAZCZB010000021.1, read on the forward strand.
CGGTGGTTACGCTGGCGATTTTCAAGCTGGTACCCATCACGCTGACGCTGCCGCACATCGGCGGGTTCATCCTGTCGATAGGTCTGGCGGTGGACGCCAACATCCTGATTTTCGAGCGCATCAAGGAAGAGATACGGTTGGGACGCAGCCTGGCGTCGGCGATGGACGTGGGATTCAACCGCGCCTGGCCGGCGATTCGGGACGGCAACGTGAGTACGCTGATCACCTGCGTGGTGCTGCTGTGGTTCGGCAACCGCCTGGGCGGCGGGCTGGTGAACGGGTTTGCGCTGACGCTGCTGGTGGGCGTGATGGTGAGCATGTTCACGGCGGTGCTGGTGAGCCGCAACCTGCTGCAGGCCTTCCAGGCGATGGGCCTGGGCCGCATGGCGAGCCTGTTCACGCCGGAGAAGGTCCAACCGCGCACCACGGGGCAACAAACTCGCTCGGCCCAGGGAGGCCGTTAGCATATGTTCAATATCGTCGGCAAACGGGGCTGGTACTTTGTCTTATCGGCCATACTGATAATCCCGGGGCTACTCTCGATGATTGCGCCGCCCGGCTGGGCCAGCGGAGGTTCGGGGCTGAGGCCAGGGATTGATTTCACCAGCGGTTCCGTGCTCAACATCGCGTTTGTGGAACCTGCGGAACCGGAGGCGGTGAAGTCCGTGCTGGCCGGTTTGGGGCACCCCGGGGCGTTGGTGCAGGCGGTGGGCAGCAACGCCGTGCTGATCCGCACCAAGGTGTTGGAGGAAGCGTCGGGCGGGCAGGTTTCCGAGCGGCAGCTAATCCAGGACGCTTTGGAAGATTCCGTCGGGCCGATCGAGGCGTCGGGAGTGGACACGGTGTCGCCTATCATCGCGCAGGAGACGGTGCGCAACACATTCCTTGCGCTGGTGGTGGCGTCGGCGTTCATCCTGGTCTACATCTGGTACGCGTTCCGGAGGGTGCCGCGGGCGTATCGATACGGCGTGGCGGCGGTGGTGACGCTGGCGCATGACACGCTGATCGTGCTGGGGGTATTTTCCATACTTGGCCGATTCCTGGGCGTGGAGGTCAACTCCATGTTCATCGTGGGCATCCTCACGGTGGCCGGTTACTCGGTGAACGACACCATCGTGGTGTTCGACCGGATTCGTGAAAACGCCATCAGGGTGCCGGACCGGCGGTTGGAAGACACGGTGAACCTGAGCATCATTGAAAGCGTGGGCCGCTCGGTCAACACGAGCTTCACGACGCTGATGGTGCTGCTGGCAATGCTGCTGATCGGAGGAGACTCGATTCGGGAGTTGCTGCTGGTGGTTGCCATCGGAGTGGTAATCGGGACCTACAGTTCGATCTTCATCGCCGCACAGTTCCTGGTGATCTGGGAGCGCCGGGAGTTCGGGCGAATCTTCACGCTGGGTCGTCGGGAGGCGGCGGCGTAAGGACCACGCGCCCGAGCGGGCCGCGCTCCGACACCAGGCGCCAGGCTTCGGCGACGCCCTCGGCCGTAAGAGGGAGGGTTTGCGCGACTACCGGGCGGAGGTGTCCGTCGGCGGTGAGCCTGACCGTTTCCCGGAGCATGTCCAGGGAAACTCCTGATACGCCCAATATCCGGGCGTCGCGAAAGATCACCTCGGCCATCCTGAGGTTCACCGGCTGGCCCGACACGTCGCCCAACAGGACCAGCCGGCCAAATTGTCCGAGGCAGCGGAGGGTTTCGGGCCAGAGCGGGGGGCCGACGGTGTCGATGACGGCGGCGACGCCAGCGTCGTCAGTCAGGGCGTTGACGAATCCGGAGAAATCGGGCAGGTCGCTGGCGTCTATTACCGCCAGGGCGCCCAGGGCTTCCAGCTGATCGACTTTGCCGGGAGACGTGGTTACGGCGATTGCCTGAGCGCCCCGGTGGACGGCGATTTGGAGGGCGTGGACGCCCAGGCCGCCGCCCGCGCCGGTAACGACCACGGTGTCGCCATCGGTTATCCCGGCGGACTGCACGGCGTTCAGGGCGACGCCGGCGGGACATGCGAGCAGGGCCGCCTCGTGGGCGGACACGTGGTCGGGGACCGGCGCGAGGGCGAAGGCCGGAACGGTCACATACTCCGCGAACCCTCCATCCCGGCCGTGGCCGATGCCCTGTCCGACCGCGCAACGGTGTTCGTGTCCGGAGCGGCAGCGATCACACCGGCCGCAGGCAGCTGTCAGCAGGGATACGGCGCGCGTTCCGATCAGTTCGTCAGACAGGTCGGGAGCGACGCGCACGATGGTTCCGGCAATTTCGTGGCCCAGCGTGACGCCTTCGGCGACGCCGCGGCGCAGGACGCCGCTCATGACCAGGAGATCGTGGTGGCAGAATCCGCAGGCATCGACGCGCAGCAACGCTTCGCCGGGGGCTGGGTCCGGCACGGGTTTGCTGACCATGGCGAGCCGGGGCGGCCGGCCCGGCTCGCGGACGGCCAATGCGGACATGGACCTGGGGATGTAATGGAGCGGCTGGGACATGGCACTTATGCGGGTGGGCAGGCTGTGGTAGGGTTTAGCGGTACAGTACAACTTCTGCGAGGAAAACAAAATGATAATAGGCGCCCACGTGTCCGCCGCCGGCGGAATCAACAATGCCGTAGATCGGGCGGTTGAGATTGGAGCGGAGGCGGTGCAGATTTTTGGTTCGTCCACACGGTCATGGCGTTTCAAGGCGTTGACCGACGCGCAGGCGGAGAGCTTTCGGGAGAAGAACGCGGAAGCGGGCCTGGCGCCGCCGTTCCTGCACGCCATCTACCTGATCAACCTGGGCAATCCCAAACCTGAGAACGTCGAAAAGTCGGTCACGTCGTTGGTTCAATACATGTGCCTGGCGGACCAGATCGGGGCCGGCGGCGTGATCTTCCATCCCGGCAGTCACGGCGGCGCGGGCTACGATGGGGTGTTTCCGCAGGTGGTGGAGAGCATCAACCGGGTGCTGGATCAGACGCCGGACGGGCCGCTGCTGTGCCTGGAGAACATGGCTGGAATGGGGCAGCACATTGGCGCGAAGTTCAGCGAGTTGGGAGATGTGCTGAAGGCGGTGGACAGCCCGCGCCTGGGCATCTGCCTGGATACGCAGCACGCATTCGCCGCCGGGTACGATCTGACCAACCCGGAGGGAGTGGCCGGAATGATCGACGAATTCGATCGGGACATCGGGCTGGACAGGCTCTCGGCGGTGCATGCCAACGACTCCAAGCGAGCGTGCGGGTCAGGCGTGGACCGGCACGACAACATTGGCGAGGGGCTGATTGGCGAGGAGGGGTTTGCCAACATAATGTCCCACCCTGCCTTTGCCGACGTGCCGTTCTTTCTCGAAGTGCCCGGGTTCGGCGAAGAAAGGAGCGGGCCCGACAAGCCCAACGTGGACATTCTGAAAGCGATACGAGAGCGTGTTGGGGCGGGCGGTTAGGGATGAACCGCGACCGGGTTTGACCCAAGGTCCGGTTCGGAGGCGCGAAAGGCAAGGTTTGGGGGCGAATAATTATTCGCCCCTACGCTTTGTACGTTTCTGGGGAAAAGAGCGTTAATTGTCTGCAAGCCGCAGGATCAGATGGGCCGCCGCCAATACCAGGGCGCCCCACGCGCCGGCGGCCACGTCGTCGAGCATGATTCCCCAGCCACCGTGTAGGTTTTCCAGGCGGCGACAGGGCCAGGGTTTCAGGATGTCGAAGGCCCGGAATACGACGAAAGCGGCGAGGAGCCAGAGGATGGAATTCCACGGTATCGCCAGGCACGTGATCCACATTCCGACGAATTCGTCCCATGTTGCGCTGCCCGGATCCGGGTTTTCGGAGGTGGACATGCGGCCGGTGGCCCACACTCCGACGGCCGTTCCGACGATGGACAGGCCGAGAGGGATGGCCAGCAACTGCCAACGGGTCCAGTCGGTCGGCGATGCCAGGGACGCCAGGTAGAGGATGACCCCCGCGCCCAGCGATCCGACGGTTCCGGGAGCGAACGGGGAGAGACCGCACCCGAATCCCGAACCGATGAACCACGCGACGCGGTCGGGCCAGGGACTCCGGGGGGTGTCAGCCATAACCCAGGCGGTGGAGATCGTCTTCTTCGAGGCCGAGGTAGTGGCCGATTTCGTGCAGCAAGGTGATGCGGACTTCGTTGACGACGGCGTCGTATGTGTCGCACATCTGCAGGATGGGCTCGCGGTAGATGTAGATGCAGTCGGGCAGGATGGGCTCGCCGCCGTATCGGTCGATCAGGGGGATGCCGACATAGAGTCCAAGCAAACTTGACGCGCTGCCATGACGATCGGGGAGCGGCACGCCCACGAACAGGCCCTGTGGGCTTGAATCTCCGGCGTCCGGGTCAAAGGCCCCTTCCGATTCCGGGCCGGGCCAGTCCTCCACCACGATGTCAATGTTGCCGTCGTCCACCGCGGCCCGGGCCTCCTGGGGTAATTGTTCGTAGGCGGACAACACGTGCTGCTCGAACTCCTGGCGGGACATTTGCATTGGCTCTAACCCTCCGACGGTCCAAAGATGGCAGACAGGGCGCGCTGTTCCAGTTCCTGCATGGCGCGGCGTTCCGAATCATCATAGTGGTCGTGCCCGAGCAGGTGCAACGCGCCGTGAACCAGCAGCAGGGCCAGTTCACGACACAAGGGCACATTTTGCTGCTGGGCCTGGCGAGATGCCTGGGGCAGCGAGATTACGATGTCGCCGATGGGCGGCGGTTCGTCGTCCGGGATTGGGAAGTTGTCCGGAATGGGGAAGTTGTGCGGATGTTCCGGTTCCGCCGGGGGCGGTCCTGGTGCCGGTGGCTGGGTGTCGGGATCGTCGTCGCCCTCCCAGTGGCCGGCGTGTTGTGCCGAGAACGAAAGGACGTCGGTGGTTTCGTCGAGTCCGCGGTAGGTGCGGTTGAGGTCGCGGACAGTCTCATCGTCGGTGATGAGGAGGCTCACCTGTCCCGGGGTGTCGGGTTCCAGTATCTGGGCCAATCCGTGACGGATGGCTGCGGTGAACCAGTCGGATTCGGGGACGGAAACACCGGTGACCGATGGATCGGTTTCGACAGAAACGATGATGTTGGGCAAGAGGGATGGCGTCATGGGTGGTGTTGAGAGATGTGGTGTTACGAAAGTAGGAGCGGCCGCGCCATGGCGCGACCGCTCCATTATTTGCGAGTGATTGCCTCCTAGTTTACTGGGCGATGATCGTGGTGCCCTGGGTCTTTTCGTTGGTACCGCCAAATTCCTGATAGGTCAGCGTGGCGGTGGCTTGACCACTTCCTTCCTCGATTGCTTCCGCAGTGACGGTGAAGGTATGGGTTTGACCGGCCCCCACTGTGTCGAGGTTGAAGGTGGCTCCGTTGTCTGAGATGGTACCGGCGCCAGCACTCTGGATGGCCCAATGGTCATTGAGAGTGACCACGACCTGAATGTTGGTCATCGGAGCGGTTGAACCCTGGTTGTCCACGGTGATGGTGAACGTTACGAGTTCTCCGACGAGCGCGGGGTCGGGATTGTCGACGATGTTGATGTCGGCGCCAGCGGCAGGAATGATCCTGATACCGAGGGAGTCGTCATCGGTTGCGCGTTCGGTGGTGGTCACGCTGGCCATGTTGTCGGGTTCACCGGCAGTATCGCCACGCAGAGTAACCGTAACCGAGTGCGTGCCTCCGACCGGGAGGTTGACGGCAGGCCAGGTTACGACGTTGCCGCTGGCGGTTCCGCCGCCAGTGCTACTGACGTAGGACATTTGGCTGGGGAACGTGTCGGTGATGACCACGCCGGTCAGGTCAGCATCGCCGGTGTTGGTAACGGTAAGGGTGTAGGGTGCGATTTGACCGGTGTACAGCACGGGCCGTCCGGTCTTCTCGATCTCGATGGTGGGAAGCAGGGCGGTAACGGTGGCGCTGGCGAACTGTTCGCTCTGCCCGCTCAGTTCCCGTTCGTCCCAGTCCACGGTGACCTCGTTGGTGAAATCGCCACGCTGGTCGGCCTGGACGACGATGGTGTACGTCTGGGACTCGCCGGCTGCCAACTGAGGAATCGACGTGGCAAGATCGCTGGATATCTGCGTGAGGCCTTCGTCCAGAACGTCAGTAATCACGACGTTGTTTGCGGCGGCGTCCGGATTGTTATTGGTAACCACGATTGTGAAGGTAGCCTGTTCGCCGACCAGAATCTGCTCAGGATCGACGGTCTTGGTCACCGAGACTTCCGGCGCCCGGACGGTGACCGAAGCGTTGGCCGTTTTCTCCGTTGGGTCTTCGGTGGAAGTAACCGTAACCGTGTTGGTATGAGTGCCGACGGCGGTTGCGGTACCGCTGATGGTGAAGCTCATGGTTGCACCGGCGGCCAAGTCAAGATCTTCCCAGGCCAGTGCGCCGGCGCTATCGCTGTCGGGCGCAATGTTGTACGCGATGTTATCGAACGACGCGAACGGGAATACGTCGGCAACGTCGACGCCGGTGAGGCTGCCCTCGCTGCTCAGGTTGGTGACGTCGATGGTGAAGGTGACCGGTTCGCCGATGTTGACGACTTCGGGACTCGCGGTCTTGGTAACTGCAAGGGTGCCCGCGACCCACTGCTTGGGGAACGTGCAGCTGAACATCGGGCGATTTTCCGAGTCAACGACGGACACTGTCACTGCGTTGTCGCCGGGAATGGGACTAACCTGGTACAGGGTAAGCGTAGCCGTTCCGTCAGCGCCGGTGGTTACAGTTCTTTCGGTGACTGATGATCCTTCTACAAATGTTGCAGCGGGATCGTTGTCGGTGATCCTCCATTCCGTGGTTTCACCGGCCAGTGGGTGGGCGGGATAGCCGTCCACGTCCATACCCGAACTGGCCCGGAAGACCGTTATCGTCATGTCATGCGAAGTGCCCGCCTGGTTGGGAGCGGGCGCCAGCGGGTTACAAATGATGTCTTTGTCAATCCAGTGCTTGACGGCGAACACCTTGTGAGTGTCGTTATCAAGGATGCCGGGGGCGTAGGCGGTCACGTCGGTATCACCCTCTCGGGTGGCCGTGATGGTGACGGTGGCCTGCCCCGTAGCATTGGTCGATGTCAAACCGTAGTGGTTGTCGACCTTATGAGGGCCGTTTCCGCCCAGGGAAACAATGTCGCCAACGGAGTAGATGATGTTTCCGTTGCCGTCCACGGCGCCGCTGAACCGGTTGAGTATGAATTCAACGGCAGCGCCTGCGGCCGGGGAGCCATCGGCTTCCCGCACTGTTACGGTGAAGGTGTGCTGAGTTTTGACCGGGTTCCAGTCTTCGACGGGATCTATAGTTATGCTGGTTGGTACGGAGGTCTGGGGAGACACCGAGGGGGGACCCTGGGGGGTTTGTTCCTCGACGGTCAACTCAGGTGGCGCCTGAAACAGGCTGCTTTCCGATGGAGCCAAAGGCACCGACGATTCCGCCAGTTGGTCGGGTTGGACGGAGGCGATCGGTGGTGGCGCGTCCGTTGACATCATCTGGCCGATGAAAACGGCCGCTATGATCGCCAAAACGGCCACACTGCCCATCAGCCACGGGATATACCTGCCGGAGAGCACATTCATAACGTAGTTCCTCTTGGTTGGGTGTATGGTGAATCTGGAACCGATGTTGGCCAGACATAACATTCTCGCCAACGAAAACGCAGCGGTCGTAATTGTGCCAGTGGCGTTGCACGGTGTCAATCAGAAACGCGCTCACCTTTATTATGTTTTTAGGAAAATGTTTGACTTTCAAGGACGCCGGGGAATCATAACGTAGCCGGGCGGTCGGGCCGAATGACGCGGAGCCGCAACGGGGCGATTGCATCGTAGTGGTCGCGCCGGAGATGGGCGCATGGAGTGCGGGAAACCGGTAATTTCAGCCGTTGCCGCGGTTCCGGTTCGCCGGATTTGCCGACTGCCCGATTGCTGTGTCCACCGGGTTTTGCGGGCTGTGTCCACCGGGTTTTGCGGGCTGTGTCCACCGGGTTTTGCGGGCTGTGTCC
>CAZCZB010000021.1:30176-42850 GCA_964502995.1 uncultured Dehalococcoidia bacterium
ACCGGGTTTTGCGGATGGAACGATTGCGGGGAATGCCGGCGTGGTTGTGGGAGTGGAAGGACGCCAGCGTGATAAAATGGGCGGCGTGGACCGGCAATCCTCGCCGACCGGGTCTGACGCGGGTATCGCGCAGCAATCGGTTGGCCAAGTCAGCCCATGAGAGTTCCTGATGATGAGCGACGACCAACACGGCCTCCAACCCGACTCCGGGAACGACAGGTGGGCTGATTTTGCCCTCCCTGAAGAAGGGGTCGCGGACCTCACGGATCGGCTGACCGAATTCCTGCCGGAGCAGGACGAAAGCGATCCTCCACTGATAATCGGTCAGGTGCTGGACGATTTCATCGACCAGTCGGGCGCGATGCCGGAAAACATTCGCGAGGACGACGCCCACGCGTTCATTTGCCAGTTGCAGATGGCCGTTACGCTGGCCTATCAATTGGGCCGGCTGGAGGCTAGCTCGCCCGACATGGTGAGGCGGTTTATCCTGGAGGCCATCGAGAAATGGGAGGCGCGACCGCTGCCCGACTCGCTGGATTTCGTGGAGGCGGATTTCCGGAAGCCCAAGGAACTGGTGCTGCCGCGGCTGCGCCGGTGGTGGCTGGAGAATCTGACCGCCGAGGACTACTACTGGGACGAGGACTGACGGAGCGCCCGATGGGTGGTTCCATGCAGGGGCGAGTTTCGGATCCGCCCCGCCGACTATTCAGGAATTGGCAGGAGGGATTTGGCGCCCATGACTACTGCTACTTATGACCTGGTGCTGACCGGCGGCAACCTGCTTGATCCGGCGCTGGGTATCAACGACGAACCGCGGGACGTTGCGTTCAAGGACGGCAAGGTGGCGGCGGTGGCCGAGCGCATCGACCCCACGAGCGCAGAGCAGGCGCTGGACGCGACCGGCAAGCTGATCACACCCGGCCTGGTTGATCTGCACGGCCATTTTTACCACGGCGGCAGCGGCAGCGCGGTACATGCGGACCAGACCTGCCTGGGCAGCGGCGTGACCACCGGCGTGGACGCCGGGAGTTCCGGATTTTTGAACTACGGAGCCATGCGGGACTACGTGTTTCCGGCCCACCGGACGCGGCTGATCGCGTTTTTGCACATCGGCGCGGTGGGGCTGGCGGCCAACCGCGTGCTGGGCGGCGGCCTCCACGACATGAGGATAATTGACGTTGGGGAGACGGTGCAGGCGATCAAGGGGAACCCGGAACTGCTTTTCGGCGTGAAGGTGCGGATGCACTACGACGCGGTGGCCCGCTGGAACGCCCACGAAGCGATGGCGAAGGCCAGGGAGGCGGCCACCGAGGCCGGAGTGCGCCTGATGGTACACGTGAGCGGAACGCCGATTCCCCTGCCCGACGTGCTGGAACACCTGGGGCCCGGCGACATTTCCACCCACGCATTCAACGGACTGCCGGATAACATTCTGGACAACAACGGCAAGATCCGGCCCGAGGTGAAGGACGCGGCGGATCGCGGCGTCATCATGGATGTTGCGCACGCCGGAGTCCATTGCGACGTTGAGGTGGTAAAGGCGGCGATGGACCAGGGTATCGTGCCGGATACGATCAGCACCGACATCCACATCGCTCCTGCAGGACGCATCGTGTACCTGATGAATGACCTGGTGAGCAAGTTCCACGCGCTGGGGATGTCGCTTTCGGATGCGATTTACGCCAGCACGGCGCGGCCGGCCCAGGTGCTGGGACTGCAGGACAAGATCGGCTCGCTGGGCGTGGGCATGGCGGGAGACGCTGCGGTGTGGGAGCGGCGCCAGGGCAGGTTTGTCTGGCACGACATGGCCGGGCACAACGTGGACGGCTCGCTGCGCCTGGATTCGTTCGCCACGGTGATGGGCGGCATGGTGGCCTGGCGCGAGGGGCGCCTGTTGCAGATGGGCGAGTGCTGACGGGTTCCGATTTACCCTTCCGCATGGCTACGCCGCAGTTTAGTGGTTTCTGTTTGAAGGGGCGAACAATTATCCGTCCCTGCCCGCACCGGCCGCGGCGCCCACTGAAATCAAACCACCTTAATCCGAACATTACCCTTCCGCACCCGTTTGTTGACTGCGTATGGCGCGAATGTTACCGTGAGGCGCGATTATGAGACTGGGAGAATTTGACATAGCCGAACCGGTGCCGGAGTTGCGCGACCCGCACATGCTGGTGGTGCTGCGGCCCTGGATCGACGTGGGCAACGTGGGCAGCCTGTCGCTGGGACGCATCGAGCGGCACCTGCGCAGCAAGGAACTGGGCCGGCTGCACCGGCCGGGCCGGTTTTACGATTTCACGCGCTACCGGCCACGGTCCTACCTGGTCAGCGGCAACCGGGAAGTCACGATACCCAACACCATCATCCGGTACTCTAACCCGGAGGATGGGCCGCACCTGCTGACGGCGCATCTGCTGGAACCGCATCTGTACGGAGAGGACTATTCCGACGCGATGCTGGAGATCATCGAGTATTTCGGGGTCAAGCAGTACGCGCTGATTGGCGGAATGTACGACATGGTGCCGCACACCAGGCCGCTGGTGGTTTCGGGGTTGGGCACCGGCGAGAACGTGGAGAAGGATTACAGCATCGCCAACGCCCGGCCGAGCAGCTATGAAGGACCCACGACCATCACGTACACCATCAGTGAGACGGCGACCAGGATGGGGTTGGAAACGCGCGCGTTCGTGGTGCATCTGCCGCAGTACCTGAACGTGGACGACGACTATCAGGGCGCGGCCCGGATGATGGACATTCTGTGCCGGATGTATGACCTGCCCGATTACATCGCCCAAACCGAACGAGGGCAGAAGCAATATGACGAGCTGACCTCCAAGGACGGGCAGATCCCCGAAGGCGACGTGCTGGGCCGCATCGAGGAGATGTACGACAGCGAGTATGGGACCGGCGAGCGACCCGAGCCGACCACGCCGTTGCCGTCGAGCATCGAAGAGTTTTTGCAGGGCCTGAGCGTGGATCTGGACGGTGTTGATGACGTCGCGGTGGACGACGAAGAGTCTGACGGCGACGACCTGCGAGTTTAGACAAAGCCGGCGCCATGACGGTCGTGGAGCAGACAAACCGGGGTCGCCCTAATGTGGGCGATTTGCTCCAGACCCTGATCCGGTTCGACACCACCAATCCGCCGGGGAACGAACGCGAGTGCGCGTCATACTGTCGCGACGTGCTGGCCAGTGCGGGGATTCCCGCCGAACTGTTGGGGAACGACCCCGAGCGCGTCAACGTCGTCAGCCGCCTGCGGGGCCGCGGAGACGCGCCGCCGCTGTTGCTGTACGGACACATCGACGTGGTGCCGACCGCAGCGCAACCTTGGGACGTCCCGCCATTCGAAGGACGTTTGCAGGACGGTTACATCTGGGGCCGCGGCGCGCTGGACATGAAGGGCGGCGTGGCGATGATGATGGACGCGTTCATGCGGGCCCATCTGGAGGGAACCGACCTGCCCGGCGACGTGATTCTCGCGCTGGTTACGGACGAGGAGGCCGGCGGGCATACCGGGGCCGAATGGCTGGTGGATGCGCATCCCGAATTGTTCGAGGGCACGCGCTACGCCGTTGGCGAATTCGGCGGGTTCAGCAAGACGTACCGGGGCCGCAAGTTCTACATGGTGCAGGTGGCGGAGAAGCAGGGGTGCCGCGTGGAGGCCATCGCCCGCGGGCCGGGCGGCCACGGGTCGCTGGTGCATCATGACACCGCGCCGACGCGCATGGCCCATTTCCTGGTGAAACTGGACCGTACTCCTTTGCCGTTTCATATTCATCCGGTGACGCGGATGATGGTCGATGCGATGAGCGGCAGCCTGCCGCTGCCGGACAGCGCATTCCTGCGCCTGTTGGTGAACCCGACGTTCACGGGCAAGATGCTGAAACGGATGGGGACGGTGGGCAAGGAGATGGAGCCACTGTTCCGGCACACGGCGAACGCGACCGTAATCCACGGCGGCGAAAAGACCAACGTGATTCCCAGCGAGGTTACGGTGAACCTGGACTGCAGGATGCTGCCGGGATACGACGCCGAAGACCTGCTGGGCGAGTTGCAGTCAATAGCGGGAGATACCATCGAGTTCAGGGCGGTGAATTTCCAACCCAAGCCCTGGGCGCTGAACATGGGTCTGTTCGACACGCTGGCCGACATCATCAACGAGCAGGACGCCGAGGGTGTTTCGGTTCCCATGCTGATGCCAGCGGGCACCGACGGACGGCATTTCGCGCGACTGGGCATTCAGACCTATGGCTGGATGCCTATGAACCTGCCGGCGGATTTCGACTTTCTCAAGACGATTCACGCGGCCAACGAACGGGTGCCGGTTTCTGCGTTGGAGTTTGGAGCGGAGGCCCTGCACCGCCTGCTGCAACGCTTCCACGAATGATCGCCCGCCTGTTGGTGTGCGTCGTGGGGCTGATTGCCGTTGTCGCGTGGGTGGGATGCGCTGCCGACTCTCCGGATTCCGGAACTGCCGCCACGGGCCAACAGATGGCGACCGCCGCGCCGACGGGTACGTTGGAGCGCGATGCTCCGACCACCACGCTGCAAACGCCCACCACACCGCCGGCGGTGATAACCTGGAGTTTCCCAAAAGAATAGGGGCGAATGACCATTCGCCCCCATACGCATTGCGGTATTCGCGAACCGTTACTGAGTGGTGGTCGCTCCCTGGGCAACGGCCACCAGGCGCTCGAACGCCTCGGGGTCGCGGACGGCCATGTCGGCCAGCATCTTGCGGTCAATCTCGATACCGGCGACGCTGAGGCCGTGCATGAACCGGCTGTAGGTGGTGCCGTGCTGGCGGCAGGCGGCGCCGATGCGGATAATCCACAGGCGGCGGAAATCGCCCTTGCGCTCACGGCGGTGGCGATACGCGTGGCTCCAGGCGTGCATCACCGCCTCTTTGGCCCACTTGTAGTTGCGGCTGGAGGAGGCGCGGTAGCCCTTGGCGGCTTTCAGGATTTTCTTGTGTCGGGCGCGCTTGGTCACGCCCCTCTTGACTCTGGGCACGGTGCAAGGTTCTCCAAATGTTAGACGTCGTAGGGGACGAGACGGCTGAGGCGTTTCACGTCGGCGTGGTCGAAAGGCATTTTCTGGGCGAATTTGCGGGTGACCTTCTTGGGCTTTTTGCGCCGCAGATGACTACTCATGCGCTTGCGGCGCATGAGTTTGCCTGAGCCCGTAACGTGAATGCGCGCCTTGGCGCCTTTGTGGGTTTTGAGTTTGGGCATGTTCCTCTATTCCGTGGTGGTTGATTGCTCCGATGCGGCCTTTTCCTGGCGGGTGTTGGCAATGCTGGGTATGAGGACCATAGACATTGCGCGACCTTCCATGGAGGGCTGCTGCTCCAGGCGTATGTCGTCCTTGAGTTCTTCGGCCACCTTTTTGAGGAGGGACAGGCCGTTTTGCTGGTGGACGGCTTCGCGTCCGCGGAACCTCACGGTCAACTTGACCTTGTCGCCATTGCCGATGAACTGGCGGACCTTGCGCATCTTGGCGTCGAAGTCGTGAGTGCCGATATTGGGGCGGAAACGCACCTCTTTGAGTTCGTTGCTTTTTTGGGTTTTACGGGTTTCGCGTTCCTTCTTGGACGAAAGGTAGCGGAGTTTGCCGTAATCGAGCAGGCGGGCGACGGGAGGATCGGCGTTGGGCGCGACCTCCACCAGGTCAAGGTCGTTCATGCGCGCCCTGGAGAGCGCGTCTGACACCGTCATTACGCCAAGCTGCTCGCCATCTTCACCGATTACTCGTACTTGTGGGACGCGTATTTGCTCGTTAACCCTATATTGCCTGGCTATGGCACACCTCCGAGAGACTCTCCGTAAAATCGCTCACACCGAGCGAATACGCCCGGTGAACGTATTGCTATTCTAGCGACGCCGGAAGGCGCAGTCAATGTCCCAATCGAATCAATGATAATGGTTATTGACCCTACCCCAGTGAATCGACGTGGACGGCGTTAGTCTTCCGGATCGGCCGGGTCGTCATCGTCTTCGTAGGGGTCATCGTCTTCGTCATCGTCGAACAGGTTGTCGTCATCGTCGTCATCGTCTGCGAGGACGGCGGCGATGGCCTCGGCGAGCAAGGGGTCGTCGTCGGCCGGCGCCAGCGCGGGCAGGTCGGCCTCGATGATTTCGGGTTCGGGAGCAGGGACGGCGTCGAACCCGTAGAACTCGTCGCTGTTGAGGATGCGGGCGAGTCCTTCGATGCTGACGGTGATGGGGCGGACGGGTGACGACCAACGTTCGGTGAGTTCGGCGTGAATGTCGCGCAGGGTCATGGTTTGCTGGTTGGCCATGAGCATGGTGCGGAAAACGATTTCCTGGAGAGGCATTGAGGCCTGGATGTAATCCGAGTCGTCAGTGCAGTTGGCGCGGATTTCATTCACCAGGGCGGCGGCGTCGTTCACGTCGGCCGGCGATTTCCGGTATGACGGGCACGCGGCGTTGAGCCTGGCCATGAGCAGGGGAACTGCGGACCGGTTCAACTCTGCCAACCGGGGGAGGCTGATGCGGTACTCCTGGTTTTCCAGGCGCGAGTTAGCGGAGACTGTGCTCATTGGGCAACCTCTTCATTCCAATCCAGCATTATGATTTTTACGGCTTGTCCCGCCTCCTTGCGGGGCAGATCGGCAGGGCAAATCGCCAGTCCGTTGGCGCGGGACAGCGAGGTCAGGATGTTGGAACCCTGGGGGCCGGTGGGAGTGGCGAACCAGGACCCATCGCGTTTCTCCACCTCGACGCGGGCATAGACGCGGCGTCCGTCGCTGTTGAAGATGGGTCTGGTGAGGACGCCCTCAACGACGGGACGGGCGAGCAGGTCGCGGCCGAGCATGCGGCGGACGGCGGGTCGCCCGAACATCTCGAAGGCGAGGAGCGCGCTGACCGGGTTGCCGGGGAGTCCGAGCAACGGCAGGGGCCGGCCGGTTTCGGTGCGGAGCAGGCCGAAGGCCAATGGCTTGGCCGGACGCATGCGCACGGACCAGAAGTTCATGTCGCCGCGCTGTTCCAGGACGTCCTTGACCATGTCGTAGTCGCCCTTGGACACGCCGGCGGAGGTTACGAGCAGGTCGGCGTCGGATGCCTCGTCGATGCAGCGGTGCAGGTCTTCGAGGGTGTCTCGGGCGATGCCGATGATGCGCGGAGTACCGCCGGCCGCGCTGACGGCGGCGGCGACGCTGCTGCTGTTGCTGTCGTAGATGTGGCCGGCCGCGAGGGTTTCGCCGGCGGGGGTGAGTTCATCGCCGGTGGACAGGACCGCGACCACGGGGCGCCTGGTGACGCGGGCGGTGGTGAGTCCCAAAGATGCCAGGACGCCGGCCTCGGCGGGCCGGATTATGGTGCCGGCGGGCAGGACCAGATCGCCGGCCGAAACGTCCTCGCCGGCGGGGCGCACGTTGCTGCCCAACGGCAAAGCCTTGTGAATCACGATTTCGTCCAACGGGACGCCGCTGCGCCGGCGGTCGATTTCGTCGGTTTCCTCGAAGGGGACGACGGTGTCGGCGCCGTTGGGCACGGGCGCGCCGGTCATGATGCGGATGGCGTTGCCGCGGGTCACGGTTTCATCGGAGACCTGGCCGGCGGCGACGGCGGAGATCACCGAGAGCTTGGGCGGCGTTGTTCCGGCATCAGCGATGTCGGCGTGCAGCACCGCGTATCCGTCCATGGCGGAGTTGGCCAGGGGCGGCAGGTTGAGCGGCGAGGTGACGTCTTCGGCGAGGGCCAGGCCCAGACATTCGAGAACGGGCAGTTCCACCGAGTCCAGCGGAGAGAAGTGGGCGATTATTCGGGAGAATGCTTCCTCGACCTCCAGCATATCCTCGTGGCCGTGGGAATCGTGGCGCGGCCCGTGATGGCCGCGGTGCGCCCCATGGTCGTGGATGCTTTCGTGGTCGCCGTCGCCATGGGCGTCGTGGGCGTGCATGTGTCGAGGGTGCTGGTGGATGGTCATAACGCAAACGTCCCCATGTGGCGGCCGGCGACGAAAATGGACCCGGAGGCGAGCGCCGTCCTACGCCTTCGGATGTGCGGCGGGCATAATTTTATCACAGGGGTTGGTTGGGCCGATTGGGACGGCGGCAACGATTATTCGCGAACCGTGGCCCTCGCCTCGCGTTCCAGGACGCGAGTGAGGCCGTTGACCGCCCGGTTCACTTCGTCGGCGGTCAGGGTGCGGTCGGCGGCGCGGAACCGGATGCGGAACGCCAGTGAGCGAGTGCCGTCCGGGACGTTTTCGCCGGCATAGACGTCGAACAGTTCGGCGCGTTCGACAAGGCGCACACGCTCGATGAGTCGCTGCACCTGGCTGGCGGGAACGTCGTCGGGCACCACGAGGGCGAGATCGCGGTTGGCGGCCGGGAACCGGGAGAGGGACTGGAAGCGGCCGGCCGGATCTGAGGCGGTAGTATTCGCGAGGTCGTCCAGACGCAGTTCGAAATACACAACCGGGTCGGAGCCGAGATCAAATGCCTCGCACACGTCGGGGTGAAGCTCGCCGATTACGCCGATCTCGCGTTGGCTGTCGTCGTTGGCGACGATGTTGGCGCAGCGGCCCGGGTGGAATTGCGGCTGGTCAGCGGAGTCGTAGGCCGCGGTGACTCCGATCCGGCCGAGGGCGGTGGTCAGGGTGCCCGAGAGATCGAAGAAATCCAGCGGTTCAGAGTCGCCAAGCCAGTTGGCGTCGGAGCGCGGGCCGGCCATTACGCCGGCGATGAGTTCCTTCTCCTGGGGCAGGCCGGCGGCCTGGGGAAGGAAGGCGCGGCCCAACTCGAACAGGCGGAACCCCCCTTCGTTGTGTCCCTGGTTGTATGCCAGCGTATTGAGGATACTGGCCGCCAGCGTGGGCCGGAGCACGTCCTGGTCGGCGGACATCGGGTTGGCGACGCGGAGCAGGCGGGTGTCGGGCGGTTCGGCGGGGCGCAGCCTGGCGAGATCATCGGGGCTGACCAGTGGGTAGCTGATGGTTTCCTGCATACCGGCAGCGGCGAGGGCGTCGCGGAGCCGGTCCTTCAACGAAGTCATGCCATCGGCGCGCTGGTAGGGGATGGGTGACGACAGCATGGTGGTGGGCACTTCGTCGTAACCGATGATGCGGATGACCTCTTCGATCAGGTCTTCCTCGATGGCGATGTCGCCGCGCCAGTAGGGCGGGTAGGCTTCCAGGCTGTCGGGGCCGGTGCGTCGAGTGGTGATCCCGAGGCTGGCGAGCACGGATTCGGCGCGGGCGATGTCCAGGTCCATCCCGAGGATCTGGCGGAGGCGGGCGACCGTCAGGGGCACGGTCGCCACGGGTTCGTCGCCGGCGGGGAACTCGTCGATGATGCCCTTGGCCGCCACGCCGCCGGCGGTTTCCAGGATCAACTGGGTGGCGCGGCGCAGGGCGATGGGAGCGAGTTCGGGACGCAGACCCTTTTCGAATCGCTGGCTGGCCTCGGTGCGCAGGTTCAGCTCGGTGGCGGTGCGCCGGTTGTTGAGGTTGTGGAAGTTGGCCGATTCCAGCAGCATGTTGGTGGTGGACTCGGTGATTTCGCTGTTGGCGCCGCCCATAACGCCGCCGATGCCGATGGCCTGCCCGGGATCGGCGATGAGCAGGTTGTTGGAGTTGAGCGTGCGTTCCACGTCGTCGAGGGTGGTGAACTTTTCGCCGTTGGCGGCGCGGCGGACGACCACGTGATGATCGTTGACGGTGTCGAGGTCGAAGGCGTGGAGAGGCTGGTTGAACTCCAGCATGACGTAGTTGGTGACGTCCACCACGTTGTTGATGGGGCGCAGTCCGGCTCGGATCAGGCGATCCTGCAGCCACTGGGGCGACGGACCGATGGTGATGCCGGTGATCACCGAGGCGGTGTAGCGGAGGCACAGGTCGGGGTCGGCAATCGTCACGCTGGCCAAATCGGAAACCGGAGTATCGGACTCGGGGTAGGATATGTCGGGAACCCGAACCGGTTGGCCGGTGAGCGCGCCGATTTCGCGCGCAACGCCGAGGATGGACAGGCAATCGCCGCGGTTGGGCGTCAGTTCCAGTTCCAGGAAGGTGTCGCCGAGAACGTCGTCCAAAGGCGCGCCGACCGCTGCGTCGTCGGGCAGTACGATGATGCCCTCATGCTCGTCGCTGATTTCAAGCTCGGCCTCGGAGCAGATCATGCCCTCGGACACTATGCCGCGGATGGTTGCCGGTTTCAGTTCCTCGCGTCGGCCGTTGTGCATGTTGAGGAGGGTAACGCCGGGTCGGGCGAAGCAAATTTTCTGTCCGGCGGCGACGTTGGGCGCACCGCAAACGACCTCCACGGCTGGGCCATCGCCGGGATCGACTTCGCACAGGGTGAGGGTGTCGGCGTTGGGGTGCGGCCTGGTGGCGCGGACGTAACCGACCACGCAGCCGTCCCAGCCGCCGCGAGTGATCACATCGCCCACTTCGATGCCGCCCATGGTGAGGCGGTGGGCCAGATCTTCGGGCGGCAGGGTGATGTCGACGTATTGGGAAAGCCAGGAGAAGGGAATGAGCATTTTTCAGCGTACAGCCTTGAGTATGGGATCGCGTAGCTCCTTGGGGAGCCAAGGATACCGGCATCCGGTTGGCGGTATGATTGTGTTGTGCGCCCAAACCGTCCCGCCGTGTATGTTAGTTTCAAACCAATCTGTCCATGCGCCGGGTTCTACCGGCGAATTGCGATTACCATGGCCAGTCTCGTCAATGAATACACCGATACCAATGGCGTTTGGGTAATCCGATGCCGTGATGTCCTTGAGTAGGTCGGTATAGCGTTGTACGGTATCCCGCTGGAACTTGCCGCGCTTGATTTCCGCGCAGATTAGCGGGTTGCCGCTGCTGTCCAGGATCGCCAAGTCCAGTCGGCTATGGGCAGCAATCGGGGTTTCTAGCGAAACCTGCATTTCAACGCAGATTGCGTCGATCATCCACTTCAGCCGACTGTAAATGCCGGCTACAGGATTGCGCATCTCTACGGGGTTGCGGAGGTAGTCGTTGTATTGCCAGCTCAGGCCGGCCAGTGCAGCACAAAAAAGACCGAAAGCCAGCGCCGGTTCCTTGGTGTACCCGGAGCGCTCAGCCACAGGCCAGAGAATTTCCAATCCAGTTACCTTGCGGTCAGGGCTGGCGTCAACGATAAAGCCGTCAGCAACCTCCTCACTGGCCTCGTATGGAAGGTCAGCGAGTTTAATCCAGGCTCCTTCATCATCCCATCTTATTCGCGGTTTGATTTTCACGTTGGCGGACATCTGAACCTCTTGTCGGGGGTTACGGTGATGACGAAGCTACGCTGCTCAACGCGTACTACTACTCTAATCTTCACACTGTGACCAGGTACGCAACGCAAATAGCGGATACTGCCAGGCTGATTGTCATGTTCAACAATAGCAGGGCAATTTAAACATAGCGCAACCTGATCCTCTGTGATGTTGCGCTCCGCCATCCGCTCCCGCGCGTGCCGACTATATTCAATCATATCAGAGGCAGCGAGTTTAGAATTGACGCAGGAACCTCACGTCGTTGCGGTAGAAATGGCGGATATCGTCGATGCCGTATTTGAGCATGCCGATTCGTTCGGGTCCCATGCCGAATGCGAAACCGGTGTATTTGTGGGGATCGTAGCCGACGCCTTCCAGCACGCGGGGATGCACCATGCCGGCGCCCATGATTTCGATCCAGTCCTCGTCGCGGTTGATGGGACGGCGGCCGGTGGACGGGTCCACGAAGTTGGAGATGGACATATCGACGCCGGGTTCGACGAAGGGGAAGTAATCGCACCGGAAGCGTATCTGGCGGTCGGCGCCGAACACGCGACGGGCGAATTCGTACAGGGTGCCCTTGAGGTCGGCGAAGGTGATGCCTTCCGCGACGGCCAACCCTTCGATCTGGTAGAAATGCCATTCGTGGGTGGCGTCGGTGGCCTCGTAGCGGTAGCACTTGCCGGGCACGATGACGCGAACGGGAGGGTCCTGGGACTCCATGACCCTGGCCTGCATGGGCGAGGTGTGGGTGCGCAGCAGCATTGGTTGCTGGCCCTCTTCGTTGACGTAATCGACCCACAGGGAGTTCCACATATCGCGGGCCGGATGGCCGGCAGGAATGTTGAGCATCTCGAAGTTGTAGTGATCGAGTTCGACCTCGGGCCCCTCCACTACGCTGAATCCCATTGCGATGAACGCGCTGCAGATTTCGCGGACGATCTGCGTGGTGGGATGCAGTCGGCCGGTGGCTACGGGACGTCCCGGCAGGGTCACGTCCAGGGCGTCGCGGGCGGCCAGTTCGGCCTGGGCGAGTTCGCGGGTGCGGCGGGCCAGGGCTTCTTCGAGTACGTTTTTGGCCTGGTTGGCGTGGGTACCGACTTCGCGCCGCAGTTCGGGGTCGAGTTGCGGAATGGAGCGCAGCAGGGAGGTGATATGGCCGCGCCGGCCCAGGTAGGAAACACGCCACTGTTCCGCGCCGTCGGGGTCGGCCACGGCGTCCAGTTCCGCCAGAGCCTGGGTGGTGAACGTGGAGATGGAGTCCGGGGTTGGCGGATCTGTAATCAGGTGGGTCAAGATGGGCTACCGCGATAATGGGGAGGGTACAAAATTATAGGCAGCGGGTTGGTGAGGGGTCAAGGCGATTTGGCCGCTCACGCGTACCCACTTTGATAATCTGTCATTGCGAGAATGCCGTCAGGCATT
>CAZCZB010000022.1:0-42582 GCA_964502995.1 uncultured Dehalococcoidia bacterium
AGATTGCCACGAATGCCTGACGGCATTCTCGCAATGACAGATTATCAAAGTGGGTTCGCGTGAGGTGTGCCGCTCTCACCAGGGCCTTTCGATTGTCACTCCACCCATCGGCTCACGTCGCACCTGTCCGCTGATTCTGAGATTGTCGAAGGATGGGGGCATGGTTCGACAGGCTCCCGCCAAAGGCGGACGTTCCGCACCATGAGCCTATCGCCGACCGGGGCGCCAACAATCGAAAGGGCCCGTCCCAGCGTGCCGAGTTCTTTTGCCCGTGGTGCGATTCTGATATAATCGGCCAACAACCGCACTGCTGTAATGGTACTCAGGTGTACTTGCCGCCGTAGTTCGTCTCTGCGGTGGCAATTTTTCGGTTAGTTAGAAGAAATGGGAGCAACAGACAATGCCGGCTTACGCCGTAATCGGAGGGCAATGGGGAGACGAGGGCAAGGGCAAGGTAATCGACTACCTGGCCGGTGATTCTGATTGCGTTGTTAGATACGCCGGCGGCAACAACGCCGGCCACACTGTCGTCAACGACCGGGGAACATTCCAACTCCACCTGATCCCATCGGGCATCTGCTGGCCCGGAGTAACCGGAATTATAGGCAACGGCGTTGTGGTCAATCCCGACGTGCTGTTGCACGAAATGACCCAGCTTCGGGAACAGGGGATCGACACCGACCGCCTGTTCGTCAGCGACCGCGCTCACGTCATCATGCCCTATCACATCCTGCTGGACGAGTTGCAGGAACAGGCTCGGGGCAGCGGCGCAATCGGAACCACCGGCCAGGGCATCGGCCCCGCATACGTCGATAAGGCGTCGCGCGACGGCATCAGGGTAGGCGACCTGCTGGACACCAAAGAACGACTGCCCGACCGCGTACAGGCCGCCGTCGAGATGAAAAATCGGGTCATTACCGGAGTATATGGCGGCGAGCCGGTGAATGCCGACGAGATCCTGGCCCGCTGCCACGCCTGGGGGGAGCATTTGAGGCCACTGGTGCGCCCCACCGAGCAGATGGTGCAGGACCTGCTGGCACAGGACAAGCGCGTACTGCTGGAAGGGGCGCAGGGCACACTGCTGGACGTTGACCACGGTTCATATCCATATGTGACTTCGTCCTCACCGTCCATTGGCGGCGCCATTATCGGCCTGGGTATCAACCCGCAGTCCATCAAAGGAGTGGTCGGCGTGTTCAAAGCCTATTCCACCAGGGTGGGCGGCGGTCCCATGCCCACCGAAATGCACGGTCAGGCCGGCGAGGAACTCAGGGAGAAAGCCCACGAGTATGGAACGACCACCGGGCGAGCGCGGCGCGTCGGTTGGTTCGATGCCGTAGCCGCCCGTTACAGCCATCAGATTAACGGTTTCACCGGCATGGTGCTCACCCGCCTGGACATACTGGACGGGATGGAGGAAGTCAAAATCTGCGTGGGCTATCGGGCCGACGGCCAGGACGTCGAACGCTTCCCGGCTAACACCGCCCTGCTGGAAGAATGCGAACCCGTATATGAAAAACTTCCGGGTTGGCAGGAACCCACGGCCAGCGCCACCCACACCGACCAACTGCCGAAAAACGCGTTGGACTACGTTCGCCGTATCGAGAGGCTGGTCGGTTGCAAGGCCCAGATAATTTCCACCGGTCCAAGCAGATCGGAGACTATCTCAATCAATCCAGTAATACAATGACAACCATAATCCGATAATATATTATGGCCCGGTAGCTAAGCTGGTAATAATACCTGCTAAACCATACATGCTACGGAGGAATAACTCATGGCCACAACCGTCTCCTCTCCCAACGGGGAACAGGACACCTCCATATTTGGGAGGTTCCTGGTGCCCAACCTGGACGCCTTCTACGTCATCTTTCGACTGCTCTTTGCTTTTGTCGTGTCCCTGCACGGGGCGCAGAAGGCTTTTCTGTTGTGGGGTTTCCCTGCCGCCCATCCCCTGGGAGCCCGTGTTGACATCGCAGGATGGGTCGAAATCATCGCCGCGCTGTTGATCGGATTCGGCGTGTTCACCAGGCTGGGGGCAGGCGCCCTGGTCGTCGTAATGATCGTGGCATACTTCACCGTTCACTCGGGTGGAGTCGCTCCGCACATCTTCCCCAACCCACCGGGCGACATGGGATCCGCATTCGGCGCCCACGGCGGCGAAGTGCCAATCCTCTGGTTCCCCATCGCCGCAATCATCGGCGTGATGGGTAGCCGCAAGTATGGGCTCGAACGCCTGATTCTCAAAAAGGAAATCTTGTAATGCAGCAACAAGCAGCCAGGTTTGGCATTTACTTCAATGCCGAACAGAACCAGGTCGTCCGCATCAATTCTCCCTACTGGTTCCCGCCGGAACCTGAATGGCAGAAGGTGACCGGAGAGGTCAACGCCACCCTGCTCGACTTGCGTCGCGCGGTGGCGGAACAGGGACTCTCCAACGACCCTGACTCTGTAACCTGGACCACCCTGCCCCTGCTGGACGAAAACGGCTAGACGGGCAGGAATCTGCACAACCATGGGGCCGGAACCGAACGAACAATCACCGGACCCCGAACCGGATGCAGCCGACTACGCGCGCCCGACCGGGCGGTTCGCGAAGTTGGCTGCATCGTCTCCAGCCCAGGCGCGTCGGTGGATGCGCTGGGGTTGGCTGGCAGCGCTGGCCTGGTGGGTCTGGAACACCGGCCTGTTGCTGGTCTGGATCGTCGCGTCGGTCATACCGCCGGAAGCAGGCGCCGACCCTCAAACCGATCCTCCCTTCCCCGCCCGCATCATCATCTATCACGGTGTGGAAGGCTTCGTGGTGGGTTTGCTCGGATTGGGACTGAATATGCGCTGGCGCCCGGCCGGAATGCTGTTGGCGCCGATTTTCGCCATCACTCGCATCATCGCCCTGACCCGTCTGGAGCCGCTGGCGCTGGATGCCCGGGCGATATGGGTGCTGGTCTATCTCGGCCTGTTGTTCCTGTTCATCAGGGGCGCGCAGGGTGTCTGGAGCTACCACTGGTTCACCCGCAGCGGCCCGACCGGTTCCTGAGGTGAATGGGCCAACAATCCCCTCCCAACAAAAAGGGCGGGGGATAATCCCCGCCCGTGAGGCGTCACAGGATATGGCGGATCAGTTGTCGTTGAACGCCGGCATCACGTCCTTGGCGAACCATTCCAACTGGTCCTTGAACACCTGGCGGGGCATACCCATCACCGAACCGAGGTTCACGCGCTCGACTCCCGGATATTTGGCCTCGGTTTCCTTCAACTGGTTGACAACGTCGTCGGGGGAGCCGCAGAGCCATGCGCCGCTCTCGACCGCGCCTTCGATGGTGGGCAACTGGACACCTCGGCGCAACGAGGGATTAGCCACCGCTTCGATCTGATCCGGCTGCAGCGCCATCAATCCCAACGGCGCGGCAAACTTCATCGCTTCCTCGAAGTACGGGCGCGCTTCCTCGATGGCTGCCTCCCGATTCTTCCCCAGGAAGAAACGGTGGCCAAGCGCGATGTCCTCGCCCAGTTGCAGTTCCCGGCCGTGGTTGGCAGCGGCCTGCTGGTACATGGTCAGCCGTTCGCCCAGCATCGGTTCCGGCGTGTTGGCGACCATCGCCTTGATGCCGATGCGCGCCATAAAATCGACGCCCTTGGGATTGCCCGACACGAGAGGCTGCCATATCTCCACCGGGTCCTGCATGGGCCGGGGCACCAGGCTCAGCTTCTCCAGGGTGTAACCCCGATAGGGAACCTTGGCCGGAATCTGGTAGTGCTTGCCTTCGTGGGAGAAGGACTCCTGGCTGAAGGCCTTGACCATCACCTCGACCTGTTCCTCGAACATCTCGCGGTTGGCATCCCCGTCGAACATGGGGGAACCGAAGGTTTCCACCTCGCGCGAGTGGTAGCCGCGGCCCACGCCGAAAATGATCCGGCCGCCGGACAGAATGTCAGCCATGGCGAAGTCTTCCGCCAGCCGCAGCGGATGCCACATCGGGGTGATGTTGAATCCGCAGCCGTACTTCAACCGCTGGGTGTTGCAGGACAGATATAGCCCCAGCATGATCAGGTTGGGGATGCACTCGTACCCTTCCGGCTGGAAGTGGTGCTCGGCCATCCAGAACTCATCGTAGCCGTTGGCTTCCAGGTGCCTGGAAATATCCAGCGCCCAGTCGAAAACGCCGGCCAACTCTTCATTGGAATACCAGCGATCGTTGGCCGGAGTGCCGTCCAACCCCAGGTTGTCGTCCACAACGTGGCCGGCGTATGACGCGCTAAAACTCTTGAACATCTTTCTCCATCCTTGTTTGCTACGTTCTCCCGGCGGGCGCCTCCCTGACGCGGGAAGTGCGACTACGGGGCAACGTCAAAATAGAGTTCGGCTATTTTCTGGCCGCCATGGTAAGCGTACACCCAATAGAGTCCCGGCGGCCAACTGTAGTTGGGAATAAACCCGATCCCGCTCAGTACGGCGATGCTCCGGTGTGCTCCCGCCTCGAAGGTTTCCGTCACGATTTGACGGTCAAAAACGAACCCGTCCTGGTAGTACTCCAACGTACCAAACGTCAACTCTACGTCCGCCGGCAATGGCTCATCATGCTCGATAACCAGGGCCAATCGGTGTCTGTAAGTGTTTACGTTGGGCAGGGTAAAGAACCCTTCGTAAGAGCCGACCGGAATTCCGTCGCTCACTTTCAATATCACGGCGTCGATGACGGTCCCGTTCAACGCGGCTATTCGTGGGTTCACCGGCCTCAAATCCGAATTAAGCACCTCTCCGTATCGACGCGACAGCACCATCCTGCGGATGGTCTCATCAGTTCCGGTAAGGTCAGCGGGAAAGAACGGGGTCAGGAAATGCTGTGACGCATGGATCTCGCCAGCGTTTTCCGCCGACGCCGTTGCGTACAGGGCGCGGAAGGCGGCGAAGAACTCCCGTTCATCCATGTTGGCGTACAGATCGTGAAATGCTCTCTCTCCCAGGGAATAGTGGCACAGTCCGCCCCAGGAATTGAAGCTGGGTTGCGCCAGGCTCAGGTGGAACACGCCGTCGTAGTAAGAACACGGGGCGGTGTCCGGTTCCATCTCCCGACCGATGCGACGGTTCTCCACCAGCGCGGCAATGAAATCAGCGGCCCCTTCGTCGATCCAGAGTTCAACGTCATTGAACCAATAGTAATGGGCCATCTCGTGGGCGATTACGATCGGCCCCCTGCTGCCGGGGCGTTCCGTGCGGTCATCCGTATCGTACTCTTCCCGCAGGGTGATATGCGTGCCGAAGTGGGCGGCCGCCGCGAAGCTGGGGAGAGCATCGCTGCTGACCAACACAGCCACGTAATCGGTGCGCAATGGCAGATCCATGATCTGCTCCAGTTGATGCACGGCGTTGCGGAACAGATCATCCGTCGTGGGAGAGCCCGGGTTGAAACGGATGACGGTCATGTGAATCGTCTTGCCGCGAGCATGCAGGCGGTATTCATGCACCAGCGTTTCTGATGGGTCCAACAGGTCCGGCACCAATTTTGGTTCGAACTGATAGGTCCCGCCCACCACCGCAACAATCTTCGCTTCCTCATCATCGATGCCGCCGCCATCCGCGAGGTGGGGATTGTCCAGCACCTCGTTCAGCCCCATCGTTTCGTCTCGGAAATCCGTGAACGCAATCCTCGCGAGCGACCAGACTGCTTCCAGGTCCGCGGTGCCGAACGTTTGCAGGAATGGCATCACGGCGATGCGCTCCGCAGCGGCCGGATTCAGTTGGCTGATTATTCCAAAAAGTTCCAGGGTCAGCGCCTCGTTTTCATCCAGACCATCGGCTACCCACGGCAGTTCGGTGGCGCTGGTGGGCACCGGAGCGATGGGGTCGTCAATATCAGCAATCGCAAGAACTTCAGCCCGCACGTCCGTCAGGAACTGCGTGGGAGCCTGGCGCATCGAGTGCATCAGCCGCATTTCCTCATCGGAAACACCCGGCAATGAATGGTGCGCCGGCGGCGGAGCGTGCCAGTGACCCAGGTCGGACTGCCCGCTCAGCCGGACCGAATCGGCGCTGATGAGGTCGTCGTAGAAGTACCCGATGTCCAGCCCTATATCAGTCTGTTCGTTCTCAATCACCTGGATGTCCGGTGAAAACGCGCTCGCCTCGCGTGCCCCCAAACCCATGTATATCCCAATTGCCAATATGAAGGCGCAACTTGCTGCCAGCAGTATTTTCATCAATTTCCCCATTTATATCTTCATCAATTTTCTCATTTATATGAACAGGAGCATTGGTGGGCGGACGCGCCGGTCACGCACTGGGCGGCGGCGCGGGAGCCGGATTGTATAGTTCGATGCCAATGGTGGCAGGGAACACGGCCGCCAATTCGTCCACGCTCCAGCGTCCCTGCTTGCGTATCGACTTGACCGGTTCGGGCTCGTTCAGCAACGTCACCAACCCGCCGGTCACGTGGAAGACGTGGCCGTTGACGTGCGCCGCCTCGTCGGATGCGAGCCAGGTCACCATGGGCGCAACGTCCTCGGCGTCGCCGCGCAGTCCACCGCCGGCGGCGATGCCACGGGCCGAGCGCAACGCGCGGGCCTCGTCCGGAACGCTGGTGGTCATGCGAGTGCTGGCCGACGGAGAGATCGAGTTCGCGGTCACACCGTACCGGCCAAGGTCCCGGGCGCACACGCGGGTGAATCCGGCGATGCCGTCCTTGGCCGCGCCGTAGTTCGCCTGACCGCTGTTGCCGTACAGACCCGAGGTGCTGCTGAACGTGATGATGCGGCCCGACCGCTGCTGGCGGAACAGGATGCTGGCGTGCTTGACCACCGTGAAGGTGCCCTTGAGGTGTACCGCGATCACATCGTCCCATTCCTGCTCGGTCATGTTGAAGACCATGCGGTCGCGCAGGATCCCGGCAACGGTGACCACGATGTCCAGCTTGCCGAAGTTGTCCACGGCCGTCTGCACAATCTTTTCGCCGCCGTCCATCGTGGCGACCGACTCTGTGCAGGCGACGGCATTGCCGCCGTCCTCTTTGATCTCGTTCACGACCTGCTGGGCGACGGAGATGTCCGCGCCGGTCCCGTCCACGTTCACGCCCAGGTCGCACACGACCACGCTGGCGCCCTCTGCTGCCATCAGCTTGGCGACGCCACGGCCAATGCCGCGACCCGCGCCGGTTACGATTGCTACCTTGTCTTGTAGTAGGGGCATTATCCGTTCCTTGCCTGTTTGGTAATCGGTTGGGGCGAATAGTTATTGCCCCTCAGGTATCAGCGCTATTGGGCCGGCGCAGGATTGGCGATGCCGGCGGTGAGGTAATTCCTGGCCCGCTCGGATATCTCGTCCATTTCCCAGTGTCCGGTTTCGGTCCAGATGGCGCGCTCCGGTCGAGGCTGCGACACCAGCGAGATGGTGTCCCCGTAAACCAGG
This sequence comes from uncultured Dehalococcoidia bacterium, assembly GCA_964502995.1. Classification (GTDB taxonomy): domain Bacteria; phylum Chloroflexota; class Dehalococcoidia; order Lucifugimonadales; family UBA3495; genus Bin87. The sequence continues at coordinate 7,403 of CAZCZB010000022.1, forward strand.
AACGTCTGGCCGTTGATGCCACTGGCGTAGTCGGTGGCGAGGTAGCACACGAAGGGCGCCACGCCGTCCGGATCCAGATCCCGAATGTTGTTCTCGGTGTCCTCGGATCCCGAGAGCGCCGCCACGCCGCCGCGGGCGCGAATCTCGGCGGCGGAATCCGGAATCGCGCCGATCATGCGTGTGGTGGCCCGGGGCGCTATGGAGTTGGCAGTCACGCCGTAACGGCCCATGTCCTTGGCCAGCACCTTGGTCAAGCCGGCGATACCGCTCTTGGCGGCTCCGTAGTTCGCCTGGCCGCTGTTTCCGATCAGGCCGGACTCGCTGGTAAAGGTTATGATGCGGCCCGACCGCTGCTGGCGGAACAGGATGCACGCGTTCTTCACCACGGTGAACGTGCCCTTGAGGTGAACGGCGATCACGTCGTCCCACTCCTGCTCGGTCATGTTGAAGACCATGCGGTCGCGCAGGATTCCGGCGCACGTCACAACGATGTCCAGGCGGCCGAAGTTGTCGATGGCGGTCTGAACGATATTCTCGCCGCCCTCCATGGACACCACAGACTCGGTGCAGGCCACCGCCCTGCCGCCGGCCTCGGTGATTTCGTTGACCACCTGCTGGGCCACCGACACGTCCTGGCCGGAGCCATCTACGTTGCCGCCAAGGTCGCACACGACGACGCTGGCTCCTTCCTCAGCCATCAGTTTCGCGACGCCGCGGCCGATACCTCGGCCGGCGCCCGTCACGATGGCAACCTTTCCTTCCAGATTATTGGGCATTGTGATTGAGTCCTTTGGTGAGGTCCGTTCGATGTTTCAGTCGTTGCGACTCGGCAGGGCGACGGTCGCCGTGCCGGGAGTGGTCTGCTGCCCTTCGGGGTTTTCCAGCCAGATGGTGCAGTCAACCAGGTTTCGCTGGCCTTCCTGGTACACGCGGGTGACGTGTCCCCTGGCGGTGATGGGTTCGTCGGGGTAGTCCATACCGCGATACTGGACCGTGAGACGCTGCAGCGCGCCGGCGGGCCCGGCCCATCCGGTTACGTACGCGCCCAGCATGGCGTTTTTCAAGGCGCCGTGAATGATGATGTCCTTCAGGCCGGTGCTCTGGGCGAAGTTCCTGTCGTAATGGATCTCGTAGAAGTCGCCGGATGCGCCGGCGTACTGCACGAGTTGACGAGGCGTGGGATTTCGCACCTCTACGGGCAGTTCCATGCCTTCGCTCACATCCTCGAAATAGATTTGTGCGCCCATGATTTCCCTCGATTGGTTGGGTGATCAGTAGCGGATCGACGTGCTGGTCTGGGTGGCCACGACGGCCCCCGACTGGTTGGTGTAGGTGATCTTGATGGTCGCAATGAGCATCTGGCCGATGCTGCCGTTGCGTTCCAGGATGTTTTCAACGCGGCCGACCGCGGTTATGGTGTCGCCGGGTCGAACGTGATCGAAGTACTCCCAATCGCTTCCCCCGTCCAGCAGACGGTCGAAGGGCGCCTCAAAGGGCAGTTCCGGGCGGATCCCGCGCATGGCCCTCAGGAAGGTGGGCGGCGCGATTATCCCTCCGGTTTCAGGGAGGCCTGTCGTATAGGCGGGGTTGTCATCTCCGATCGCCTCGGCGAATCGGGCGATGTGCCCCTGCTCGATGACCATGGAGACCGGCTCACTTTCCACTCCGATGGACTGCTCGCGCATCTCATCGGTAAGCGTGAACGAATTGGTGGACAATGCGGACCTCCAGGTTGGGCGCCTCCTGCGCAGGCGTGAATACTCGTTTCCGGGAACGAGCGCAAGCGATTATGTTACGACGCTGTGCCAGTGTCAAGGAAGCAACGCCGGCAGCAGGTACTCGGTCCAGGGGTCGGTGATCTCATTGTCCCTGATGCTGTCCACCAGTTGTGCGACCGCGCCGCCGTGGCGCGAGGTCAGTTCATGCGCGGAGGTGTCCGCAGCCAGGGCACTCAGGGCGGCCCGCAACCGGTCAACGTACTCGACGGTTTCGCGCGTCGCGGATTCCTTGTCCTGCCTCGTCCTGATGCCCTCCAGCTTTTCTATCCAGTCTATTCCCTGCTCCACCTGATTAAAATCGTCATCGCTGGCTTGAGTAGTAATGGTAGTCATCTGGCAACACACCCCAAATATCGTTGATTATATTAATGGGCGGATTGTAGCATAGACCGCCTTTATCCCGGCCCTCACCGACAATCGTTCACCCGACAATCGTTCACAAGGACTCTCCACTTGGCGAGCAACCAATCCGCCAGTCGCCGTCAACGACGAGCGCTTCCATCGCGTCGGCGGATAGCCTTTTGGGTATTGGTCGCCGTGATCCTGCTCGGAGCGCACGATTACCGTCCCGATCATATCGCGGTGGCCATTGCCCCATTTGAGTTCGATCTGCTGACCTGGGAGTTGGCGAACCTGCCCGACAAGTGGGTGCAACGCCTCAAAAAATATCCGGGCGCCTTCGTCGACAGCAGCCCCGATCCGCTGCGATTCCAGACCCTGCGGGAGTATTTCGCCAATGGCCGGCGGTTGCGCGAAATCGACCACCTTCTCATCAGACGGCAGGCAACGGGCGCCGGCGCCGATTCCTCCCTGCTCGCCGAGCAATACACCCTGCGAGGGCGGCAGGAGAGCATCCGACCCGAAATCGAGGAAACCCTGGAATCCGTGGTGGCCGAATCGCTGCAGGAGTTGGGATTCCGGTCGTGGCAGGGAGTGTTCCCGCCGGTGGATGCGGCACTGACCGGATCGCCGACCGTGCTGGTGTTGTCGCCCCGCGACCGCATCCTGCGCCACGATGGTGGGGTATTGAATCCCGGGCTGAACACCGAGGACCGGAACCGCATCGAGAGCCATGTGGAATCGACAACCGATTTGTCAGCCCTGGTGGTCAACACCGGCGGAATCGCGTTTTATCCGTCGATAGTGTCCGAAACCTCAGCCTACGAGTATGCGGTGGAGACGGTGGCCCACGAGTGGATACACCACTGGTTGTGGTGGCGACCCCTCGGTCGACGTTATTTCAAGTCAGTAGCCATGACCACCATCAACGAAACGGTGGCAACCATCGCGGCCGCTGAGATCGCCCCGCTGGCGCTGGCCCGAATCGGCGAAGATCAAGCCAGCCTGGCGAGGCCGCCATCGCACACGCACGGCAACGCCGAACCGCGCCGGCACGCCGAACGTCGGCCCTTCGACTTTCAGGGCGAAATGCGCGCGACGCGCCTGGAGGTCGATCGCCTGCTGGCAGCCGGCGACGTTGACGGTGCGGAAGCGTACATGGAAGAACGAAGACTCGTGTTCGTAGAACACGGTTACCCCATCCGCCGGCTGAATCAGGCCTACTTCGCCTTCCACGGAACCTACGGCACCACCGGCGCAGCGGGAGTCAGCGTGATCGCTGAGCAGGTGTTGGAAATTCGCCGCAACAGTCCGACGCTGCGCGACTTCCTGCTGACCACCGCACAATTCAAGACCGCGGACCAGTTGGCCGATTACGTCAACGGAACCGGCCCACAGCCGTTACCGCACCGTCTCCCCGTCAATCAATAGGGCAATAGGGTTACGCCGATTTGAGGGCTTCCTCCAACAGCGCCAGGGCGGTGCGGGCGAACACCCACATATTCGCCTCCCGGTCAGGGCTGCCGGTTTCCAACGTTTGCGAACGCTCGACAGGGCCGGCCACGCCGAAACAGGCGTGCCCGTAGTTGTCGCCATACCGGTTGCCCGTCGGGCCGCTGGCGCCGGTTTCGGCCAACGCCCAGGTGGTTCCCATGATCTCGCGGGAGGTTCGGGCGTTCAGCAGCGCGTAGTATTCCGTGCTGGCGCGGTGCCCCTCCATCGCGGATTCCGGCACCTGCAGCAGACCCTTCTGCGCCGTGCGCGTGTACACGATGGAGCCACCCACGTAGTACGCCGACGCTCCTGGTATCGAAACCAGCGCGGCTGAGATCAACCCGCCGCAAGACGACTCAGACACGGCGATGGTGTCGCCACGTTCTTTCAGCAGTTCCGCCACCGATGCGGCCAGGTCATTCAATTCTCCCATGGTGTCCTCCAAAAGTAATGAATCGATTGCCGCGGCTCACAGCCAGGGCAACCGTTTGGACAGTGTTTTCGCCGATTCCCGGGTCGAAAGACCCCTTTGCTCGATGAGTGTCAGCGCCAGTTTCCTGAACTCCTCACGGTCCCTGCCCGATACCACCGCCTGCTCGTGGGCCTCCATGATGGCCACCGGGTACCCCAATCCCAACTCGCATTGCCTGGCCAGCATCCCATGACCGAGCGCGAGCAGGTCGGGGTCCGATGCCACCCAGCCCGGCACTTCCACGCGGGCGATCTCCGTGCCGCTGTTCAGGTAGTAATAGTGGCTCCATTCCCGGCCCAGCGCCAGTCCCACCGCGAACCGGGACGCCAGCCTGCCGGACTGGTACAACGGCGAACGCTCGCCCGGCTCCAGCAGCGCCTCAAAGATTTCGCGGTCATCGAATCCGGCCGCACTATCGCATTGCATGAGGTCGGAACGCCGCGCGCTGCACCGCCGCGTACACTCCGCGTCGTCGCGTCCGCAAAGCGACAGCCGGATTGCTCCCGCGACCTCGGTGGTCTGCGGCTTTGAGGTGTACGCCACCACCACTACCGGACGCCCAACGGTTGACGCGGCCCTGAGCCGGGCCAGTGCCGGCAGCATTCGGCCCTCGATGATATTTTCCCTGACGTATTGCGGGAAACTGCCCCGCTGCAAATCCCAGAAGGCCAGCGTCCCGTCCAGCATCGCCAGCACGGGCAGACCGTCGGGCATCGATTCCACGGCGTCGGCCAGACGTTCCACTTCGCGCACGGTGCGCAGCGCGCCCAACAGTTCGCCGGCGATCAGCGTCTCGTCCAGCGAGCCATCTTCCGGACGCAGATACAGATCATCGTCGTTCACCGCCACCGTGGGTTCGCTGAACACGTCGCATCCGTGATTGGCGCCGTAATAAATCGCGCAGCCGCCCAGGTTGATGAGATGGCACCGCAGCGGCAGGTGCCGGTCAACGTCGATGTGCGAGCCGTCCACGGAAACGGCGACCCAGTCGTCCGGAGCGCCGGCGGGAGTTCGGTGATCGAGCAACCCTTCGGTTCCCGTGATGGCGGACACGAACGGCCGGCGGCCGGCGGAGGTGGTCCTGTGTTCCGCCTCGGCCGGCGATATGGCCATCGCGCGGTCCAGCGTGTCCGCAAACCGTTGGCGGCGCGTGCGCCGGGACGTGGCGACACCATCCATGGCAGCCATCAACTGACGCGTCGTTTGCCCGAAATCCAACGCCATAAATCGGAGACGCCCCCAGCCGTGGCAGCCGGCCCTATCTCAGTACCCGGTCGTCGCCCATTCGGCGCGTCACTCGTTGCTGGTCCAGGTATTCCAGCAGGGGCAGGACGTACTTTCGGCTGGTGCCGAAAATCTCGCGCACGTCGGCCACCGTCGCGCTGCCGTTTTCCTGAATGTGGCTGACGATTCGCGCGACCATGTCGTCGTAGGCGTCCGTCGTGAACACCACCGTCTCGTTGACCTTGACCACGTCGCCCTTTTCCTGGAGGTAGCCCAGCAACTCGGGATCGACCGGCCGGTCGGTGGGCGGCGCCCAGGGTTCGCCGGCCAGCACCGCCAGGTACTCGGAAACCCGAGCCTGCTGGTCGTCGCTCAATTCCACGCTGTGGTCCGGGATGCGAACCAGGCCGTCGTCTTCGACAATTATCCCTTCCTCAACGAGACGGACAGCCGCCCTCAGGTACACGGGCTGGGAGACCCCCAGCCGGCTCCTCAGTTCCTGCGGGGGCGCTCCCCTCCGCAGCGGATACTGGGTGTGGTAAGCCTGCAACACCACCTGGGCCTGGTTGCGAACAATGTCCCAACCGCGTTGCGAGTACACTACGGCGTCGCCCTGGGCGCCCATCTCGCCCAACTGGACGATATCGCCGGCCTCGGCCAGATCGGCCAGGCGTTCCAGCACTTCCGATTCGGCCAGGTTGGAACGCTGCGAGAGAGTGCGCAGGTCGCACGGCCCCATCTGATCGGCGATGGTGAAAATCACGTCGTCGCTGGCGCCCGCGTCCAGCATCGTGAGCCGTTCCAGCACTTCGGGCGCGAAACGGCGGTGCCTGCGGACGGGATTCGGATCCGCCACCTGGCCGCCCCCCAACGTGTCCTCGGAGGATCGCAACACGAAGTAATCGCCCTTCACCATGGGCACCGGTTCATCCAGCAGCACTTGCACCCAGCCCGCGCTGCCCGGCTGCAGCCGGTCGGCGTCCAGCAGCCGCACCCGACCCGTCGTCTCCGTGGTGAACAGATGGAAAGTGATGCCCTCGTTGTGTTTCAAAGCGTGGGGCGCGCCCTTGACCATGCGGAGATTGGCGTCGAAACGGCGAGTCGGCCGCAGCCAACCGGGATTGGTCAGCACCTCGCCGCGCAGCACTTCGTCCCGCGACACGCCCGAAAGGTTCAACGCCAGGCGGACTCCCGGTGACGCGGCGTCCATCTTCGACTTGTGGGTTTGCAGGCCGCGGATGCGGGCGCGGGTCCCGGACGGAGCCAACTCCACCTGCTGACCCACGGCAACGGAACCGTCGATCAGCGTACCCGTCACCACGGTCCCGAACCCGCTCACGGTGAAACACCGGTCGATTGGCAACCTGGGCCGGCCGAGGTCGCGCCGCGACTCCGTATCGTTCAGAATGTCGTCGATGGTGGCCCTCAGTTCGTCCAACCCTGCGCCGGTGTAGGCCGAAACGCCGATCATGCCGCTGCCGGCGAACTCCGTATCCGCCAGCACGTCCTCGACCTCTGCCTTGACCAACTCGACCAGTTCTTCGTCCACGAGGTCGGTTTTGGTGATCACCACCAACCCCCTGCGTATCTGCAGCAGGTCAAGGATCGCCAGATGCTCGCGGGTTTGCTGCATCACACTCTCATCGGCGGCGACGACCAGCAACGCCAGGTCGATCGCGCCCACGCCGGCCAGCATGTTCTTGATGAACCGCTCATGGCCGGGAACGTCAACGATGCTGACTTCCCGGCCGCTGGGCAGCGTCATCCAGGCGAAACCGAGGTCAACGGTCATCTCCCGCTCCTTCTCTTCGGGAAGGCGGTCGGGATCAATGTCAGTGAGGGCTTTGACCAGCGTGGATTTGCCGTGGTCAACGTGGCCCGCGGTGCCGATTACGTACATGTCCGTTCAACCGTTTGGCGAATCATCCTGGAGTTTATGATATGGCGAAACGATACCACACCGGCGCGGCGCCAGCCACACCGGGAGTGTCTGCGCACGGGGCAAAAAACAGCCATTCCGACACCCGTATCCTTTTGACAGTAAGCACGGTTAGCGGTAGCATAACCCACTGACATTTTCGGTTGAAACGCCCGGCACAAATCGTTCGGATTACCATTGCTCCCAACCCCCTCCAAATCCGCAGGTTGCGCCGGAAATCTCGGCCACATTCCAGGTTGCAGCATTTGATTTGCGGCCGCGCCGTTTCACCCAACCATTCGGGAGACATACTTTGACCAGCCCGACCTCCAGCACCGCCGGACGACCTGACACGACGTCGCCATTGCACGGTCCGCAAATCGTTCCTGAATTTGAAGCAGCCCTGACCCGCCTGTGCGCGATTGCCCGGCGCGGTCAGAGCGTGGACAGCGCCCTTTACAATCCTTCCGAAGAGTGGATTGTGGGGAATATGCCCATATTCCAGGACCTGCCGGCCGATCAACAGTCCCAATTATTGACCGAGGTCAGCGCGCTGGAGTCCGAAGCGGAGGAAGCCAACGCCGCCGGTCGGGCAGCCACCAAGGTTTGGCCCGAGACCGTGTTCCGACTGGACAACGGCGGGCTCGCCTTTTTCAGCCAGTTGGGCGTCGTGCGGCGTCCCGACCTGACCCAATACTTCGTTGAGGGATTCACCCGCAACCGCGACGCGCTGGCCTTTTCGGAAGACAACCAGCGACTCTTCACCCAGGTTTTCCACAAGGTCTGCGACAAGATGGAAGCCTGCTTCGCCAACGGCGATATGATCGTGCAGACTGACCGGCAGATTTGCGACGCTCCCGGTCGGTCTTTTCATGCCAGGCAACTGCTTTTCGGAACACGATACATGCAGGCGCCCTACATGTGGCGGCGTCTGACCTTTGAACTGCCGCAAGACCAGTGGCAGGAACCACCCGACATCCTGGAAGTGTCGGTTCCCCACTGGATGGATGACCTTGACCTGGACGAAGGCCTGAAAACCCAATTGCGGGACGCCGGAATCACCCAGCTCGTGTTCAAGGCTCCCACGCGGGGACTGTCGCTGCACTTCGGTTTCGATTACGTGGGCGAGCACAAGATGGGCCCCCTGTCCATCGCCATGCACCAGGTCAAACAGAACAATGGCCTGGCGGTGCAGGCCGCCCTCAGCATGTCTCGCGCGCGCAAGCTGGATGGCACCCTGAGCAACACCGCGCTGGTGACCGTTGGGCCGTCCCTGCACGGCAAAAGCACCCTCACCATCATGGTTGAGCTGGCCAACAGCGAACTGGCCAGGATCCTTGACTTGCCCCACGACCCCGAAGAAGGGGTCTATCCCATGAACGACGACATTGTCCTGCTGCAACCCCTGGACGAACCCGTCGCCAGCCGGATTGACGGCAGCAGCGCCCTGATTTCCCACGCCATAGACGGCACCGAGAACAACTTCTACGCCGTGCCTTTTGGCCTGACCCGAGAAGATGACCCCATCACCTATGACGTTCTGCGCGGCGCGCCCGGCGTCACCACCGCCGACGAGACATTGGAAAACGTGCCAGTCAAGGTGGACAGCCAGGAACCCAACTACCTGGAAAACCCCGTCCGAAACATGCGCATGATCCTGTCGCGTCGGGGTCTGCTGCGCCGCAAGGAAGCCGACGGGCTGATCTCAAAAATCACCGGTGGCCGCCTGACCGACTCCGTTCACGTGCCCATGGACTCGACCAACCGGGTCTTCTGGCAGGAGGTGATGCGCCAGAACACGGTGATTCCGCCGCTGCGCCGGCTGAGCCTGGAGCAATACATCAGGGTGCTGATGTACGGCGAAGCCGTGCAGATGGGAGCGGCCATTGGAGCCATTGGCCGGCCCTACGTGGAATACTTCTCCGACCCGTTCATCATCGGCCTGGAGGACGAGAACGCCAACCTTCTTTACCACGTGTTGCAGCAGTTGGCCTGGGGCGGAATGCCTCAGGAATACTACGCCTTCAACACCGGCGGGGTCGGCGCAGATACCAATGAGGAGGCGTCGGGCTCGCGCTACGTCAAGATCCCCCGCGAACTCACTATGCTGCTGCAGGAGGCCCTGCTGCGCGACGCCGTCAAGTTCGAATACGACGGCGTGCTTCGCTCCGAGGTGGCTGTGGCGGTGGTTGACGCGAACGGCAACGAGGTTGTCGATCTACGGGAGAAGTGGCTGCCCGTCAACATATACGGAGAGGCCGATTATTCCGAGAGGGTGCTCGAGTTGATGCGCCGCCGGTACTACGGACGAGACCAGCAGGACAAGGCCGGAATCCTGCGCTACACCAAGGTCGTCAACACCATCCTGGACGTTACGGATGTGCCTGCCCCTGCCAACGAGCGCGAACTATCCTGGCTCCTGTCATTCTATTGGTCGCTGGATCAGGCCTACGAAACCCTGGAACAGGCGGCAGACAACCGTGCCCAGGGAATGCGGCCAGTCTCGTACCAATTGAACGAGCTGCAACGCAAGTACATGCAGTCGGGCCTGTCTGTCTCCGATTCCGGCCGGCAGCGTCTCGCAGACCTGGGCCTGCGAGCGGAATAACGCGGGTCGCCGGCGGGATTGGCGGGTTCCGTCCGCCATGTCGGCGAAACGCACACATACTCACAAAAATCCATCATACTCATCCCCACCGATCAGGACGCGAACATGGCAGACAACAACGTTCAGATTCTCGGACCGGTTCCGGCTCAATATGCGGAGGTGGTCACGCCGGACGCTTTGGAATTCGTCGCCGAACTGCACCGCAATTTTGAAACGTCCCGGCGTCGCTTGATGCAGGCGCGGACCCGTCGCCAGGCGGAAATCGACGCGGGAGCGACGCCGGACTTCCTGACCGAAACCCGCGCCGTCCGCGAGGGCGACTGGAGGGTTCAACCCGCGCCGTCGGACCTGACCAACCGTCGCGTAGAGATCACCGGCCCGTCGTCGAATCGCCGCATGGTTATCAACGCCCTCAATTGCGGGGCGCAGGTGTACATGACCGACTTCGAGGACGCTCACTCGCCGGCGTGGCTGCCGACTCTCGACGGGCAACTGAACGTCAGGGACGCCTACCGCCGCACCATCAGCGATGAAGCCGCAGACGGCCGGCAGTACAGCCTCAACGATGAAACCGCGACGCTCTGCGTCCGTCCCCGCGGCCTGCACCTCATGGAGCGTCACGTGCTGGTTGACGGCGAACCCGTGGCCGGCAGTTTCTTCGACTTTGGCCTGAGCATCTTCCACAACAGCGTCGCACAGCAATCCCACGGCACTGGGCCTTACTACTACCTGCCCAAGCTCCAGTCCTATCTGGAAGCGCGCTTGTGGAACGACGTGTTCAACTACGCGGAAGATCGCCTGAACATCGCCCGCGGAACCATCAGCCCCACCGTACTGATCGAGCACATCCTGGCCGCCTTTGAAATGGAGGAGATTCTCTACGAATTCCGCGAACGGCCCGCCGGCTTGAATCTGGGTCGCTGGGACTACATCTTCAGCGTCATCAAGGTGTTCAACGACCGTTCGGACATGGTTTTCCCCGATCGCGCGCAGGTCACCATGGCCACCCACTTCCTGACCTCCGCCGCCCATCTGCTGGTCAATACGTGCCACCGGCGAGGGGCGCACGCCCTGGGCGGAATGTCGGCGTTCATTCCGCGCCGCGACGACGAAGCCGCCAACGAGGCCGCATTCGCGCAGGTCCGGTCCGACAAGCAGCGAGAGGCCGACCAGGGATTCGACGGCGCGTGGGTCGCTCATCCCGGCCTGGTTCCGCCGGTGCTGGACGTTTTCCAGTCATCATTCTCCACCGACAACCAACTGTCGGTGATACCGGAAATCCGTATCGCCCCTGATGACCTGCTGGCTGTGCCGGAAGGCCAGATCACCGAGGCCGGCCTGCGCAACAACGTGAGCGTCGCCCTGCAATACATCGACGCGTGGACGCGAGGCAACGGGGCGGTTGCCATCTACGGCCTGATGGAGGACGCCGCCACCGCGGAGATCTCGCGGTCCCAACTGTGGCAATGGTTGCGGCACGGCGCGTCCCTGGACGACGGGCGTCCCATCACCGCCGAGTTGTACCGGCAGGTTCGCGCCGAGGAAGCGGCCTCCCTGGTGGGCCAGCGCGGTCAGGACAACGCCGGCGCGCTGGACAAGGCCGTGGAGTTGCTGGACGAAATCGTCCTCGCCGAGGACTTTGTTGAATTTCTCACCCTCCCCGGGTACCGCTATCTGGACTAGCGGAAGGGAAGGTCGCCATGGCTACAATAGCCAGCGCCGGAAACAGTATTGCGGATGCAGGCTCGGCTGAGCTCGAACTTGGTCTGACGCATCCCGTGTCCATCAACATAAGCCCCATCATCGAATCGATGGCCGGCAAGTTGACCGACGACGAGATTGACCAGTGGTTTGTCGACATGGAATCGACGAACGAAGGACGGGGGTTCTACCTCGAACTCACCGGGGAAGGGGAGTTGATTTTCAACAGTATGGTCAACATGGACGCCGCTTTTGCCGAGGCCGAATCGATCACGGATCTGACAATTTGGGCAAGAGACCATGGAGGCCGCGTCCCCAGCTCTCGTGGCATAGTCCGGCTGCCGGACGGATCGAGAGTGGAACCGGACATGGCGTGGCTTTCGCCAGAGCAGTTGGCAATACTGATGCCGATAACGCCTCGCAGGGCCATCACCATTTGCCCCGTTTTCGTTGCCGAGATAATGTCCGGCACGGACCGCATGCCTTTGTTACAGCGCAAGATGGAACGATACATTGCCAACGGAGCGCAGCTTGGCTGGCTGATCGACCCCATGGCACGCCAGGTTCACATCTACCGCCCCGAAACCGACGTCGAGATACTGCACGACCCGGAGTCGGTCAGCGGGGAGCCCGTGCTGCCAGGTTTCGTATTCCAGGTTAGAGAACGTATTTTTGCGCTCCACGACAGCGGCGAAGCGTCGTAACTCCGGCGGATGCCGGACTGCGGAAAGCGACCCTGGCAATATGAAGATACACCTCGTTGACGGCACCTACGAGTTATTCCGCGCCCACTACTCTCCGCGCCCCGGTCGCACCGCGCCGGACGGCACCGACGTCAAGGCCACCCACGGGATCGCCCAAACGCTCATAGCATTGCTGAACCAGCCGGACGTGACCCATGTCGGCGTGGCGTTCGACACCGTGATCCGCTCCTTCCGCAACGAATTGTTCGACGGGTACAAGACCGGCGACGGCGTTGAGCCGGACCTGCTGGCGCAGTTTCCCCTGGCCGAGCGAATCACCGCCGCGTTGGGACTGACCGTGTGGCCCATGCGCGATTTTGAGGCCGACGACGCCATCGCCACCGCTGCCGTTAGGTTCTCCGATGCGCCGGATGTGGAACAGGTACTGATCTGTTCGCCGGACAAGGACATGGCGCAGGTGGTGACCGGCGACCGCGTGGTAATGCTGGACCGCCGCAAGGGAGAAATCTCCGGAGCGGCCGGAGTCGTGGAAAAGTTCGGCGTGCCGCCATCGGCCATTCCGGATTACCTGGCGTTGGTTGGAGACTCTGCCGACGGCATCCCTGGCATCCCGCGCTGGGGGGCGCGATCAACCGCAACCATCCTCACGCGCTACGGCAGCATCGACAACATCCCGGATAACGCCGCTGACTGGGACGTTAAAGTCCGAGGCGCCGGCAACCTTGCCGACGCCCTGAGGAATCAACGAGCCGACGCGTCTTTGTACCGGACCCTGGCCACCCTGCGCCTGGACGTGCCCCTGCCCGAGACTGCGCCCGACCAACTGTGCTGGCAGGGTGTCCGGCAAGCGGAACTGGAAGAAATCTGCCAGGAACTGGGCCTGGAGTCTCTCCTCAGCCGCCTGCCGGCGACGACGTCCGGCTGAACCGTTAGCCGCAGTCCACTGACGACGCCAGGCGCTGCAACTCGGCCGCGCTTTCGTCCGCCGTGGGAGCCCAGGCGGCCCGCGCCTGCACCAGCAATTGCCGCGACGCTTCCGCGTTGCCGTTCACCGCTTCCGCCTCCAGTCGGCCCATCCAGTAGGTATCGCGCACCGACGAGCGGCGCGACAGTCGCTCGTCCAGCATCGCCTTGGCGTCATCGTAGCGACCGGCGCGGATGTAGGTTTCCAGCAGGGTGTCTTCGAACACCTCGCGCTGGGCGTGGCTTCCGCCGATGCGCGCCAGCACGGGATACGTCGGCCCCATCAGGTCAGCGGCCTGGTCGTAATCGCCGGCGACGAACGCGGCCGCGCCCAACGCGATGGGCAGGGTCATCTCGCGAGAAAGGTCGTCGCCATCGATTCCCTGGCTGGTGAGGCGATCCACCAGACGCTGGGTGGCCTCTGCATCGCCGGCGCCCGCGAAAGCCAGCGCGGCGTGGCAGTCGCGGAAGGCTGCGCCGGGGCCGTCCGCCGCAGGCAGGGCCATGTCCCGCACCTCGTCCCACGGCTTGCCCGGCGCCTCGCCGGAGTAAATCTGCAACCGCCACATCAGCGACGCCGCGTCCTGCAGGTTTGCCAGGTTGCGGGCCTGCACGCCCGGCCGGATGTGGGTCTCGTACAGGTCAAGCGCCTGATTGTACCGGCCCTGGGCCAACTCAAAGAGCGCGAGGTGCCAGGAAAGGTGGGTGTTGTACGCTGCGCGGCGGTCGAATCCGTCCAGCCAGTCTCCCAGCCACACTCCGCCGTTGGCCGCGTCGCCCTGCTCAAAATACGAATGGGTAACGGAGTGGGCGGCCACCGCGTTTTGGGAATAGCCTTCCAACGACCGAAGGGCCAGATCCATGGCCTTCTCCGGTTGATTGGTTTCGTGGTGGGCGAAGGCATACTGCCCCAGGAACGCCCAGTCGTCGCCGTTGGCCGGCGCGACCTTGCGCATCAATGCCATCAGGTGGTTCGGGAAGTCCGGAACGCCCGCGCCGAAACACCCCAGCATATAGAGCCGCTGCGCAACCCGCATCGCCAGGGTATCCGTGGGGAAGTCAACCAGGTGCTCGTGGATGAGGCTGATAGCTTCCCGGCCCTTGCCGTGGGTGAAGCAGTGGACGATCTGCGCGATCTGACGCTCCTCCTGGGAGTTTCCTGCGGAGAGTTCCACCGCGCGAGTGGCCGCCTCGCGCGCCGCCGGGACGTTGGTCTGGAGATGCAGCACGTAGGCCAGCGCGACGTGGGCCATGGCGAAGCCATCATCCGCTTCGATGGCCGCTCTCAACTTCGGTTCCGGCCCGTAGTTTTGCGACAACACCAGATCGAGACCTTCCTGATACAGGTCGGCCGCGGCCGGCGAATTGGTGGTTACCGTCAGCCCGTTACGGCTCTTCAACATGGCGCACATGGAATCCTCTCTGCCTGTTTGATTGAGATGGCCGAAAGATACCACAGGATTGAATAAGTGTCATTCACACAATTGATGGGAACCGCTACCGGAACGCGCCAAAATACCGTTCAGTTTGACACTGTCACGGGCTGGTGATAACTTTCACATTGTCCATTTTTAGTTCACCCATTGGGAGTAGATTGCCCATGCCTGTCAACATCTGCGTGTTGGCGAAACAGGTCGTAGACCCTGAAATGCCAGCCGCTGCCTTCCGGATCGACCCCGACGCCCGCGAGGTCGTTCCTCCGCCCAACATCCCTCCCGTCGTGAATGGCTTTGACGAAAACGCGGTCGAGGCCGCCCTGCAGATCAAGGACGAGCAGGGCGCCAACATCACCGTGATCTCGTCGGGCACCGCCTTCGCTCTGGACGTGATGAAAAAGCCCCTCTCGATGGGCGCCGACGAGTTGGTTCTCCTGCAGGACGACAACTTCGCCAACTCCGTCGATTCCTTCTTCACCGTCCAACTGCTCACCGCCGCCATCAACAAATTGGGCGGTTTTGATTTGATCATCTGCGGACGCCAGGCTTCCGACTGGGACAACGCGCAGGTGCCCCTCGGCGTCGCGGAAACGCTGGGCATGGCCTGCATCACCCTCGGCAAGAAGGTCGACGTGCAGGACGGCAAGGTAGTCGTCGAACGCCTGGCACCCGACGGCTACGAAGTCGTCGAAGCCGATATGCCCGCGCTGGTTACCGTCAGCAACGAACTGGGGCAGCCTCGCTACCCGACGCTGCGCGGAATCATGGCGGCCACCCGCAAGCGACCCACCGTCTGGACCACCGGCGATCTCGACCTTGACGAAGGTCAGCTCGAACCGCGGGTGACCCTGCACGACCTGTTCATCCCGCAACGGGAGCAGGTCTGCGAAATCATCGACGGCGACGACGACGCGGACGCCGCCCGCAAACTGGCCCTGAAACTCCGCGAAGATCGCTTTATCTGATCACTACCCTGAAAATCACTGCCCTGAAAACGCCTACGGAGACTGCATAATGGCAGACGCTACCGGAATCCTTGTTTTTGGCGACGCCCCGCAGGGCGAAATCGCCTCCACCGCCCAGGAACTGCTGGCCGCCGGCCGGACGCTGGCCGACACGCTGGGACAGGAACTGTCCATCGGGCTGATCGGCGCCGATTTGGGCGCCGCCACCGAACAGGCCATCGCACACGGCGCGGACAAGGCATACGCCGTTACCAACCCGTCCCTGGCCGATTATCATCCCGACCTCTTCCTGGCCGCGATGCAGACGCTGGCCAGCGAGGCCAACCCAAGCATCATACTCATCGCCCGCAACAACGAGGGGCGGGAACTGGCGCCCCGCCTGGCCTTCCGCCTGGGCGTCGGTCTGGCGCAGGACTGTCTGGAAGTGTCCGCCGATGCCAGCACTGGCCGACTGCTGGCCAACCGTCCCGTGTACGGCGGCAGCGCCGTGGCCGTGGTTAGTTGCACGCAGACCCCGCAGATCGCCGCCATCCGTCCCAAGACATACGAGCCCCTGGACGCCGACGCCGGCCGCAGCGGGCAGGTGATCGCCTTCCCGGTGGACATCGACGCTTCCGCCGCGAAAACGCGCGTGGTCGATGTGGTCAAGGAAGAGGCTGAGGGCATCAAGCTGGAAGACGCCCGCATCGTCGTGTCGGGCGGTCGCGGCCTGGGCGGCCCAGAGCCATTCTCCCAACTGGAGGAACTGGCCGGCCTGCTGGGCGGAGCCGTGGGTGCATCCCGCGCTGCGGTGGACTCCGGCTGGGTTCCCGCGAACTACCAGGTGGGACTGACCGGCAAGACGATCACGCCCGACCTGTACATCACGGTGGCAATCTCGGGCGCCAGCCAGCACATGGCGGGCTGCAGCGGGTCCAAGGCCATCGTCGCCATCAACAAGGACGGCGACGCCAACATCTTCAAGGATGCCCGTTACGGGGTAATCGGCGACTGGGAAAAGGTCATCCCCGCGTTGATGGAAACGGTGCGGGAACTTACGCAATCGTAATCCGGAGGTTTTCATGGCCGCCTACATCATCGCAACCATTGAAGTTACCGACCCGGAGAAATTCGAGGTCTATCGGGGCCAGGTGCCGGCCACCATCGAAAAGTATGGCGGGAAGTACCTGGTGCGGGGCGGCGACGTGAAAGTCGTGGAAGGCGACCAGCCGGAGCGCCGCACCGTCCTGCTGGAGTTCAAAGATATTGATACGGCCAACGCCTGGTATTATTCCGACGATTACGCAGGGCCGAAGGAACTGCGCATAGCGTCAACCATCTCCAACGTCATGATCGTTGAGGGCGTGTAGCTACCAGGACTTTCTGGCTACAGATTGCATATCGAATGTAGGGGCGACGTCCGCCTGTGGCGGGTCGCCCCTACCGCGTTTTCGGGTATCCGGCCGGACGCGAACTTATCCCTCGAAGTCCACGCCGACTCCAACGATCTCCACCTGCATGGACCGGATGTCGGGCGCGCCCTTGTCGAAGGTCACCCCGACCACCACGTTAATGCCCCGGTCAACTTCCGGCGCGCCGGGGATTTCGAAGCTGGCGTCAAGATTGTCGCCCTTGATTGCCATGCCCAGATGCTCGGCGATGATCTTCTCGCCGTCGTACACCAGCACTTCGGCCACGTTGGCGTGAGAGCGGGCCCGGAACGAAACCGACACCGACTCTGCCTTGGTGCGGTTTCCGTTCTGCACCGTAGGAGTCGGGATGGCGAAGTGCAGCCAGGTGTTCTGGCCCTCATTGCCCTCGATGCGGACGAACGGCCCGCAATGGCGGACGGACGTAATGCGGTTCAGGTACTCGCCAGTCATCGCGGCGCCGTGTACCCACGACGTGAATTTCTGCCCTGCCATGTTGGGACCTCCTGTCGTCTGTTAGCTTCCTGAAATGTTCAGATTCAAAGCGCGTGCAGCGGAGTCAAGGATACCGATTACTCACTCTCGCCGCAACACGGTCCCGCCATCCGGCCGTGTTCCGATCCAGGCGGTTCGTTTCTACCGAAACCCATGCCGGCAGTGGTAGGGGCGAATAATTATTGGCCCCAACAATGGCAAACCACCTGGATTTCAACGCCGCCCGCAGGCCCGACACGTGAGGTTGGCACAATCGCAGATTGGTCGCGGCGAACTACAACAACGGCCGCTGCTGCCGTTCCATATCCAACAGACGCGCCTTGACTCCGATTCCGCCGCCGCCGTAGCCGTGCAGACCGCCGCCGCTGCCGACCACCCGGTGGCACGGGATCACCAGCGGCAGCGGGTTCCGCGCCATCGCCTGACCCGCCGCCCGCGATCCCCGGGGACTGCCGGCAGCCTCGGCCAACCACTGGTAGGATCGGGTTTCGCCCGGCGGAATGCTGCGGCAGGCGTCCCAGGCGGCCGCGAAGAACGGGGACGTACCGGTCAGATCCACAGCCACCCGGTCCAACGCCGTCATGTCTCCCGCGAAGTAGTCATCGAACGCGGCCAGCGCATTTTCGAACATGTCGGCGTTTTCGTCGGCGGACTGCACAGAATCGCCCAGCCCCTCCAGGGCCAGGTGCGGTTCCGGCTGCAGACTGATGCGCTGCAGTCCCAGGTCGCTGCCCAGCAGGGCCAACCATCCCACGGGGCATTCCCGCAGGCAGTAATAGGTGCGCTTGGAGTCAGTGGTCATTCCGTCAGTCTCCGAATCCGGTTTATTCGCCGCCGCAACATCGCAGCGTCAGGCTTCGCGCCGCCTGAGGGCATGCAAGGCGAGCGGCAGGCGCACCTCGCGCCAGGCCTCGGCAACATCCACCTGTGGTCCATCCTCTGCGTTGTCGCGACCCGAGTAGGTGCGAAATGCGTAAGCGTTGGCGATTTGCAAAACGGCACGGCGGTGTTGGGGGACTGCATCGGCCACCATCGCAGCCCATTGGTGCGGCGTGTGGTGCCGCGCCGCCCCCAGCGATGCTACCCGACCCAGTCGCTGGAGACGACGATAGGCTGAAATTGCATCGCCGGGCGTTGCCAACAGCCATCTCCAGACTCCCACAGCGATCAGCGCAGCGACGAAAATGCCGCTGCTCACCCCAATGATCCAGGGCAGGTACTGGCGCGCCAGTTGCAGCCACGCGGCCACCACGTCCACCGATTCTTCCGGCGCGTTGGTTTCGAAAAGCGCGTCCAGTTCTTCGCAGTCTTCCTCGATTTCGCAGGGCAGGTCGCCGGACCCGTCCGTGCTGGGAGTCAGCAGTTGCAGTTTGGCCTGTTCTTCCGGCGGGATTACCAGCGGGATCTCCCGGCCAGGGGTGGGCTCGAACGGGATCCAACCGAAATCGGGGAAGTACACCTCGGTCCAGCCGTGGCTGTGGTGGTCAGATACCAGGTACAGATTGTCCCCGGTGATCAGTTTGCCGGTTGTGTATCCCGTGGTCATCCGCGCCGGAATACCGATGCTGCGCATCATCACGGTCATGGCCGAGCCGAAATACTCGCTGTAACCCTCCCTACTCTCGAACAGGAAATAATCGACGCCGTCGGAACCGAAGGGAGGGGGCTCGATGGACAGGTTGTAGGTGATGTTTTCTTTCAGCCAGGTTTCCACCGCCACGGCCTTGTCATAGGGGGTTTCGGCGTCCGCCGTGATGGAACGCGTCAGTTCCTCCACGCGCTCCGGAATGTCCGGCGGGAGTTGGGTGTAGCGCGCCCAAACCCATGGAGCGTATTCCGCGCCGGCAGTGCGCAGGTCGTCGGGGCCGGCGGATGACACCGACGCGGTCAACTGGTAGGGATCTCCCGGACCGGCGGCGCCTCCCGACGCCTTGACGGCCAGCACGTCGGGGTCTGCCGGCACGATCTCCCCCAACACGACCTTTTGCACCCTGCCGTCGTCATCGCGTTCCACCGTCTCCGGCACGAAGACCGCCGGTATATCCGCGACTACAGTTTCATCGGACGCAAACGCATCGGTGGATACTGCAGTGCGTACGCCCTCGACTGCCTGCCGCAACGCCGCGGGCAAGTCGTCGGTTGCCACCCCGCTGTGTGGATCGATCACGTATCGAGGGGAATCAAAGGTTTCGATCCGAACGTCGCGGCTGGCTCCGATGGCCTGGCCGCCGGCGAACATGCTGCGGCTTTCGTACCGGGGTATGACTTCGAATGTCGTATTGAACCGCTCCCGCTGTGGGCTCGGTTCGCTGTAGTCCGGAGTCCAGCCCGGCTCTTTCAGGACGGTGCCGTCGGAAATCCAACCCTCGTGAGTGTAGGTGGCGTAAGAGCGCGCCTTCCAGTACATGGGCACGTTGGCGTTGACCTGCAACACCGGCGTGTCAGTGGGATTGATCGTGCCCTGGAACGCCATGGTGTCGCCCCAGATCCGGTAGGGCAGGGGCCGACGGGCCGGCAATCCGGCGAAAAGGCGGTTGAAGTCCTCTTCCCATTGAACCAGGGGGGTCCGCGTTAAATTGTAGAAGGAATGCGCCGGCCCCCACTGGCCGCCGGCAGGAATCAGGAACGCGATGAACAGAGCCACCAACGCCACCGCCGTGGTGTCGCTGGCCGTTAGGATGCCCAGGTGGCCGTCGTACACCCTGCCCTGCTCGTCCCATCGTTGCCTGGAACGCACCGACTGCACCCACCCGACCAGCAGCAGTCCGGTGAATAGGTACACCCCCAGATAAACGCTGGCGTTGTCGGGCAGGAAGGTCAGGTTGGACAGCAGCCCCACCGTCCCCAGCGCGAACACTCCCCAGAAGTTCCGGTAGCGGAAGAAGAACCAACCGCCGAGGAATCCCGACGCCCACGAGGCAATCATCAGGCCGACCGAGAACGGCAAGGGGTCAACGCTGATTCCCTCGTTTTTGGCGGCCAGCGCCCACGCCCACAATCTGCTGAAAAACTCACCATCGGAGGCGATTCGCAATTCGTGCGGCGGAACTGTCGTGAACTGCCAGATGATCACCCCGGCGCCGATGGCGAACCCCGCCGGCAAGAGGATCGCCGCCCATAACCGTATCCGGGCCAGCGCCAGCGCGGTGAATATCGCCAGGAGCATGACCAACGCCAGAGACGGCGTCGGGGCCCAGTCTGCCACCTCCACCGACCACACCACGATCACCATGTTGAGGGCCAGCAGGCTCGCCGCGATCCAACCGTCCGGCGGGCACAGCACGGCCGCCACCGCCAGCGCCCGTTTGCCCAGCGTCGATCCCAAACGATGCCCCATGCTTTCGGGAATATCGCTCTGGGCGATGGTTCGCGCCTGTTGAACTGCGGTGGCCATGGATCTACGACACCCGTGCGGGTTCGGGCGCCTCGCGCTGTTCGGACGCGTTCTCGTCAACCCGCGCCACTCTCGCCGCCAGCGGGCGGGACAACGCGTCATTGATGTCGTCGCCGCGCCGCACGAGGTACACGGGAACGTCGTGCAACGCCAGGTAATCCGCCGCCGTCTGCCCCGTGGTGCCGGGAGCGCCGCTTCCCGTCTGCTCCTCAAACGGCGCGGGGTCCACGTAGCACACCGCCGCGTTGATGCCCTGCCTCCGCAGCGCCACCAGCACCGACGACCACTCGGGCCGGCGGGACGACGTGATCACCATGAGCGTGTTGAATCCCGAAAGTTGCGGGCGCAGGTCGTGCAGGAACCTTTCCAGCGGCAGCGTGCCGTCGGCATGCACGCCGGCCAGGGTTTCCATCAGGATTCCCAACTGGGCCGGCCTTCGGTCGGGTTTCAGCATGACGGGCGTGGCGGAATTGATCGCCAGACCGGCCGGCGTCGCCGTCTCGTCCCAATGCTGCACCAGCGACGCCGCCACCGTAACCGCCAGTTCCTCGGTGTTGTCGGGCGCTTCGCCGACGTGGGCCCGGCGTTCCATATCCAGCACGGCCCACGCCTGCGCCGATACGCCGATGTCGAACTCCTTGACCATCAGGCGGTTCATCCGCGCCGTGTAGGGCCAGTGGATGCGGCGCAGTCCATCGCCGTGGGCGTACTCCCGAATGGTGGACGACTCCGGGGTGACCGCGGGAGTGCGGCGGGAAAACACGCTGTCGCTGGGCAGGTTGGCCAGCCTCCGGTCGAGGTCCGGCAGGGGCACCGTATTGGGGAGCACGGTGTACGATTGCTCGTTCAGGAAACTGCGCGACAACTGCAAAAGTCCGAACGGGTCCCGCGCCGTAACCCGCAGCCGGCCGGTGCGATAAACGCCACGCCGGGACAAATAGGTCGCGATGCGGAACGAACGACGCTGTCCCCTGACCAGGGCAATCACCCGTCCGCCCGGGTCGGGCAGGTCGGTATCCTCGGCGATCTCCAGCCACGATTTGGGCATACGGGTGCGGTTGATCAGTTGGATTTGCCCTTCCAGGTAATCCCCCACCCGTCCGCGCGTACCCAGGCGGAACAGGCTGACCTGCAGCCCTCTCAGGTTCAGCCAGGCCCAGCCGTAGCCGATGCCCACCAATGCAACCAGGGTGAACAGCAACCGGTAGAAAAACGGGAACCCGGTGCCAACGGCGTAGAACAGCACGGCCACGATCAACAGGCCGAACAGGATTTTTCTGCGGTGCTGGCCGATGATTTGCCTGATCATTTCCGGCTACCCACTGTCAACCACCGAGAGTGTCCCGGTCATGCGACGCCGAGTCACCTCGCGCCCGGCACCGCGACCGTGTTCAGGAGTTCGCCAACCATGCGCTCCGGGCGGACTCCACGCATACGCGCGGCCGGCGTGAGCACGATCCGGTGGGAGAGAACCGGAACCGCCAGTTCCTTGATATCGTCGGGCAGCACATAGTCCCGGCCCCGAATCATCGCCAGGGCTCGCGCGGTCCGGAAAAGCCCCAGCGATGCCCGGGGCGATGCGCCCAGCGCCGCGTCGGGATGCGAACGGGTCGCCTCCGCAACCAGCACCAGGTACTCGCGCACCAGGCCGTCGACGTACACTTCCTGGGCGGCCCGCTGCATCTCCAACACGTCATCGGGCGTCGCGACGGGCTCAAGTTCCTGGATGGGATGGGCGTGCTCCTGCTGCGCGATGATCGTCATTTCCTCTTCGAACCTGGGATAGCCGACGCTCACCCGCATCAGGAACCGGTCCAACTGGGCTTCGGGAAGGGGGAACGTGCCCTCGTACTCGATGGAGTTCTGCGTGGCTATCACAAGGAAGGGCGAGGGCAGGTGGTGGGTAACGCCGTCCACCGTAACCTGCCTTTCTTCCATCGCTTCCAGCAGGGCTGATTGTGTTTTCGGCGTGGCCCGGTTGATTTCATCGGCCAGGACCAGCTGCGCGACGATGGGGCCCGATCGGAAGCTGAACTCGCCGCTGGCCTGGTTGTACACCGAAATGCCGGTTACGTCGCTGGGCAGCAGGTCGGGGGTGAACTGGATGCGTGAGAACGTGCCGCCGATTGAAACGGCGATGGAACGGGCCAGCATCGTTTTGCCGACGCCGGGGACGTCTTCCACCAGGATGTGTCCCTCGGCAATCAGCGCGGCCAGGGCCTGCTCAATGGCCTCGCTCTTGCCGATGATGACGTTTGCCACGTTGTCCGCGATCCGGCGCGCGATGGCTGCCGCATCAACGATTGCCGGAACCACTCCAGCGCTGGCGGATACTGCGGTATTCTGCACTGGCGCTACCCTTCCCATAAAGTGTAAAGCGCAGTTTAGCACAACAATGCTGACTGCGATTGTCCCCGGGTCCCTGATGTTTCTACGGTCTTGAAACCCTATTGGTTTCGGAGGCCGGGGAGACCCAACCGGCGTTCGGTGCCGTTGGCAATGCGGCGTATGTTGTCGCGGTGCTGCCAGATGATCAGCGCGCCGCCCAGGAAGGCGTAGAGAGTGTACAGTTGATTGTGCCCAACCAGCAGCGTCAACACCAGGCTGATCAACGCGACCGCGAGCGTGCCCACGATGCTGCCCAGCGACAGGTAACGGGTGGAAAGGGTGACGGCCAGGAACAACGCGCAGCCGGCCAGCGCAATCCACGGGGCCATCACCGACAGGCCGCCCATGCCGGGCATGATGCCGCGGCCACCCCGAAACCCCAGGAACGCGGGCCAGTTGTGTCCGCACAACGCCACCAGCGCCGCCATCACCTCCGCCTCGACCGTGCCGAGAGTGACGCGGGCCAGCAACACCACCAGGATCGCCTTCCCGGCATCGAGGGCGAAAACCAGCGCGGCCGCCCTGCCGCCAGCGGTGCGCAGGATGTTGGACATGCCGGTCCTGCCGCTGCCGAAATCCCGTATGTCCTCACCCATGGTCAGGTTGACGAACAGGTATCCCCATGACAGCGAGCCGGTGAAATAGGCGAGCAACGCAACCGCAATCCAGGTTACCGGCGTGGCCAGATGGGCGGCCAAAAAGGCCAGCGCCACTCCCAATCCTGCCAGGAGGGGCACGGTGGCGAGCATCACCACCGACGTGGCGCTTGCTCGTCTGAATACGGTCATGTTGCGCGGTCGGGCCGTCGGCCGGCGCGACTGCGCACGCCGGACCTGGCCTGGCGATCGTCCCGGTCCGGCCGGAAAATCAGGCGCAGGTGGGTGCGGTCGAACCCGAACTGGTCGCGGATCTTGTTTTCCAGATAGCGGCGATACGAGAAATGCACCAGCTTGGGGTCGTTGACGCTGAACGCGAAGGTCGGCGGGTTCACCCCCACCTGGCGGACCCGGCGTATGCGCAGACGATTGCGGATGTTGCCCTTCTGGGAGGGTGGATGGTGCGCGGAAACAGCGTCGGCCAGCAGGTATTGCAACTGCCGGTATGGCACCCGTTTCTGCCGTTCCTGCCACAGCGAAATGGCCATGTCGAGCAGATCGTCGATGCCATCGCCGGTGAGCGCGGAGGTGAAGCACACGGGCACGTAGGACATGAAGTGGAGCCGTTCCTGGACGCGGTGCAGGCTGCGTTCCATGCGGAAGCGGTTCTGGTTCACCAGGTCCCACTTGTTCACTACGACGATCAGACCGCGGCTGGTGTCCCAGGCAAGTCCCGCGATGTGGGCGTCCTGGGCGGTGGCCAGTTCGGTTGCATCGGTGATCAGGAGGGTTATGTCGCTGCGACGCACGGCGTTCACCGCCCGCAGCACGCTGTATCGTTCGATGCCGCGCTCCACCTGACCGGGCCGGCGAATGCCCGCCGTGTCCACGAGGGTGATAAGGTGATCGCGGTATGAGATTTCGGTGTCCAGAGCGTCGCGGGTGGTGCCGGCCACGGGGCTGACGATGCTGCGCTCGGCGCCGATGATGGAGTTGGTCAGCAGCGACTTGCCCACGTTGGTGCGGCCGACTATCGCCAGGCGCATCTCGGTGGCGGGCGGCGGCAGTTCTTCTTCCGCGCCGTTGGAAACGTCCTCGCCGTCCGCATCCGCCAGGGCGTCGAACTCGTCGATCTCGCCCTGGGCGTCGTAGTCCCAGAGTTCGGCCAATTCCTGGGCCGGCAGGAGTTCGACGATCCGGTCCAGCAGGTCGTAGATTCCGTAGTTGTGGTAAGCGGATACGAAGGCCGTTTCGTTGAGCCCCAGGGCGTAGAACTCGGACGCGGCCAGTTCGCGGTTGTCGTTGTCCACCTTGTTGACCGCCAGCAATACGGGTTTGCTGGTGCGGCGCAGGCGTTGGGCGACGGCCTCGTCGGTGGCGGTCAGGCCCTGTATCGCGTCGGTGAGGAAGATTATGACGTCGGCGGCTCCCATGGCCATGTCGGCCTGCTGCTGGACCCGCTGCGGGATGTGGCCCTCGGGATCGTCTTCCAACCCGCCCGTATCAACCACCAGGAACGGGCGCCCCTTCCAGGTCGCCCTGGATATCAGACGGTCGCGGGTGGTGCCGGCAACCTCGGAGACGATGGCGTGCCGCCGGGAGAGGATACGGTTGAACAGCGACGACTTGCCGACGTTGGGTCGCCCGATGATCGCCACCATAGGGACGGTTTCAAGCACCTGGCTGCGCGCCGCCGGCTCGTTGAACGGGTCTTCGTCTTCAGGTTCAACGAGGTCTTCAGGTTCAACGAGGTTTTCCGGCTCAGCGATGTGTTCGGGATCGACAAGACTTTCGGGATCAGCGAAACTCTCGGGATCAGCGAGACTCTGGGGATCAGCGATATGCGCCGGGTCGGCGACGTTGACGTTTTCCGGATCAGCGCCGTTGATTTCGTGGTCAGTAGTAGTCATTGCAATAAGGGAGTGTGAAAGGCACACCGGGGAACGGCAACGGGGTAGGGGGTTGATACGCTACTATCGCATCCCGGCTGCGTCAAGTATAACCCCATTCTCTTGACTGTTCAGAGTTGGTGGCATGAAATGGTTCACCGTACAGTTTCGCGAACACATTACGCAAAGGCGCAATATGGGTCGGCGTGAGCCGGCAGGGTCCTTTCAAAGTCCTTTTTGTCCCTTTTCCGCTCGTCCTGAGCTTGTCGAAGGACGCCCTTTGCGAAAGGTGGATAGTTCGACAGGCTCACCATGAGCTGGACGTGTGGAGACTTTGAAAAAGCCCTGGTGAGCCGGCGCCTCCGGTGGCAGCGGGTTGTTAGCGCTGTTATGATTACTGCGCCCTACGCGCGCCCATACCAATTCGAGGGACGATTCACCGACATGACCCAGCAATCCGATACCGCCACACCCGCTCTGGCTCCCGGGCTCACCGGCCGCCGCGACGTGCTCGTTTGCGAGCACAACACCGCGCCCCATACGGGCAAGTTGAGCACTCCGTCCATGATTCGCGCCATGGAGCAGGCGTCCCAACGCGCCGTGCTCGACCACCTGCCGCCGGAGCAGTCAACCGTGGGTTTCGAGGTCAACATCCGCCACGTGGCCACGGCCGACATGGGGGTGACCGTGGTCGCCAACGCGGAACTGGAAAGGGTGGACGGGCGCTGGCTCTACTTCAAGGTTGAAGTCCTGGACGGCGACCGGACCATCGGCGTCGGCACGCACCGCCGCGCCATCATCACCCTGCCGCCCGACGCCAACAATCGCGGCGGAGGCGATCCGCCTGGGGCGGGCCACCGCCACGAACTGTAATCCGCGATCTCGAAACACCGGTCAAGGAGAAACCCCATGGAACCCATCATCCACAACATCAAGGACTATCCCGCCGGCGAGGTGGCCCGCCTGATCAGCATCGACGACAACCCCAACCTGGTCACGCTGGCCTACTCGGTAATTGAGCCGGGCGGCACCAGTTCGCACCATATCCACGAGTGGGAGCACGAGGTCTATATCATTGAGGGCAGCGGCACGCTGGTGGCCGACGGCAAGGAATACCCGGTCAAGGCCGGCGACGCCATGTTCATCCCGCCCATGGTTGACCACGTGACCCGCAACGACGGCGGGCAAGGAGACATCCACCGCATTGAGATCAACCCGCTGGCCGCCGCCAGTGGCAACGCCCGCCCCGGCGGTTCGGAGCCGGGCGCCGGGACGCCTCCGGTGATCCGCAACCACGCCGACCTGAACGACGAAACCGGCCACACCATGCTGGGCGGGCGGGACGGCTGCCCCAACTACCTGATGCTCTACAACGGCTACATGCAGCCCGGCTCAGTCAGCCACGCAGACACCGGCGGTCACACCCACGATTGGGACCACACGGTGTTCATCCTGGAAGGCTCCGGCAGCATCACCATCTCCGGCAAGGAGTACGCCGTAACCGCCGGCGACGCGGTGCTGGTGCCCCCGGCCCAGCATCACCAGTGGAAGAACGAAACCGACGCGCCGATGCTTCGGGTAACGTTCAACGACATCCTTTCCGAGGGCCACAACTAAACGATTCCCATGCCCGGCCCGACCACCATCGCCGCCGTTCGCGCTCGCGAGGTCCTGGACTCTCGCGGCAACCCAACCGTCGAGGTTGACGTCCACCTGGACGGCGGCGCGACAGGCCGGGCCATCGTGCCATCGGGGGCGTCCACGGGACGGCACGAAGCCATCGAGTTGCGCGACGGCGACCCGGCCCGGTACGAGGGCAAAGGCGTGCTGCGGGCGGTTGCGGCCGTCAACACCATCATTGCCCCCTCGGTATGCGGGTCTGCCGATGCCGCCGACCAACCCGGCCTGGACTCGTTCCTGTGCGAACTGGACGGGACGACGAACAAGTCGCGTCTGGGTGCCAACGCCATCCTGGGCGTTTCGCTGGCGGCGGCGCACGCCACCGCTAACGCGACGAACCAACCGCTGTATCGCTATCTCGGGGGTCCCGACGCGGTTACCATGCCCGTTCCGATGATCAACATCATCAGCGGCGGGAGACACGCGGCGGGCGGCCTGGACATGCAGGACTTTCTCGCGATTCCCATTGGCGCGGAATCTTACAGCGACGCCCTGCGCATGGTGGTGGACGTGTACCGGGCGGTGGGTCGCGTGCTGTCCCAATCCGGCCCATACGCCTACGGTGTGGCGGACGAGGGAGGCTACGGGCCTCCGCTGCCGTGCCACGAGGACGCGCTGGGGTTGCTCTACGACGCGGCGCGGCTGGCCGGATACCGCTGCGCGCGGGACGGCGACATCGCCATCGGTATGGACGTTGCGGCAACGGAATTTGCAGCCGGTGAGAACAGCTACCTGCTGCGGGCCGAGGGACGCTCGTTCACGTCAACCGAACTGGTCGATCTGCTGGTTCACTGGGGCGGGACGTATCCGATCATATCCATTGAGGACGGGCTGTCGGAAGACGACTGGGATGGCTGGGCGTACCTGACGGAACGGCTGGGAGCGTCGACGCAACTGATCGGCGATGACCTGTTCACCACGAATCCACAACGCCTGGCCCAGGGCGCGGATTCCGGAATCGCCAACGCCGTGCTGGTCAAGCTGAACCAGATCGGAACGCTGACCGAGACGCTGGAAACGGTGCGGTTGGCGCAGGAACGCGGGTACCTGCCGGTGATATCCGCGCGATCGGGTGAGACCGAGGACACCACCATCGCGGATCTTGCGGTGGCCACCGGCGCCGGCCAGATCAAGATCGGCTCCATCACGCGCTCCGAGCGGCTTGCCAAGTACAACCGACTGCTCCGCATCGAGGAAGAGTTGGGCGATCGGGCGCAGTATCCCGGCCGTGAAGTGTTCGGGCGTTTCCTGGGGCAATGACGACCGGAGACAAGCCGGCGCCGTCCGCCAGCGGGATGGACATACTGGCGGAACACGCGCCGCGCCTGGGGCTGAACCTTTCGGCGGATCAACTGGCCCAGTTCGCCCGATACGGCGAACTGCTGGAGGCAGGCAACCGCCGCGCCAACCTCACTGCCATCACCGACCCCGAAGGGGTGCAGGTGCGCCACTACATTGATTCGCTGGCCGCCGTGCTTGCGATGCCCCAGTGGCCCGAACGGACTCGCGTGGTGGACATTGGCGCCGGCGCCGGGTTTCCCGGCGTGCCACTGAAAATCGCTTTCCCCGGCATCAGGTTGACGCTGGCGGAATCGGTGAGAAAGAAAACCGCATTCCTGGCGAACCTGGTGGTCGAACTGGGCCTGGACGACGTTGAAGTCGTGACGACTCGCGCCGAGGATTTGGGGCGGGCCGAAGGCCACCGCGGTCAATACCACGTGGCTCTGGCCCGGGGCGTGGCGTCGATGCCGGCGCTGATCGAATACGCCATACCCCTGTGCAAGCGCCACGGCGTGCTGCTGGCCTGGAAGGGCAGCGACGGGCCAAACGAAGCCAATGCCGCCACCAATGCCCTGGACGCGCTCGGCGGCAACATCGCCGGCGTGTACTCGACCAATCCACTGTCGCCTCCGTTGCCGGAGAACCGGTGGATCATTGGCGTTGAAAAGGTGCGCCGTACCCCTCCGACGTATCCGCGCCGCGTTGGAGTGCCAGCCAAGCAACCCCTGTGACGGTCGCATCCATTTCCATCCCTTTCCCATCCCTTTCCCATCCTTGGACAGGCTCAGGATGAACGGGGGAATCGTCGGGCAGGGATTCCCAAAGCAAAACGTGGTACGCTCCCGTTCAGTTACATCTTGAGGGAGAAACCCCATGCCTCGCGCCGCTTTTGTTTACGATGACGCCATGGGCCAGCACGTTCTGCGACAGGACCATCCCATGCGTCCCATCCGCCTGCGCCACACCTATGAGTTGCTCGATTCCTACGGCGCTTTCGACTCAGATGACTCGATGCTGGTCACCCCATCGATGGCGGACGAGGCCAGCGTGGGCGCGTTCCATTCGCGGGACTACATCGCGGCGGTGCGCACCTTCAGCCTGGGACTTACCGGATACCAGCCGGCGCGTTTCGGGTTCGCCCAGGGCGGGGACAATCCGACGTATCCGGGCATGTTCGAGGCCGCCATGCTCAGCACCGGCGCGACTTTGACCGCCGCCCGCATGGTTGCCGACGGCGAGGTGCAGGCCGCGTTCAACATCAGCGGAGGGCTTCATCACGCCGCCGCCCGCAATGCCAGCGGGTTCTGCGTGTTCAATGACCCGGTGGTCGCCATCTACTACCTGCTGGAGCGCGGACTGCGCGTGGCATACGTGGACATCGACGCCCACCACGGGGACGGCGTGCAGGACGCGTTTTACAACGACCCTCGCGTCCTGACCATTTCGGTTCACGAGTCCGGCCAGTACCTTTTTCCCGGCACCGGATTTGCCGGAGAGACTGGCTCCGGCGACGGCGTGGGCTACGCGGTGAACCTGCCGCTCTATCCGTACACCGACGACGAGATCTATCTGGAAGCCTTCGAGTCCGTTGTGCCGCCGTTGATCAACGCGTTCGCGCCCGACGTGCTGCTCACGCAGTTGGGCATCGACTCATACCACACCGACCCTCTGACGCACCTGCAGGTTACCAGCCGGGGATTCATCGGGGCCGTCGAGAGGCTGGGCGACCTGGGCTATCCCTGGCTGGCCACGGGCGGCGGCGGGTATGACATCGGCGCGGTGGCGCGGTGCTGGACGCTGGCCTACGGGGTCATGTGCGGCGCGGAGTGGCCCGACCGGGTCCCGAGGCCGGCCGTCGAACGGTTGGGGCGGACGCACCTGCGCGATACCGAAATGCCCGAAATACCCGACCACATCCGCGCCGACGCCCGGGCGCTGGCATCACAGGGAGTGGCCGCGATCAAGGACGCCGTGTTCCCCGTTCACGGGTTGAGTTCGTAACCCTGGCGGCCCGGCGGCACGCACCTTACCGCCGTGGTGATGAATCCGCTGTGCGCCACCATGCGATGCGCCGGCCGCACGCTGCGCCGCGACACGCTCCAACTGCGGAGCATCGTTTCGACGGTTTCGACGCGGGCGAACCGGCCATCGTCCTGGAGGGCCAGTACCAACTCGTGGACCTGCAGGATGGTGGGCAGGAACGACAGCATGATGCCGCCCGTGTCCATCGCGTTGGCGGCGGCATCGATGGCCCGCCACGGTTCCGGCATGTCCAGCACGACGCGGTCAGCGCGTTCGTCTCCGATGCCCTCGGTGATGTCGCCGATTCGGACCTCCCAGCGGGAGGTGTCGTCGGTGACCGACTCGACGTTGGATTTGGCCTTGCCCACTACCTCGGGGTTGATTTCGTAGGAGAGGACGCGCCCGTTGGGTCCCACGGCGCGCAGCAGCGCGGTGGTCAACGCACCGGAGCCCAGGCCGGCTTCGACCACGGTGGCGCCGGGGAAAATATCGGCCATCGACACGATGTTGCCCAGATCCTTGGCGTAAATGACCTGCGGGCCGCGCGGCATCAGGCGCACGTAGTCGCCAAGGGTGGGCCGGATGCCCAGCAGCACCTGCCCGCGACTGGTGGTGTACCAACCGCCCACCGGGTTCCCGATCACGTCGGCGTGGGAGATCCAACCCAGGTGGCTATGGAAGTCCTCGCCCTCGGTGAGCGTTTGGAGATACGCCCGGCCCTTGCGGTCGAGGAACAGGGCCAATTCGCCGGGAACAAACAGGTCGCCGGAGTTCTCTTCGTCATCTGCGACGACGGCATCATCAGGTTCAATCATTGCTGTATTATAGCGGCCACCATGATGGAACGGTTATTCACCTTCGAAGAGGCCAACGGGCTGGTTCCGTGGCTTGAGGAGCGGTTCGCCGCGATGCAGCCGCTGCGGTCCGAGTTGGTTGATCGCCAGGAAAACCTGTTGTCTCTGCTCCGCCGGCGTCGCAGCAACGGCCACTCCAGCACCGAAGAGGAGATTTCCGCCGCCGAGCAGGAGGTTACGCGCCTGACCCAGCGGTTGCAGGACGCGGTCGCGGAGATAACGGGGCGTGGCATCCAGGTGCGCGACATCGGTCGGGGCCTGGTGGATTTCCCATGGGACCGGCACGGCGAAACCGTGTACCTGTGCTGGCAACGGGGCGAGCCGACCATCGACTGGTGGCATCCCACCAACACCGGTTTCGCCGGCCGACAGCCGTTGTGAAGCAGTTTCACCGCACACCCATCTCCGTCAGCGCGTCCCTGATCTCGTCGGCGTGGATGGCGTAGAAGGTGCCCACCACGGTGCCGCCGTAATCGGAAAGCCGCGCCGCCGCCCTGACCATCCCGATCACCTGGCCGCTGCCGTCCAGCACCGGGCCGCCGCTGTCGCCGGGGTCGGTTGCCGCGTCCATCTCCAGGTTTCGCCCGAAACTGTCGGGGCCGAAGTTGGTGATTTGGGAAAGTATGCCGGCGTTGGCCTTGGGCGATCCGACCGTGCCCTCACGCTTGACGCCGCTGCTGGAATATCCCAGGGCCAGCAGGGGCTTGGCAATGTCGTCGATGCCGGCATCCCCCAGCGACAGGGCCTGCGCGCCCGGCTCCAGTTGCTCCCCGACAGGGTCGAACCGGAGTATTGCAAGGTCGCGGCGCCGGTCGAGCGCGGCGACCGTGGCGACAAATGCGGGCGTGGTCGCCTGGCGGACGATTACCTGATCACGCTCCGCGACCACGTGGGCGACGGTCAGGATCACGCCGGGTTCGAGCAGCCAGCCCGTCCCGTGCTGGCCATCCGTCGGGTCGATGTAGAAAACGGACGGGCGAAATTCGCGATACAGTCGATTGAGATCGACTACGCCGGCGTCCGCGACCGCGTTGGCCACGGCCCGGTCAATCTCGTCGACATCGACGGCGGGTGGCGCACAACCGACGGCGGCCAGGATGAACCCGACCGCCGCAATTGCCAGGATGCTGTGCGCGGATCTGGTCGCCGCGCCTTGAAAACCGCTGTGGATCAGATGAACCGCGCCTGGGAACGGGCCTCGTCAGCGTAGTCGATGTACACGGTGATGACCTCGCTGAAGAAGTCCACCGCTTCCACACCCTGCTCGCGCTGTCCCACGCCGGACGCCTTGAGGCCGCCGAAGGGCAGGTGAACCTCGCCGCCCAAAGTGGGGGCGTTGACGTGAACCATGCCGGCGTCCACGGTGTTGATGTACTTGAACGCCCGCGGGATGTCCCGGGTGTACACCGAAGAGGACAGGCCGAACTTCACGCTGTTGGAAATTTCCACCGCGTGTTCCAGGTCGCGGGCGCGGAACACGGTCAGCACGGGACCGAAGATTTCCTCACGGGCGATCCTCATCTCGGGATCCACGTCGGTGAATATGGTGGGCTCCACGTACCAGCCTTCGTCGTAGATGCCACCGCTGAGGGTGCGCCCGCCGAAGGCGAGGGTTGCGCCCTCCTGCTGGCCGGTGGTGATGTAGTCGGCCACGGTGCGCTGCTGGGACTCGCTGGATAGCGGGCTGACGTCGATGCCGTCCTCCAGTCCGTCGCCGATGGTGAGTTTCGAGGTGCGCTCGATGAGTTCGCGCATGAATTCGTCGTACACGCCGTCTTCGACTATCACCCGGCTGGTGGCCGTGCAGCGCTGGCCGGTGGAGCCGAACGCGCCCTGCACGATGCCGCCGAGGGCCTTGTCCAGATCGGCGTCCTGGAGCAGGATGACGGCGTTCTTGCCGCCCATTTCGGCCTGCACCTTTTTCAGCAGCGACGCGCCACGAGCGTAGAGGTCAGTGCCGATTTCGGTGCTGCCGGTGAAGGAGATTCCCGTCACGTCCGGCGATTCGACGAGAGCGTTGCCCACGCTGCCGCCCGGCCCGGTGATGAGGTTCAGAACGCCGGGAGGCAGGCCGGCTTCCTCGAACACCTCGGTCAACTTGACGGCGCACAGCGGAGTGATGGAGGCCGGCTTGAAAATGAGCGCGTTGCCGCAGATCAGCGCCGGCGCCATTTTCCACGCGGGGATGGCGATGGGAAAGTTCCACGGGGTGATGATGCCGACCACGCCGAGGGGACGCCGCACGGTGTATGCGACGGTGTTGGGTAGTTCGGACGGCGTGGTGTACCCGAACATCCGCCGGCCCTCGCCCGCCGCGTACTCCATGATGTTCATGGCGCGCTTGACCTCGCCGCGAGCGTCGGGCAGCGGTTTGCCTTCCTCCTCGGTGATGGTGCGGGCGATCTCCTCGCCGCGACGCTCCATGATCTCCAACGCCTTGAACAACACCTGGGCGCGCACCGGGGCCGGAGTGTCGGCCCAGCCGGGGGCGGCCTCGGCCGCGGCGGCGACGGCCCGCAGGGTATCCTCCGGGTTGGACAACTGGAAGTGTCCCAGCAGGCGGTCCTTGTGGGCGGGGTTGTACACGGAGTAGGTGCGCCCCGAGTCTGACGGGGTCCATTCCCCGCCGATGAAGTTTAGGTGAGTCCGAACGTCGGCCGTAGTAGTCATCGTCAGTAATTCGCTCCCGAAGTCAGTCACATCCGCCGCCGGCGGAACGTGTCCCGCAGAATACTACCACCGTCAGACGCCGGCAAGATCGAGCAAAGTGTTTGGGGCATTTGGGCCTTCCAAATAGACGTGGCCTTAGGCCAAGCACCACTCAGCCACGAGCCTATCGACCAAATCCGCTTGCCGCCTTTCCAAGACTTCCGGGCTCCATACAGGTTCGTTGGCAACTTGCGTAGTCAATGCGAACGGTGTTACACCACCGCGCTGGAAATATTCGGTCTTCTTTCGCTCGAAATCCCAATTGGATGCACGGGTATTCTTGCGATGGGACAAAAGGACCAGATTGGCTAGTCTGTGCGTCCAATTGGCCCGCGTTTGTTCGTCGGGGAATAACCGCAACCATGCAGAATTTTCGGCAGGGTTTTGCGGCAAGACATGCTCCACTGTGATAATGGAATAGTCGTATGACGCACCAGCGTCCGCTACCAAACTGTCCAGGCGGAGCAGCAATGGTCGAGGGACACGCGGTAAAGTGTAAATTGGACCATTGAGCGTATCTGTGATTCCAGTTTTCTCGCGA
This sequence comes from uncultured Dehalococcoidia bacterium, assembly GCA_964502995.1. GTDB lineage: Bacteria > Chloroflexota > Dehalococcoidia > Lucifugimonadales > UBA3495 > Bin87. Next base: position 42,263 of record CAZCZB010000022.1, read on the forward strand.
TCGTGCAGTTGTAGCGGGCTATCCTCTCGCCAAATCGCGTCGCCGTGTTCTATTGCGCTGAGCACAGCTCCATATCTTCTGATCCTGTCCGTAACATATGCACGCAAGATAAACAGTCCGTAAGCCAATCGTTCCAGGTTTTTGGTGAATTTGGCCAGATTGTCTGTGTCGTGAGGATTACGGTGGAAAAACGCCATTGCGGGTGGAATCCAGTCGATGTTATCCAAGTGTCGCAAGTACCTCAGTCGCGATTCTATTTCTGGCGAACTAGGGCGTGTTCACACTAACCATACGGAGATGGTATCATCCCCGCATGGAGA
>CAZCZB010000023.1:0-13408 GCA_964502995.1 uncultured Dehalococcoidia bacterium
CGGCAATCCCGTTGGCGCAGGGGAGTCTTCACGGCAAACGCTACTGCTAAGGCATAGAAATTGCCACGTCCGCCGACGGGCGGACTCGCAATGACACTTCCTTTCAACTCTGAACACTTTTAGTTGAAGCGCCAGGCCCTTTCGATTATTGCAACACTGGCCAGAAGTCCGCTCATGGTGAGCCTGTCGAACCATGAACCCCATCCTTCGACAAGCTCAGGATGAGCGGGTAGGTGGAGTGACAAACGAAAGGCCCTGCAATTGACTCCAGGCACAGATGGCAACCACGGCCAACCAGCGTTCTACAGGAGATCGACGCACCCGTCGGTTCAACCGTTGGGCGGCCGTTCCTCAGACCTCGTATTCCCCCACCGTCTCCGGGATCACCAGTTCCGCGTCGGTTTCGGCCTGCACTTCCTCCGGTGTCCATCCCGGCGCAACCTCCCGCAAGATCATGCCTTCCGGCGACGGTTCCAGGACGGCTATGTCGGTCACAACCAGAGATACGCAGCCCCGCCCGGTGAGTGGAAACGTGCATTCCTCAACGACCTTCGAGTTGCCGGCGCGGTCGTTGTGTTCCATCGCCACTATCACCTTGTCCGCCCCGGCTGCCAGGTCCATCGCGCCGCCGATGTTGCCCACGCCGCGCTCCGGCAGCATCCAGTTGGCAAGGTCGCCGGTGGCTGAAACCTGGTGCGCGCCCAACACCGTAACGTCCACATGCCCGCCGCGGATCATCGCAAAAGCGTCCACCGACGAAAAATAGGCCATGCCGGGAACCTGCTGGAGAAATTGCCCGCCGGCGTTGATCAGGTCGATGTCCTCCGTGCCTTCGTCCGCCAGCGGGCCGCAGTTCAGCACGCCGCTCTCGCTGTGGTAGAAGACCACGCTGTCATCGCCGACAAACATGGAGACCAGCGTTGGGATACCGATGCCGAGATTCACCGTCGCGCCCGGCGGCAATTCTCGCGCAACACGCATGGCGATAATCGCGCGGTCAAGGCGCTCTTTTTCCGATGACATGCCTGCGCCTCCGCTCTATTCGTAACCGGTAAAATCACTGGGCCGCTGGACGATTCGCTGCACAAACACTCCTGGAGTCACAATCTCCTCCGGGTCCAATTGACCCGGCTCAACGATCTCATCGACCTCAACAACCGTTACCCTTGCCGCCGGAGCCATCACCGCGTTGAAGTTCCGCGACGTGCCGCGATAAACCAGGTTGCCGTTGGTATCGGCCTTGTGGGCCCGAATGATGGCGAAGTCTGCCCTGAGACCGTATTCCAGGATGCAGTCCCGCCCGTTGATGTTGCGTGATTCCTTGCCCTTTGCGATCAGCGTACCCGCGCCGGTCGGCGTGTAGAACGCCTGGATCCCTGCGCCCCCGGCCCGCAGACGTTCGGCCAGGGTGCCCTGCGGCACAAGTTCAAGATCGACATCGCCCCGCCGGTAGGCAAGCTCGAACTCCGATGGGCGCGACACCGAAGGCGAAACCGGGAAAGACGCAATGGCCTTGGCAACCTGCCCGTTTTCAATCAGGACGCTGTGGTCGATGGCGGTTCTGCCCGGCGGGGTTCCGAAACTCACTACCCGCGCGATCCCGGCGGTGTTGCTGACGATGGTCAGCCCACCGGTTCCGCGATCCCGAAGGGACAGCAGAAGATAGTGAGCCATGCCGCCGGGTCCCCCGAATCCATCGATGAATACGGTTGCGCCATCGGGAACATCATGGAGGGCGGATGACCCGTCCGGGAACACCTTGGGTTCTGCCGAGCCGGACGGGGCGGCAGGGTTGATTTCTGTAAGATCCGTGGCAATCCTGAGGCTTGCGCCCGTGGCAGCCTGCACCTCGGCTGGCGACCATCCGGGCGCCACTCCGGTCAGAGTCAGACCGCCGTCTACATCGATAACCGCAATATCTGTGACGATCCGGCCCACTGCTCCCGTGCCGTCCACTGGCATTGCAAGGCGCTCGACGATGTTCGGGTTTCCCTGCTCATCGGTGTGCGGCAGTACGGCGACGACGCTGCGGGCGTGCGCCGCCAGATCGGCCGCGGCCGAGGACCGGTTCAGGCTACCGGGCGCGATGGATCCGACGCTGGCGAAGTTGCCCGCCGCGTCCACCTGCGACGCCGAAACCACGGCCAGGTCAACATAACCGCCCCGCACGATGGCGGCCGAGTCGGCCATGGAGAGCGGCATTCCGTTCAACAGCCCGCCCGGTTGCAGGAACCAGACCGGAAATTCCGACGGACACGCCCCTGCCACCAATCCGGCCGGACCATTGTCAACTGCAACCACGGACCCGGCAGATATCGACGCTGCGACTCGCCGCGCCATCACGTCAGGGTTTAGTCGGGAACCGGGCATGGCCTCTACCGTCCGCCCGCGTTTGAAACGGCAACTATTCGGTTGACAAAAATGCCGGGTGTTATCACCAACTCCGGGTCCAGGGAACCCGGTTCGCTCACTTCGTCCGCCTCGACGATTGTAACCCTGGCAGCGGTCGCCATGACGGCATTCCAGCCTCGTTGTGGCCCGTCGTAAGTGAGGTTGCCGATGGCGTCCGCCCTGTGGGCACGGATCAGCGCGAAGTCCGCGTTCAGCGGATTTTCCAGGACGCACTCGACCCCGTTTATGGTGCGAATTTCGCTGTCGTCCGCCGGTCTCGGGCCGTTGCCAATGGGCACGAATACGCCGCCGATGCCGGCGCCTCCCGCTCTGAGGCGTTCCGCCAGCGCTCCGGCAGAAACCGTCTCAACCGCCAGCGTCCGGGATTCCCACGCCGACTTGACGGCATCGCCGCAAGGGCCGTCAAACGGGCCCGAAGATACGATGCTGCCCACCGCGCCGGAGTCAATCAGTTCGATCAGGCTGCCGGATCCGCTTTGTCCCAGCGGCCCCAACACGCAGGTCAGGTTGCGAACGCCGGCGTTCGACAGTGCCGATAGCAGTCCCGCAGGAGCGTCGCCGTTCACCGACGTCCCGATCAGAACGGTTGCTCCGTCAGGGATGCCGGACACGGCGGCGGCGGGAGTGTCGTATAATTTGCTGAATGCCATGGGAATACCCGTCAAGCGCGCGCCATTCTAGCCTAATTTCCGGTGGCGATAAAGCGACTGCCATCCGGTTTGCCGTGGGATTGGCAACCGTCTCGCCCCCTTGTTGCTCATGAGATACCGCAACATCAAATGTAATTTGGACGGACCAACCGCCGTCGTGACCCTGCCGCACCGCGGCGGATGCACGTTTGATCCGGACACGGCGGAGGAATTGCGAGACTGCTGCCGCGAACTCGGCCTGCGCGATGATCTCCGGGTCGTCGCCATCACCGGCAGCGGGCCGACGTTCGCAATCGGCCGCGCGGCGCCGCCCCGCGAGGTCACCACGGCTCCCATGCCGATCCGCCTCGACTGGATCAATCGCATGGGCGTCGCCGATGCGGTGGCCGGCCTGCCGATGCCCACCATCGCGGTCATCAATGGCGACGCTCTCGCCCACGGCCTGGAACTGGCGCTGGCCGCAGACCTGCGCGTGGCTGTCGATACGGCGCGCCTCGGGCTGGGAGGATTAACGGATTGCGGGTTCCCATACGACGGCGGCACCCAACGGTTGCCTCGGTTGGCCGGTCAGGCTGTCGCTCGCGATATGATCCTGACCGGCCGAATCCTGGACGCGCCGGAGGCCAGGGACGCAGGCCTGGTCAACAGGATCGCCACCCGGGAAAACCTGGATGCGTGCTGGACGCAACTGGTCGCTGAAGTCGTCGCGGCGGCCCCCATCGCGGCACGATACGCCAAGGAAGCGGTAAACTCGGCAGGTGATTTGACGCTGTCGCAAGGTTTGAGGGTCGAAGCAGACCTCAACGTGATCCTGCAAAGCACCGGCGACCGGGCCGAGGGTCTGCGTTCGTTCGCCGAAAAACGCGCGCCCACGTTTGACGGGCGCTGAATGGAGATGGCATGACGGTACGGTTGGACCTCCACACGCACGTCGGGGAAATGTTTGGGTTTGAGCCTCCAACTCCCGAAATTGCTGAAATCGTCATCGCCAGGATCAAGCAGGCGGGGTTGGACGGGATCGGGGTCACCGACCACTGGCGCCGGGACTGGGGGTTGGAATTGCACCGTGTCGTCGAGCGGGAGTTTCCCGGCCAGGCGCTTATCATCCCGGGCCAGGAGATCGACGTCCGACCCGCTGCCAGCCCGTTCGACGAATACCATTGCGTGGAACTCTACCTGCCCGGCGGACGGCTCTTCCGGAACTACTGCCATCCCGGTTACTACACCCCGAACATCATCGTCGAGGATGGCATCCACGGCATCGAGGTAGCGAATCATCATCACGATTGGCACATCCGCCGCCCCCATGTGGAGCGCGTGGCGGAACAACACGACCTGCTCACCTTTTCCGTCAGCGACGCCAACAAGATCGAGGAGATCGGCGCCAATGCCACCGACGTTGACCTCGACGACATGATGCGCCGGGCCATCCCATTGGACTGATATTTGCGGGCCGCCATGTCCACCGATTTCCCGACCATAATCTTTGAGACGCACGGCCGAGTTGCCCATGTGTCGCTGAACCGCTCCGACCGCCTCAACGCCTACTCGGTCGCAATGCGCGACGATTTCGCCCAGGCCCTCGATGCGGTGGCCGAGGACGACGAGATCGCCGCGCTGCTGATCACCGGGCAGGGCCGCGCGTTCTGCGCCGGCGCCGATCTCACCGAGTTCGGGACCGCGCCGTCCCAGGTGATCGCCCGCGGCGTCCGGTGGCAGCGGGACGTTTGGGGCCAACTGATCGACCTGCCCAAACCCATCGTGACAGCGGTACACGGATACTGCATCGGGTCGGGCATCGAGATAATGCTGCTCACCGACGTGCGCATCGCGGCAGAAGACACCGTGTTTGCGATGCCCGAGTTGCAGTTGGGGATGATTCCCGCGGCCGGCGGAACGCAGACGCTGCCAGGAAACTCCGGCGCATCCCACGCCATGGACCTGCTGCTAACCGGCCGCAGGTTCAACTGTCGCGAAGCTGCCAACATGGGACTGGTCAGTCGGGTCGTGCCGGCCGCGTCTTTGCTTGACTGTGCGTGGGAAGTCGCGCATTCAATGTCAGACCTGCCGTGCCCGGTGGCCGCCGACGTTCGGGCATTGCTGCGCGATGGCGCGGATTTGCCGTTAGCGCCGGCGTTGCGCCGCGAACGCACCATGGCGGCGACGCTGATGGATAACGCCCACCAAATGGAGCGAGGATGAACACAACCGAGATACTGATGCTGGCGTCGGCCATCGTCCCCGATCGTACCGCCATCGTCTATGCCGGTCAGACGTACAGCTTCGAGTCGTTGCAGGAACGGGTCAACCGACTCGCCAACGCAATGTCCGATCTGGGCGTGGGCGCCGGCGACCGGGTCGCGGCGATGCAGACCAACTGCAACCACCTGATTGAGCTTTACTTCGCCTGCGCGCAACTCGACGCCATCTACGTGCCGATCAACTTCCGCGCCAAAGAAGATGAACTCGGCATCATGCTCGGCATCGTGGAACCCAGTTTCCTGTTCCTTGGCGAGCGTTATCTGCCGCTGGCGGCCGAGTGTTCCGTTCCGAATGAACGCATCGTGATGCTTGATGGGACGGCGGCCGACGGTCGCCACGACTACGAGGCACTGCTGGCGTGCGCCGAGCCGGAACAGATGCACTTTCCGGAGGATGATGAAAGCGCCACGACGGTGATCATGTTCACGTCCGGAACAACCAGCGTGCCCAAGGGAGCGCAACTGACCCACGACAGTTTCACAACATTCCTGCTCACCAACGTCGCGCCGGCCGACCCCGACGTGGAGGAGAGCAACCTGCTGACGGTCCCCATGTATCACGTCGCCGGAATGCAGGCTGCGCTGGCCGCGGTGTTCGGCGGCAGAACGCTGATCGTCATGCCGCAATTCGATCCTGAAGAATGGATGACGCTGGCCGCGCGCCATCGGGCGAATCGGGCCATGCTCGTGCCCACCATGCTGAAAAGGGTCATGGACCATCCACGGTTCGACGAATTCGACCTGTCCACGCTTGGTGTGATCACCTACGGCGCCGCGCCCATGCCGCTGCCGGTGATTCGCGACGCCATCGCCAAGTTCCCCGGCACGCGATTCATCAACGCATTCGGGCAGACCGAAACGGCGTCCACCATCACCATGTTGCCGCCCGACGATCATGTGTTGACCGGCTCCGACGACGAGGTGGAAACCAAATTGCGGCGTCTCACGTCCATCGGCAAACCCCTGGACGACGTGGAGGTCCTCATCGTCTCCGAGGACGGCGAACCCGTTCCTGACGGAGAGGTGGGCGAAATCGTGGCCCGAGGGCCGCGCATGATGACGGGGTATTGGCAACAGGACTCGGCCACCGACGACACAATCCGCTCCGGGTGGTTGTACACCGGAGACCTCGCGTGGCAGGACGACGACGGTTACATCTATCTGGCCGGAAGGGCCCGCGATTTCATCAAGCGCGGCGGAGAGATGATCTCTCCCGAGGAGGTGGAGCAGGCGTTGGCGGAATACCCGGGAGTGGTGGAAGCAGCCGTCATCGGCGTTCCGGATCTGGAGTGGGGCGAGGAAGTTCGCGCAGTGGTGGTTCGCGATGCCGAATCAGTCGATGAAGCAGCCCTGAAGAACTTCTGCCGGGACCGCCTGGCGGGATTCAAGCGCCCGCGCTCGGTGGTTTTTGTGGACGAATTGCCGCGCAACGTCATGGGCAAAGTAATGAAACGCGACCTGCGCGAACAATTCAACGAGCCGGTCGTATCCAACGAGGGGTGACGCTATGGACATTGCGGTTATGGGCGCCGGAGGCGTGGGCGGTTATTTCGGAGGATTGCTGGCACGGGCCGGACACAACGTGACTTTCATCGCGCGGGGCCCTCATCTGGACGCCATCCGCGCCAACGGTCTGCGCGTCATAAGCAGCAACGATGGCGAGTTCGTGGTGCCGGGCCAGGCAACCGACGATCCGGCCGGAATCGGTCCCCGGGAATTGGTCCTGTTCGCGGTCAAGATGTACGACAACGACGATGCCATCTCTGCAATCGCGCCGATGATCGGCCCCCACACCATTTTGCTGACGCTCCAGAACGGTATCGACAACGGCGAGCAGTTGGTGTCCGCCTACGGGCCGGACCGGGTCATGATCGGATCCGCGTACCTGGAGGGCCGCATCAGCGAGCCCGGCGTGGTGACGCAGGGCGGCCCCGGCGCGGCATCGTTCGGCGAGCGCACGCCCGGAATCACCGAAAGGGGAGAACGTCTGCTTGCGGTGTTCCGGGAGGCCAACTGGCGGGTCGATCTGCTGGAAAATATGACCGGCATGCTGTGGAAGAAGTTCGCCTACCTCTCCGGTTCCGCCGGAGTGTGCGCCGCCAGCGGCTGCATGTACGGTGAACTCCGCAGCATCCCGGAAACCCGGAATGCCATCGAGGCGGCAATCGCCGAAGCGTTGGCGGTGGGCGAGGCGTCCGGCGCGCCGTTGGAGCCGGACTCTCTCGAATGGTCCATGAACGCGCTGGACAACTTCCCGGCCACCGGAATGGCCTCCCTGGCAAAGGACTTCGCCGAGGGCAGACCGGTCGAGTTGGAAGGACTCACCGGCACGGTCATTCGGATGGGGCAACAATACGGCATACCCACGCCGGTCAACAACGCGCTTTATGCGGTCCTCAAACCCAGGGCCAACCGCATTGAAGCCGAACTGGCCGCAAGATAAGCCTTCGCGGTGTACCCCTCGCTCAGGACTCCGGGTAGGTGAGCTTCAACAGGACGTGGCGGCGGTTCCTGGTGTACGGGCGCACCTGCTCCGGCCAACGTCCGGCATCGACGGCTTCCGCCCATTCGCGGCTGGTCAGCACTTCGGGGCTTTCAATCTGATACACCGCATGATGCTTCGGCGTGCCCGGTATCTCGATTTCCCGGACCTCTCCGCCCATGGCCATCACCAGCCTTTCGGTTTCGTAGCGGGTGACCCCGATCACGCCGGGCGTTTCGTTGAGCATCGGGCAGTGCTCGGTGTTGTACACGTCGTTGAACAGCGCCTCGCGATCAGCGTCGATGTCCATGCTGGCGATGAACAGGTACTTCGATTTTAGCTCAGTCATTGTGTTGCCTCCATAGAAGTCAGTGCGATTGATGGAGCATCTGCGCGGCCATCGCCCAGTCGGAGCGGGCCGACGCCATGTCCCCGGCGGCCGCGTAGGATTTGCCCCGGGACACGTAGGCCTCGGTAAAGCGGGGCGACAAATTGATCACGCCGGTGAAATCGGAAATCGCCTCCCGGTGCCGGCCGGCATCCCGCAAAGCAAGTCCTCGCCAATACAGCGTCTCGACATCCCGGCCAGCGAGAATCAACGAGCGGTCGAAATCCGCGATGGCGTCCGCAAGACGGCCCAAACGGTAACTCGCCCTGCCCCGAACTTTCCAGGTTCCCGGATCTGATTCGTTGAGAGCGATCGCCCGGGTCGCGTCCGACACGGCGTTGCAAAAGTCCTCCAACTCCAGGCGCGCGGCGGCACGCAGGTTCCACGCCTCCGTGTCTTCCGGTTGCATCTCCACGGCCGCATTGAGATCGTCAACGGCGGCTTCCCAGCGACCCAGAATAACCAGGACACCGGCGCGCGCAATCCTGACGGTCGAATCGTCCGGCGCGACAATCGCCGCCAGGTCGAAATCGGCCAAAGCGTCGGCAGTCCGATCCAGCGCCTGCAAAGCCCGACCGCGCATCAGGTACGGCGCCACCGAACGATCGCCCCGGGCAATCAACCTTTCGGCCTCGGCAATGGCGGCGGTTGGGTCGAAGTTGGTCATATCCGATGAATCAGAAACGCAACAGGGGCGAATGATCATTCGCCCCTGCGCAAGAAGCCGGGATTCGGCCGGGGCCGGGCGTCGGGTTAAAACGCCCGTTTGTGGGAGTAGTCGATTTCCTCGTTGGTGATGAATTCGAGCAGGACGGCATTGCCGTTTTCGTTCTGCTCACGAGCCCGCTGGAACGCGGGAATAATGTCGTTGGGGTTTGTGATGCGCTCGGCGTATCCGCCCATGGCGCGGCCCATGTCGGCGTAGTTGCCTCCAAGGTCGCGGGTGTTGTAGAGATTGTGCGAGCGTTCCATCGCGCCGGTCTCCACGGCCATGGTGGAGTTGTTTAGCACCACGGTGGTGATGGGAGCGCCGCTACGCACGGCAGTCTCAAAGTCCAGGCCGACCATGCCGAACGCGGCGTCGCCCATGAAGTTCACGCACATCTTGTCGGGCGCGGCCAGTTTCGCACCGATCACCAGACCCAAACCGGTGCCCAGCCCGTGGGATTTTCCCCAACCCAGGTAACTGCGCGGGCCGCCGGACCGGTAGAACGGCGTGATCTGGTCACGCGGACTTCCCGAGTCGTGCGTGATGATGGCCTCGTCGGACGGCACCGCCTTCTGGAAATCGGTGATCACCCGGTAAGGGTTGACCAGCGGGCCGGAATCGGTGGTCTTGTGTTCCCATTCCGCCAGCCACGCATCACGCACCGAGGCGATCTCTCCGGTTATTTCAGCGTTGTTCCGCCTGCTGTCGCCCACGATCTCGCGACACGCTTCGATCATCTGCCGCAGGGCAAGTTTGGAATCCCCGATCAGCGGGAACTGAACATCGTAGTCCTTGTTCAGGTCGCGAGGGTCGTTGGTGTTCTGGATCAGCGTGCGCCCGGCGGGAATGTTCATGGACATGCCGTGCTTGGTGAAGCTGGATCCAACCCCGAAGATCACGTCGGCGCGCCGGACGAAGTGGTACACGGTGCCGGACATCACGCCGGAACCGCTGCCCAGCGCCAGCGGATGGTGCTCGGGGAATCCGCTCTTGCCCAGCAGCGTCGTCATCACCGGGGCCGACAGCAATTCCGCCAGTTCAATCAACTCGTCCGTCGCCTCCGCGTACATCACGCCCTGACCGGCGTGGATCACCGGGTAGGTGGCGGCGCACAGAGCCCGGGCCGCGGCTTCCACGTCGTCGGGGTCGGCCTGCGACGCCGAACGCCGCACGTTGCCGCCCCAGTAGAATGCCTCCTCGGAAACCTCTTCCAGCGCCACGTCGGCGGGAATCTCGATCATGGAAGGCCCGGGCCGACCCGTGTACAGCGCATTGACAGCGCGACGCATCACCTGGCTGGTGCTGGCCGAAAGGTTCAGTCGTTCCAGGTGCTTGGTTACGCTGGCGAAGCTTTCGATGGAATCGAACATGGGGAACACGCCCTGCCGTTCACGCGGGTGTCCCAGCGGCAGCAGCAGAATCGGCACCGAGTCCGAGAATGACGTGGCAACCCCGGAGTAGGCGTTTTCGGCCCCGGGGCCGTATTGCATGGCAAAAACGCCGGGCGGGCGGCCGTTGGTTACGCGACTGTAGCCGTCGGCGATGCCGACGCCGACTCGCTCCTGCCGGCAGATGACGGGCCGGATTCCGGCGGCCGCGCACGCCTCAATCACGGGTGTGGTGGGGAAGCACGAAAGATACTCCACGCCTTCGCGTTTGAGTATTTGGGCAATTGCATCAATGGTCTGCACGTTGGTACCTCGTTTCGGGCGGATGGCCGGAATCGCATGTCCGGCGCCCAGATGGGCAGAGTATAGCATCGCGCCCCACCGGTCGGGGTTGGATTGTGCGTGAGTTGCATCGCGGCTAGAATGGCCGGGCACTTTCTTTTGGGAGTTGGATTTTGACCAACGGAGCACTGGATGGGGTCAAAGTTATCGACCTTACCCACCACATCGCCGGCCCCTACGCAACCAAGTTGCTGGCCGATTTTGGCGCGGACGTATTGAAAATCGAAAGGCCAGGAGGCGACCCGGCGCGTCGACTCCCGCCGTTTTTCCATGACGATCCTCACCTGGAAAAGAGCCTTCCGTTCCTCTACCTGAACACCAACAAGCGGAGCATCACCCTCAACCTCAAATCCGGCGAGGGCCGCGCCATACTCATGGAATTGCTGGCCGACGCCGACGCTTTGGTTGACAATTTTGCGCCCAACGTCATGCCTTCATTGGGCCTCGACGCCGATACGCTGCGCGCGCACAACCCCGCGCTGGTGCTGGCATCGGTTTCAAACTTCGGACAAAACGGACCCTGGCGAGACTACCGCGCGACCGACATTGTCGAGTACGCCCTGGGCGGCCTGCTGTACATTTTCGGAGCCTACGACCGTGAGCCCCTCAAGCATGCGTTGCACCAGGCGCAGTTCAAGGCGGGCACCAACCTGGCGTCAGCGACGCTCATCGCGTTGTACCACCAGCGCCTCACCGGCAACGGCCAACGGGTGGACGTGTCCATCCAGGAGAGCATCGCCTCCGCTTTGCGGGACGTCACCAACAACTACACCTACACCGGCGCGGTGCGGCGCAGGCAGCCCAACCATACCGGCGACCTCACCCGTCTCCGCGCCGTGTCCGATGGTTACGTGCTGCCCAACCCGGGACTCGGCGCCTCGCTGGACTGGAACATCCTTGTTGAATTCCTGGATGCTCCCGAACTGGATGACCCTCGGTTCGACAACGCCTCGGCCCGCCTGGAAAACGCGGAGGCATTGGGTGAGATACTGGACCAAATTTTCGCCACCAAGCAGAAAGAGGACATTTTCTACGCCGCTCACCAGAAACGGTTCATCTACGGGGTGATTGACTCGCCGGACGAAACGGTGGATAACCCGCAGATTCAGGCCAGGAACTACTACGTGCCGATCGATCACGGCGAATTGGGCGAAATCACGTTCCCCGGAGCGCCTTTCCTCATGAGTGGCTCGCCGTGGCAGGTCAACTCCACCGCTCCGTCTCTGGGAGAACATAACGCTGACGTCCTGGGGGCGTTGGGATACGATTCTAAACACCGCGCATTTCTCGCCGCGTCGGAGGTGATCTGATATGGCTGGACCATTGGACGGAGTGCGCATCGTCGAGATGGGCCAACTTATCGCCATACCCTCCGCGATGAAGTGGCTGGCGGACATGGGCGCGCAGGTGATCCGCCTGGAGTCGGTGCAGCGCCTGGAGAGTTACCGCACCGATTCGCTGTATCACAACGACGTTGACGGCGAGTTCTGGAATCGCGGCGCGAATTTCTACGAGCAGAACCGTAACAAACTGGGACTCACCCTGGACCTGAGCCGGGACGAAGGCCGCGCCGTCCTGCGCGACCTGATCGCCGTGGCGGACGTTTTCGCAGAGAACTTCACTCCGCGCGTGATCAAAAACTTCGGCCTGGAATACTCGGACCTGCGGAAAATCCGGCCCGACATAATAATGGTGTCGTCCACGGGCTACGGCTTCGACGGTCCCTGGTCCAACTTCGGAGCGACCGGCCCGGCGACGGAAGGCGCGGCCGGCCTCGCCTACATGACCGGCTACAAGGACGGCGGGCCCATGATGTCCGAAATCCCATATACCGACTACACGGCCGGCGAGCACACGGTGGCCGCGGTGATGCTGGCGCTGATGCACCGACTCAACACCGGCCAGGGGCAGTTCATCGACATTTCCCAGACCCAAACCTGCAGCGCGACTATTCCCGAAGCCCTGCTGGACTGGACGGTCAACGGCCGCGTCGCCGAGCGTATCGGCAACGAGGACCCCGCCATGTCGCCTCACGGATGCTACCCGTGCGCCGGCGACGACCGCTGGATCGCCATCGCCATCGACAGCGACGACGCGTGGCTGGCGTTGTGCCGGGTGATGGGTCGCCTCGACTGGTCGGCGGATCGGCGCTACGGCGATGTGCTCCAACGCATCCGGAATCGCCCCGAACTGGATCGGATGCTGGCGTTTGAAACCCGCGGCCACGACAACCTCGAACTGATGCAAAAACTGCAGGCCGAAGGGATCGCGGCCGGCGCGGTGATGGACAACGAAAACCTGCTGTTCAACGAGCACCTCAAAGAGCGCGGATTCTACGAGGTGGTGCCTCACCATCCCGCCACCGGCATGCCGCCTCTCCCCTATGCCGGTCGGCCCTGGAAACTCTCTGACACGCCCGCCGTGGCTCCGCAACCGGCCCCCATCATGGGCCAGCACAACCGCCGGATACTGGCCGATCTCCTGGGCAAGACCGATGATCAGTTAGCCGAACTGGAAGAGGCCAACATCATCGGGCACACCCCATTGACTCCACGAGGCGTCCGGCGCCCGTCGCTGGACGAACAGGTGCGCCAGGGCCGCATGCAAAGATACGACACCGATTACGCGGAACGTGTCGCTCGGTGGTTCGGGATCAACGAGTGACCTGCTTGGGCCGGAGGGCAGGTCTCGAAACCGGGCGCGCCAAAACCGCAATGCAATCGGGCGCGCCAAAACCGCAATGCAATCGGGCGCGCCAAAACCGCAATGCAATCGG
>CAZCZB010000023.1:13508-41109 GCA_964502995.1 uncultured Dehalococcoidia bacterium
GGGCGCGCCAAAACCGCAATGCAATCGGGCGCGCCAAAACCGCAATGCAATCGGGGGCGAATGAACATTCGCCCCCGAGTTTCTTCTGAGTTTCTTTTCGGTCAGCTTTGGCGAGACTCAAAGGCCGCGATGGCGTCCTCATTCTGGAGAGTCAGGCCGATGTCGTCCAAACCGTTGAGCAGGCAGTAGCGCCTGAAATCGTCAACCTCGAAGTCCACCACGATTTCCTCGTCGGAATCGCGCACCTGTTTGGCTTCCAAATCCACCGTAAGCTGGAAACCGGGGTTGTTCTTGGACTTGTCGATGATGCGCCGGCAGTCCTCCTCCGGCAGGGTCAACGGCAGCAGGCCGTTCTTGAAGCAGTTGTTGAAGAAGATGTCGGCGAAGCTGGGCGCGATGACACAGCGGATGCCGTAATCGTCCAGTGCCCACGGGGCGTGCTCGCGGGATGAGCCGCACCCGAAGTTGGGGCCCGACACCAGGATCCTGGCGTTTCGGTACGCGTCCTGATTGAGCATGAAGTCGGGGTTCTCCGAGCCGTCCTCGTTGTACCGGTACCGGTCGAACAGATGCACCCCGAATCCCGTGCGCGCAATGCTCTTGAGATGCACGGCGGGAATGATCATGTCGGTGTCAACATTGACGGCGTCCAACGGGGCGACGACGCCTTCCAGCTTGACGAAGGGTTCCATTTTGTCTTACCTCGGTTCGACAGGGGCGACACATGACCCGCCCCTGCAGTGGTGATTGCTAAAAATCGCGGACGTCGACGAAGTGGCCCGCGATTGCAGCGGCCGCCGCCATTTCGGGGCTGACCAGGTGCGTGCGACCGCCCTTGCCCTGCCGTCCTTCGAAGTTGCGGTTCGACGTGGACGCGCAGCGCTGCCCGGGATCGAGAATGTCGGGGTTCATTCCCAGGCACATGGAACAACCGGCAACACGCCAGTCGAATCCGGCGTCCTTGAATATCTGGTCCAGTCCTTCTGCCTCCGCCTGGGCTTTGATGCGAGCCGAACCGGGCACCACCATGGCGTACACGTCGGGGCTGCACTGGCGGCCGCGGATCACGTTGGCGGCGGCCCGCAGGTCTTCGATGCGGGCGTTGGTGCATGCCCCCAGGAAGATGCGATCGATCTTGATATCTTCGATGCGCTGGTTGGGTTCCAGGCCCATGTACTCCAGGGCCCGCTCGGCCGCTTCGCGCTCGGCCGTGGTCTCAAAGGAGGCAGGATCCGGGACCCGGTCGGTTACCGGAACCACCATGTCGGGCTTGGTGCCCCAGGTGACGAACGGCGCAAGGTCGTTGGCGTTGATCACGATGGTGCGGTCATACGTCGCGCCGGAATCGGTCGGCAGGCCACGCCATTCCTCAATCATGGCTTCCAGTTCCGCGCCCTTGGGCGCGTAGGGGCGGGTCCGCACGTACTCGAACGTGGTGTCGTCGGGCGCGATCATGCCGGCGCGGGCGCCGCCCTCGATGCTCATGTTGCAAACCGTCATGCGACCGTCCATCGACAGGCCGCGGATCGCTTCGCCGGTGTACTCGATGACGTGCCCGGTGCCGCCGTTAACCCCCATGTGGCCGATGATGCCGAGGATGACGTCCTTGGCCGAAACCCCGTTGGGGAGTTGTCCGTCCACGCGCACTTCCATGGTGCGCGGTTTGAACTGGCGCAGGGTCTGCGTGGCCAGCACGTGTTCGACTTCCGAGGTGCCGATACCTACGGCGAAGCAGCCCAGGGCGCCATGCGTGGAAGTGTGGCTGTCGCCGCAGACCACGGTTTTGCCCGGCAGCGTGTATCCGAGATCCGGCCCGATAATATGCACGATGCCCTGGTTCTCGCTGAACCGGTCGTAATACATGGGCAACCCGAACTCGGCGGCGTTGCGATCCAGCGCGTCCAGTTGGGCCTTGGATATCTGGTCTTCAATGGGCCGGGTGAGTTCCCAGGTCGGCGTGTTGTGGTCCGCGGTGGCGACCGTCAGATCAGGACGGCGCACCTGGCGGCCGGCCATGCGCAGCCCGTCGAAAGCCTGGGGCGATGTTACTTCATGAACCAGGTGCAGATCGATGTAGATCAGCGACGGTTGCCCTGGCTCTTCGTGAACCACGTGGGCATCCCAAATTTTTTCGAACATTGTGCGGGGGGCCAATTTCATCCTCCTCAAAACCGGGGCACGCTCACGCATGTGCCCATGACTCTCAAAACGGCGCGTGCATTATAGCACTGCGGCGCCGTCGTATCGGTCAGTGGGCTCCGATCGCCCAAGTCAGTGGGCTCCGATTGCCTCGGTCGTCATGAGTTCAACGATGTCGTTCCGGGTGATGGCGCCCAGGAACCTCTCGGACTCCTGGTCAACCACCGGCATGATGGACACGGCATTCTCAGACATTTTGTGCAGCACGTCCTCGACGTGTTCGTCCGGCCCGGCGGTCGGGGTTTGGGTCCGCAGCACATCGTTGAGCGGGGTCCTGGCCCACAGGTTTTTGGGAATGTACCGGAACATCTCCAGGGAGACGATGCCAACCAGAGAGTTTTTATCCACCACCACGTAATCGTGCTGGTTGGGCATAATCCATCGTTCGGCGAAATCCCTGACCGAAACGGTCGGTTCGGGATGCACCCGCGCCCGGTCCAGAATGTCATTTACCGTAACGTTTTCCAGGGCGAATCCGATCACGCCGGCCGGAATATCGTCCAGAGTGTCCGGCAGGTCGGACCGCCGGCTGGCCCGTCCCACGGCGAAGGTGATCACCGGCGGCATCAACAGGATGTACCCGAACATCACGAGCACCAGGAACGAGAACACAACCTCGTCGATCGTGCCCGTCTCCCAGAGCACCAGCAAAAGGGCGATTTCCGCGACGCCCTTGCCCATCAGGCCGGAAGCCACCGCGTAAGGCACGGTCAGGCGCGACAGGTATGCGCCCACGAACGCGCCGATGAAGTTGCCAAACAGCGGCACCAACGCGAGCGCGATCATGGTGTAGGGGTTCAGCGTAACGAACGAGAAACTGAAGTGCAGCCCCGCCGACGCAAAGAACAGGGGCACAAAGAACCCCTCGGCTACGCTGCGCAATCCCGGTAGTATCTCCCTGCGAACCTGGTACGACAAACCGGACAGTGAAGCTCCAAACAGAAGCGCGCCCAGCGAACCGTGCAGCCCCATCAGTTCAGCGCCGAACACCATCAGGAACAATATGCCAATGAGCAGTCCCAGCGATAGTTGGGGAACCTGGATGATTCGCTGGAGCAGCGACACCGTGGGCGGCAGCACGCGGGACGCCAGGATCCACGATACAACGGTAAAGCCCGCGATCTTGCCCAGCAGGATCAGGATGCCAACAACCGACAACTCGTGCGAATGCTCGCCGATGCTGAATCCTATGATCAGCAGCGTTATCAACTCGGCAATCACCACCACGGTGAATATCTGCAACCCCACCGGTTCTTTGAGGCGCCCTTCGTCGGAAAGAACCTTGGCAACGATTCCCAGGCTGGTCATCGATAAAACGCCCGCCAATGCCAGCGCCTCGGTGAAGTTCAAATTCAGCCCGAAATCGTACGCCAAATCGGTGGTGACCAGCATCGCCACGCCCATGGAAAAAATCACCGAAAGAATCGCTGCCAGGAAGTAATGCCCTCTCAGGGTCGACATGAAGCTGGAAATGTCGATCTCGTCCAACCCGATGAGGAAGAAAAACAGGAACACGCCCAACGTCAGCAGCAGTTCCAGGTGGCCCGACGATTCGATCGACCAGATGCCGGTCAGATCCAAAACGGGCCCGAGCAGTATCCCTATGGACGCGTATGCGACGATTGCATTCAGCCTCAGGCGACGAAACACGCCTTCGGCGACTTTGGCAGCGATTACCAATAGGCCAAGTGACAACAGCGCTTCGTGGTTCATTGAACTGTGGCTCCGTTACACCAAATCCAATCCGAGTTATTTATTCTTGCCGCTGACATATCCTGCGTCCTATCGACGCACACTGACACGCCGGCAGCATTGATGTATGAAGATAAACCATCAGGCGGCGGCTATTATTCCGCAATCGTCGCCCGCGCACAAGTGGGATTGCTATTGTGCGTTTCATCGTGTGCGCGCGTCGCCTGAACCGTTCGGGAACAGGTGTTGTGATAAACTTGCGCCGCACTCAATTCCAGAATCCGGGAGGAACAACCGATGCCGTCCGCCGAAGCCGTAGTGCTGCCTGAAACCGTCCGTCCGGTCCATTATGACCTGACGTTGACGCCCAATTTTGATGATTTCACCTTCGCCGGCGAAGTGGACATAACCGTTCGTATGGAATCCGGCACAACCGACATCGTGATGAACTCCTCGGAGATCGAAATCCACTCCGCCACGGTGCGGTGGGCGGACGCGAGCGGTGAACATGAACAGGAGGCCACCGGCATCGCATACGAAGCCGACGCGGAGGTCGTGACCATCAGCATCGCCGGCATTCCGACGGATGGCCTGGTGGGCGACCCGCACCTGCACATGGCGTACACGGGAGAACTGAACGACAAACTGCGAGGCTTCTACCGGAGCCAATACACCAACCCCGAAGGCGAAACCGCATATCTCGCCACCACCCAGTTCGAGGCCACCGACGCCAGGCGTGCGCTGCCCTGCTGGGACGAACCGGCGGTGAAGGCGACGTTCCAGGTAACGCTCAACGTGCCCCAGGAAATGATTGCGGTTTCCAACACCCCAATAATCGAGGAAGGCCCGTCGGGCGCAACCGGAGTCAAGACCGTCAAATTTGACATAACGCCAATCATGTCGACGTACCTGTTGGCGTTCGTCATCGGCGATCTGACCCATATCGAAAAAGAGGCGGCCGACGGCACCGTGGTGGGCGTGTGGATGACCCGCGGCAAGGAAGAACAGGGCCAGTTTGCCCTGGACACGTCCGTCAAGCTGCTTTCATTCTTCAACGATTACTTCGGCATCCCCTACCCCCTGCCCAAGCTGGACCACCTGGCCATTCCCGACTTTGCCGCCGGCGCCATGGAGAACTGGGGATGCGTCACCTACCGGGAAACCGCCTTGCTGGTCGATCCCGCCAACTCCTCGGCGGGCACCCGCCAGCGAGTGGCGGAGGTCGTCGCCCACGAAATGGCCCACATGTGGTTTGGCGATCTGGTGACGATGGAGTGGTGGGACGACCTCTGGCTCAACGAGAGCTTTGCCACCTGGGTTGGCACCAAGGCGGTGGACTGGCTGTTCCCCGAATGGTCAATGTGGACCCAGTTCGTCAACATGGACACCAACCGCGCCTTCAACCTGGACGGCCTCAAAAACTCCCACCCCATCGAGCAGGAAGTGGTGAACCCCGCCGAGGTCAGCCAGCTTTTCGATGCCATCAGCTACAGCAAGGGCGGTTCCGTGCTCCGGATGTTGGAACACTTCCTGACCCCCAGCGCATTCCGCACCGGGTTGAACATCTACCTCAACCGGCACTCGTACAACAACGCCCGCACCACCGACCTGTGGACAGCCCTGGAAGAGTCGTCGGGTCAGCCGGTGAATACCATCATGGGCAGTTGGACCGGCCAGATGGGCTACCCCGTTCTTGATGTGGCCGCGTCGCCTTCCGATGGTGGTCTGTCGCTGGAAGTGCGGCAGGAACGGTTCGTGTTCGATTCGGTGCTGGGCGACGACTCCGGATCCGATGATGAAGAACAGGTGTGGCCGGTCCCGTTGACCGTAACCGCTGATGGTGGCGGCACCACCGCCACGCTCGTCAGCGCCGCCGCCGGCACGGTCACCGTCCCGGCCGGCCCGCAGCCGGAATGGTTCAAGGTGAACCCCGACCAGACCGGTTTCTACCGCGTCAACTACACCGATTCCGACTGGGACCGGTTGGGCCCCGTTATCGAGAACAAGTCGTTGCCGGCAACGGACCGTCTGGGCATCCAGAACGACGCTTACGCCCTGGCCAAGGCAGGCCTGCTGCCGGTAACCAGGTTCCTCACGTTGGCCGAGTCCTACCAGGCCGAGGACGACGCATCGGTATGGAGCGACCTGGCAACCAACCTGCGCGAGATCGAAGGATTGATTTCAGAAGAACCCTGTCTCGAAGCGTTCCGCGCTTTTGGACGCCGGTTGTTCGCGCCCGCAGCCCAGCGATCGGGTTGGGAACCGCGCGCGGGCGAAGGCCATTTGGATTCGCTGCTGCGGTCCACGGTGCTCAGCCAGGCCGGGGTATATGGCGATCCGGCGGTGCTTTCCCAGGCCCAGGATCTGTTCGCGCAATACCAGCGGGATCCGTCCAACGTGCGGCCCGATTTGCGCGGCGTCGTGTTCAGTCTGGTGGCGCAGGAAGGCGATCAGGCAGCGTACAACCGGATTTGGGATCTGGAACGAGCGGCCGAACTGCACGAGGAAAAACTCCGTTTGCTCATGTCGTTGGCGCGCTTCCAGCAGCCGGACCTGCTGCGCGAGACGCTGGATCGGTCCCTTACCGACGATGTAAGGCTGCAGGACACCATATTCGTCGTGGCTGCCGTGGCCGCCAACAACCGCGGCAAGGATCTGGCGTGGGAGTTCCTGAAGGAACAGTGGGACGAATTCGATCGCAGGTACGGCGGCGGCGGGTTCGGCCTGATGCGGTTGGTCGCCATCACCAACGGGTTCACAACCAACGAGAGACGGGACGACGTGGCCGCCTTCTTCGAGGCGCACCCAACCCCGGCCGCGGAACGTACCATCCGCCAGGCCCTGGAGCGCATCGCGTTGAACGTCGCCTGGTTGGACCGCAACAGGGACGAACTGGCCAACCATTTCGCATAACGCCAGGCATCAAACCCTCAGCGCTCGTATCTGGAGCCGTCCGCAATGGCGCTGCGGACGGCTCTTGTCGCTTGGGGCGGCTGTCGGAATGAACTGCCAGCGGTCGGCGGTATGCGGGTTCCTACCCGGAAAGCCGCAGCAGCCCGTCGGCCAGCGTCTCGATCCGTTCCCGCTGCGGAACGCAACTCAGCCACCGCGCGGGGATCGCAGACACCCCGTATCTGGCGCCCAGCACCGCGCCGGCCACCGCCGCGTTGGTATCGGTGTCGCCCCCGCAACTGACCGACGCCACCAGCGCCTCTTCGAAGTCCAGGGGTGTTTTGGCCGCCCACAACGCGAACTGCAACGCCAACAGCGTGTGGCCAATCAACCCGTGGTTTCGGTTCAACCACGCCGCATCCGGCGGCGGAGGTTGTCCCGACGCAACGGCCACCAGCGCCTCGGCGGGGATTCCGTCGTTTCGCGCGATCGTTGCCAGGTCGGGGCACCCGTCGGCACGAGCGATGGACAGGATGGCCGACAGGTCCGGATCCGAACCGTTGAGCAGCCGGGCAATGATCGCGTTGGTGATTATGCACGACCACTGGCAGGTGGCAGCATAGTGCGTCACGGCGCAGGTGGACGCCGAATCACTGATCAACAGCGACGGGTCGCCGCGCCGCGCAATGGCCACCGGCGCGCAACGCATGATGCCGCCGTTGGGCGCAATCGGCTTGCGTTCGTACACGATCCTGGCCGGTTCGGGCCACGGATAGCCCCTGGCTATTTCGGCGATGACTTTTTCGGTAGTGACCCCGATACCCCGTCCGTTTTCCCGCTCCCATTTGACCAACCTGTCGGCAAAATCGTCGATGTAATCGTCGCCTCCCAACAGCGCAAACCCAAGATCGACCGTCTGGGCCAGGTCGTCGTCCATCGGCTTCTCGGATTCCCGGGGATTGATTTCCCTGACACCGCCCGGATGGGTGGACTCCAACTCGGCATAGGTGGAAAACTCGACGGGGATGCCCAGCAGATTCCCGACGGCGAGCCCAAGAATCACGCCCCGCGCCCGGTCTTTCAACCGGTCCGGGTCGTCGGTTCGCGCCGCCGAACCCAGATATTCACCGAGTTGCGGCGCTTGGGATACGATTCCAGGATCTGTCATCAGGCGCTCCGATTTGTGTGCATTTTTTCTCACGTTGACTCGTCAATTGTAACCTCATGCGGGTCCTGGCGTTTGACACTGCCGGCGATTACGGGTAGCCTTGTTTGTGAATTGACGTACAAATGAAATGTGGATTATGGACTCTTTAGAACGGATTAATGAACTGAAATCGCTCCTGACGCAACGGATTCTGGTCATCGACGGAGCGATGGGCACCCAAATTCAAGCGCGAGGATTGGGACCGGACGATTTCGGAGGCGCCGACTACGAAGGCTGCAACGAATACCTCACCATCACCCGCCCCGACGTCATTGAAGACATTCATCGCGATTACCTGAACGCCGGCGCCGACATCATCGAAACCAACACCTTCGGCGCCACTGCGCTGGTGTTGGGCGAATATGATCTGGCTCAGTATGCCCGGCGCATCAACCGGGAAGCCGCCGCCATCGCCCGCCGGGTTGCCGACGAAGTCGCGCTCGCAGACCCGGCGAAACCCCGATTCGTCGCCGGCGCGATGGGCCCGACCACACGCACAATCTCGGTCACGGGTGGCCTGACCTTCGACGAACTCGCGGCCGACTACCATCAACAGGCCGCCGGGCTGATCGAAGGCGGGGCCGACGTTCTGCTCCTGGAGACCAGCCAGGACACCATCAACATCAAGGCCGGTCTCGAAGGCATCGACCGCGCCCAGGCCGAACTGCAAACCAACGTGCCGGTCGCGGTTCAGGGAACTATTGAACCCATGGGGACCCTCCTGGCCGGCCAGGACGCCGAGGCCCTGTACACCTCGCTGGCGCACCGCGACCTCCTTTGGGTGGGCTTCAACTGCGCCACCGGTCCGGAGTTCATGACCGACCATCTCCGGGCGCTCCAGGATCTTTCCCGGTTCAGCATCGCGTGCATTCCCAACGCCGGGCTGCCGGACGAGGATGGCAACTACAACGAGAGCCCGGACATGCTCGCCGGCACGCTGGAAAGATTCGCAGACAACGGTTGGTTGAACCTGGCCGGCGGTTGCTGCGGCACCGGCCCCGACCACATACAACGCATCTGCGACGCCATGAACGGCAAGGCTCCCCGTTCTGCCGAACCTCCCCTGGAAACCCGCGTGTCGGGAATCGAGGCGGTCGTGGTCAACGAGGACACCCGCCCCACCATCGTCGGGGAGCGCACCAACGTCCTGGGCAGCCGCCGGTTCAAGCGACTGATCAATCAGGAAAAATTCGAGGAAGCCGCCGAAATCGGCCGCCGCCAGGTGCGCAACGGCGCCCACGTGCTGGATGTCTGCCTGCAGGACCCTGACCGCGACGAAACCGCCGACGTCATCAAGTTTCTCGATCAACTCAACCGCCGCGTCAAGGCGCCCATCATGATCGACTCCACCGATGCCGCCGTGATCGAGGAATCGCTCAAACGGCTGCAGGGCAAGTCCATCATCAACTCCATCAACCTTGAGGACGGCGAAGAACGGTTCCGGAGCGTGGTTCCCCTGGCCCGACGTTACGGCGCTGCCCTGGTCGTGGGATGTATCGACGACGACCCCATCCAGGCACAGGCCATCACCCGAGAGCGCAAGCTGGAAATCGCCCGGCGATCCCACCAACTGCTCACCGAAAAATACGGCGTGCCCGAACAGGACATAATGTTCGATCCCCTCGTTTTCCCCGCCGGCACCGGCGATGAAAACTACATCGGTTCCGCCGCCGAAACCATTGAGGGAGTCCGCCTCATCAAGGAAGCGCTGCCCAACACCAAGACCGTGCTCGGCATCTCCAACGTGTCCTTCGGCCTGCCCGCCGCCGGACGCGAGGTTTTCAACTCCGTGTTCCTGTACCACTGCACACAGGCGGGACTGGACATGGCCATCGTCAACTCGGAGATGATGCAGCGGTACACAACCATCCCGGAAGAGGAACGTCAACTTTCCGAGGACCTGATCTGGAACCGGGGCGATGACCCCGTGGCCGCGTTTGCCGCCCATTTCCGTGATCGCGCGCCCCGTGCCACCGCCGAGGAGAGACTGGCGCTGCCGCTGGACGAACGACTCGCCCAGTGCATCATCGAAGGCAGCAAGGAGGGCCTGGCCGATGACCTCGACCTCGCGCTCAACGATCGTGAGCCGCTGGCAATCATCAACGGCCCGTTGATGGCCGGCATGGACGAAGTCGGCCGGCAGTTCAACGCAAACCAGCTCATCGTGGCCGAGGTTCTGCAGAGCGCCGAAGCCATGAAATTCGCCGTCGCCCATCTTGAACCCTACATGGAGCGCAGCGACACCGCGTCCCGGGGCTGCGTCCTCCTGGCCACCGTCAGGGGAGACGTTCACGACATCGGCAAGAATCTGGTAGAAATCATCATGTCCAACAACGGTTACCGTGTGGTGAACCTGGGCATCAAAGTGCCGGCCCAGGAACTGATCGCCGGATACCGCGAGCACCAACCCGACATCATCGGGCTGTCCGGGCTGCTGGTTAAGTCAGCGCAGATGATGGTTGAAACGGTGCAGGACTTCCGCGCCGCCGACATCCGCGTGCCTGTCATGGTCGGCGGAGCGGCATTGTCGAACCGGTTCACCCGTTTGAGAATCGCGCCGGAGTACGACGGATTGGTCGCATATGCGCCCGATGCCATGACCGGCCTGGCGCTGGCGAACGTAATCCAGGACGCCGACGAGCGCGAGCGATTGGCTGCTCAATTGACGCAGGAGAGCGCCGATATGGAACGGGAACTCGCGGCCCGGAGTTAGTGCCCATGTCGATCGCGCACAGCGGCTCACCCGTAGCGGCGCTGGATTCGTCTCCGCAGCCGCCCGACCTGCGGCTTCACGTCCTGCAAGACTACGACCTTGACGAGATCTTCGGGTACATAAACCCCCAGATGCTCTACGTTCGGCATCTGGGTTACCGCGGCAGATTCTCGGAAGCGCTCCGGAACGACGAGCCCAAGGCAGTGGAGTTGCGGCGACAGGTCCAAAAGGTTGAGGACATTGTCCTCTCGCGCTCCGACATCGCGGCCAGCGCCGTGTTCAAATTCTTCCCCTGTCGTTCCGAAGGACAATGGCTCATACTCTACGAACCCGATGGCGCGACCGAGTTGGAACGGTTCTACTTCGGGCGGCAGCAGGCCAGAGAAGGATTGTGCCTTTCTGACTACGCGCGCCCTGTGGGAGACGGGCCCAACGATTACGTCGCCATGTTCACCACCACCGTGGGGCCGGGCGTTCGTGAGTTGTCCGAACTGTGGAAAGAGCGCGGGCGTTACCTGGACTCACACACGTTGCAGGCGTTGGCGATCGAATCCGCCGAAGGTTTCGCCGAGTTGCTGCACAAACGCATCCGCAGCATGTGGAACATCGGTGATCCATCCGGCGTGAAGATCGGCGGTGAAGAAGAACTGCGCGACCTGTTCCGCGCCAACTATCGCGGCAAACGCTATTCGTTCGGTTATCCGGCGTGCCCCCGGTTGGAAGACCAGGCAAAGCTCTTTGCCCTGTTGGACGTAACCGCCAATATCGGCGTGGAACTCACCGACGGATTCATGATGGACCCCGAAGGATCCGTGTCCGCCATCGTGTTCCACCATCCCGATGCCAAGTATTTCAACCTTGATGAGCCGGACATCGAGCGCCTGGAAGCTGAAGTAGCCGGCCTTCCGCAGGCCCACTGACGTATCGTATGACTGTCCGTCCACGACAAACGCCCGTAGCCAAACCGGATACGGGCGTTGCCATGTTCGAAACCTGGCTACTGGGCCGTGAACCCGCCATCCACCACCAACTCTGCGCCCGTGATGTACGATGCCTCGTCGCTGGCGAGGAAAAGCACCGCATACGCCACTTCCTCGCGTTCTCCGGTCCGCTTCATCGGTATGTTGGCGGTCATGGCGTCCCGGGTTTCCGAACTCGCCGAGCCACCGGCCATCGGCGGCATCAGGCCCGGATGCACCGAATTGACGCGAATCCCGGCCTCCGCCCAACGCACGGCGGCCGATTTTGTCATCAGCCGCACCGCTCCCTTGGAAGCGTTGTATCCCATGTGGATGAAATCCTGCCCAACGATGCCTGAGATCGACGATATGTTCACGATGCTGCCACCGTCCGCAGTCTCCATCGCGCCGATGGCGTGCTTCATGCCCAGGAACACCCCCTTGGCGTTGATCTCCAGCAGCCGGTCCCACGTGGTGGTGCCCAGGTTGTTCTCCTCGTCATAGCCCGAGATGCCAGCGTTGTTGACCAGAATGTCCAGCTTCCCGTGCCGCCGCACCGCGTCTGCGATGACGTCTCGCCAGTTGTCCTCATCGGTGACGTTGAGACGCTGGTATTCCGCAGCGCCCCCGTGGGCCACTATGTCGTCGGCGACCCGCTGCCCGTCCGCGTCCAGCACATCGCACAGTATCACCGTCGCTCCCTCTTCGGCGAACATCCTCGCTTCGACCTCGCCCATTCCGCGAGCGGCGCCGGTGATTATTGCAATTTTCCCTTCCAGTCTGGGCACGGTTGACCTCCTCCTTGCATCGAATTCGTCGGGACAAAGATTGGCCGATTATAGCACCGGGGCCACTCGGCCAACCCCGGCGCGCCTGTTGACAGACCCGCCGCCCCGGTCAATCAAATGACCTTCAATCCAACAGCAAACGCTGCGCAATCGGTGATCCATGCGGACGATCCCGTATCGTCGGTAAAACCGTTCGTTTCTCCGATCCCCATTTCCGACCTCGGCAACGCCGTCCCCCAATTCACGGCGGTCATCGACATCGGTTCCGGGTCGGCGCGCGCCGTCGTGATGCAGGTCAACCCGGGCGGCGGAATCGAAATCGTTGCCCAGCAGCGCATGAACCTCAACCTGATGAGCCACGTCGACAGCTACGGTGTTCTCGACCAGACCGGTGTCGAATACACCCTCGACGCGCTGGAGGACTTCTCGTCCGTCGCCAGGGCCTACGGTGTCAAGGTGATCCACGCGGTGGCAACGGCCGCCCTGCGCGAATCGGGCAACGGCGCAGCGATCGCCGAAGCGGCGTACCTACGGTTTGGAGTGCCGCTCCGGATAATCGACGGCGTTGAAGAAGCGGCCTATTGTTTCATCGGCGCAATCCACGGGCTCCCGGTATCCGAGGGAATCCTCGCGGACATCGGCGGCGGTAGCGCCGAGATCGTCAGATTCAACGGCCGCGCCATGGAAGGCGGCGTGTCTCTGCCCCTGGGCAGTCTGCGCATCGCCAACCGTTTCGGGCTGACCGACCGGCCGCGACTCGAAGACGTGCAGGCCGCCTACGAATACGTACACGCCACCCTCTCGGTGGCCGGAGTCCCGCGATTGAACGGCGCCGGCTCCCTGGTCGGTTCGGGCGGTTCAATCCGGCTGCTCTCCCGTCTCGACCGCGGCCGGGAACCGTACCCGATAATCAAGATGCATGGGTACGAGATCGACGTTCATTCTCTGGACGAGCAGGTGCGCAGCCTGGTGGCCGTTTCGCTGCAGCAACGCGCCGCGCTCGACGGAATGAATCCGGAGCGCGCTCACTCAATCATCGGTGGCGCGGTGGTCGCTCACGCGCTGATGCAATACACGGGCTCCGACCGGATTCTGGTGTCCGGCCAGGGATTGCGGGAGGGTTTGGCCCGGCATTCCGGCCGATTGTCTGCGCATGGGTCGATCACCCTGCCAGACCTGGCGACGGTGCGCACGGCCTCGCTTGTTGACCTGGCGGCGCGTTTCGCGCCCCGTTTCGGCCACCGGGGTCGCCGCCGTTCGTTGCTGGCCGGCCGAATCGTGTCCGCCGTTTGGGGACCCCAACGGCAGGATTCGCGCACGGCCCTTGAGTGCGCGGCGTATTTGCTCGACATTGGAAACGCGGTCGATTACTACAACCGCCCCAATCGAACCGCAAGTATAATAGTGCGGACCGACTTGCCGGGTTTCACTCATCGGGAATCCGCTCGCATCGCGGCCATCCTGCTCTTGTTGGAACGCGAAAAGTTGCCGAAGCGATTTTCGAGGTCGAGATTGTTGTCCCGGGAAGACGTGGCCATGATCCGCCAGGAGTCCGCCGTCCTGAAACTCGCCGACGAGATCGACAGCCGGTTGCCAATCGGTTGCGGACACGCCACAGTGCAAATTCAACGAGAATCGGGTAGATTTATGGTTGCCACGCCGGTTTGGTCGCGGTCGGCCACATCGGCGATCCACGATTATTGGGCTAAGGCATTTGGGGAAGAGATCCACATAGGGAGGTGCGAATTATGACCAGATTGCAGGGACATCTGGCACACAAGATGGGCGAACGGTTCGGTATGCACCCCGACGACGGGGAATATCCGGGCACCCTTATCATCGTTGAAGGAATCGACGGATCGGGCAAAAGCACGCAGATCGACCTGCTGCAAAAATGGCTGAACAGTCGAAACCTCGTGACCGTGTTCACCGAGTGGAACTCCTCTCCCATCGTGCGCCGGACCACCAAGCGCGGCAAGGTGGAAGAAATGCTGACGCCGATGTCGTTCAGCCTGATCCACGCGGCCGACTTCGCCAACCGGGTCCATGCCCAGATTCTGCCGGCCCTGCGGGCGGGCGCAATCGTCCTGGCGGATCGCTACGTGTTCACGGCGTTCGCCCGCGATTCTGCGCGTGGAGTTGACCGCGACTGGTTGCGGCGCATTTACTCATTCGCCGTGCAGCCGTCCCTTGGCCTGTATTTCAAGGTGCCGCTGGACGTGTCGATTCACCGCATCAACACGGGCCGCGAGGAGTTGGGATTCTACGAGTCCGGTCAGGACATGGGCTTTTCCAGCGACCGTGAGGAATCTTTCCGCATTTTCCAGGGCAAGTTGCTCGATGAATATGACGCCATGACGGAAGAGTTCGGCCTGACAACCATCGACGCCACGCAGCCGATCGCCGTGCAGCAGCAACTGGTCCGCAGATACGTCGAGCCCCTGATCGAAAACGCCATGACGGGCGGCAATCAGACCGTGCCGGAGGCATTGGGCCAGGCGGGACTCTCCGGGCGCTACATCACGCCACCCATGCGTCGCCGTCCGACGGAGACAGAAGTGTCTGACCTGTAGGCCAAACACGCTATCGATTTGAATCGCATCCAATTGGAGCCTTGTGATGGACACGATCCAGTTCTACGGCCACACTCCACCGAGCATCGCGGGCGAAGCGACCCCCGGGCGGTTGATCGTCCTCGAAGGGACGGACGGAGTGGGCCGGTCAACACAGATCGGTATGCTGCAGGAGTGGCTGGAAGCCGAAGGGTACGCGGTTACCGTCACCGGTTTTCGCAGGTCGGAACTGGCGGCATCCGGCATCAACCGGGCAATGCGCGGCAACACGCTTGACTCTCTGACCCTCAACCTGTTCTACGCCACCGATTTCTGGGACCGGCTCGAAAAAAACATCGTTCCCGCGTTGCGAACCGGGATGGTGGCCCTGGTTGACCGCTACATTTTCTCGATCATCGCCAGGGCCCGGGTGCGCGGGGTGCCCTACCGCTGGCTCAACGACGTTTTTGAATTCGCCGCCATCCCCGACCGGGTGCTTTACCTCGACGTCGATGTTGAGCATCTCCTTCCCAGGGTGCTTGCGGTACGACAGTTGGACCACTGGGAGTCCGGCGAAGACTTCCTCCGGGGGCCCGACCTCCACGACAACTTCATCCGTTATCAAAGCGCATTGCTGGATGAGTTCAGGAACCTGGCGGCGGAGCATAATTTCGTGACGATCGATGCCCGCGGCAGCGTCGGCGAAGTGTTCCAGGCGCTGCAAAAAGAAGTCCGGGAAGCCGTCCAGGGAATGGGCGAAATTCGATAAAACGGGGCGGGTTATAACCCGCCCCAATACCTTCGGCCGGATCGTTAACGGGCCGCTAAAGCCCAAGCGCATCGGCCAGCCGGCGCCGGTGAAACTTGGGGTCTCCGAGGAATTGATACAATGTGCGCGACGCTGTGGTATGCAGCGTCAGGCCGTATTCCGTGGTGCTGCCAACTCCGGCGTGAACCTCGTGCGCATGGTTGCAGGCGTTGTAATACGCCGCGCTGCTCACCGTCTTGGCCAGGTGGATGCTGTCGGCGGCTTCGCGCTCCGTGTCCAGCTTCCACAGCGCTTCGTAGGTCGTCCAGCGAGCGGAGTCCAACTCGTTCACCAGGTTGATGATGTGGTCCTGCACCCGCTGGAAGCGTCCGATGGGCGTGCCGAACTGAATGCGCGTGCGGCTGTAGTCCACCGACATTTCATAGACCTGCTGCGACCCTCCCACCAGGTAGGCGCAAAGCAGCGGAATCGCGGTCGCCACCGCCTGTTCCAGCGCCACCCAGCCCCCGGCAAACGGGCTTTGACCCGGCATCGATCGACCGGACAAAACGGCCGACGGACTGATCTGCACACCGTCCAGACGCACCTCGGCCAGGTTCCACGCGAACCCTTCCAACCGTCGGACTGACACGCCGGGAGCATCCGCCGGAATCATCGCCAGCCCAACGTGCTGGCGGTTCTCGGTCCGCACCGCGCAGATCAGATCGGTGGCCGCCGCCGCGTCATAG
Organism: uncultured Dehalococcoidia bacterium; assembly: GCA_964502995.1. Classification (GTDB taxonomy): domain Bacteria; phylum Chloroflexota; class Dehalococcoidia; order Lucifugimonadales; family UBA3495; genus Bin87. The sequence goes on from CAZCZB010000023.1 coordinate 30,008, forward strand.
ACGTACACTTTCGTGCCGGAAATGCGGTACCCGTCGCCGTCCGCCGATGCGATCGCCTGCACATCCGACTCGTCCCACTGGTAGTCCGCCTCGGTGATTGCCAGCGACGTCGTGCGCCGGCCGGCCGCGATGTCGGGCAGCAGCGACCGCTTCTGCTCCTCGGTTCCGGCCTCCAGTATCGCCAGTGCGCCCAGTCCTGCGGTGCTGAGATGCGGACCTGGGACGGGTCCCCGTCCAAGTTCTTCAAACAGCACGCCAGCGTCCGTGAACGAACCCCCTTCGCCGCCGTACTCAGTGGGAATGATGATGCCGAGCCAACCGGTAGCGGCCAGCTTCGACCACGGTTCGGACGGAGCGTTCTGGCCGGTGGCCGACAGTTCCAGCAGGGTCTCCTTGGGATACTCGGTATCCACGAAGCGGCGAACCGCTGCCTTCAGCATTTCCTGTTCTTCGGTAAGCGACAAGTCCATTGGTGAGTTGCTCCTGGGATTTGCTCACGGCAAGGGCGACCCGTGGGCCGCCCCTGCTGCAATCATTGTGTGTAGCGGGGTTACGCCAGCGCTCCAGCGCGCTCCCGCTGTTGACGACCGATGCCGATGCGGCGCGACATGATGACCTTTTGGATGTCAGTGGTTCCGCCCGGATGCAGCGCAATGATGGCCGCCCGCTGGTGCGCCTCAATGTGGCCTTCGCCGGCGCCCCATTGCGAGTCCTTGGTCAGCGCAGCCGGACCCAGTATGTCCAGGATGCCGGTGGCAATGCGCAGCCCTGACATCTTGCGGAAGTAGGACGCCTGCGGCCCTTCGTAGGTGATGTGGGCGCCGCTGTGTCGCATCCAGTAGTTTCGAAGCTGGAACAGTCGTCCAATCTCGGCGTCGATGTAAATGTCAATCAACCGTTCCCGAACGTCGGGGTCTTTGCTCAGCGGTTCTCCGCGCCGGTTATTGGTCTGGCAGTATTCAAAGATGCGGTCAACGATCCAGTTGCGGCCGATCTTGCCCCCGGTTCCGTGTTCCAGTTCCAGGTGAGTCGTGGCCACCTTCCATCCTTCGTTCTCTCCGCCGATCAGATTCCTCGCCGGCACCCGCACGTTGTCGAAATAGACGATATTCTTGACGCCCGACCCGGCGCCCGATTCGCCTGCGGACGACAGCAGTTCCATCGGAAACACGCTGATTCCCGGCAGATCGGACGGCACCATGAACCAGCTCAGGTTGTGGTGTCGGTCGCCCTCGGGGTCCGTGCAGGTGATGGTCCACATGTAGTCCGAGCCGTGGGCGCTTCCCACGTAAACCTTCTGGCCGTTGATGACGTAGTCGTCGCCGTCCCGCCGGGCCGAGGTCTTGGCGTTGGCCAGGTCGGAACCGGCTTCCGGCTCCGTGAGCAACTGCCAGGTCCGGATTTCCCCTTTGAATATCTTGGGCAGGAATTCCTGCTTCTGCTCCTCCGAACCCCAAACCAGGATCGAGTTGCCTCCCAGGCGTCCGCCCGAATCGTAGTAGGGTGGGAGCGACAGGTTGTAGCCGTCGATCTCCTCTTCCAGCACCACTGAATGGTCAACGGTCAGGCCACCGCCGCCGTATTCCTCCGGCGCGGTGGGCCACAGCCATCCCTTCTCGCCCAACCGTCGGCCCAGATCCCGCCGGAGTTGGTACTGCTCGTAGGTCAAGTCAATCGAGTCGGCCGGATGCTCTATCCCGGCCGGAATGTTTTCGTGGAGCCATTCCTGCACTTCGGTGCGGAACGCTTCCTGTTCGGCGGTATAACGAGGTTCAAAGTCCATGGTGATCCTCTGTGCCGGCATCGGCCGGCGAAACGGTTGCGCGGATTCAGGGCGCAATTATGCCCTATGGGACGATGGCGGGCAACTGACGACAGGTGCGTTCACCGGCTCCGCAACGCCCGCCCTGGCAGTGCGCCGGTGTGCTGCCCATTGTCGATGACCAGCGACCCGTTCACGGCCACGTAGTCAATGCCCACCGGATACTGGACCGGGTCGTCGAAGGTGGCCGGCGTGTCAATGGTCTGCGCGTTGAACAGCACCACATCCGCCTTCGCGCCGTCGCGAATCACACCGCGGTCGGTGAGACCCAGCCTTTGCGCGGGCGCGCCGGTCATCTTTCTGATCGCTGTTTCCAGCGAGAACAGGCCTTCGCCGCGAACGAATTGGGCAAGCACGTAGGGATAGGTGCCGTATGTGCGCGGGTTCGGTCGGCCTCCGGTGAGGATGGCGTCCGTACCTATCATTTGCGCCGGATGGCTGGCGATTTCACGGATGTTTTCCAGGTTGCCCGTCCGGGCGACGAATGCGACTTCAAGGTCCTCTTCCATCAGCAGGTCGCACACTGCGTCAACCATTCGGCCGCCCCGGTGCTGCGCCAGTTCTTCCAGCGATCTACCTTCCCACTCCTTGTTCTTGTCCGACGCGATGTGGGCGAAAATGTAGTTGTCCAGCGTTTGCCCGCCCCATTGCGGCTCGACCGCCCTCAGCATCATGGCCCGCACTTCGGGATCGGCAATACGCTTCATCAACGCCCGCGGGCCGCCGGCGTGGACCCAGTAGGGCAGCAACGAGTGCAGGATTGTGGACGCGGCCGGGTAGGGATACTGGTCGTAGGTTGCATCCTGTCCGCGATTCCGGGCGTCGTCGATCAGCGCCGTCATCTGCGCTCCCAAACCCGCAACAGGACTGTGATAGTGCGATATATGCACCGGCGCGCCCGATCTGCGCCCGACCTCCAGCGCCTCGCGGAACGGGTCCAGCAGGCGGTCGCCCAGGGTGTAACGCGAGTGGGTGCAGTAGAACCCGCCTTCTTGGGCCACCGTCGTCGCAATGGCCGCCAGTTCGTTGGTATCGCTATAGGCCCCCGGAGCGTAGGTCAGGCCCGTCGTGAACCCGAACGCGCCGTCCCGCATGCCCTGGCGGGCCAGGTCCTGCATCCCTGCCAGTTCAGCGTCAGTCGGCAGGCGCGACGACCAGCCCATGACCGCGACCCTTATCGCGGCGTGCGGCACGAAATGAAACACGTTGCAGGCCGAGGCGCCGTCGAACAACGCCAGGAAATCCGCAACGCTGCTCCAGCGCACCCCGGCCGGCGGCGTCCCGTTCACCGCTGCCAGGTACACCAGCAGGTCTTCCAGCGCCCGCGGCGTGGTCGGCGCGTATGACAGGCCGTCCATCCCCAGCCCTTCCGTGGTGACGCCCTGGCGAACCTTCGCTTCGTGCGCCGGTTCGGTCAGCAGTTTCAGGTCCGAATGGGAGTGCATGTCGATGAAACCGGGACACACGACGTAATCGCTGGCGTCGATGGTCCGGCCGGCGTCCACCGCTGAAACGTCGCCGGTCAATACCTGGATGGTGTCGCCGGTCACGGCCACGCTTCCCCGGTAACCGGCCTGACCCGTGCCGTCGATGATGGTTCCGTTGGCAAACAGCAAATCGACCATCGTGTTTTTGCCTCCCTGCGTTGCGTTTCGCGCGGGTATCATACACCGGGGCCTTTCGATTATTGCCACACTGGCCAGCAGTCCGCTCATGGTGAGCCTGTCGAACCACGAACCCCATCCTTCGACAAGCTCAGGATGAGCGGACCGGTTGAGTGATAATCCAAAGGCCCGGTATCATACACCGGGCCGCTTCCCGATTCTGCGCCGCGCCCCCTAAGATGCGGATTTCCGATATAATGGCACAACAGAATGCTAGGCAGCAGGAGGCCCGACATGGCTACAACCGTCGACCGCGAGGAAGTTTACGAAGCTCTCCGCACCGTGTACGACCCGGAAATACCCGTCAACGTGGTTGACCTCGGCCTGATTTACGATGTGCAGGTGAGCGATGCCAACGACGTGTTCGTCCAGATGACTCTCACCTTCCCGGGCTGCGGCATGGGCCCCCACATCGCCCAGCAGGCGGAGTGGGCGGTGCAGGACGTGGAGGGCGTTGAGGAAGTCAACATCGAGCTGACCTTCGATCCGCCGTGGTCTCCCGACCTGATCAGCGAGGAAGCTCGCAACATGCTGGGCATCTAGCCCGCTCAATCCAGTCACAACCACGTCCGGAGATCGAACCCACGATGGCAACCCCGCAACCACCCAACGCACAGCAAAACGCCCGCCTCCAGCAGATCAGGCGGCAGTGGGAGCAAAAACGCCAGATCACCGACCGGCTCGCATCGGTGCGAACCAAGATCGGCGTGTACAGCGGCAAGGGCGGCGTGGGGAAAACCACCGTCGCCTGTAATCTGGCCACCACCCTCGCGGCGCAGGGTGAGCGCGTCGGCCTCCTGGACGTCGACATCGATTGCCCCAACGTCACCCGCGTGATGGGAATCGTGGAGAAACCCGATTTCAGCGATGGCGTCATCACCCCCGCGCAGGGCCACGGCGTCAAGGTTGTTTCGATGGCGTTTTTCCAGGAGAACGAGGACGAGGCCATCATCTGGCGCGGCCCGATGATCCACAACGCCATCAACCAGTTCCTGCAGTCCACGGATTGGGGCGAGTTGGACTACCTGATAGTCGACCTGCCTCCCGGCACCTCCGACTCCCCGCTGACGGTGATGCAAACGCTCCCCATGGACGGTTTCGTCGTGGTCAGCACACCCCAGGAACTCGCCATCATAGACGCCAAGCGTTGCATCAACATGATCCGCAAGCTGAACCTCAACGTCGTCGGCGTGGTCGAAAACTACTGCGGCGAGATATTCGGCCAGGGCGCCGGCCAGGAATTGGCCCATGACATCGACGCGCCGTTCCTGGGCAGCATGACCCTGCGTCCTTCGTATCGGGACACCAGCCGCCCAACGGTGCTGCTCGACGATACGGTCGGTCAGGAATACGCAACCGTGGCCTCACAACTGCGCGACAGCCTGAAGGCCCACGGGTTGGAGGCATAAAACCACCGGTCAGGCTATCGCCGACTGCAACTCATTCTCGCTGAAGCAGTGCGGGCGCTTTCGTATAAGCGCCCGCGCTTTTTGGTTGGCCGGGGCCGGCTCAGTTCACAACGCCTCGCGATTCAACCCTTCGTCCAGCGCCAGCGGCTCCGCTGCATCGAAAGGCGGCAGCGTATCCAGATGTGAGAATGATTCTCCGGCCCAGTGCATGCGCAGCAGCGCCGACACTTCCTGCTGGATCGCTTCCTGGGCGAACGGGTTTAGCTCACCCATCTGCCGGAATTTCCGGTAACGCTGTTTTATCAACTTACTTACCGATAGCCGGCTCGCCTCCGCAAGGTGCTTGTAGATCGCGCCTTCGAGATCTTCGGTCGCCTGCCGGGGGTCGTTGTGCGATCCCCCGGCCGGCTCGGGGACAATTTGGTCCACGATGCCCAGTTCCTGGCAATCCCGGGCCGTCATCATCAACACCTCGGCGGCTTCGCGGGTCAAATAACGCTCCCGCGCCGGACCGCCAACGGTGTGGTCCAACGAGATCGGCGAATAGATGGCGTATTGCTGCATTAGGATCCGGTCCGAGAGGCCCATCGCCAACGCCGCCTCGTTGCCCGCCTCGCCGATGATCACCGATACCACCGGCGTCTCGGCGTTCAGCATCAGCGACAGGCTGCCGGCGATGGCGATGCCAACACCCTGCTCTTCCGACTCCAACCGCGGGTCGGCGCCCTGCGAGTCAATCAGCGTCACCAGCGGCAGATTGAACCGGGATGCCAGGCGTATCAGCCTCTGCGCCTTGCGCAAGCCGTCCGGATGAACGTGGTAGCGGCCTCCCGCAGCGTCTCCGGCATGAGTCCGTTGTTGCCCCACCGCCACCACCGGATGTCCACGCAGCAATCCCAGTCCGCCCACCACCGTGCGGTCGTCGCTGTTCACCCGGTCGCCGCACACCTCGAAGAACCCTTCGAGCATGTGCCGCATGTAGTAGAGGGCGTCCGGCCGCTCGTCGTTGGTGGCCGCGTGGAGAGATTCCCAAGTCTCGGTGTCGTCCGAAGCGGCGACCTGCAACCGCGAAATGGCCCGGCGACCCAGTTTGATACCCTCCGGTTCAACCAGGATGTGCAGCAGTTCGATCAATCGCTCACGCAGGCTTTCCCGGTCAACCACGTTGTCCAGCAGTCCCCGCCTCAGATGGTATTCGGCCGTGTGGACATCCACCGGCAGCGGCTGACCTGTCGCTTCGATTACCGTTCGTATCGGAGACAGGCCCATGACCGACCCGGGTTCGGCAATTATGATGTCGGCCAGATTCGCGAAGCTGGCGTAGGCCTGCCCCGTGGAAGGGTTGGCCAGCACGGCGATGAACGGAACCGAAGCGTCGCGCAGGCGGTTGACTGCCGCCACCGTTTTCGCCATCTGCATCAGCGACAGGACGCCTTCCTGCGTCCGCGCCCCTCCGCCGGTGACCACCGCGACCACGGGCAGGCTCCGGCGCGCCGCCATCTCGAAAGCCAACGCCACCTTCTCGCCCACCACGCTGCTCATGCTGCCGCCCATGAACCCATAGTCCAGGACAACCAGAACGATGTTTTTGCCGTCGATCTTGCAGATGCCCGTGACCGTCGCTTCCGTCAGACCGGTGCGATCCTGGTTGGCGGTCAGCTCTTCGTCGTAATCGGTGCGCCCCGATTGAGCGCGGTTCGAGAAGGAAAGCGGCGCCAGCGAACTCACGTAACGGTTCTGTTCCCTGAAACTCCGCCGGTCGGCGATCATCTCAATCCGCTCGCGCGCCGAAAGAGTGTAGTGGAATCGGCAGAATGGACAGACGCGATATTCCAGGTACGATCGGGAGCCGCTAATCGGCTCGCGGCAGAGCAAACAATTATCGTGGACGGTGGATAGGTAAATTTCCTCAAGATCCCCGCCGTCGCGGAATAAATGGACCAGAAAGTTGGTCAGATCACGAACTGCCATTTGGACCTTCCCCGGCTCCCGTGTTCGTTAGGGTCTCAAAACGATACGGCCAAACAAAATGCCAGCACACGGTTAGTTCATATTCACCTGCACTTCGATTGTACATTTTCTGAGCAGGGCGCAACCGGCATGGAGACAACTGATCTACGAGATTTTCCTGCTCCGACGGCGCGTATCCATACGATTTGTTGGTTCGCTCACACGTCTGACGAACTCATCCGCATGATTCCGCGCATTCAACACCGAAAGATGACGATTGTTGTCTCGACTCGATCCGTCGAAAACACTCCGGCAACCGGTCACGATGTGACCGTATTCAGGCATATTGTCCGACCGTATGTTACGTTGCCGAACTATGTTCGCCCGAATCCGAAACCAATGGTTCCAACCGATTGAATTCCACCAAAATGGCCTCTACCGGTTCATCTCCCTGGAACCGCACGGATGCCCAATCGGCCAGCTGGACACCAGCCGCCCATGCGATCCCCCGCGATGCGACGACAATCGGGATCCTGCACCGCCAATCGCGGGGCACCCCGGAATCGCCGAACAGGTCTTTCAGTTTTCGGTGGCCCGACATTCCCAGGGGTTGCATCCGGTCTCCCGCCTCCCAGGTGCGGACCGTGGCGCCCTCAGCCAACGCCTCCGCCGACATGTACACCGACAACGGCTCTCCGGTGTCCAGCGACGCTCCGGGCCGCAGCCGCACTTTGCTCGCCGTCACCTCCCAACCGCCTCGCTTCGTAACTCCCACGGCAATCGGACCCCAGGGCAGGGTGATCCGGAACGGCCCCGGCAATGTCGGGTATGGGCATTCTTCAATGTCGGACTCAGAAAGCAATTCCAGCCATTCCGACCCCGTGCGCGCAATGTACCCCCCGGGCAGCGCCAGGAATTTGCCCGATCCGTTTGCAATGGCAATTCCCGATAGCGCCGCCAGGTGTCCTTCGGTCAGACGCCTGTTGTTGCCGGTCAGACAGCCCCAGGCCCTCCTCAAAACCAGGGGCAGCAAAGCCGGATGCAATCGCGTCAACTCTTGCCGGCGCAACCGTGTGATTCCGGACTGTTGCGCATCCCGCGGAGCGATCTCCGGCCAAACATCATCCACCCGTTCCTCCAGGTAATCCGTCTGGATGCCGGAGATGCGCGACAGCCGAACCAGCGCTTCCACCATCCGGGGATTCAATTGCTCGGCCAGTGCGGGCATCAGGTGCAAACGCACCCGGTTGCGCGCGAAATCGCTCATGTAGTTGGTGCTGTCGTCCCGGTATTCTACCCCGCGCTCCTGGCAATATCCGATGGTGTCGGCGCGCCGGACGTCCAGCAGGGGACGCCACACGCGCAGATCCGGGCGCTGTTGCGGAGTCGGCCACCGTGCCAGTTTGCTCATTCCCCGAAGGCCATGCACGCCGCTGCCTCGCGCAATGTGCAGCAGAACCGTTTCCGCCTGGTCATCTGCGGTATGCGCCACCGCCGCGTATCGCGCCCCAACCGACTGAGCCACCGACCCGAGAAACCTGTACCGCAGACTGCGCGCCGCCTGCTCAAACGAACTCTCCCCCGTCTCCTGCTGGTGGGCCGCGACGTCAACCTCGTCCACGGTAAGCGACACGTCGTCGCAGAGATTCCTGACGAAATCCGCGTCGTCGTACATCTCCTGGCCGCGAAAATCATGGATCAGGTGGGCGGCGTGAACCCGGAATCCCAGCAATTGAGAGGCGTGGCGCAACGCCAGGTACAGGGAGCATGAATCGGGGCCGCCCGAAACTCCCACAACCACCGTGTCCCCGGGACCGACACCGACGCTGCGTGCCTCGGCGATAACCACCGAATCAATCGCGTGCGCCTGACCCGGCCCGGCCCGCGATTCGCCTGCGCTGCCCACGGCGAGCCGTCTAATACCCGACTCGGTTGGCGGGCGTCAGGTGATCCACCGCGTTGTACCCGTTCAGCCGACGACCCCGCGGCCCGGTGGTGATGGTGGTGCGGCTGCCCAGCGAAAGGTCCAGGTGGTTGATGTTGGCCAACGGCAGATCCAGCACCGCCGCCACAACGCAACGTATGGTGAAATTATGCGTAACCGCGATCACGGTGTCGCCGGTCTCAAACTTCTGGTCCATATCGTCGATGGCGGCCATCGCCCGCAACTGCACATCGCCCAACGATTCCCCGTCCGGCATGGTTACACTGCTGGCGTCCCTGCGCCACCCCTGGTAAAGCTCCGGCCAGTCGTCCCGCATCTGCTGGATGGTAACCCCTTCCAGCGCCCCCATCTCCATTTCGGTGATGCGCGGCTCGATCGTCACCGGCAGACCGGTCGCTTCGTGAATCTGCTGCGCCACGCCCTTGGCTCGGGACAACGGGCTCGAATACACCGCCACGGGGTTCCAGGCGAGGCTGGCAATGCCCAACTCCCGGGCCTGCCGGTGTCCCAGCGGCGTCAGCGTGGAGTCGGTCGATCCCTGCAGACGGCCGGCCGCGTTGATGTCCGTTTCGCCGTGCCGCAGAAGGTGAAGTTTCATCAGGCGTCGGCCTCCGCGCGAACGGCCATTTTTTCCAGCCGAACGCGGTTGATCCTCGCGCCCGCCATGTCGATTACGGTCAGCATGATGTCCCCGGAACTCACCGCGTCGGAAACACCCGGTATCTCGCCCTCGCGTTCGTGCAACACCAGCCCGGCAATGGTCCGGTACTCGCCCTCCGCAAGGGATATGCCAGCGCTCTCCAGCCGTTCGTTGATCTCGATGATTGTCGTGCCGCCGTCGACCAGGTAGCCGCCGTCCGGCATCTGCACAATGCTGCTGCTCGCCGAAGCTGAGGGCGGGTCGTCGTCCACCAGGGTCCCAACGATCACGCCGGTCAGTTGCTTCAATGTCACCAGCCCCGCAATCCCGCCGTACTCGTTGGTGACCATCATCATCGAAAGCCGCTTGGCCTGCATGGTGTCAAAGGCGTCCGATATCGTCACGGTCTCCGGAATGAATTCCACCTCCCTCATGCTTTCCGTAACCGACTCCGCCGCTGCCATCTGGCCGCGACTTTGCGCTATCAGCACTTCCTTATTGGACAGAACGCCCAGCACGGTCTCCTGAGTGTCCTCGAACACCGGGAATCGCGTATGGCTGTGTCCCGCGTAAATCTCCAGGAACTCCTGCAGCGAGGTACCCTTCTCGATCCACACAATCTCGTTGCGCGGAGTCATGATTTCGCTGAGCCTGCGGTCGCGGAAGTGAAACACGCGATTCAGCCTTTCCGCCTCGTCGGATTCAACGGCGCCCTGTTCGCGAGACATGTCGATCATCATCCGCAGTTCGCCTTCGGTGAACGTGGTTTGCAGCCCCTGCTGTTCCGTGCGCAAAATCCGGTAGATCAGGTGGGGCACCGCCGTAAAAAGGTAGATGAACGGCGTGCAGGCCCAGATCGTCCAGTTCACCGGCCGCGCCGCAATCAACGACCAGCGTTCGGAATACGTGGCCGCCAGCGTCTTGGGCGTTATCTCGCCGAATATGGACACCACCACGGTCATAATCACCGTCGTCAGCAGCGCGGCGTAGCCCGAATCGCGCAACATCTCCGCCGCAACCGCCGTCCCTATGGCTGTGGCGAAAATTGTGAACGCGTTTTGGCTCAGCAGGATGGTGGCGAAAAACTTTTCGTGCTTGGCCAGCACGTTGTCCACCGCCTTCGCCGCCGCGTTCCCTTGCTCCGCCAGAAACCTGATGCGGATTTTGTTGACGGCGATCAGCGCCGATTCAGCGCTGGTGAAAAATGCCACTCCAAGAAAGCTGACTACCAGCAGGGCGATCTGGAAACTTAACGGAATGACAAAGCCGCCCTCCGTCGGGGCAGCCTGCAGAATAATTACACACCAGGATAAACCATCGGGTGCAATGTCCAACATGTCAGCGCGTAACCTCCTCTATCGTCGTGGTACCAGGGTCTGCAGCAAGGCCACAATCCCTGATGTTGATTATTCGAGAAAAGCATATCATCGGCGCTGTCTTCGCGCAAAGCACGCCGCTGCTCACGCGTACCCACTTTGATAATCTGTCATTGCGAGAATGCCGTCAGGCATTCGTGGCAATCTCGTTGCGGTGCTAACGACTACGACCAACTTTGATAATCTGTCATTGCGAGAATGCCGTCAGGCATTCGTGGCAATCTCGTTGCGGTGCTAACGACTACGACCAACTTTGATAATCTGTCATTGCGAGAATGCCGTCAGGCATTCGTGGC
>CAZCZB010000024.1:0-3830 GCA_964502995.1 uncultured Dehalococcoidia bacterium
ACTTCAACCGCTCAGCACCAAGACCTTCTAATACTGATTTGAGACGATACTAGGCCCACTTGGAAACCCTTCTATTGACCTGCCATAAGTGAATGAAATGAACGAACGTTTTGATGTTGCGTACTACTATCCTGCTCCGTACTGGGGCATGGGTGAGGGGAGTTGGGTGAAGTCGCTCCTCCTGTTCTTCGACAAGGTCTCGATCCTGCTCCCAGATTATATGTACGGTCGACACCATGCAGCCGACCCCGTGTTAGCCGAGCCACTTGAGGACCAGGGTCTACTGGAAGTCCTCGAACCGAATACCTGGGTCGATGCGGAAATGGCGAAGGGTCTAGCGGACGCCGTTAGCGGGTTGATTGCCGGAGGCGTATTCGACGAGGTTTCCAAAGACGTTGGTTTCCACGAACTGTCCCAGTCACGAATGGGTTATGGGGCTGACGTTGACCTTGCTGAGTCGCTGGTTTCGGAACTTCGGGCGAAGGGACTCGCAAAACCCAGTGAGGATGGAGTATCGATACCTCTTCACCCAGCGGTGCGCACAACTATCCTCGTCATACTGGCCCAACTCGCACGCTCAGCGGGGAACAAGCAAAACCTGTTGGTGCACCCAGCAACCAATGACGCTCGCGCCCTGGATGACTTAATCGAAACTCTTTCAAGAGAGCGAATGCCGTCCCGTGAAAGCGTAATCGCTTTCGACCTCGAGCCCGTTAGCTTCAACATGGACTCGGTACCACTTGACGAACTCTTGCAATTCCGGGCCGAGCATCAGACTGCCCACAAAGCCTATATGCGAGACCTGCGGGGATTTATGGCTGAGCTCGCCGAAGTCATCCACCCAGAGGAACGCAAGACCATCCTCCTACAGCGGCGCCAAGATATGGCCGACGCCGCGCACGACCTCCAGCGCTCCACTAGAATGTCCTTGGGAAGAAACCTCCCTTCATGGTCCTTCGGACTAGCCGGCGGGGTTTGGTCGGCTGCTACAGGTGACCCGCTGGGTTTCGTTCTCGGTGCGTTGGGACTAGCCACTGGCATAGTAGGCTCCGGGACCACCGATTCTAACAAAGTGTCTGCCTACTCTTACCTGTTTCAAGCGGGACGCACCTTCGCACGATAACCGATTGGATAGTAGGCGCTTTCAGAACATGACCGGCTTGGTGCTAGATCAGGACCTCCCACCGGAAAGTTCGCAATACGGTACACTTAGGCCCACCACCTGACTCCAGGCCGCGAACCCACTCCAGGCTGCGAACCCGGTCGCATAAGCGACACAACTGGCTCGCAATTCCAACGGCAAAAGACCGCGCCGGCGTTGTAATGTGACGCCGTTGGGCGTGGTCTTATTCTTGGCCACCGGGTGTACAAGTTGGAATGGAGTTCTCGATATGCGCGGCAAGTCAAACCCCTGGCGTCGGATCGGCACCCGCCTGTACGTGGCCCTGGCCGTGGCGGTGATCCTGACGCTGATATCCGCGGCCGTGGCCATCTTCTACTTCGAACGCAGCGGCGACCTGAACCACAAGGTGCAGCAGGAGTCGGTTCCGGTGCTGGAGGCATCGTGGGCGGCCGCCCGCGAAGTTGACAACCTGATCTACCTGGGCAGTGGCCTGTTGACGCAGGCCACCGAAGCGCCGGCCACCACCACGGCGACCCTGGTGGAAGACTCGCTGGACCGACTCAAACCGCCCCTGGCGCGCGCGAACGGCGTCGAGTCGCTGCAACCGTCCGTAGCCGCCGTGCATGACGGCGCCAACGACGTGGCGGACTCAATCTACATCCTGTTGCAGAACCGGGACGCCTCCGCGCAGGCCGACCAGGCGGCAGCCGCCCACCGGCAGCGGCTCGATGCCCTGAGCGCGTCCGACGCCGCATCGCCGGCCGGCCGGGCGTTGGCCGATATGCTGGAAGCGCAGGACGAAGCGACTTTGAACCGGCTGCGTAGCGACTTTGAAACCGCCGCCGCATCCGGCATCTCTCCCGCCATCCGCGAGCTTTGGGAGGGCGACGGCGTGTTCACCATCCGCACACAGCAGTTGATCCTGTCGGCGCGGGCCGAAGCGAGCGGCCTGGAGTTCCGGCAGTCCGGCGCGGCTCTGGAAGTTTCGGTGGCGTCGCTGCTGGACGAGGCCCGCGCCGAGTCAGCAACGGCGTTGGACGCGGCGGTGCGCAGTTTCGACGAGGGCCGCATCCTGCTGGCCGTAATCAGCGTGGTCAGCGTCGTGCTGGCGACCACGGCGGCCTGGCTGTGGGTCGGCAACGGACTGGTGCGGCGGCTGCAACGCTTGTCCGACCGCATGCGCGCCATGGCGTCGGGCGACCTGGAAACTCCGGTCCCGGAGGTTGGCACCGACGAAATCGGCGAACTGGCCGACGCGCTGGAGGTGTTTCGACAGCAGGCCCTTGAAGTGCAGCGGCTGAACCTGGTGGAACAGCTATACGGCGAACTGCGCGAGGCCAACGCGGAACTGCAACGGATGCAGGACCGGCTGGTGGCGCAGGAGAAGCTGGCGGCGCTGGGCGAGTTGGTGTCCGGCGTGGCCCACGAAATCAGCAACCCGCTGAACTTTGTGAAGAACTTCTCCGAAGGGTCGCAGGAACTATATGGCGAGTTGTCCGACATGCTCCTCAATTACCGGGACGGAATGAGCCCCGAGGACGCGGAATTGCTGGACGACATCACCGAGGAACTGACGGCCAGCCTGACCCGGGTGCAGGACAACGGCGGCCGCGCGCTGGCCATCGTGGAGCGGATGCGCGGCCTGGGAGTCGTGGGCGGCCAACCGGCGCCCACCGACCTGAATCCGCTGCTGCGTCGCGCCGTTCAGGTGGGATGCGACGCGTTCAAGGCGGAATGGCAGGACTTTGACGTGGAACCGGTGTACCGGCTGGACAATTCGTTCGGTCAGATCCCGGTGGTCGGCCAGGACTTCAGCGAGGCGGTGGTCAACATGGTGTCCAACGCCTGCTACGCGATGCGGACGAAGCGGGAAGCCACGGGCGACGATTACAGTCCCGAGCTTATCGTGTCGTCCCAGTTGGTCGGCGATGTGGTTGAAGTGAGGGTGCGCGACAACGGCACGGGCATGGAAGACGACGTGGTCGGGCATATCTTCAACCCGTTCTTCACCACCCGGGAGGGCGCTCTGGGCGCTGGACTGGGCCTGTCCATCGCTGCCGACGTCGCCCGCCGCGCCGGCGGCGACCTCACGGTTGATACCGTGGCCGGCGAGTACGCGGAGTTCACCCTGAGCCTCCCCGTCGAGGTGCGCGAACCGGCGCCGGCATAGTTCGTATGGCACGGACTCTCCTCGCATCGGGGACGCGCCAAACCGCCACGGGCGTTGTTACACAAACGTAGGGGCGGGTCTCAGACCCGCCCCTACAATCATATTCGCAGGTCGCGTCCGTCTTGCATTTGACCGTGGCTACACCCACGTAGGGGCGAATAATTATTCGCCCCTACCCCGATTCGCGCTCATCGCGACGGGAACACAAAACCAACGCGCACCAACGCAGGGGCGCGCTTCAAACTCGCCCCTGCAATCATCTTCGCAGGTCGCGCCCGTTTTGCATCAAACGTGTCTGGAATTGTTGCGTAGGGGCGAATAATCATTCGCCCCTACCCCGTTCACGGTCATCCGAGACGGGGATACGAAACCAACGCGCAATAACGCAGGGGCGGGTTTCAAACTCGCCCCTGCAATCATCTTCGCGGGTCGCGCCCGCCTTGCATCGACCGTGTCTGGAGTTGCTGCGCAGGGGCGAATAATCATTCGCCCCTACCCCGTTCACGGTCATCCGCGACGGGGACACGACACCAACGC
>CAZCZB010000024.1:3930-38780 GCA_964502995.1 uncultured Dehalococcoidia bacterium
CCGCGACGGGGACACGACACCAACGCACAATAACGTGGGGGCGAGTTTGAAACCCGCCCCTGCAATCATGGGTCTGGCTCGCCGCCGGCTACTTGCCGTTGCGCTGCTGGGAACCGTCGGGATAGAGGTCTTCCCACAGGGCGTCGCGCCAGTCCACATCGACGGGCAAAACGGCCTGGGCCGGCCTGAGCATGTAGTAGTTGTCCCCGGCGCCGGGCGGTGTGCCTCCCTCGGCCACGGTGCGCGTGGCCTGCAGCAACTGCCGGCGGGCGTAAATGATGGCCATGTCGGTGCGGCTCAGGTTCTCGCGGGTGCGGTCAACGATGTGCCCCATGCTCTCTTGCACGGCCACGTCCTGGGCGTTCACGCCGTCGATGCCGCTGAAGGTCTCGGTCTTCTGCACGGCGCGGTCGATCATCCAGTTGTTGTCCCGGTTCACCCTGGTGTGGAAATTGTCCCGCATGTGCTCCGGGCCACGGCCGTAGCTGCGGTCCATTTCCGTGCGCTCGTCGGCATCGATGGGGTCGTCGTAGGAGAGGTCCCAGTTCCACACCATCACGCTGTTGTCGTCCATGGGAACCCACATGTGGCCCGACGCCAGGAATCCCACCGGCCCGGGGCGGCCGCGATACCCGCGCTGGCTGGCGCGAATCTGGTGGAAAGGCATGATGAAGTGATACGCGCGAACGTGGTTCCCCTCGTCACCCAGCGACCGGATGCCGGCGTAGCGGTAGCCGTAGTCGGTGATGTCCACCTCCAGTTCCGGCGGCCGGCCCTGCACGTGGGGGGAGTCGATGCGCAGCCCGGCGTGCTTGGTGTCGGCCCGCAGCGTGCGGTGCAGGATGGTGGCGTGAGCGGAGTCGATGCCGCCCTCCAGCGCCTGCAGCCAGTTGCACTCCTGGAGGTTCTTGGTGACGTGGCGATGGGTTTCCGGCACGGCGGCCCACTCGAATTTCGGCGGCGGCGGCATGTGCTCCCGGGGTCCCATGTACGCCCAGATGACGCCGCCGAGTTCGATGGTCGGGTAGGCAGTGGTGGTCATCTTGGACGGAAAATCGCTGTCGGCCGGCTCGTTCATCATGTCGGTACACTGGCCGTTCACGTCGAACTTCCAGCCGTGATAGACGCAGCGCAGCCCGCACTCCTCGTTGCGTCCCAGCCACAGGGACGCCAGACGGTGGGGGCAAAGCTCTTCGAGCAGCCCGATCTTGCCCTCGGTGTCGCGGAAGGCCACCAGTTGCTCGCCCAGCAGCTTCAGGCGCACCGGTTCGCCGTCCGGTTCGGCCAACTCCCACGACAGCAGCGCCGGCATCCAGTACCGGCGCATCAATTCGCCCATCGGTGTCCCGGGGCCCACCTGCGTCAGCGCAATGTTATCGGCCTGTGAAATCATGGCGGCGATACCTCCTCTCGTTCCCGATCGGGACTGGCCTCAAGCGACCGGCCATTTTCGCGATTCGTTAATGCGGCATTATACAAAAATCGTGATGGTGTGTATCCTTCCGGTCGGCCGGAGTCGGCGTTGCGATTCAGGCAATATCTTCCTGTGGCGGGGGCGAACAATTGGTGGGGGCGAATAATTTTTCGTCCGCACGCGCGCGGGCCGCAGCGTGTACCGGACAATTTGGTCCTGAACGGAGGTGATATTCCATGCACATCGTAGATACCCACGTTCACATCGGACGCGACCACTACGAACCGGTGGAGATGCTGCTGGCGCAGATGGAACTGAACGGCGTTGCGAAAACGGTGCTGGTGCAGTCCACCGCCACGCTGGACAATTCCTACGTGCTGGAGTGCATCCGCCGGTTTCCCGGCAGGTTCTCGGTGGTGTGCCGCGTTGACGTGGACGATCCCGCCGCGCCCGACACACTGGACAGCCTGCGCGCCGCCGGCGCCGAGACGCTGCGCATCCGCAACTTCCACCGCTCGCCGGGCAACGACCCGCTGGCGATCTGGCGGGCCGCCGCCAACCTGGGCGTGTCGGTGAGCGTGGGCGGCCCGGCCGAAGGCTACGCATCGCCCGAATTCGACGCGCTGGTGGCCGAATTGCCCAACCTCACGTTCATACTGGAGCACCTGGCCGGCATGGGCATCCACGCCATCGGCGCGCCCGAAATGCCGCCGGAGTCCACCTACCGGCAGTCGCTGGCCCTGGCCCGCCATCCCAATACCATCATCAAGATTCACGGCATGGGCGAGATAAGCGACCCGCCGTTCCCCTACCGCAACACGCCGCCCTGGGTCCGCATGGCCTACGACGCCTTCGGCTCCGACCGCATGGTGTGGGGTTCCGACTGGCCGCGCTGCACCAATCGCGAGGGTTACCGCAACTCGTTGCGACACACCATCAGCGAGATGGAGGACTGGTGTCCCCGGGAAGATCTGGGCAAGATCTTCGGCGGAACCGCGCTGAATCTGTGGCGTTTCCGGTAGTTGCCGAACTGCCGGAACCGAACTTGCACGCAGTCCAGGGCGAACCGCGTCAATTGAAAATGTGCGTAACCCGTGCCAGATGGGGATCAAAATTAGTCATGTGAGCGTGGTACAATCACTCCGAATTACGCCGGCATCAAGCCCGACAGTACAGGAGGAATAACGAGAATGAAACACACGATAAAGTACATCGCCGGGGCAGCGCTCATTTTGGCGCTGGTGGCGGCCATGGCCTGCGGACAGGAGGAACCGCCTGCACAGACCGCTCCTGCCGCCGCCGAGCCCACCGCCGCAATGGCTCCGACCGAGGCTGCCATGGAAGCCACCGCAGCGCCCACGGATTCCGAGTCCACTGCAATGGACAACCAGGGCGAGAGCCGTCTGGACCTGGTACGCAGCCGGGGCCACGTAGCCTGCGCGAATAACACCCAGTTGGCCGGATTCGGCTTCCTCGACGCCGACGGCAACACCGTGGGCTTTGATATTGAACTGTGCCGCGCCGTGGCCGCCGCCGTTCTCGGCGACGCCAACGCCGTGGAATATCATCCCACCACCGCCTCCGAGCGCGGACCCACCATGCAGTCCGGTCAGGTTGACATGATGTCCCGCAACACCACCTGGACGTCCTCCCGCGACGCCACCTGGGGCAACTTCGCCCAGACCATGTTCTACGACGGCCAGGGATTCATGGTTCCTGCCAGCCTGGGCGTTACCGGCTCGCTGGAACTCACGGACGCCAAGGTCTGCGTGCAGCAGGGCACCACCACCGAGCTGAACCTGCAGGACTACAGCAACCAGAACAGCCTGAACTTTGACATCGTCACCTTCCCCGACGCCACCACCACCAGCGAGGCGTACCAGACGGGACAGTGCGACGCTCTGACCACCGACCGCTCCGGCCTGGTTGCGACCCGCGTGGGCTATGACAACCCCGACGACCACGTCATCCTGCCCGACACCATCTCCGAGGAACCCCTGGGAGCAGTGGTGCCCCACGGCGATGACCAGTGGTACGACATAGTCAAGTCCGTCATGGCCATCATGATTTACGCCGAGGCCTTCGACGTAACCTCCGCCAACGTCCCGACCGCGGCCACCGGCGACACCGCTGTGGACCGGCTGTTCGGCCTGGAAGGAAGCTGGGGTCAGGAAGACCTGGGTCTGAGCCCCACCGCCGCGCAGGACGTTATCAGTCAGGTCGGCAACTATGGCGAAATCTATGAAAGGCACCTCACTCCGCTGGGCGTGACCCGCGCCGGCAGCCGCAACGATCTGTGGATCAACGGCGGTGAAATCTACGCCGCTCCGTTGCGCTAACCGGACTGGATCGTTCGCAACACAGACAACTCGTAGCGGATGAAAGAGGAGGGAATGGCCGGACTGGTTCCGGCTGTTCCCTCCTCAACTTCTGTGTGCGGCGCGTCGGTCGCTTTTGGAAATTGCAAACCCGTCGCACCCGCACCCGCAGTTGTCCATAACCCTGAATTGGGAACGCACCGACCCCGACCGGGGCCTCGACGCTCCGGACTCCGGAGTTCGCAGAATCAAGGGAAATGCGTTGCACCGGATGGGATTGCCATGTTTTATGCTGTGCAAATGCCAGCAATTGCTCGCCGAATCCGATACAATCCCTCAGCAGCCACCCAATAATGTTCAGATAGTACGATGACGACCCGCCAGATACCCAGCATTCTCATCTACCAGGACATTCCGGTCTGGCGGCACACTGTCATAATTCAGTGGGCCGCGCAGATAGCGTCCGCCATCATCGTGGTGGCCCTGGTGGTCTGGTTCTTCGCCAACATCGCCAACGCCATCCAGGACCGGAACATCTCGTACAGTTTCACGTTCCTTTCCCGCGAATACCAAACGCCCATCAGCGACTTCTTCATACCCTATGAATCATCCGACAGTTTCCTGTACGCCCTTTGGGTTGCCATCACCAACACGCTGATTGTCGCCGTTTCCGGCGTTATCCTCGCCACGCTGCTGGGCATTTTCGTCGGCGTGGCCCGCCTGTCCACCAACTGGGTCGTATCCAAGCTGGCCTGGATCTATATCGAATTCTTCCGCAACGTGCCGCTGCTGGTGCAGCTCTACTTCTGGCTCTACATCATCCAGGAACTGCCGTCGGTGCGGGACGCTGACGGCCGCGAGCAGGGCGAGATCATCACCGGGATCCTGTACATCTACAACGACGGATTCTCCATGCCCTGGCCTTCGCCGCCAAGCTGGACAATCGGCCTGTTGTGGGTCGCGCTGGCCATTGGTTCCGTCATCGCCGGCATGTACGTACACCGCTGGCTGACCCGACGGGAGATTGAAACCGGACGACCGTCGTATCCGGTGATCGGTGGTTTCACGGTCGCCATCGCCGGCGGCGCGCTGGCGTGGCTGGCGCTGAGCTTCGTGGGCGGCGACGCGCCCTTCCTGATCTCGACGCCCGAGCCCCACGGACGCTTCGGGCGCATATCCGGCGGGCTCACCGCCAAGGCCGGTCTGATCGTTCTCCTGGTTGGACTGGTGATATACACGTCGTCGTTCATCGCCGAAATCGTCCGTGCGGGCATCCAGTCCGTCGGCCGGGGGCAGACCGAGGCAGCCCGGGCGCTGGGCCTGTCTCCCATCAACACGCTGCGCCAGGTCACCTTCCCGCAGGCGCTGCGCGTCATCATTCCGCCGCTGATCAGCCAGTTCCTGAACCTGACCAAGAACAGCAGCCTGGGCGGAGCCATCGGGTACGCCGAACTCACCAGCGTTGCCGTAACCATGACGCAAACCGCGCCGGCGATTCCGATATTCGTGCTGGTGATGGCGTCCTATCTGGCCATGAGTCTCACCTGGTCGCTGCTGGGCAACCTGTACAACCGCAGCATCCGGTTCGTGGGCGGCTAACCGGTAAAACCCGTGAACAATATGTCGACGGAAGTCACAGAGCGACCCAACACACCGCTGCCGCCTCCGCGCCTGGACGTGGGAATTGCGGGGTGGGCGCACGCCAACCTGTTCAGCAATTGGTTCAACTCCGTGTTGACCATCGTTGCCGGCGTCATTGCGGTGATTGCCCTTTGGAACGGGCTGAAGTGGGTGCTGCTGGACGCCGAATGGCAGGTGGTTGTTCAACTTGGCGGCCGCTTCGTGTTGGGGCAGTACAACACCGAGGGCGCGTGCCCGGGCCAGAACTGCTTCTGGCGGCCCCAGGTCGCGACCCTGTTCGTATCCGTCCTGCTGGGAATGGGCTGGGGCATGACCCGCGGCGGGATCACCAGGATGTTCGCCATTCTGATCGTCGCGGTCCTGGCGCTGTTCGCCTTCCTCCCCTACAGCTTCGAGACCATGGGGATGGACGTCCGCCTGCTGCTGCTGGCGAACCTGCCGGCGTTGGGCGCGGGATGGGTCCTGGGACGCTATACCCGTCTGGGCACCGGCCGCTGGATCGCCATTTTTGCCGTGGTCGCCTTCCTGCTCACGGTGGTGCTGATTCGCGGGCTGCCGGGCATCCCCGGGATGCAGCCGGTGTCGGTCAACTCGTGGGGCGGCCTGATGCTGAACCTGATTCTCGCGGTGGGCGGCATCACGCTGAGCCTGCCCATCGGAATCGCGCTGGCGCTGGGGCGACGCAGCCATCTGCCGGTGGTGAAAATCCTGTGCGTGGTGTTCATCGAGGTGTTCCGGGGCGTGCCGCTGATCACCCTGCTGTTCATGTCCCGCCACCTGGTCCCGCTGGCGTTCCCGGAGGACTTCCCCAACAACGCCCTGCTGAACGCGGGTATCGTCATCACCCTGTTCAGTTCGGCGTACATGGCGGAGAACATACGCGGCGGCCTGCAGGCGTTGAATCCAGGACAGGCGGAGGCCGCGCGGGCACTGGGGCTGCCCGGATGGCAAACGACCCTGCTGATCTCGCTGCCCCAGGCGATACGCAACGTCATCCCGGCCATCGTGGGGCAGTTCATCGCGCTGTTCAAGGACACCAGCCTGGTGTACATCATCGGGATGATCGACATCCTGCGCATGGGGTTGGACTTCGTCAACGGCAACATCGATTTCAGGGGCAACAAGGGCGAGGTGATCATTTTCGTCGCCATCGTGTTCTGGATATTCACCTACGGCATGTCCTACATCAGCGGTCGCATCGAGCGGCACATGGGGGTGGGTCAGCGATAGCGTTTCGTGCCCCGTCCTGTCCCGTCCAATGAGCGGGTGTTCTGCTAGAATGGGCGCAGGGCGATCGGGATGATGAGCAAACGTTTATTGTTGCGGTCGCGTCGCCTGCTGTTTTACGTCTGCCTGGACGCGGCGATCGGCACGATAATCTACGTAATCAGCGTTGGGGAAGCCGGCCTGACATCGGGACAGTTGGCGATTCGCATATTGACCGGCATGGCCTTGGCCAGCGCAATCATAGGAGGCCCGGACATCATGCTGTACTGGCAAGAATCGGGGCGACGCATCGCCGCTGAGGACGAACGCGACGCCGTCGCAGTGGAACGGGACACCGTTGCCAAAGAGCGGGACGCCGAACGGGATGCCCGGATCGCTGCTGAGCAGGAGCGCGATGCGGCCCTTTCCAATATGGCCGCAGTGTCGCAGCGTTTGGACGAGTTGAGCGCTGAGGTGGAACAACTGCGAGCCGAACGCTCCGCCCGCCGCTCCCGCCGCCGCCGTCTCCGCAACAACGGGCAGTAGAAACCAACCTGCGACGACCCAACGGAGGGTCCATCATGACCACCAATGGCCATACCGTAACCGACGAGGAAATCATCGTCTGCCGCGACGTCCACAAGTGGTTCGGCAACTTCCACGCGCTGCGCGGCATCACCACCAGCGTCAAAAAGGGCGAGGTGGTTGTGATCATCGGCCCGTCCGGTTCGGGCAAGTCCACCTTCATACGGACGCTGAATCGCCTGGAGCATCACCAGCGCGGCGACATCACGGTGGACGGCATCGAGCTTACCAACGACGTGCGCAACATCGACGCCATCCGCCGCGACGTGGGCATGGTGTTCCAGCAGTTCAACCTGTTTCCCCATCTGACGGTGATGAACAACATCACCCTGGCGCCCACCAAGGTGCGCAAGCTGCCGGCCAGCGAGGCCGAGAACATCGCCATGGAATTGCTGGAACGCGTCGGCATCCCCGAGCAGGCCGACAAGTATCCGGCGCAACTCTCGGGCGGCCAGCAGCAGCGCGTCGCCATCGCCCGCGCCCTTGCCATGCAGCCCAACATCATGCTGTTCGACGAACCGACGTCGGCCCTTGACCCTGAGATGATCAAGGAGGTGCTGGAGGTGATGCGAGAACTCGCGGCATCGCAGATGACCATCCTTGCCGTCACCCACGAGTTGGGGTTCGCCCGCGAGGTCGCCGACCGCATCGTGATGTTCGACGAGGGGGTAATCGTCGAGGATCAGTCGCCGGACGAGTTCTTCAACAACCCGCGCCACGAGCGGGTCAAGCACTTCCTGTCCCAGATACTCAGCCACTGACCCAGGGGTCATGAAGGCCAGGCGCAATGCCGCTGCTGACAAAATTCGGTAGGTGGATATGGGCCGGCGGCGCGCCGGAGTCCCATCTGGCCCGCGAACGCCGGCTGCCCTTCTGGGAGCATCCCTGGTTCAACCGCCTCTACCGCATCGCCATGCTGACCGGATGGACGGCCATCCTGCTGTTTTTCATCCTCTGGAACTTCGTCTGGGCAACGCCGTAACCGCCGCGGACGTTCAACTGGCGATCCATGCGGGGGCGAATGATCATTCGCCCCCGCTTTGCGACTGGATCCGGATGACGCCCCGTTTGCCCGCTGCCGCGCCGCCGGGTTACAATCCACCGTGTCCGTACCGTATTCGTTACTCTTCCCCAGGAGCGTAGTTATGCCCGAACAGCAGATGCAGATCGGCGTGGTGTTTCCGCAAACCGAGATCGGCTCCGACCCCATCGCCGTCCGCGATTACGTGCAGGCCGCCGAGGAACTGGGTTTCGCCCACGTCATCGCCTACGACCACGTGCTGGGCGCGGATACCGACTACCACCAGCCGTGGACGGGCAGCTACACCAAGGAGAGCATGTTCCACGAGATCTTCGTGGCATTCGGCTACATGGCCGCCGTGACCACAAAGGTGGAGTTGGTATCGGCCATCGTGATCCTTGGGCAGCGTCAAACCGCGCTGGTCGCCAAGCAGGCGGCAGAGGTTGACGTGCTGAGCGGCGGACGCCTCCGGCTGGGCGTTGGCATCGGCTGGAACCCGGTGGAATACGAGGCGCTGGGCGAGGACTTCACCACGCGAGGCCGCCGCGCCGAGGAGCAGATGGAACTGCTGCGCCGCCTGTGGACCGAGGAGGTCGTGGACTTTCACGGCCGCTACCACAACGTGACCAACGCCGGCATCAACCCGCTGCCCGTCCAGCGGCCCATACCCCTGTGGATGGGCGCCGGCAGCCGCGCCCGCGGGCCGATTCCACCCGACCGGGTGCTGAGCCGCGTGGGACGCTGCGCCGACGGCTGGTTCCCCCAATTCGACGCCGACCATCCCGAGGCCGCCGCTACCATCGCCAAGGTGCGGCAGGCTGCGGAATCCGTTGGCCGCGACCCCAACGCCCTCGGCATGGAGCCTCGCGTCAACTATTCCGACGGCGACCCCGAGTTCTGGCAGGCGCGGGCCGAGACGTGGCGCGGCATGGGCGCGAGCCACTTCTCCATCAACACCATGTCCGCCGGCCTCGACACGCCCGACGCGCACATCAACGCCATCCGCGAGTTCCGGGAAGTGATGACCGGGTAGATCGCGCTTCGCGAGAATCAAAATGGTTGCGACAACTCAACAAGAGACAACCGCCGCGACCGGCGGCCACGAACCCCTTCTTCCCCTGGTGGGTGAATTGCGCCTGAACCTGTCCGCTCTTGGCGTGGACGGCAGCGCGCCCGATTTCGGTGAGCGCCTGTGCCAGTTGTCCCGGGACAATGAACCCTACGACTTCCAACTTTCAGCACAGGGAGAACTGATCGTAATGGCCCCGTCGGGTTCAGATAGCAATCTCGCCGAGAACCCCATCAACCTCGAACTGGGTCTCTGGAACCGCCAGAACCCCGGCGCGAGCTTTTCACAAACTGCAATGTTCCAACTCCAAAGCGGAGCGGTGCTGATGCCAGACGCTGCCTGGATCACCCAGGAGCGTTTCGATAACCGCTCCGAGCAGGAACGCCGTGGCGCCATCAACGGCGCGCCCGACTTTGTGGTGGAGGTGCGTTCCATGAGCGACCGCCTGCCGCCGCTGTTGGCGAAAATGGACGAATGGATGGCCGGCGGTTCCCGGCTGGGCTGGCTGCTGGACCCCATCGAAAAACGCGCCTACGTGCACCGCGCCGGGCAGGCGGTCGAAATCCTGGACAACCCGGCCACACTGTCCGGCGAGGATGTGCTGGAGGGGTTCGCGTTTGAAATCGGCCGGCTCATGTTCGGGCATGAGTAGCCGCCGCAGGGCAGTTTCGTCAGAATCAGGATTTACCGGATTTTGGGATTTTCGGGATTACTTTTTCCCAATCCTGCCAATCTCGTAATCTTGAAAATCCTGAATCTGACAGATGCCCTCGATCACTCTCACTCTGCATAAGGAGACAGCAACATGGGCAGACTTGATGGCAAGGTAGCGCTGATCAGCGGCGGCGCGCGCGGACAGGGCGCGGTGGAGGCCAGTATGTTCGCCGCCGAAGGAGCCTGCGTAGTGTTCGGCGATATTCTGGACGACGACGGGCGCCGCGTCGAGGCCGAGATCCGCGAACTGGGCGGTCAGGCCACCTACGTCCATCTGGACGTCACCAACGAGGACGACTGGGCCAATGCCGTCAACGCCGCCGTTTCCGAGTACGGCAAGCTCAACGTGCTGGTCAACAACGCCGGCATCGTCATGGGCCGCAGCATCGAGGAAATGACCGTTGAGGAGTGGGACCGCCTGTTCGACGTGAACGCCAAGGGCGTGTTCCTGGGCACCAAAGCCGCGCTGCCGGCCCTGCGGGACGCTGGCGGCGGCAGCATCGTGAACATATCGTCCACCGCCGGGCTGGTGGGCAACGACTACAACCTGGCGGGATACAGCAGCACCAAGGGCGCGGTGCGCCTGTTCACCAAGTCCACGGCGATTCAGCACGCCGCCGAAGGCATCCGGTGCAACTCGGTGCATCCCGGACCCATCGACACGCCGATGCTGCAGGAGTCGCGTCGCGGCCGGAACAGCGGCCTCAGCGACGAGGAGCAGCGCAGCCGCGTTCCCCTGGGACGCATCGGCCGTCCCGAGGACATTTCCTACGCGGTCGTCTATCTCGCATCCGACGAAGCATCGTTCGTGACCGGAAGCGAGGTCGTCATTGATGGAGGCCGCACCGCCATGTGACAAACTGCGGGGGTGTCCGATTGGACACCCCCGTTTTCGGGTTTCATAATGGTCGGGGCGGCCAGATTCGAACTGGCGACCCCCTGCACCCCATGCAGGTGCGCTACCGGGCTGCGCTACGCCCCGTCCCGACAAACACAGCATATCACGGCGCACAATTATAAGCAACGCGGCGCTCGGCCATGTAACAGTTCAGAGTTGTGGGGTTGTCATTGCGAGCCCGCCACAGGCGGACGGCAATCCCGTTGGCGCAGGGGAGTCTTCAGGGCAAACGCTACTGCTACGGCATCGAGATTGCCACGTCCGCCGGCGGGCGGACTCGCAATGACACTTCCTTTCAACTCTGAACACTTGCTCGGACATGACCAATGAGCGCCAGGCCGATAAAATCTTGATGAACCGGGACTGTTACAGCATCCTCGGAGTCCCCCGCTCCGCTACCATCGGCGAGATTCGCGCCGCATACCGGCGCTTGGCCCACCAGTACCATCCTGATCTCAACTCCGGCCCCGAAGCCGAAGCGCGTATGCAGGAGATCAACGAGGCCTACGCCACGTTGTCCGACCCGGCCCGGCGTCGGCTCTACGACAGCACGGGGGCCATGTCCAACTCCCTCATCACCCGCCGTCGCCGTCAGCCGGCCGGCCCCCGGCGTGGAGCCGCGCCCGCCCGCGAGTATTCTCCACAGCGCGGCGAAGACATTGAGGCCGCCGTGGTAATCAACGACCGCGAGGCCAGGAAGGGTACGCGCAAGACGTTCCTCGTCGAACGGCTGGAAACCTGTCCGCGTTGTCGCGGCACCGGCCTGGAACCGGAGGAAATCGCCATCGCCGGACGATGCTGGCGGTGCGTCGGAGAGCAGCGACTGCCTCGTACCCTCCGTCTCAACGCGACCATCCCGGCCGGCGTCGCCGACGGCAGCCGGCTCCGGCTGCGGGGTCAGGGCAACGCCGGCATCGACGACGGAGCCAACGGTCACGTGTACGTCACGGCCCGGGTGTCTCCCAACAGGGGGTTGGGCCACGCCATGTCCTTTGTTTTTCGCCACCTGTTCGGCTGATTTTCGCATGGGACGACGGGTTTGGCTCCGGCCGCGCGGAGTCCCGCCGCCCATCGCCCGGCGCAACCTCATGGAATATCGTCAAGCATGACCGATGCCTACGCCAATCTCACCGACTACCTGCGGCGTTGGATTGATGCCGTGCCCGCCGCCGGGATGGCCATTGCCATCACCGACCGCCGGCGAACCCTGTATGCCGCCGGGTTCGGGTACGCCGACCTGTCCTCCGGGCAACCCGTAACCGTCGATACCACCTTCCAGATCGGGAGCATCGGCAAGTCGATGATGGCGTTGGCCGTGCTGCAACTGGCGCAGACCGGACGCCTCGACCTGAACGCGCCCGTGAGCGCGCATCTGCCGTGGTTCGCCATGCCCTCGCGCCACGGCCCCATCACGCTGCGCCACCTTTTGAGCCACACCGCGGGCCTGCCGGCGGGAACCGACTTCACGCCGGCGGCCCGTTACGAGGGTTTCGCCCTCCGTGAAACCGAGGCGGCCTGGCCTCCGGGCTCACGTTTCCACTACTCCAACACCGGCTACAAACTGCTGGGCTGGCTGCTGGAGGATGTGACCGGCATGGACTACGGCAGCATAATGCGAGAGCGTGTGCTGGAACCGCTGGGAATGGACGCCACCGACCCCGTGATTACCCACGCTTCGCGGCGGCGCGCCGCCTCCGGCTACATTCCCGCGCGCGACGACCGGCCGCACCGGCAAAACGAAACGCCCGTCGCCGCGCCGTGGTTCGAGTACGCCGTGGCCGATGGCAGCCAGGTCTCCACCGCCGGCGACATGGCGAAATACGCCCGCCTTTTCCTGAACGGCGGGCGCGGCGAGCGTTCCGCCCTGGTGTCGCCCCACCTGTACGAGCAGATGACCACGCCGGTGATCGACATGTCGCGGGGCGAGGGTTTCAGGTACGGGTTCGGCATCATCAGCCACCACGCGGACGGCCATCACTTCATCGGGCACGGCGGCAGCACCGTCGGGTTCCGCGCAATCTTGATAACCGACCAGACCGACGGCCTGGGCACGGTGATCCTGTGCAACGGGTTCGGCGTGGACACCTATGATCCGGCCCGCTACGCGCTGCGCGCCGCCGCCGCCGTTCGGGATGGCCTGGCGCCCCCGGACGCCCCCGACCTTCCGGACCCCACGAATATTCCCGCAGCGCGCCGGTACGCCGGAGAGTACGCTCACGAATCTACCGGCGCGACGCTGTCGGTGCGCCCCCGGAACGATGGCCTGGCGCTGTGCGGCGACGGTTTCCCGGATACAGTGATGGAGCATATTGCGGGCAACACCTTCTGCGTGCCCGACGACCGCTTCGACCCGTTCGCCGTCCGTTTTCGCAGCGCCGCCGACGGTGGAGAGGATGCGCCCATGGTCGAACTGCGCCACGGGCCGGACGTGTACCTGCGACGTGGCGCCAACCCGCTTGCGGACACCGCCGATTTTCCCCGAGAGTGGGCGGCGTTTCCCGGCCACTACCGCAGCCACGCCCCGTATGTGTCCGGCTTCCGCGTGGTCATGCGGCGCGGGCGGCTGCATCTGGAATGGCCCAGCGGCGGCGAGGAACCGCTGACGCCGGCCCCGGGCGATCATCGCGCATCGCCGCGGTTCCTGGTCGGCCCCGCCGGAGAGCCCACGGCCGAATGGCTCCGGTTCGATCCCATCGTGGGCGACCGGGCGCTGCGGGCCCAATGGGCGGGCGGCGGCAGTTTCTACCGGGTTTGACCCGGGCTGCCCGGTTTGACGCCGCCCTGCCGGGTTTGACTCCGGTTACCGGATTACCAGAACGGCCAGGTTTGAGTGGCGGATGATCCGGTCGGTAACGCTGCCCAGCACCATGCGCCCCATGCCGCTGCGACCGTGGGTCGTCATCACCACCAACGACGGTTGCTCGCTGGCCCTGTCGATGATGGTCTGGGCGATGTTGTCGTTGGATACGTGCTCGGTGACGACGCCGTGAGCGTGGTCAACGGCCATGCGGTTGCGTACGTCGTCCAGATAGGCGGTGGCTTCTTGGGCGTCGTCAGTGGTGAGTTCAACGGGTTCGGCCAGGTCGAAGTTGGGGATTGATCCCATCTCCGGCGTGACCATGTTCAACTGCTGCCGGTAGTGGTCCTCGGTTGGGGTGATGCGCATGACGGTTATGCTGGCCGACAGCGATCCCGCTACGCTGATGGCGTGTGGTATCGCCAGTTCGGAGAGCGCCGAGCCGTCCAGCGGAACCAGCACCGATTTCAGCGAGGTTTCGGGGGACGCCGGCCCCAGCACGTTGGCCCGCACCACCAGCATGGGGTTGGGCACCGTGTGCAGCACCTTGTCGGTAACGCTGCCCATGACCCAGCGGGAGATGCCGCCGCGTCCATGGGTGGACATCACCACCAGCGCGGTGGGATCCATGCCCGCAATGGCCATGATCACGTCGGCCGCCGCGCCGCGCTGGGCGGTGGTTTCGACCGCGAGTCCGGCTTCGTCCAGCCGACGCCGCTGGGATTCCATGGACACCAGCGCCCGGGCGCGGGCGCTCTCTTCCAG
The DNA here is from genome assembly GCA_964502995.1 of uncultured Dehalococcoidia bacterium. Classification (GTDB taxonomy): domain Bacteria; phylum Chloroflexota; class Dehalococcoidia; order Lucifugimonadales; family UBA3495; genus Bin87. Next base: position 18,359 of record CAZCZB010000024.1, read on the forward strand.
GGTGCTGATGACGCCCTGCCGGCCCCGGCCGCCCAGCAACCCGGGCGGGAGGATGTCGTAGGCCTGCACCAGTTCAATGGGCACGCCCAGCGAGCGGGCGATCAATTCCGCGTATGGCAGCGACTGCTCCGAGAGGTCGGACCCGTCCAGCGGGACGATTACTTTTGAGTACATGGAACCTGTATTCTCCGAGATTATTGGGGCGATCCTGGCGGCGGCCGGATTGCGGTTGGCACGGATTGCGGTCGGAACGGGTTACGGTTGGTAGAGAATGCGCCCGCAGGCGCTGCAGGACACCTGCCTTGACTTGTCGCGCAGTTGGCGCATGACGTTGGTGGTGAGGGTCATGCGGCACGACACGCACACGCGGCCGTTGTCCACCAGGGCGATCGCCGTTCCCGCCTTCGTGCGCCTGAGCCGCTCGTATCGCTGGAGGTCGTCGGTGGGCAGATCGGCGGCCAGTGACCCGCGCTGGCCGTCGGCCTCTTCGCGCTCGGCGGCCAGTTCCGACAGGCGGTCGTTGAGCTTGGCGATGGTGTCCTGCCACTCGGTCTCCGCATCCTGCATCAGCGAGCGGGCGGACATGGCGGCATCCTGGTGGGTGCGCTGTTCCTCTTCCTGCTCCAGTATCGCGGTTTCGATCTGGCTGATCTGAAACTTGGTGGAATCGACCTCGCGCTGGATGGTGGAAAGGTCGCGGCGAGACGTGGTGCCGCTGTAGAGTCGGGCTTCCAGGCCGGTCAGGCGTTCCCGCAGACGTTCGGCTTCTTCCTGCCGGTTCTGCACGTTGTCGCCGATGGCGACGGCGCGGGAGGCGTTGCGTTCGGCCTCATCCTCGAGATCAGGCCGGTTCACCCCGGCGGCGAGGCGTTGCTCCACCCGTTTCCTTTCGTTGTCGATGCTGTCAATCCGATGGTCAATTTCCTGCAGGTTGTACAGCTCTCGCGGCGTAGTCATGGTGGCGTGGCGCGCTCCGGCTAAAGGGATGTGGCAGGGTGTCTGCCCGGCAGTCTAGTCTATCAGGGTTGCCGACGTTTTTATAGCGGACGCCAATCCGGTAAATGCTCAGAGTTGCAGATTGTCATTGCGAGCGCGCCTGCCGCGGGCGTGGCAATCCGGGCCCGACGGCAGGAACGTCTGCCCCGAAATTCAGTCGGCATCAGGCAAAATACGCCGCCCGATGCCCGCGAGGCTGGCGATTGAATGTCAGGGTACAAATTCGGTCAGGCCGCAGACAACGCAAGATTTGTCAATCCGACTTTTTTAGCGTCGTATGCTATTGACATGAAAATTCGTATATCCTAAAATGCGTTACGCAGGTCAACGAATATCATGCCAGCGTCCCTGCAAATGCAAGCGGACGGACGCGATTTCGCATACCTGTTGACATCGGATCCACAGCGCGAGGTACCGAACAATGATCAGCACGCACACAGTATCCAGGCTCAGCCCGGTACGGTTTGCAATCGTCGCAGCCGTTCTCCTGATCTCCGTCGCAGCGATGGCCTGCGGTGGTGAGGCTCCGCCGGCTCAAACTGAAACGGTCACTGTGGAGGTAACCAGGGAGGTGGAGGTTACACGGGAGGTTCCGGTCGAGGTGACTCGAACAGCAAGCGAATCCACCATGTCGGACCATCCCGGCGAGCTCATAATCTACTCTGGCCGCAGCGAGTCGCTGGTTGACCCGATTATCCAGCAGTTCAAAGCGGCGACAGGAATAGACGTGCAGGTCAAGTATGCCGGCACGGCGGCCCTGGCGGCAACGCTGCTGGAAGAGGGCGACAACTCGCCGGCCGACGTGTTCTACGCGCAGGACCCGGGCGGCCTGGCGGCGGTGTCGGACATGATGACGGCATTGCCTTCAGACATAATCGAGTTGACGCCGCAGTGGGCGCGCTCGACCGAAGGCCACTGGGTCGGCATCACCGGACGCGCCCGCGTGGTGGCGTACGGAACCGATGCCCTGACCGAAACGGACCTGCCCGATGATCTGTGGGGCTTTACGGAACCGCAATGGGAGGGGCGCGTCGGTTGGGCGCCCACCAACGGTTCCTTCCAGGCCATGGTCACCGCGCTGCGCGTGGGCTGGGGCGAGGAGCGCACCGAGCAATGGCTGCGGGCCATGATCGACAACGACGTGAAGATTTACCCCAAGAATACCCCTCAGGTGGCGGCCGCTGCGGCCGGCGAGATCGACGTGGGACTCGTCAACCACTACTACCTGTACCGCTTCCTTGCCGAGGAAGGCGAAGACTTCCCGGCCCGCAACGCTCACCTGCGCGCCGGAGGGCCGGGTTCAATCGTGCTGGTATCGGGCGCGGGCATACTCGAAACCGCCGACAACCTTGAAAACGCCGAGGCGTTCATCCGGTTCCTGCTCAGTTCGGTCGGTCAGCAATACTTCGCGGGGCAGACTTTTGAATACCCGATGGTTGAGGGCGTGCGCCCGTCGGTTCTGCTCACCCCACTGGCTGACATTGTCCAGCCGGACGTGACCCTGGCGGATCTGGGCGACCTGGCCGGCACCCAGGCTCTGTTGCAAGAAGTGGGTGCGCTGCCGTAGCGGCCGGCATCGCGCCGTCTCCGCCCCTTCCGGGCTGCTGGCCCCGTCGGAACCCTCCTCCCGACGGGGCCGGTTCAGCATTGTGGATGGAAGTGATCCGATGCGGCGCTCGGTTGGGTTGCGAGCGGGGCGCCAGATGTCCATTGTCCGATGATCATGTCGGTGGCGTCGTTATGGGCAGGTGTAGGGGCGAATAATTATTCGCCCCTACGCGGATGGGTGTGTATCCGGAGCTTTTCGATTACTGCCACATTGGCCGGTGTGGCAATGCTGGCCGGTAGTCCGCTCATGGTGAGCCTGCCGAACCATGGATCCCATCCTTCGACAAGCTCCCGCCACCGGCGGACGTTTCGCAGGATGAGCGGTTGGGGGTGTTGCGGATGAGCGGATAGGGTGGTGAGGATGAGCGGTTGGGGTGTGAGGATGAGCGGTTGGAGGTGTTGCGGATGAGCGGTTGGAGGTGTTGCGGATGGGCGGTTAGGGTGTTGCGGATGGGCGGATAGACGGAGCGACAAACGAATGGCCCCGGGTGTGCGGCCCGGTTGGGTTCGCCGGCTTTGGCGGGGATGTGTATAGTTAGCCCTGCCATGCGTATCCTGCACTTCGCGGACCTCCACATCGGCGTGGAAAACTACGGCCGCACCGACCCCAACACCGGGCTGTCCACGCGGCTGGGCGATTTCCTGGACGCCTTCGACGAGTTGGTCGAGCATGCCCTGTCCAATTCGGTTGACCTGGTGGTGCTGGCCGGCGACGCCTACAAGGGCCGCGACCCGTCGCAAACGCACCAGCGCGAGTTCGCCATCCGCCTGCGGAGACTGTCCGCCGCCGGCATCCCCACGTTCCTGCTGGCCGGCAACCACGACCTGCCCGCCGCGTCGGGGCGCGCCCACGCCGTCGAGATATTCTCGACATTGCAGGTGCCCAACGTGCACGTTGGCGCTCGCCTGGGCAACCACACCGTGCCGACGCCGGCCGGGCCGGTGCAGATTCTCGCCGTACCCTGGCCCTCTCGCGGCGCGATGCTGGCCCGCGACGAGTCCCGGGGCCTGAGCATCGAGCAGATCCGGCAGGAGATTGAGCGACGGATGACGGCCGCCATCGCCAACCTGGCGCAGTCGTTGGATTCCGACATTCCCGCCATCATGGCCGGGCACGTTACCGTCAACGGCGCGACCGTGGGCACCGAACGCTCCATGATGCTGGGAAACGACCACGTTCTCAACGTCAGCGCGGTGCAGCATCCGCAGTTGGAATACGTGGCGCTGGGGCACATCCACAAGCACCAGGTATTGCGTCCGCCGGCGCCGGACGGCGCGAACGGCGCGGGGCCGGCCGTCGCCTACTCCGGCAGCCTGCAGAGGGTGGACTTCTCGGAGGAGGCGGACGACAAGGGATTCTGCATCATCGACCTGGACCCCAGGGGGCCGCAGGGCCGGCGCCTCACCGATTTCAGGTTCGAGGGCATCGCCGCCCGTCCGTTTGTGACGGTGGACGCCAACATCCCGGAGAACGAGGACAACCCCACCGATTTCGTGGTGCGCGCCATTGAGCGGCGGCCGGTTGACGGATCCATCGTCCGGCTGCGGATTCGGCTGTCCGGCGAACAGTCGGGCCGGATACGGGACGCCGACCTGCGGGCGGCCCTGTCGTCGGCGCACTACGTTGCCAGCATCTCCCGCGAGGTTACGGACGAGACGCGCCGCCGTCTGGCCACCGAGCCGGGCGATTTGCAGCCGCTGGCCGCGCTGCGCCTGTATTTCGAAAATCAGGGTGTCAGCCCGCAGCGCCAGCGCATCCTGCTGGAACGCGCCGAGGAACTGCTGGCCTCCGTAGAGGCGGACACCACGACGCCATGACCGCCAACCCGACCATCACTGCCAACCCGACCATCACCGCCGTTCCGGGAATCACCGCCGGCCACTGGACCGACGCCGTGGGAGCTACCGGCTGCACCGTCATTCTCTGTGGCGATTCCGCAGTCGGCGGTGTCGCGGTGCGCGGCGGGTCGCCGGGAACGCGGGAAACCGAACTGCTCAATCCCATCCGCCGCGTTGACCGCGTTCACGCCATCCTGCTCAGCGGCGGCAGCGCGTTCGGGCTGGCGGCCGCCACCGGCGTGCAGCAATGGCTGGAGGAGCGCGGCATCGGATTCGACACGCCCCACGGCGTCGTGCCAATAGCGCCGGCCGCGATTCTCTACGACCTGGGCGTGGGCGACGCGACGGCGCGACCCGACGCCAACGCTGGGTATGCGGCCTGCGACTCTGCCGGCAATGCTCCCCTGGCGTCGGGTTCGGTTGGAGCGGGAACGGGCGCGACGGTTGCCAAGGCCCTGGGCGCGGAGGGCGCGATCAAGGGCGGCATCGGGTCGGCGTGCTGCCTGCTGCCCAACGGCGTCTCGGTGGCCGCGGTCGTCGCGGTGAACGCCTGGGGAGGCGTGCATGACCACCGGGACGGCCGCCTGATCGCCGGCCCGCGCCGGGATGACGGCACGATGGCCGATCCAATGATCGTGATCCTCGACGGCGAATATCCCCGCGCCGAACCGGCCATGACCAACACCACCATCGGCGTGGTCGCCACCGATGCCGCGCTGGACAAGACGGCTGCCAACTTCATCGCGTCGTCTGCCCACGACGGGCTGGCCCTGACCATCCGCCCGTGCCACACCTTCGGCGACGGCGACACCATGTTCTGCGTCGCCACCGGCCGGAACGACACGCCGCCGAACCTCACCGCGCTGGTCGCGGCGGCAACGCACGTCACCGCGCTGGCGGTGCTGGATGCCATCCGCTCGGCCACCGGAATCGCCGGGCTTCCATCCGTAGGAGACTTGAACGCCGTAGGAGAGTTGAACGATGGCATCGCCTGATGACGTGCGGATAGGTTTCGTGGGCGCCGGCACGCTGGGGCGCGGGCTGGCGCTGGCCCTGGACTCGGTGGGCTGCGATGTTGTCGCCGTCGCCAGCCGCACCCGCGCCAGCGCCCAATGGGTGGCGGAACGGGTCGATGGGTGCGCCGTCGTGGATACGCCGCAGGGTGTCGCCGACGCCTGCGACCTGGTTTTCATCACCACGCCCGACGGCGCAATCGCCGACGTGGCCGCTGGCATCAACTGGCGCGCTGGCCAGGGCGTGGCGCACTGCTGCGGCGCGGCATCCATAGAATTGCTGGAATCCGCGGCCGCCGCCGGCGCGTCCCTCGGCGCGATGCACCCCTTCCAGACCTTCGCAGCGCTGAGCGACCCGGCGGAGGCCGCCCGCCGTCTGTCCGGCGTCACCTTCGCGGTGTCTGCCACCGGATGGCTGGCCGACTACCTGCCCACGCTGGCGGAACGGCTGGACGGTCGGGCCATCACCATACCCGATGAACTGCGTCCGCTGTACCACGCCAGCGCGGTGCTGTCCTGCGGATACGTCGCGACGCTGCTGCACGCCGCCGTGAGCCTGTGGACTCGCATGGGGTACACCGAGGCGGACGGCGTTCGCGCCGTGGTGCCCCTGGTGAGCGCCACCATCGACGCCATCAACGCCGTCGGTCCCACGAGCGCGGTGACCGGTCCGGCGGTGCGAGGCGACGCCGACACCATATCCGCGCACCTGGCAACCCTGTCCGAACACGCGCCGGAATTGCTGACGCTGTACCGCGAGTTGACGCTGGCATCCATCCCCCTGGCCAGGGCCAAGGGAGTTTCGTCCGACGATTTGGACCGGCTCAGGCGGGCATCGGGCGGCCCGGCCTGATACAATCGGCGAACCATGGCGATCACAATCCGACAACTGGCCGAGATGAAGCGGAATGGGGAGAAGATCCCCATGGTCACCGCCTACGACTACACCGCCGCCCGCATCGCCGACGCCGCCCGCATCCCCATCATCCTGGTGGGCGACAGCCTGGGGATGGTCGTGCTGGGCCACGATTCCACCATTCCCGTCACCATGGATGACATGGTGCGCCACACCGGCATGGTGCGGCGCGGCGCGTCCAACGCCCTGGTGGTGGCCGACCTGCCGTTCATGGCCTACCAGGTGGACGCCAGCGAGGCTATGCGCAACGCCGGCCGCCTGATGCAGGAGGGCGGCGCGCACACGGTCAAGATGGAGGGCGGCGTCGCCATCGCGGCCACCGTCCGCCGCATCGTGGACGCCGGCGTGCCGGTGATGGGACACATCGGCCTCACGCCGCAGTCGGTGAACGCGCTGGGCGGCTACCGGGTGCAGGGGCGCACCCGCGAGACGGCAAGACGACTGCTGGATGACGCGCTGGCCCTCCAGGATTCGGGCGCATACGCCGTGGTGCTGGAATGCGTGCCCAGCCCCCTGGCGCGGGTGATCACCGAACGGCTCAGGATTCCCACCATCGGCATCGGGGCCGGCCCCGACTGCGACGGGCAGGTGCAGGTTTTCCACGACATGCTGGGGCTGTTCCCCGATTTCGTCCCCAAGCACGCCCGGCAGTACGCCGCTCTCGCGCAGGACGTAACCGCCGCATTCGAGCGGTATGCGGCAGACGTCCGGTCCGGAGATTTCCCGTCGGATTCCGAAAGCTTCACCATGAACGAAGCGGTGCTGTCCGACCTGCTGGATGGCTAGCGAACCGCCTGCGGTCCGCCCGGAAACGGGCGGCGATGCCACGCGAAGCCTGTTCGACGTTGTGGCGCGCCGCAGCGGTCGGATACTCCTCATCTTTTACGGTATCTGGGCCTCGCTGGCGGGACTGCTGACCTACGCAAGGTTCGCAACCGCGGAAGATCCTCCGCTGGCCTGGACGGAAATTGCTATAATCGGCATAGTTTCAGCCGCCATCACCGTCGGCATCGCGCTTCCGGTCACCATAGGACTAGTGGAGGGGACATACATGGTACTTGCAGAGTTGCGCAAGCGTTTCTACCGGGCGGAGGGCCGCGAAGAAGGACGTGAGGAAGGACGCGAGGAGGGCCGTGAGGAGGGCCGCGAGGAAGGACGTGAAGAAGGCCTCGAGGAAGGCCGGAAAGAACGAGACCGGCTTTGGCAGGAGTGGAACCAGCGTCGCCTTCAGGCCGAGCGCGACGGGGTGGCTTTTGATGAGCCTACGCCTGACGCCGCCGCAAACGGATAGCGGCAGCAGGCAGCTACTTTTCCATTGGCCCGGCTTGGGCCGGACAACTTTGCTCCCGAGGTAATACTGATGGTACTGGCGGCGTTGATCAAGCAGCGAGCTCGTGAAGAGGGTCGTCAGGAGGGGCGTAGAGAGTATCAAGCCGCCTATGAGGATGGTCGCGCCGCAGGGCTGAAGGAGGCTCAACAGGATGCTTATAATGCCGGCCGTTCCGACGGACGCCGTGTTGGTTGGCAGGAAGGTAGAGATGCGATGCACCGTGTTTGGGCCGGGTGGAGCGAGAGGCGCGAACGCGCGTGGGTCAACGGGTTCGCCTTTGATGAAACGCCGCCGTCCCCCAACTCGGTCAGTCGCTATCAGGACGGCGTAGTAGATGGCGGCAATAAAATGTTCCGCATGTGGCAGGAATGGAACGAACGCCGCATGGCCGCCGAACGCGAAGGCCAACCCTTCACCGAACCGCCGCCATCGCGAAACGGACACTCCAACCGAAACGACGGTTAGCCGACCCGAAACGGCAGTTAGCCGACACAAGGACAACAGACAATGCCCAAACTTGAAGGAAAGACCGCCATCGTAACCGGCGCCAGCCGGGGCATCGGCGCTGAGATCAGCCGCCTGTTCGCCGCTGAGGGCGCAAACGTCATCTGCGCCGCCCGCACCGTGAACGAGGGCGACCATCAGCTGGAAGGCTCCCTTGCCAAGACCGTTGCCGACATCAGGGAAGCCGGCGGTGAGGCCACTCCCGTCGCGGCAAACATCTCGCTGCCCGAAGACTGCGAGATGCTGGTTTCGGAGGCTCGGCGCATCTATGGGCCGGTGGACGTGCTGGTCAACAACGCCGCGCTCACCTACTACCTGCCCATCAAGGACTTTCCGCTGAACCGGTGGATGCGCTCGTGGGCGGTCAATTTCCACGCGCCGTTCATCCTGAGCCAGCTCGTGCTCCCGGAAATGATCGATCGCAAGTCCGGCAGCATCGTCAACATCTCCTCGGGCTCGGCGGTCGGCCCGGGTCGCGGCCCGTACACCACGCCAACCAACAACGGGACGTGCTACGGAGCCGAAAAGGCGGCGCTGGAACGGTTCTCCCAGGGATTGGCGCAGGAGGTGTACGAGCACGGCATATCCGTAACGGCGGTGGCCCCGTCGCTGGTGGTGCCCACGCCCGGCACCGTGTTCCACCACCTGGTTGAAGGCATGGACGATCCCCGGGGCGAGCCGCCCGAATTGCTGGCCCGGGCCACGCTCCTGCTGGCAACCGAGCCGCCCGAAAAGGTGTCCGGCCGCGTCTGCTACAGCCAGCAGATCCTGCTGGAGTTCGGCTGGATCTCCGAGGGACGCGGCTGGGGCGTTGACGACACCCGGGGGCCCGGCAGCGGCTACAGCCGGATGTGACGCCGGCCATACATGATAAGATTGGCCCGTTCTATTTTCAGGAACCGTCGGGGTTGTGGGATAAATGCTATGTTGCGAACTCTCGGCATTGTGGTCGTTATTGTCGCCGCCATATCCGTAGTGCTGGCCTGCGGACAGGGCTCAACGCAGCCGCAGGATGTCGGCGCGCAAGCCGCCGCCGCGCTGATTGGGCCGGACGGGTCCGCCATGGGCGCGGTCAGGCTGACGCAAACCTCGCACGGCGTGTTGATAGCGGCGGAGGTCAACGGGTTGACTCCCGGCGGGCACGGCTTTCACATCCACACCACAGGCGCCTGCACGCCGGATTTCGCCGCGGCCGGGGACCACTTCAATCCGGGCGACGTTGGCCATGGCTACAATAACTCCGCTGGCGTACACGCCGGCGACTTGCCGAACATTTACGCCGACGCCGGCGGCGCAGCCCGCGCCGATTATTTTACTGCCGCCGTTACCCTGGACGCCGGCGCTGAACACTCCCTGTTCGACGCCGACGGCTCGGCCGTCATCATCCACGAAAAGCCGGATACCTACGGTGAAGACGCCGGCGCCGGCGGCCGGGTAGCCTGCGGCGTCATCGCACGATTCTAAGCGCCTGGCTCGATACCAAACACCCGATTCGCCAACTACACCCACGGCAACCCCTCCAAACCATCAGGAGATTATCACCATGGAGTTCCAGTTCAGCACCCAGGACACTGCTTTCCAGAACGACCTCCAGCAGTTCATTGCCGATGAATATGTCCCCCAATGGGAACTGGGCGAGCGCGGCGAGGGCGAGGAGAACTGGCAGCGCACGCTGGATATGCGCCGCAAGCTGGCCGACCGCGGCTGGCTCACCATGCACTGGCCCGAGGAATACGGCGGCCAGAAGGCGTCGCCGGTGCGCACCGCCATATTCAACGAGGCCATGACCTACCACCGCGCGCCGGGACGGGACAACTTCGGCGTCCGCATGATGGGCGCGACGTTGATGATCCACGGCACCGACCAGCAGAAGGCCGAGCACCTGCCACCGGTGGCCAAGGGTGAAGTCCAGTGGTGCCAGGGCTACAGCGAGCCCGAGTCAGGTTCCGACCTGGCGTCGCTGAGCACCCGCGCCATCCGCGACGGCGACGAGTTCGTCATCAACGGCAGCAAGATCTGGACCTCCATGGGCCACCGCGGCGACTGGATCATGCTGCTCACCCGCACCGACACCGACGCGCCCAAGCACCGGGGCATCAGCTTCTTCCTGGTGGACATGAAATCGCCGGGCATCGAGGTGCGGCCCATCATCAACATGGGCGGTCGCCACGAGTTCAACCAGATCATCTTCGACAACGTCCGCGTCCCCGCTCGCAACATCGTCGGCGAGGAGAACCGCGGCTGGTACGTAGCGGTGACCCTGCTGGACTTCGAGCGTTCCGGAATCGACTACTCCGCCGCCGCGCGCCGGCATCTCGACGACACGCGCCGGTGGGCCGACGGAATCTCGCGCAACGGCAAGCCGCTCAGCCAGGAACCCTGGGTTCGCAACGTGCTGGCCGACCGCTACATCGAGTGCGAGGTCGCGCGCCTGATCGCCTACAACGTGGCGTGGATGCAGGGCGAGGGTCTGGTGCCCAACAAGGAAGCGTCCATGTCCAAGGTGTTCGGCAGCGAGACCGTTCAGCGCACCACCGCATCGTGCCTGGAAGTCATGGGCATGTATGGCGGCCTGCGCGATTCCAGGTGGACGCCCATGGAAGCCGACATGCAGGAACACTGGCTGCGCGCCTTCTCCCACACCATCGCCGCCGGCACCAGCGAAGTGCAGCGCAACATCATAGCCAGCCGGGGGTTGGGCCTGCCGCGCGGGTAGGCATGAGGCTGCCCAACGCGGAAAACGCTTACGTCGAACCGGCCAAAATCACGCGGTATTTGCTGTCGTTGGATAGTGAGCGCGGTAGGAGCAAGGCCAAGTTCTTCATGGAATTTGGGTTTGTCCAAGAAGACTGGCAGCGCTTGGCGGGCGCTTTGGTGGTTCACGGGAGTAGCCACGAAGTCGCCAGAATCGTTGAAACTCAACACGGCACGAAATTCATCGTCGAAGGCGCGATGCAAACCCCTGACAGACGCAACCCCCGTGTCCGAACCGTTTGGATGATCTATCACGACTCGGATGAGCCTTGGTTGATTACCGCGCACCCAAGGCGGAGATGAAGAATGTTGCAAGAATTTGAACAGATTACGCTTACTGCTGATATACCGGTTGAGGGTCTCAAGGCTGGCGATGTCGGGACTATCGTACATATACACCCGCAAGGTGTGGCCTACGAGGTGGAGTTTTTTTCCCCGGCTGGCAACACTATCGCCGTTGCTACGGTGGAGAACTATCAGGCGAGGCCATCCACACCGGATGAAGTAGAACCGTTGCCGGTGTTGTACAACTGGGCTCAGGACGGTATTGCCGTGCTTACCCTCAACAACCCGAAGCGCCGCAATGCCCTATCGTCGCGGACCCTGGCGGCGTTGGAAGAGTGGCTGGACTGGATTGCTAAAGATGACGCCGCCCGCGTCGTCGTCATCCGCTCCGAGGGGCCGGTGTTCAGCTCCGGCCACGACCTGAACGAGTTGGTCAATGGCGATGAGGAAGACTACACCGCCGTTTTCGATGCCTGCACCCGCGTCATGGAGGGCATCCGACTGCTGCCCAAGCCCGTCATCGCGCAGGTGCAGGGGTTGGCCACTGCCGCCGGGTGCCAACTCGTGGCGACGTGCGACATCGCGGTTGCCGCCGATACCGCGGCCTTTGCCACCCCGGGCGTACAGATCGGCCTGTTCTGCACCACGCCGGGCGTCGCCGTGGCCCGCTCCGTAATGCCCAAGAAGGCGATGGAGATGCTCCTCACCGGCCGTCCAATCTCGGCGCAGGAAGCGCTGAAGTTCGGGCTGATCAGCCGCATCGCGCCGCCGGAGGAGCTTGAGGATCAGGTCATGGAACTGGCCGGGCAGATCGCATCCGCCAGCGCCCAGACCCTGGCCCTGGGCAAAGCCGCGTTCTACCAGCAGATCGAGATGGATCGTCCTTCGGCCTACCGGTTCGCCGGCAAGGTCATGGTGGACAACCTGCTGGAAGACGACGCCCATGAGGGCATCACCGCCTTCCTGGAAAAACGCCCGCCCATCTGGACCACGTGACCTTTTCTCATGGATGAACAGGATAAACAGGATGTTTTAATGAATCGGCCGGAATCCTGTCCATCCTGTGAATCCATGAAAAATTGATGACCCTGAAACGGAGGACGCAATGGCGCTGCAGGAATTCATCAAGGAGTCCTTCGACAACAACTGGGAGTGGTTGGTCCGCTACGTCGACGGGCTGACCCAGGAAGAGATCGAATACACCCCCAACGACCAGTGCCACTCCATCGGCTTCATCGTCTGGCACTACGGGCGCGCGCTGGATATGTGGGTTCAGTCCCTGGCCAAGCAGGATACCCAGCTGTATGAGCAGGAATGGGCGGAGCGTCTGGGATTCGCGCCGGAGCCAATGAACGTGGGTTTCGGCTACACGGTCGAGGATCTCACCAACTGGGAGTGCCCCGACAAGGCGCTGCTCATGGAGTACGCCGACGCCGCCCGCAACAACCTCCTCGACTTCCTCGCCCGGCACGACGATGAATCCCTGGTCAACACCCGGATGACCGACCGCCGCGGCGAAACCATCGCGCTCGCCGACATGTTCCGCCTGCTGATCTGGGAGGTGAACCAGCACGGCGGCCAGGCCGGCTACCTGCGCGGCATGCAGCGCGGGCTGAACCAGTAGCGTGCCAATCCCCGCTACGCAACACTGGTCATGTAGAATAGCGTCAACTGCATCGGGAGAAAGGGGAAATGAGGATGGACCTGAGAGGTACTGTCAAAGGGCAGGCCATAGTGCTGGACGAGCCGATAGCCCTCCCAGATGGGGAGCGGGTAGAGCTGGTCGTTTTGTGGCCGGAGATAGTCCCCGTTAAGCTCACGCCCGAGGAACTCGAGGCCGCAAAGGCTGATTACGAAGCGCGGCGTGATAGCCCGGCGTATCGCACGTTCAACCCTTTACCGCCCACCGGCAATGTAGTTACCAACGAGATGGTCAACAGAATCAGGGAAACGATGGGGTTTTAGGTCATTCCGTCGCTGCTGGATATAAACGTCCTCGTGGCTTTGCTTGACGCAATGCACCCACATCACGCGCGTGCGTCCGATTGGTTCGACGGCAACCATGCTGACGGGTGGCTCACCTGCCCTCTGACGCAAAACGGTTGCGTTCGCATTCTGTCCCAGCCTCAATACTCTCGTCCGTTGAGCGTAGTTGATGCTATGGAACAGCTGCGTCTTGCTGTGTTGGCAGAACATCATCAATTCATCCCTGACGACATAAGCCTGTTGAACGATGCGCTGGTTGATGACCGGGGGCTGTTGGGACACCGCCAATTGATGGATGTTTATCTTCTCGCCTTGGCCGTCAATCATAGTTCACGACTGGTGACACTTGATACTCGCATCCCTCTGGACGCCGTTCACGGTGCGAACGAAAGCCATTTGGTGGTGATCTAGTTTGCTACTGCGACCTATCTAATGTCTCGGCCTACCTCAAAACCTGGAGATTGAATAATGCCCGCCAGCACCCTCAAGTACCGCTACAATCCGCTGCACCAGGACATCATCTGCGCCGAAACCGCCATTGACGACCTGGCCGCCACCGTTGACAGCCTGGGCGGCAGCCGCGCCATGATCACCTGCGGACCCACCATCCTCAGCGCGTGCAACGTCGTGCCCCGCGTGCAGGAGGCGTTGGGTTCCCGCTACGTCGGCACCTACTCCGGCGTGCTGCCCCACTCGCCCGTGGAAACCGTCGAGGCCGGCGCCGCCATGGCCCAGGAGACGCAGCCCGACGTCTTCATCAGCGTGGGCGGCGGCAGCACCCACGACACCACCAAGGCCATCGCCACCCTGCTGGCCGAGGGCGGCGACATCCGCGACTATGCCATAATCTTCGAGCCGCCGGACAAGATCACCGTTCCGCCCACGCCGGCGCCGAAGCTGCCCATACTAAGCGTGCCCACCACCATGGGCTGCGCCGAGTTCAGTCGCGGCGGCGGCGGCATCACCGACCACGAGCAGGGACGCAAGCTGAGCATCGCCGGCGACGGCGTGACGCACCGGACGGTTGTGATCGACGGCCAGGCGCTGGCGACCACCCCGCTGCGCATCCTGGTGTCCACCGCCATCGGCCAGCTTCGCATCGCCATCGAGACCGTCTATGCAACCGGTCACAACCCCATCGGCGACGGCATGGCGCTGCACGCCATCCGCCTGCTGTTCGAGAACCTGCCCCGCTGCAAGGACGGCGATATCGACACGCTGCTGGCGACCAAGACCGCGTGCGCAATGGCGTCCCTGGCGTCGTTTGGCGGGTTGGGATTGAACACCGCGACGTGCCACCACGTTGGCGGGCTTTACGACGTGCCCCACGGCGAGGCCAACGCCATACTGCTGCCTCACACGATGCGCTACAACCTGGACGCCTGCGCCGACCGGCAGCGGCTCATCGCCGAGGCCATCGGCGTCGCCAACAGCAACATGAGCGACGAGGATGCGGGACTGGCCGCCGCCGACGCCGTGGACGAACTCTGCCGCGAACTGGAACTGCCCCGAACGCTGCGCGAGGCGGGCGTACCCGAGGATGGTCTGGAGTACATCGCCACCGCCACGCTGCAGGACCGCAGCCTCAGCACCAACCCCAAGCCCGTCGTTGACGCTGGCCCCATCATGGAGGTGCTGCGGGCGGCTTACTGACGAAGTGCGGGATGCCGCTTATGGTTCCGACGCCGCAAGAAGGTTCATCGCAGCTACTTGCATCAGACGGATTAAGTAATCGAACCCCATGGTCAGGCAACCGTAAAGAGTCTGATCCGAAAGGTTCCCGTGATAATAATGGTTGTGCAAGCCGCCTTGGTTATTCGCCAGGCAATCCAATAGGTCTGACGTAGTCAGTTTATCATTGGCTATGCGACGCGCGGCATCCGTGAATCGCCTCGCGGTGTTTGGCGCGCGATGTTCGCCGGCTCCATGCTCGGGGTCGGCGGCGCTCATTGCGTGTACTGTAGCGCCCCAAACGATTTCGCCCGCCGCATCAAAGGCCATCAATTCGTCGCGCAGGTGTGTTGCCAGTTTCTTGAGGCTCTCCGCTTTGTCGAGATGGTCGTCCCTGGTCATAGGTTCTTGCCGTCGTCTTTGACGTCGGCCAACATCTTTACCAACTCACGCACCGGATCCAAGTACAACGCATAGTCTTCCGGCTGCCAGTAGAGTTCCGGATCGTCCTGCTGTACGCGCAATGGAGTTTTTGAGTGTTTCTCGAACGATTCCACTACTCCGTAATGTCCCATGTGTCGGAGAGGCGGTCTTCCCTCGTCAAATTCCGGCCACTGGCCGGGGCCGGGCCTCTTGATGCCGTCCAGGGCGTACATCATTTCCCACACATCTTCTCGCGTATCACACGCAAAGCCTTTACGCTTCGCCGCCACTTTCACAGCCTGCATCGCCCCTTCATAAGCCAGCTTCGCACCGCACAACACGTCGCCGGTTTCAAATAACGCCGCGGCTTCGTCCAGAAGCTGATCAGCGTCTTTCGACTCAACCACCTTGCCTTTTAGTTCGGCTACATCCTTTTCGATTCGGTCCAGCCGGGCCGGCATTCCCAGGAATTCGTTGGTGAGCATGGCGCGCAGCAGCAGCGGCTGCGCTTCGGGGTTGGCCTGCAACTCCGCGATGATGCGCGCAACCAGCGACTCCGGGTCGAGATGCTGCGTAGGTTGGGTGGACATGACCCGATTATATCATCGCGGTTTCTGGCCGGACGGCGGCCCAACGTCACCCGCTACAGGTTCTCTATCGCCACCGGCTCCACCGCGTCGGCCAGGTCGAAGGCGAACACCCGCGAGTAGAAGTACAGCTCCGCCTCCAGCGCGCGCTTGATGTTTTCGGCGCGGCGGAACCCGTGCTGCTCGCCCTCGAACGGTATGTAGGCGCAGGGGATACCCTTGCTGCGCACGGCCTCGAACATCATCACCGCCTGGTTGGGCGGCACGATGCGATCCTCCAGGCCCTGCAGCAGGATGATCGGGCACGACAACCCGTCGGTGTGCCCGATGGGCGAACGCTGGCGGTAGGTGTCCTCGCCCTCGGGGTAGGGCGCGACCAGCCCGTCCAGGTAGCGCGACTCGAACTTGTGCGTGTCCGCCGCCAGCGCGGTCAGATCCGACACGCCGTAGTAGCTTGCCCCCGCCGCGAACACGTTGCGGAAGGTCAGCGCGGCCAGCGTGGTGTATCCCCCGGCGCTGCCGCCGCGAATCGCCAGCCGGTCGCCGTCGGCCAGACCCTGATGCACCAGGTGCAGCGCGGCGTTGGCGCAATCGTCCACGTCCACGATGCCCCAGTTGCCATTGAGCAGTTGACGGTACGCCCGCCCGTAGCCCACGCTGCCGCCGTAGTTGACGTCGGCCACCGCGAAGCCCCGGCTGGTCCAGAACTGTATCGACATATCGAGCGCGCCCGACGCCGCTGCGGTGGGCCCGCCGTGGCTCAACACCAGCAGCGGCGGCAACTCGCCCTCCGGCGCGGCATACTCCGGATTCTTCGGCGCATAGTACAGCGCGTATGCCGGCCGCCCCTCGTTGGACGGGAACTCGATGGTCTGGGCCGGCGACACGTACCCGCCATCAACCTGCGTGGATGACCCCTGACTCAGAGTTTCCCAATCCCCGGCGCTGAGGTTCAACCGCATCAGCGACAGGGGCCGCTCCGCGTCGCCGGCCACCACCGCGACGGTGGTTCCAGACACTGCCAGATCGCCGCGCCCCATCTCGCCGGCGGGCACGCTCAACTGCTGCATGACGCCGTTGTCGGGATTCAGGCGGTTCAGCGACCACGCGCCCCGCCGGTTCACCGCGCACACGATGTCCCCGTTGCCGGCGAACCCGTAGGTGCGGCTGGCGAACACCCACTGAGGACGGGCGTATTCGGCGTCGTCCCGGTGCAGCGCCTCCGGTCCCGCATCGCCCAGGCGGTACAGGTTCCACCAGCCCGATTCGTCGGACACGTAGTGCAGCACGCCATCGGGTGACCATTCGGGCTGGTACACCGAGACGTGCGGGCCGCCGGCAACCAGCGTCGCCTCGCCCAGCGTCCCGTCGTCCAGCACGGGCGCCGTCCACAGGTGCGTGCCGTCCCACGGCATGTTCGGGTGATCCCACGACAGCCACGCCAGGGCGCCGCCGTCGGGACTCAGGCGCGGCGACGACACGAAATCCCACCCTTCGGCCAACACGGTCTGATCGCCGTCGCTGTCGTCAGGCACCGCGACGATGCTGTTGATGATGTTATCCGGGTCGGTATGGTCCTCGCGCACGCAGATCAGCCGGTTCCGGTCGCGGTCCAGCGTGGCGTCGGCGTAACGCAGCGGAGCGTCGGGCGTGATGGGACGGACTTCGCCGTCAATTTCAACGCGGTAGATTCTCTGGTCGTCAAAGTTCGAGAACCACACCACGCCGGCGTCGGCAATCCACGCGCCGCCGCCGTACTCATGCACGCGGGTTCGCGCGTTGTAGGGCGCCGGATTCTCATCAGCGGGCCGGCCATTGCCGACCACGCGGACGATCACGTTGCGGCCGCCCTCCGACGGCCGGCCCTCCGTCCAGAGTATCGAGTCGCCGTCGATGGCAACCTGCCCGATGGTGATTGACTCGGCCACGATGGCGTTGGCCGTGATGGGCGAACGCCAGGAGCCGTAGGGGGCTGTAATCATTGCACTAAATCCAGCACGCGGGCCACGAAGCGGCGCACCGACCGTCTGGTACGTTCCAAGTCATCATCCTCCATAAAATCATGGTAGAAATTGGCGTGGAATTGCTGGGCCGCTACGAACCCATCGCTCAGTGCCACGTCGTCGTATTCCTCAGCCAATCGGTCGGCGGCAATCTTCAATGCGTTGTGGCTGCCGAACTGCCAGCCCCGCTGCTGGGCCATGGCCATGACAGCGTGCGAGGCGGCGCCCCACATCTTTTCCGAACCCTGCAGGCGGTCGCCGGCGTCAAATTCAGCGTCGGCCTGGCGCAAAAACCTCTGCGCCGTTTGTGTGTGTTCGTCAATTATCATAATTCGCTCACGCGTACCCACTTTGATAATCTGTCATTGCGAGAATGCCGTCAGGCATTCGTGGCAATCTCGTTGAGGCGCTAACGACTACGACCAACTGCCCGCGCAAGGCGGATGGGATTGCCATCCGCCTGTGGCGGACTCGCAATGACAAACTGGGTACGCATGAGTCATAATTCGCCGCTGCCCGCTGTCGTGAACTCCAATTATAAACCGATCGGGGCGTTGATTCAGGCCGGGGAGTTGATCCAGGGGCTAGGCCACCGCCGGCATCACCTCGGCGGCGATGGTTTCCATGGCCGGGAATACCTCGGCGGGGTCGCCGGAGTAGGGCGATACCACAATGCGGGATACCCCCACGTCGGCGAAAGCCTGCGCGTTGGCGCGCATCTCGGCAGGGTCGGTGCCCAGCGTGAACCGGCCGGGACGCCCACCCTGCAGCGGGACGCTCACCGACACCGGAATGGTCGCCGGATCGCGGTCGGCGCGCTCGGCCTGCTCATGCAGGTAGCGGATTCCCTGGGCCAGATCCTCGGGCTGCATGGCCGTGGGATGCCAGCCGTCGCCGTGCCGCGCCGCCCTCCGGATGGCCGCCCGGCTGGTGCCGCCGATGATCAGCGGGATGCCTTCGGGTCGCACGGGGCGCGGCGAAAAGGCCATGTCCGCGAACTGGAAGAAGCGACCCTCGTGGCGCGGGTCATCGTCGCACCACAGCGTTTTCATGATCTCGATGGACTCGTCGGTGTACGGCCCGCGTTCGGCAAAGGGCACGCCCATCGCCTCCAGTTCAACGTCAATCACGCCGACGCCGACGCCCAGGGCAACGCGACCGCCGGATAGCCGGTCGAGGGTGGCCGCCTGTTTCGCCAGGCGCATGGGGTTGTGATAGGGCAGCACCAGCACGCTGGTTCCCAGCGTCACCCGGCTGGTCTGCGCGGCGGCGAAGGTCAGGATGGTCAGCGGGTCGTAGTAGGGGCGGTTGCCCAGCCGTTCGTACACGTAGCTCACGTTGAAAACGTGGTCGCTGGCCCACACCGAATCGTACCCAAGCTCCTCCGCCCGCGCCGCAACGCTGATCACGTCATGGACGTTTTCGAGCCCCTGGTTGTTGGAAAGGGAAAAGCCGAAATTCATCACCCGCCTCCTGAAGCAGACCCTGTTTCAGCCCGCCATTATAGCCGCCAATCGGCGTGCCCAACGCCAAAATCGCAGGGGTGAATGATTATTCGCCCCTGCCAAACCGTCAATCCGGTCACTCCGGGTCGGCCAGCGCAATCCGCAGCCGCTTGTTGATGCGCCCCTTGCTCTCGTGACCCACCACGCTGATGCGGCCGACCTCGCTGGTGTTGTGGACGTGGGTGCCGCCGTCGGCCTGGATATCCAGACCCGTGATGTCGATGGTGCGTACCTCGGTGATGGCCGGCGGCAGCAGGTTGATCTTGGTGCGGATCAGGTCGGGATGCGCGTCGGCCTCGGCGCGGCCCAGGAAACCCACGCCAATGTCGCGGCCCTGCTCAACCTCGGCGTTGATGCGAGCCTCAACCTCCTCGGCAAACTCGGTGGACATGTTCTCAAGCTCGAAGTCCATCCGCGCCGTACCGGGTCGCATGTCGCCGCCGGTGACCAGCGCGCCGTAATCCCGCCACACCACGCCGCACAGGATGTGCAGGGCCGTGTGCGTGCGCATCAGCAGATACCGGCGGTCCCAGTCGATTTTGCCGTGCAGGGCGTCGCCGACCGCCGGCCTGGCGTCGCCCTCAAGGGTATGCACGATTGCGCCGCCGGCCCGCGCCGCCCTGGTCACCCTGTACTCCGCGCCGCCGGTTGCGTCGGTAAGGGTCCCAACGTCGCAGGGCTGGCCGCCGCCGCCGATGTAGAACGCGGTGCGATCCAGCACCACGCCGCCGTCGTCGGTGATCTCGGTAACGGTCGCGTCAAACTCCGACACGTAGGCATCGGTCAAAAACAGCAATTCGGTCATGTGCGTCTCTCCGGTGAAACGGGCGTTGGATGATTGGTACGCCGAAATTATAGCAACCGCGCGGTTCGCATGACGGCGGCGATTGGCAGTGCGACGGCGGTTGGTCAGTTTCGTTGAATCATTCGATAGCGGCCGCAAAACAATGTAGGGGCGAATAATTATTCGCCCCCACGGTAACGAGCCAAATGCCCGCGGGA
>CAZCZB010000025.1:0-36405 GCA_964502995.1 uncultured Dehalococcoidia bacterium
GTCCACGTCCTTGGTCAGTTCGCTGGCCGGCACCTCCAGGGCGACGGCGGCGTTGAAAATCCGGGCGCCGTCCAGGTGGACGGCGGCGCCGGCGGCGTGGGCGACGTCCACCACTTCGCGGGTATCCTGGGGAGTCATGACGCCGCCGCTGCAACGGTTGTGGGTGTTCTCCAGGCAGACCAGCGTGGTAGCCGGAACGTGGATGTTGGTGGCGTCGCGGATGGCGGCTTGCACGCTGTCCGCAGAGATCTTGCCGTTCTCATCATTGGGAACCAGCCGGACCTGGGCGCCGGAGAGGGCCGAGGGGCCGCCGGACTCGTTCCAAAACATGTGGGCTTCCTGGCCCATGATTATCTCATCGCCCCGGCTGCACCAGGCGAGCGACGCGATCAGGTTGCTCATGGTGCCGCTGGCGGTCAGCAGACCCGCCTCCTGTCCCATCATTTCGGCGGCGCGTTCCTGCAGGGCGTTGATGGTGGGGTCTTCGCCGAAAACATCGTCGCCGACTTCGGCCGCGGCCATGGCGCGGCGCATTTCGTCGGTGGGATGGGTGATGGTGTCGCTGCGCAGGTCAATTGAAGCCATGTCGCCTCCCGTGGGCTGTGGTTGATACCGCTGTGATGAGCGTAATTTTAGCACCAACGGTGCGGCGGCACTACCGGGCGGATTGGCGGTGAAACCTGCTATCATAATCGGCGAAATCGATTCGAGACACGGCCACGGGAGGCGGAATCATGCGGCAGAGCGCGGTCAGCTTTATCACCAAGGGTTTGACCTTTGAAGGCATCATCGCCCTGCCGGACGGCGAGGGGCCGTTCCCGGGCGTGGTGATGTGCCACCCGCACCCTTTGATGGGCGGGAACATGGACAACAACGTGGTGGTCGCCGTTACTTTCGGGCTGGCTGACGCTGGCATCGCGTCGCTGCGGTTCAACTTCCGCGGCGTGGGAAACAGCCAGGGCGAACACGCCAAGGGCGAGAAGGAACACCAGGAGGCCCAGATGGCGATGGAGTTCCTGGGAGCGCTGCCCGACGTGGACGACGACCGCATCGGCCTTGGCGGGTATTCGTTCAGCACAAGGGTTATCTGCGCGCACAAGCAGTTGTACAAGAAGCCCAGGGCCATCGCGCTGGTCGCGCCGTCGATTGACGCCATTACCGACAGCCCCCTGCAGAAGGACAAGACACCGCGACTGATCATCACCGGCGACCGAGACCGGCTGGTGAGCGCTGAGAATGTGGACGAGCAATTGGGCAATTTCGATCCGCCAGCCGAGTATCACGTCGTCGCCGGCGCGGATCATTTCTGGGTGGGCCAGGAACGGCAGATGGCGGAAACAGTCGTGCAGTTCTTCCTGAGCCATCTGGCCACCCCCTAGTCATGCGCCGGTTGTTCAAAGGCTATACCCCGATTTATCGGGACTGGACCCTGCTGCAACTGGCGGCCATTGCGCTGGCGCTGGACCAACTGACCAAGTTTGTGGTCCGGCAAACGCTGGAACTGCACTATTCCTGGCCATACACCGGCTTTTTCCGGTTCACCCACATTCACAACACCGGCAGCGCGTTCGGGCTGTTCCAGGACCAAAACCTGCCGTTGCTGTTCGTGTCGCTGGTGGGCGTGCTGGTGCTGGCGTACATTTACCAAACCCAGGAACGTCCGTCGCTGTTGCTGCGGGTGAGCATTGCGCTGATGCTGGGCGGCGCGTTGGGCAACCTGATTGACCGGATCCACCAGGGGCACGTGACCGACTTTATCGACGTTGGCCCGTGGCCCGTGTTCAATCTCGCCGACTCTGCGATTGTGGTCGGATTGATCATGATGGCGTGGCTGCTGGTGATGAACCGGGAGAATGACCGCACGACCGGGGTTGACGAGACGATGGCCACTCAAGCGGACGCGGGGTGTCCCTTGTGCGACGGGTTGATGATCGCCCTGCCCAACGGGGCGCGCTGCGCGGATTGCGGCGTGCGCGAACGAATCCTCACAATTGAGGAGAAGCCGCGTTGACCACCGGAACCACACAAGCCATCCCGCAGTTTGACTTCACCGTTGGCGAAAATCCGCAACCGGCCCGCCTGGACGCGTGGCTTGCCGGGCAGCCGATTCTGGCGGAGGCGGGACTTTCTCGCAGCCGGCTGCAAGCCCTGGCATTGGAAGGTAACGTGACGGTCAACGGCAGCCCGGCGCGACCGTCGCAGCGTCTGCGGGCACACGACGCCATCGTGGTCAGTCCGCCACCGGCGCGCTCGGTCCATGATTTGATACCCCAGGATATCCCATTGTCTGCGGTGTATGAGGACGAGTACGTGATCGTCGTGGACAAGCCCGCCGGCCTGCCGGTGCATCCCGGACCCGGGCATCCCGATGGCACGCTGGTCAACGCGCTGTTGGCCCATTGTCCCGACATACGCGGCATCGGCGGAGAACTGCGGCCGGGCATCGTCCACCGGTTGGATCTGGACACCTCCGGGCTGCTGGTGGTCGCCAAGGATCAGCGTTCGCACCAACACCTGACCGACCAGATGCGAAACCGCACGACGCACAAGGAATACGCGGCGGTCGCCGTCGGCCTGGTTACGCCCGAATCTGGAACCATCGACGCGCCAATCGCGCGCGACCCGCGCCATCGCCAGCGGATGGCAGTCGATGCCGGCGGTCGTGAGGCGCGCACCCACTACGAAACCAGGGACGAATTGCCGGGCCACACGCTGCTGGCGGTTCGACTGGAAACGGGACGCACTCACCAGATACGAGTGCATCTGGCGTATCTGGGCTATCCAATTTTTGGCGACGACGTGTATGGGAAAGCGAGCAGCCTGCTGGACCGCCAGTTTTTGCACGCCGCCACGCTGGGGTTTCATCATCCCCACTCTGGGGACTGGATGGAACACCACGCCCCGTTGCCGCCGGAGTTGGCGCAGGTTATGGAAACCATCAGTTCCGGGCGTGCGCTATAATCATTGATTGTGGCCACGTATTCCAGGGACGGAGCAGAGTCAGGCGATACGACAATGAGTGATAATCCGATCACGGCAACCACCGACGCACCCAGCGATTTTATCCGCACCATCATCACCGAGGATCAGGCGGCCGGCGCCTACGACGGGCGGGTGGTGACGCGGTTCCCTCCGGAGCCCAACGGATACCTGCATATCGGCCACGCCAAGTCGATCTGCCTGAATTTCGGCGTGGGTGAGCAGTTTCCGGGCGCCCGCTGCCACATGCGGTTCGACGACACCAACCCGACCCGCGAGGACATTGAGTACGTCGAATCCATCCTGGAGGACGTCAAGTGGCTGGGGTTCGACTGGGGCGATTTCCTTTTCTACGCATCCGACTACTTTGAGCAACTGTACCAGTACGCGGAGCAGTTGGTCCTAGACGGCAACGCCTACGTGGACAGCCTGGACGCCGACAAGATGCGCGAATACCGGGGCACTCTGACCGAGCCGGGCAGGGAGAGCCCCGACCGCAACCGCGCCACGGAGGAGAGCCTGGACCTGTTCCGGCGTATGCGCGCCGGCGAGTTTGAAGACGGCGCCTACGTGCTGCGGGCCAAGATCGACATGGCATCTCCCAACGTGAACATGCGCGACCCGGTCCTGTATCGCATACGCCACGCCGAGCATCACCGCACCGGCGACGAATGGTGCATCTATCCCATGTACGACTACGCCCACTCGTTGTCCGATTCCATCGAGGGGATCACGCACTCGCTCTGCACGCTGGAGTTCGAGGACCACCGGCCTCTTTACGACTGGTGCCAGGATGTGTTGGGCGTTTATCGCAGCCGCCAGATCGAGTTCGCGCGGCTGAACCTGACGCACACCGTGATGAGCAAGCGGATGCTCCGCCGGCTGGTGGAGGACGAACATGTTGCCGGGTGGGACGATCCCCGGATGCCCACCATCAGCGCGCTGCGGCGGCGGGGGTTCACGCCGGAGTCGATCAGAGACATGTGCGAGCGGGTGGGCGTCGCGCGTCGCAATACCGTCACCGAACTGGCGCTGCTGGAGCACTGCCTGCGCGAGGACCTGAACCGTCGCGCGCCTCGTCGCATGGCGGTCCTCAACCCGCTGAAGGTGGTTATCACCAACTATCCCGAGGGCGACACCGAGGAGTTCCAGGCGATCAACAATCCCGAGGACGAATCCATGGGTTCCCGCAGCGTGCCCTTTGGCCGTGAGGTTTATATCGAACGCGATGATTTCATGGAAAACCCGCCCCGCCGGTTCTACCGCCTGGCGCCGGGTCGGGAAGTGCGTCTGCGCTACGCCTGCCTGATTACCTGCACGGACGTGGTGAAGGACGCGGATGGCAACGTGACCGAAGTGCATTGCACTTACGATCCCGATAGCCGGGGCGGCAACGCGCCCGATGGCCGCCGCGTGCAGGGAACCATCCATTGGGTGTCGGCTGTCCATGCTCTTCCGTTGGAAGTACGTCTCTACGACAATCTTTTCACCGATCCCGACCCCGCGGGGACCGCGTCCGGATCGGGCGATGATTTCGTGGATCTGATCAACGCCGACTCGTTGGAAGTTACCACGGCGATGGCAGAGCCGGCGCTGGCAGACGCCAAACAAGGGGAGCGGTACCAGTTCGAACGGCTCGGGTATTTCTGCGCCGATCTCGACTCGCGGCCCGGCGCCCCGGTGTTCAACCGCACGACCACGCTGAGGGATAGCTGGGCGCGCATCAACCGTCAGCAGGCATGATGCCACGTTGGAATCAGCCGGAGACAAATTGAAACGCCGCTTGCCGGGCATCGCCGCCAACGGCCGGCAATGCGGCTCCAGGAGGTAGCTCCGATGGACACAGCCGTCCGAGTTCGTTACGCCCCCAGCCCCACCGGGAATCCCCATATCGGGAACATCCGCACCGCCATGTTCAACTGGCTGTTTGCTCGCCGGCACGGTGGACAGTTCGTGGTGCGCGTGGAGGACACCGACCAGGGCCGTATCACCGAAGGTGCGGTCGAACACATCCTGGACGGTCTGGTTTGGCTGGGCATCGATTGGGACGAGGGCCCGCGCGTGGGCGGCCCCTACGGCCCGTATTTCCAGTCGGAGCGGTTGGCCCGATACAACGCAGCGGCGGAGAAGCTGCTGGCGTCGGGGAACGCGTACCGCTGCTATTGCACTCCCGAGCGGGTTTCGGAACTTCGCAAGGAGCAGGCCCGGAACAAGCAAAGGCAGGGGTATGACAGTCATTGTCGCCACCTCTCCGCCGAAGAGCGCGAGGCCAACGAGACCGCCGGACTGCCGTCAGTAATCCGGTTCGCCATGCCGCAGTCGGGCATGACATCGGTGGAAGACGCCATTCGGGGCCACGTGGAGTGGCAGAACGAATTGACCGACGACTTCGTGCTGGTGAAAACCGACGGATTTCCAACCTATCACATGGCGGTGGTGGTGGATGACCACGCCATGGAGATCAGTCACGTGCTGCGGGCCGAGGAATGGCTGCCCAGCACGCCGCGACACGTCCAGTTGTTCCGCGCCCTGGAACTACCGATGCCACAGTTCGGTCATTTGCCGATGATCCTGGGGTCGGACCGGGCCAAGTTGTCGAAACGACACGGCGCAACGTCGCTGATGGAATACCGCGACGACGGGTTCCTGCCGGAAGCGCTGATCAACTTCATGGCGCTATTGGGCTGGTCGCTGGACGGCGAAACCGATGTGATGGGGCTGGAGACGATCCGCGACAATTTCGGGCTGGAACGGGTGGGCAAGCCGGCGGCGATATTCGACCTGGAAAAGCTGCAATGGATGAACGGCGTTTACATCCGCCAATTGGACACCTCGGAACTGGCCGACCGCATCCTGCCGTTCCTCGAAGAGGATTACGCTGACGAATTGCTGCCAGTGGATCAGGCGTATCTGCTGCGAATCGTGCCGTTGGTTCAGGAGCGCTTGAAGACGCTGGCCGACGCGCCCGAAATGTTGTCCTACTTCTTCGAAGATGAGCTGGAACTTGACCCAGAGAGCATCGTGCAGCGAGGCATGGATGCGGAAGGAACTTTGAGCGCGCTCCGGCGGGCCACCGCGGATCTGTCCGCCGTCCCAGGGCAGGACTTCCAGCATGAGCACCTGGAGGCGTTGCTGCGAGCCACCGGAAAGGAACTCGAGCTATCGGGTCGCCAGTTCTTCGGAGCGCTGCGCAGCGCAATCACCGGCCGCACCGCCACGCCGCCGCTGTTCGAGATGATGGAAGTAATGGGACACGAACGGGTGATCAAACGACTGACCGCAGCTTCCGAGAAACTGGCTGCCGTCTAGCGCTAACTTCGCCGCAGGTCTTCCTGAGCATCTTCATCCTGAACATCTTCAAGAGGTTGACCGCAAAGCGGACAAACACCGTCCGATACGTCCTCCATTGCCCGGCGGCGACTCCGTTCATCGACAGCATCGGCCTCCAATAGGCCGGCGCTGAGTATCCCGGCCGGCAGCGCGAAAAGTCCGATACCCAGAATGGCGATTACCGCCGCCAAAGCCCGGCCCGGAGTCGTAACCGGCACCGTATCTCCATAGCCGACCGTGGTGAGGGTGACGACGCTCCACCACATTGCCGCCGGGATGCTGGAAAAGACCTCGGGCTGTGCCCGGGTTTCCGCGAAGTACATCAACGCCGCGGCGATCACCAATGCCACCATCAGGCCGGCCACCGTTGTGATCAACTGGCTGCTTTTGTGCCGAACTGCCTCGGCCAACCGACGGGCGGCGGGAAAGTAACGCGCCAGTTTTGCGGTGCGGGTGAGCAATCGCACGGTGAGCAGGAACGACAGGCTGGGACCGGCGCCGTTGGTCAGCAGGACGACCACGGCTGCGGCCGATGGAGCCAAAGCCGCAGCATCGACCAGAGCGTTGACGGAATACAGATACCGCCAGCGCAGGCTCCAGTCCGACGTTCCGGGATCGTGCGGGGCCTCGCACGCCGTCCAGAAACGGAGAGCATATTCCGCGAGAAATATGGCTACGGTGCAATACTCGATGGTGTGAAACAGCGTCGCGAATTCATCGGCATACCGGGGAACCGTCCACAGGATCAAGGATGCCGAATTGGCCAGTATCACCAGGACGAGAGCAAACTCAACGACGAATGCCGGGTTGATCCGCCCGGACCGCAGGATCTGACGCGGTTGCTCGGCTGAAGGTTCCAGCAACAAGTACAACCGTCGGCGCACGCCGGGTTTGCCCTTGGATTGGCGTGATACGGTTTCGTTCATTTACAAATGGTCAAACAACGGTTTCTGGTGGATTATAATCCGAATTCGATGGTTATAGCGACTCAAACGCGACGGGTGATGCGCCATCGACCTCGATGGCAATTTCTAGTTATTTTTTAGTAAACGGACGAAATTGGGTCAATTTTTACCTTGACGACCAAAGTACGGCACCCTGTAAAGTTAACGTGTGCCGATTCTGAACAAGCCAATGGCAATAGACGGCATCCATCATTATTCACACCGGGAATATCCGGCGGCGGCTTTGATCGCCAGGCATGAATAATACAAAGAGGGTGGTTGCGGTGGATAGTGGTTACATATCAAAAAAACTGCGAATCGGCTAAGGGGGTATTCTGAGATGCTGGCTACCCACGCAACGGTGATCAGCGACGGAGTGGTAAAAGTCGACGGGGGCGCGATGTACGGTCGCATTCCGAAGATGATCTGGGAGAACGACGTGTCAACCGATCGCAAAAATCGGTTGACCATGGGCCTGAACTGCATGCTGCTCCACTGCAACGGACGAAACATCCTGGTGGATGTGGGAGTCGGGCCAAAGGACAATCTTCGGGACAAGGACATGTACGGGCTGGTGCCCAGCCGACTCATGCGCAGTCTGAAAGGCATGGGTTTGGGTCCCCGGGACATTGACGCCGTAGTTCTGACCCACCTTCACTTTGCGCACGCCGGCGGCGCAACGCGCATGGATCGCACGGGGGACATGGTTCCCTCGTTCCCCAAAGCGACATACTACGTTCAGAGAACCGCCTGGGAGGACGCGCAGGAACCGTCCGTTCGCCAGGCCGATGTTTTCCGTTCCGACGACTTCCTGCCCATCGCAGAGCGCGGGCAGTTGGAATTGCTTGACGGCGACGTCGAGTTGTTCCCGGGATTGAATCTGGTGGTCACCGACGGCCACTCCAAGGGACACCAGATCGTGGTCTTCAGCCATGGCGGCGAACGCATCGTGTACCTGGCCGACCTGGTGCCCACCCCGCATCACCTGTGGCCCACGGTGCTCTCGTCATTCGACTACGAACCCGAGCGAACGATGGAGCAGAAGCAGGAAATACTGGCCGAAGCGGAGCAGCGGGGATGGCTGCTCGTATTCGCGCACGGCAACGAGACCCGTGCAGGGTACCTGGAGCGGAGCCAGGACATGGCTTATTTGCGCCCGGTGAAGTTCTAACTTTCCACCGCGGCAACCATTGATTTCCCATCCAGGGACAACAGCCGCGCCCGAGTGATCCTGTTGCCCAGATCCTCCGTCGTGTTCGCCACGACCCGGACATAGTTGTCCGTAAGCCCGCTCCAGCGCATCTTTCCGGCGTCATTGACGACCCGCGCAGTTTCCCACAGCACCGGCCGCGACTGACCCACCAGTACCCGGCGGTGGGCATCGAAACCATCCGCTCCAATTGACATCATGGCCGACACTCGCCGGCGCTTCTCTTTAGCGGACACCTGTCCGGGCAGATAGTGAGCCGTAGTTCCGGGTCGCTGAGAGTAGGGGAACACGTGCATATCTGAGAATCCGATCTCGCCGGCGAAAGCCAGGCTGGCCTCGAAAGCGGCCTCGTCTTCTCCTGGAAATCCAACGATGACGTCGGTGGTGACCCCGGCGTCGGGCACACGTTGGCGAATCAATTTGACCGCGCTCCGGAATGTAGCCGTGTCGTATCGCCGGCGCATAGTCCTGAGCGTGGCATCGCACCCGCTTTGCAGTGGGACGTGGAAATGAGGGCAGAGACGCGGGTCAGCCCACAGCGCCAGCAATTCCGGCGTGATTTCATGCGCCTGCAACGAAGAGACACGCAGACGCGGCAGGTCAGTCTCCGAGAGGACCCTGGCTATCAGCGATGTCAGGGACACCTCCTGGAGGTCGAAACCGTAGGTGCCCAACTGCGTGCCGGTCAACGTCACCTCTTTATATCCGTTGGCGACATGCTGGTTGATGGAGTGAATCAACGCGTCCGCCGGTACGCTGCGTTCACGACCACGAACTTTGGGAACGATGCAATAGGCGCAAACCTGGTCGCAACCTTCCTGAATCTTCACCATCGCCCGACTGCGCCGGAGGATTCCCCCCTGGCTGCTGACGGCTTTCCCGTCGTGTCCGGTTGGCTTGCCGCCGGAGCGCTGACCCAACTCGGCTATTGCCATTTCGGCCAAACGCGGCTTTTCCCGGTTACCCACCACCAGGGACACTTCCGGCATACGGCGCAACTCAGCGGCGGCACGTTCCGGGTAGCAACCGGCGGCCACCACCACAGCCTCCGGGTTGGCCCGACGGGCAGAACGCAGAGCGTGGCGGGCCTTGGAATCCGCAGTGGCGGTCACGGTGCATGTGTTGACGACGATGATGTCCGCATCGGCGGCGCCATCCACCAGGCGGTACCCCGACTGTTCAAACTGCCTGGCCAGACTGATGCTGTCGGCCTGGTTCAACTTGCAACCCTGGGTTTGGATGGCGACCGTGCCCAACTCAACGCTGTTTCCGATGTCCACTGAGGATTCGCGGGCCGGGTTGCTGCGCGGCACGATTTGCAACCGTTGCGAAGACATGACGTTTTACGCGCCCAAACCGGTCGAACCGTCGTCGGAATCGGCATCCGCAACCATCGAATCGCCGCCCGGAATGCGAGAAACCAGGCGTTCGATGGATTCGCTCAGGTCGTCCATGGCCAGAAACAGATAATCAACGCGGCTACGCCTTTCACGGACACGTTCCGCGGCGTCCGACAGGGCCGACAGATGATCGAATGCGTCCCGCACATAGCGGTCTCGCTCTTCCTCGCCCAACCGGCGCAGGAACTGTTTCAATTCGTCGTCCGTCGCCGACTCCTGGCCGTGCCAGGTGGCGACACCACGGGCAGCGGACACCAGACTCCCCCACAGCAATTCTTCGGACTGGTTCCACTGGCCCCGACTCATCGCGGTTTGTGCCGCATCGAGAAGGCGCAACGCCTGGGACCGGTGGCGGGCGAGTCGGTTTTCGAGGGATCGGGTGGACATGGACTCACGAGTTCAAACGCGGATGCAGAGTCGATTTTAGCACAGCCCCCGTGCATGGCCTCTGGACTTTCAATGACGGCGCTCGGTGGTTAATTGCTCACGCCGGTAGTACACTGGTTTGCGAGAAAGTTTGCGAATTTCCAAAAAAGGTGCAGTGTATGACGACGACCTCGGTCAAACCCTTTCGACACGTAGCGTATCCGGTCCGGGTGCATGCCGGAAACGACGCGCTATCCAACCTGCGCGCCGAGGTGGACCGGACCCGCGCCCAACGCCCGTTTGTAGTGTGCGGTGGTTCCGTGGCTACGCGCACCGACCTGCTGGACAGGGTAACTGATGCGCTGGGGCAGGAGCCTGTGGGCGTGTTTAACGGTGTCCAGACCGGTTCACCGGCGCCCACGGTGATGGAAGGTGTCCGAGTGGCGCGGGACGCCGAGGCCGATCTGATCATCGCCGTGGGTGGCGGGAGCGCCGTGGTAACGGCCAGGGCCATGATAATCATGCTGGCGGAGGGCGGCGCTCTGAACGACCACGCGACCAGGTATCCGACCGGTCAGCGGCCCATCAGCCCCAGGCTGATGCAACCGAAAATTCCGAACATTCTGGTGATGACCACACCGACCACGGCGGCAACCCGCGCGGGCACGGCGGTAATCGACGCGGAATCGGGGCATCGCCTGGAGATGTTCGACCCCAAGACTCGCCCGTCGGCGGTGTTCTGGGACACGGACGCGCTGCTGACTGCCCCCGGCAAGTTGTGCGTCAGCGCATCCGGCTCTTTGTTCAGCGGAGTGGTGAGCGCGCTCCAGGCTCCGGAGATCAACGCCATGGCGACTGCCGACCTGCTGGCCGCCCTCGGGTTGCTCGTCGAGAACCTGCCTGTGGTGCGCAAGAACCCGTCCGACGGCGCGCCAAGGGTCAACCTGTGCGTGGCATCCTACGTGTACAACCGCGCCACAGACACCGGAGCCAGCGGCGCGGCATTGGGCGTCGTCAGCGCGCTGGCCCACAGCCTGGATACCAGGTACCAGGACTGCAGCCATGGCGCGGCCTATTCGATCACCACCGCTCCGGGGATGCGGTTCAACCGCGATTACAACGTTGCCGGTCAGGCGCGGCTGGCGGACGCCCTGGGGGTGCGCGAACCCGGCGCCGACGACTCAGAGGCGGCTGACGCGTCGGCAGATGCCGTGGCCGGGTTCTTCGAGGCTATCGGGATGCCCAGTTCGCTGCGCGACGTGGGTGTTCCTGCGGAGGGTATCAGGACCATCGCCGAGGACGCGTTGACCGATTTCGGATTGCACCGCAACGTGAGGCCCGTCAGCGGAGCCGAAGAACTGGAGGACGTGCTGCGGAGCGCCTGGTAGGCAGGTTTTCTTCGACCGGGAGCTTTTCGCGGATCAGGGGAACTCCGCGCTGCCGATAATTTCGGACACGGTGGACACTTCCCACTCGGCCAGTAGCGCTTCCAGTTCGGACAGAACCCGGAACGGTGCATTCAGGTCCGTAAGGTTGGCGCTGCCCACCTGCACCGCCGATGCGCCGGCCATCAGGTATTCGGCGGCGTGGCGACCGTTCATCACGCCACCGACCCCAATGATGGGGACGTCAACGGCCTGAGATGCGCGATGCACCAACGCCATGGCTACCGGCCGCAGGGCATGGCCCGACAGCCCGCCGTAGCCGGTTCCCAACACGGCCTTTCCGGTTTCCACGTCGATGTGCAACGCCGGAACCGTGTTGGATATGGTCAGCGCATCCGCGCCGGCGCCGACCGCCGCGTGCGCGATTTCGGTGATGTCGGGCACGTTGGGTGACAGCTTCGCCCAGACGGGCAAATCGGTTTGGGATCGAACGCCGGACACGGCGGCCTCGGTGAGGCGCGGGTGATGGCTGAACATCGCGCCGTCGTCCACGTTGGGACAACTGAGGTTCAACTCGATAGCGGCGAATCCCGGCACGTCGCGGGTGAATGACGCCATCTCCTCCCATTGCTCGGGGCTTTCGGCGGCCATGCTGATGACGATGTTGGCATCCATCAACGCCCATTGCGGGGCCAGGTCCGACATGGCCGATTCTATGCCGGGGTTGGTGAGGCCAATGGAGTTCAGCCAGGTGGTTTCCCCCGTGGCCAGCGCCTCACGGAAGGATGAGGGAAACCAGCGGGGTTCCGGGTTGCCCTCACGAGGCCGACGGGTGAATGTCTTGGGCAACACGGCTCCCAGGGAGTCCAGAGGCGCATCCGGTGACAGGCCACGGCCATATCCGTCGTAACCGAAGGTGCCGGAGGCGATCATCACCGGGTTGGACAATTTGAGACCATCCGGGCGTCCGGGAGCCAGGTTGACCGTCAGTTCCATGGGTAGTTCCTCCCTGGGCATCCGGTTCGTATGGCGCCCAGATACGCGTGGCGCTCAGTTAAAGGTAGGGGCGAATGTTGATTCGCCCCTACTATGGTGTGCCTGTCCCTGAATCCTACAGCGCAGGGATGTCTTCGCCTTCCTCGTCGAACGGCGAGAAGATTCGCGAAGCAGAGGATTCCACCTCGCGGTCGACTTCCGAATCGGACTCGGTAAGAGACTGGGCGCGCCTGACGAGTTCGTCTTCTTCCTCGGCTGTCCTCACCTGATAACCGGCGGTATCGCCGAAACCGGCGCTTGACCCGAGAACCGGGCCGGACGGACCGGAGATAAGCTCTTCGTCGATAACGTCCTGAGGCATATCCAGGGCGGCGCGTTGCATCGCGTCCATCCCTTCCTGGAATTCGCCGTCGCCGGAAAGCCAGGCGGGCGACAGGACGTCATCCTCATATTCCTCGAAGGTTTCGCGGAGCGCCAGGCTCTGCTCGGCAACCAGGAGGGATTCCAGTCGGGCCGGAATCAAGCGGCCGATGATGACGTTTTCCTTGAGACCGCGCAGCCAGTCGCGATCGCTGGCGACCGCGGCCATGGTCAGCACCTTGGTGGTCTCCTGGAATGATGCCTTGGACAGGAAGCTGTCGGTGGTCAG
Organism: uncultured Dehalococcoidia bacterium; assembly: GCA_964502995.1. Lineage (GTDB taxonomy): Bacteria > Chloroflexota > Dehalococcoidia > Lucifugimonadales > UBA3495 > Bin87. The sequence goes on from CAZCZB010000025.1 coordinate 13,260, forward strand.
CGCCGCCTTGGACACGCCCAGCAGCAGCGTCTTGGCGGTGGCGGGTTCACCGCCCTCGGCGAGGACGCGGCCGTTCTGGTCCTGGAACCGGAACTTGTCGACCACGTCGCCGGGGATGAACTCGGTGTCGCCGGCCGTTTCCACCTGGACCCGGCGCAGCATCTGGCGCAGGATTACCTCGATGTGCTTGTCGTGAATGCTCACGCCCTGGGAGCGGTACACTTCCTGGACCTCATCGACCATATAGTGCTGGAGACCTTCCAGTCCCCGGATGTCCAGCAGTTCCCGGAGGTCCAACGGGCCATCGACCAGCGCGTCGCCGGCCAGTACCTGCTGTCCGTCGGTGACCTTGAGGGTCATCTGGGAGTTGATGTCGTAGGATCGCGATTCTTCCTCGCGCCACACGACCGTCACCCCATCGCCGGTCACCTCGGCCTCACCCTGATATTCGGAGCGGATTTCCTGGACGATGTTGGCTCCGGTCAAGGCGAGTTCGGAACCATCGCCGTTGCCGACAGCGGGCTGGGAGTCCACCACCACGGCCAGCAGGTTGCCCTCGGCGATGGGTTCGCCGGGCTGCACGAGGCGGATGGCGCCTTCGGGCAGGATATAGTCGTGCCGCTCTTCGTCGTCGTAGGTTACGCGGATACGGCGCGACCCGTTGGCATCCTCGTCGATTGAGACGATGCCGTCGATGTGGGTGAGGATTCCGGCGCCCTTGGGCGGCCGAACCTCGAACAGTTCCTGCACCCTGGGCAAACCGGTGGTGATGTCCGACCCGGCGATACCGCCCGTGTGGAAGGTACGCATGGTGAGCTGTGTGCCGGGCTCGCCAATGCTCTGCGCGGCGATGACACCCACGGCCTGGCCGATTTCGACCAGTTCGCCGGTGGCGGGCAGCCGGCCATAGCACATCTGGCAAATGCCGCGCGGGGTCTGACAGGTCAACGGAGAGCGGACCGGTACGCGGTCAACGCCCGCATCCCTGATTTGGACGGCAATTTGTTCATCGATCATTTCGTTCCGGTCGATGATTATCTCGCCGCTCCTGGGGTTCGCAATCACGTCGCCGGCAATGCGGCCGACGATACGCTCGGGCAGCGTGCTCAGGTCAAAGTCGTTGGGCCGCACCTGGACGTAGTAGGGTTCTGCGAATTCGCAGTCGTTGTCCCGGACGATCACCTCCTGGGATACGTCCACTAGACGTCGCGTCAGATACCCGCTGTCCGCGGTTCGCAGCGCGGTGTCGGTCAAGCCCTTGCGCGCGCCGTGGGTGGAGATGAAGTATTCCAGGGCGGTCAGACCCTCGCGGAAGCTGGACTTCACGGGGCGCTCGATGATCCGACCTTCAGGGTCGCTCATCAGGCCGCGCATACCGGCCATCTGCTTGATCTGCGAGATATTGCCCTTGGTGCCTGATTCGGCCATAACGCCGACCCCGCCGTAGTTGCGGAGTTCGTCCTGCACCACGTTCTGCATGTCGTCCGAAGCCTGGGTCCAGGTCTCGATGACCCTTTCGTACTTCTCCTCCTGGGTCATCATGCCCATCATGAAGTTGTCCTCGTGTTCGGCGACTTTTTGAGTGGCGTCTTCGAGGATGTCGTTCTTGCGTTCGGACACCTGGATGTCGTTGATCGCAATCGTGATTCCCGACTTGGTAGCGTAGTAGAAACCGATCTCCTTGATGCGGTCGAGGACACGGGCGGTCTCGTCGTTGGACAGGCTCCGATGGAGTTCGGAGGTCAGGTCCTTGATCGCGCCGCGATTCATCAGCACGTTCTGATATTCGAACGGTTCGGGGATGGCCTCGTTGAAAATGAGGCGGCCCATCGTGGTCTCGATCTTCCCTTCGGCGCCGGGCACTTGCAGAACCATAATCGGCGCGCGGAGGTCGATCTGACCGTCAGAGTAGGCAATCCGCGCTTCGTGGATGTCGTAGAACACGCCGCCGGCGCCGTGGGCGTCGGGGACCAGTTCGGTCAGGTAGTAACACCCCATGACCATGTCGAGCGTGGGCGCGACCAACGGTTCGCCGGAGGCCGGCGACAGCATATTGTTGATGCTGAGCATCACCGAGCCGGTTTCGTTGACGGCCATGGCGGACAGGGGAACGTGAACGGCCATCTGGTCGCCGTCGAAGTCGGCGTTGAACGCGGAACAGACCAGCGGGTGGAGCTGGATCGCGCTGCCTTCGATCAGCACCGGCTTGAACGCCTGGATACCGAGACGGTGCAGCGTCGGCGCGCGGTTGAGCATCACCGGGCGGTCCTTGATCACGTCCTCAAGAATGTGCCACACCTCGGGCGATGAGCGTTCGACCATGCGCTTGGCGGCCTTGATGTTGGGGGCCAGGGCGTTCAGCACCAGGCGGTGCATCACGAAAGGCTTGAACAGTTCCAGGGCCATCCGCTTGGGCAGGCCGCATTCGTCCATCTTCAGCTCGGGACCGACTACGATCACCGAACGGCCCGAGTAGTCCACGCGCTTGCCCAGCAGGTTCTGGCGGAACCTGCCCTGCTTGCCCTTGAGCAGGTCGCTCAGGGATTTGAGGGCGTGGTCGCGCTTGCCCTTGACCGCCTTGCCCTGTCGACCATTGTCGATCAGGGAGTCGACGGCTTCCTGGAGCATGCGCTTTTCGTTGCGGATCATCAGACCGGGAGCGCGCATGCTGGCGAAGCGCTTGAGCCGGTGGTTCCGGGAAAGCACGCGCCGGTAGAGGTCGTTGAGGTCGCTGGTTGCGAACCGTCCGCCGTCCAACTGGACCATGGGTCGCAGTTCGGGCGGCAGCACGGGCAGGACGGTCATGATCATGTCCTGCATGCGGTTCTCGCTGCGGCGGAACGTTTCTAGCAGGCGCATGCGTTTGCCGGCCTTGGTGCGGATCTGCGAGGAGGTCGCCCGCATTTCCAGTTCGGTGTAGTACCGTTCCTGGTCGAGGTCGGTGTCCATAAGCTTGAGGAATTCAAGCACGGGCTCGGCGCCCATGTCGGCGTCGAACGAGTCGCCCCAGAACGGACGCAGGCGGTCATAACGGCTGGTCGAAAGGATGGTCAGCCGCAGGCCGGCCGATCCGCTGCGGGCAATGTAAAACTCGTCGGGCAGTTCGTCGTTTTCGCGAGCCCACGCCGGCAGTTTCAGGTCATCCCACAGCCAGTCCACGTCGGAGGTACGGAGACGCTGGGCCGGGTCCCAACGGAGCCACCGCATAGCCTGGATGAGATCGACGGCTTCGCGACGGCGTTCCGTCAGAGCGCGCAGCAGGTAGCTGTCGATATTGCCGATAAGGTCCTGAAGCTTGGGCAACTCCTCCCGCCAAACGGTTATTTCCTTCTGACGATCATCCTGATCGCTGGCATCGGTGATGCCTTCGATACGGTCGTCCAGCCTGCCGATGGCCTTGATGTCGTCGCTGTCGGGCTGCAGGCGTTCCAGCAACGCCGAGAACGCGGGGACGTTCCAGCCGCGGCCCTCGGGGTTGTCTTCGCTGCGCCGATTGTTCCAGGTCCGCACTTCTTCTTCCACGCGCTCCAACGCGGCGCGGATCACGGTGAGGTCGGCCGACATGGAACCGCGAATGTCTACGCGCTGCTCGGGGGAGTTGGCGGTGAAAACGCCGCGCAGATCGTTGAGGATCGGCAGGAGGACATTTTCATCCACCACGGTGATGTCAGACAGCAACCGGTCGGCGGCGTCGGCGACATCGTCCTGATTTTCCTCGGTGGGATCATTCTGCCACGCGGAGAAGGCGGCAATGACGGCGGTTGCGTTGGCGTTCAATCGCTCCAGGTTGTCGGACATGGAGGTGGAACCGTGGTATATCCGGGAGATCGCGGCGGCGATCGGGTCGCCATCAACGGCCAGGACGGACAACTGCTCCGGGGATTCGAGGTCTGCCTCGCTCAACGAATTCCGACCGGCCAGCATGATGGCGGCATGCGCTTCCACGCTGATGTCGGCCAACTCCTGAACGGACAGCAGAGCGGCGGAAAAATCCTCGTCGCTTCCCGCGTCGGCGGAGGTAAGTCGCGCCAGGGCGGCCCGGGCGAAACCGACCGAATCGCTCAGCCGGTCGGGCAGGGCGCCGATCGCAGCGGATGCTTCCACCCGGCGGCTGTCGAGATCCCACTCGGCGATCCGGTTGGCCAGGTTCTGCAGCGCTTCGTCGGCGGTGACGATGGCGCCGGTGCGGATATCCTCAACTTCCGTTTCGTGACGCTCGAACTGCTCGCGCATCAGGTCAACGTCAACCTGATTGATGACGTAGGCCGAATAGTAGAGAACGCGGGTCAGGTCGGAGAGTTTCAGGTCCAGCGTAAGGCTCATGACGCTGGGGGTGTTTTTCACGAACCAGATGTTGGCGACCGGGGCGGCCAGGGCGATGTGGCCCAGGCGCTGCCGCCTGACGTTGGACCGCGTCACCTCAACTCCACAACGGTCGCATACCACGCCCTTGTACTTCTGGCGCTTGTATTTGCCGCACTGGCATTCCCAGTCCTTGGTGGGGCCGAAGATCTTCTCGCAGAACAGGCCGTCCTTCTCGGGGCGCTGCGTGCGGTAGTTGATGGTTTCGCCCTTCTGCACTTCTCCGGACGACCAGCCCCGAATCTGTTCCGGGGAGGCGATGGAGATGCGAATGGCGTTGAAGTCGGAGGAGGTAGTGGCTTCGCGACTGTCGAGCATTCTGACCATGTTTTAATTCACCTCCGAGGCAAAGAGATAGTCGTCCTCGCCGGGCAGTCCCAGGCTTGCGTCATCCTGTTCTTCCTCTTCCTCCAGGCGCACGTTGAGTCCAAGGCTTTGCAATTCCTTGAGCAGCACGTTGAAGGATTCGGGGATGCCGGGCTGACTGATTGGGTTGCCCTTCACGATTGATTCATAGGTATTGACCCGACCGGTTACGTCGTCGGATTTGATGGTGAGAATCTCCTGAAGGTTGTGGGCCGCCGAATAGGCTTCCAGGGCCCAGACTTCCATTTCACCGAACCGCTGGCCGCCAAACTGGGCTTTGCCGCCCAGGGGCTGCTGCGTGATCATGGAATAGGGTCCGGTCGACCTGGCGTGGATCTTGTCTTCGACCAGATGGATCAGCTTGAGCATATAGATGCTGCCCACGGCCACCGGCTGATCGAAGGGTTCGCCGGACCGGCCATCGTTCAGGCGGAACTTGGCGAAAGTGGGCGGCGATATGAGCTTGTCCCGGTGTACATCCAGAGCCAACTGGTGCATTTCGCCGAGAGACATATCGGCGGGATTTTCACCGGCGACGTCGTGCAACCACAGGCGGAGGCAGGCTTCCCGTGCCTTGCCTTGTTGGGTTTCATCAAACAGCTCGACGGGATCGTATCCTTTGGCCCGGAGCCACTCGTACACTGTTTCCTGGTCCGTGTCGCCATTGACCGGACCGTTGCCCGACTCGACGTGGGCCTGCTGGCTGAACCACCAGCGGGCCAGCGAGTCCTCGATGTTGTTGTCGTCCGCCCCTTCGAACACCGGCGTGAGCGCCTGGAAGTTCAGACTTCGGGCCGCCCATCCCAGGTGGCTTTCGAGAACCTGCCCCAGGTTCATGCGCGAGGGCACGCCGATCGGGTTCAAAATTATGTCAACCGGAGTGCCGTCCGGGAGGAAGGGCATGTCCTCTTCCGGCAAAATGCGGGAGACGACGCCCTTGTTGCCGTGGCGGCCGGCCATCTTGTCTCCAACGGAGATTTTGCGGGTTTGGGCAACCCACACCCGGATGGCTTCGTTGACGTCCGGCGGCAGGGAGTCCGCCGGTTCGTCGTCGCTCTTCTTCTCGCGGCTCAGGGTCTTTACGCCGATGACCTTGCCACGCTGGCCGTGGGGCACGCGGAGCGAGGTATCGCGAACGTCCTTGGATTTTTCGCCGAATATGGCACGCAGCAGGCGCTCCTCGGCGGTCATTTCGGTTTCGCCCTTGGGGGTGACCTTGCCCACCAGGATGTCGCCGGGTCCCACGTCCGCGCCGATGCGGATGATGCCCCGTTCGTCCAGGTCGCGGAGGTTGCCCTCGCCGACGTTCGGAATGTCGCGGGTGATTTCCTCATCGCCCAGCTTGGTTGAGCGGCTTTCGACCTCGTACTTTTCGATGTGTACGGAGGTGAACTGGTCGTCCTTGACCAGCCGCTCGCTGATGATGATGGCGTCCTCGTAGTTGTAGCCTTCCCAGGACATGAACGCCACCAGCACGTTCTGGCCGAGGGCCAGTTCGCCGCCGTCGGTGGACGAACTGTCGGCCAGAGGCGAGCCCACGTTGACGTAGTCGCCCTTCTGGACCACCGGGCGCTGGTTCAAACAGGTGCCCTGGTTGGTTCGGGCGAACTTGATCAGGCGGTGCGAGTGCATCTGCCCGGCGTCGTCCGCCACCACAACCTCATGCCCGTTCACGGAAACGACCGAGCCTTCGACCCTGGAGAGGAGAACCTGTCCGCTGTCGCGGGCGACCCGACTCTCGATGCCGGTGCCGACCAGCGGGGCCTGGGGTTGCAGCAGAGGCACGGCCTGGCGCTGCATGTTGCAGCCCATGAGAGCGCGGTTCGCGTCGTCGTGTTCCAGGAACGGAATCAACGCCGCGGAGACGCTCATGATCTGCAGCGGGGAAACGTCGGCATACTCAACAGTGGTCGGTGAAGCCAACCGGTAGTTGTCGCCGTCGCGGACCTCAACGAGGTCATCGGTGAACTGGTACAGGTCATCGAAGTTTGAATTGGCCTGGGCGATGCTGAACTTTTCTTCCAGGTCGGCGGTCAGATACTGGACGCTCTCGGGCCTGGTATCCACAAACGGGACCACGTCGATTACGGTATCAGCCGACAGGCGGGACAGTCGCCGGAGATGGTCGGGGGTTATGGCCTCGCCCGCCGGAATGATCATTTCGCCCTTTCGGGTGGTGACGTCAGCGGATACCACATGGCCGATGGGGTCGAAATAGCCCGGGAACCCGGGAGTCCGGCAATCGTTCAGCCACAGTTGGTTGATCACCGGCCAGTATGGGGTTTCGATAAACCCGAGCCGGTCGATGCGCGCGTAGGCGGCCAGGCTGCTGAGCAGGCCGATGTTGGCGCCTTCCGGGGTCTCGATGGGACAGATGCGACCGTAGTGGGACGCATGGACGTCGCGAACGTCGAAACCGGCCCGCTCGCGGGTCAGGCCGCCGCGTCCCAGGGCCGAGAGCCGGCGCTTGTGCGTCAACTCGGCGAGGGGGTTGGTTTGATCCATGAACTGGGACAGCTTGTCGCCGCCGAAGAATTCGCGGATCGCGCCGGTGACGGGCCGCACGTTGACCAGCTTGGCCGGCACGGCGTCTTCGGGTTTTTCCAGCCGGCCGACCCGGTCCTGGAACATCCGGTGCATGCGGAGCAGGCCGATCCGGACCTGGTCCCGCATGAGTTCACCGGCGACGCGCACGCGACGGTTGCCCAGGTGGTCGATGTTGTCCCGGGGGTCTTCATTGCTGACGTGGTTTTCGATGAGACCCCGCAGGGTATCGATGATGTCGTTCAGGTCCAGCACCCGACGCTCGGGCAAGGGGATGCCGGGAAGGTTGAAGCGCACTTTGTGCATGTTGCCGTTGGGGCCGGAGTTCACTTCCGAAACCACGCCGACGATGTGGGACGCCCGGGCGCGCACCGGTGTCAGGTGCCATGATTGCATGGGGCCCTGGCTGACCCGTTCCGCGTAGATCAATTGGCCGGGTTCAACGATGCTTCCCTCAGCCAGGAAACGGTTTTTCATCAGCGCCAGTTCACCGGAGGTGATGGCGTCGTTGGAGTCGGAACCCGCGGCGATCAACTGGGTTGACACCGCGACCGGTCCGCCCAGGGTTTCGGTGACCAGCCCGCGCACGGTGACCCCGACGGGATCGCCCGTGGATTCATCGGCCAGCGACAGAAGGGTTCCGGCGTTGGCGGCATCAGCGCAATGCACCGAAACCGTTACCGGCTCCACGCTATCGTCGGGGAAGAGGTTTACCGGCTCGATGCGCCGGTCGGCCCGGCGGGACAGGTAACCGTAGGTGATCAACACATCAACGTCCCGATCGGACAGGATGCGCTGTTCCCGGTTGGAGGCTTCGAATATCTCCGTGGAGGTGACACCTTCGCCACTGTCGGCATGGGCGCTCCGCACGAATTCCAGAACGCTCTTCTGGGATTCCGTCAGAATCTGTGATTCGGACCTGCCCAGTCTCTGGTCAACCTTGATGCGGCCCACTTCGCCAAGGTCGAATCGACGACCGTCGAAGAAATGGTTCATCACAAAGGTGCAGGCGGCGTCCACCTGGACGGCGGGTTCGCCGGGGCGCAGCCACTTGTAAAGGTTGCGCTGGGCCAATCCGATGCGGTGGGCCTGCTCCTTGTTGAACTCGCGGTCGGGATGCACGCGGTCCCACAGGGAACGCAACTCTTCATCCCTGGGGTTGTAGTCGCGGTCGGCGGCGGGCTCCACCCCACCAACGAACGGGCGGCAATCGTGGGAATCAATGTCTGCGAACAGAGCGCACATCTCTTCCTGGTTCACGATGCCAAGCGCGTGGAGGAACGTGGACACGGCCATTCGCCGACGCCGGTCGACGCTGACGGTGATTGTTTCGGGCAGATTCCTGCGACGCGAGTAGTAATGGGTCCATGTGGAAAATTCGATGCGAGCGCCGCGACTGGCGGAGATGCGGCCCTTGTAGTACCAATTTTCCAGCTTGCCGCATTCAGGACAGGCGGGGTCCTGCGACGACTCCCGTTCGTAGTAAACGCCCGGCGCACGTTGCAATTGACTGACCAAAACGCGTTCGGCGCCATTGATGATGAACGTGCCGGTGCGGGTCATCATGGGCACGTCGCCGAAGAATATGTCGGACTCGGTGATCTCGCCGGTCTCCTGATCCCGCAACTGGGCTTTGACATACAGCGGCCGGGAGTAGGTGATCTCCCGTTCGCGGCACGATTCGGGGGTTGGGTGAACGTTGCACTCACCGGCGATGCGGCAAATCTCGCAATCGTCTTCCGTGTCAAACCAATGGTCCATGAAATAGAGTTCAAAACGCTCGGCGCGGCGAGAGCCCTCGCCCTGCGCAAATCTCCGGGTGATGCCGGCTACGATTGGCGAGCAATCGCGAAATGTTTCGGCGAGGCCGTTGGTCTTGAACCAGTCGAACGATTCGATCTGGCTACGGATCAGGTTGGGGACATCAAGCGCGTTGGCTATTCCTGAATCGGAGTAGGTTTTGACATCGCGGGCGGTCAACCCGCGGTCGTTTCGGCCTGAGCGTTTACGGGTTAGCACCATAAATGGTCACTCCTGGCTGGGTGCGGGACGGATGCGTTAACGAAGAGGAACCCGCCCCTCTCGCATCTGACAGAGACACACTGATTCGGCCCGCCGCAAGCGGCAAGCCGAATCAGAGGCAGTTCAGATTAGAGGGTGCAGGTCAGAAATCGGGGCAACAGCGTCAACTTTCATATACGAATACAGTGCCGATAGAGTACACCCAATCGCAACATTTTGTCAACCGCGCGCCCGTCAGGTAACTGTTCAGAGTTCAGGGGTTTGTCATTGCGAGTCTGCCGCTGGCGGACGCGGCAATCTCGCTCCTATAGCAGCGTCCGTTGCCCTGATGAGATTGCCGCGCTGCGCTCGCAATGACAATTTCCCCGTGACTCTGAACAGTTACCCGTCAGCAACCACGGTTTTGGTCGCTTGGACGGTCGTTAACCGCCTCCGGCCCGGACTTCCAGGCTGGGCTTGGTCATCTCTTCGGGATTCAGCAGTTCGTCCAGTTCCGCCTCGCTGAGCGAGGTTTCGGATCGGGCTATCTCCCGAATGGTCTGGCCCGTATCGGCGGCCTTCTTGGCGATGCTGGCGGCGGCATCGTAACCGATGGACGGCGCGAGGGCAGTGCCCAACATGAGACCCTTTTCGACCATGGCCGGCCCCGTGTCGGTCGCGGTGATTCCAACCACGCACTGGCGCGCGAAATTCTGCGCCGATGCCGACAGCAGCGACACCGATTGCAGCAGGTTATAGGCCGCAAGAGGCATCATGGTGTTGAGTTCAAAGTACCCGCCGGCGCCGGCCAATGCTACGGCCGCGTCGTTGCCCACAACGTGGGCCGAAACCTGGATGACAGATTCGGAAATCACCGGGTTGACCTTGCCCGGCATTATGCTGCTGCCGGGTTGAACCTCGGGGACGTTGATTTCACCCAGGCCAGCGCGGGGCCCGCAACCGAGAAAGCGAATGTCGTTGGCAATCTTGTGCATTGAGATGGCGACGGTCTTGAGCTGACCGCTGGCCTCGACTATCCCGTCCAGCGCGGATTGAGCCTGGAAGTGGTTGCCCGTCTCACGAATGTCCACCCCGGTCATCTGGGACAGCCTGGCGCAGGTGCGGGACGACGATTCCGGATGAGTGTTGACCCCGGTGCCGACGGCGGTGCCGCCCAGGGCAACCTCGGCCAGGGCCTGCTCGGCGCGCTTCACCCGGGCGATGCTGTACTCGGCCTGGCCTGCGTATCCGGCAAACTCCTGACCCAGTCGAACGGGGGTCGCGTCTTGCAGGTGTGTGCGTCCGGTCTTTACGATGGGCCAGAACTCGTCGGACTTGGCCTGGAGAGCGTCCCGCAATTCTTCCAGCGCGGGGACCAGGTCCTCCTTCATGCCCAGCAGCGCCGCCAGGTGGATTGCCGTGGGGATCACGTCGTTGGACGACTGCCCCAGGTTGACGTTGTCGTTGGGATGAACCAGGCGCGAACCAAGATCGCCGCCCAGGATCTGCGAGGCCCGGTTGGCGATGACCTCGTTTGCATTGGTGTTGGTGGAAGTGCCGGACCCGGTCTGGAAAATATCGAGCACGAAATGCGCGTCGTGCTTGCCGTCGGCGACTTCCTGGGCTGCCTCAACGATGGCGTTGCCGATGGTCGGATCCAGCGCGCCAAGGTCCATGTGGGTCTGGGCGCAGGCCAACTTGATGAGGCCGAGGGCGCGTATGAATTGGCGAGGAAAACGCAGGTCGCTGATGGGGAAATTGAGGACCGCGCGCATGGTGGACGCGCCGTACAGCGCGTCGGCGGGCACCTGCATCTCCCCCATGGAGTCGCGTTCGATACGTGTGTTTGTGCTGGTCATGTTCTGTTGCCGTCCTTGGAATGAGATTGAATGTGAGCCGTCGGCGCGATTGGGATGGGTCGCGGGCGCCGGGTCAAAAACCGTTCCCCGGTTATTTTCCGTCCCTGATGAATTCGGCCACTCGCTCAGCGATCATTATCGTCGTCGCGTTGGTGTTGGCGCGGATGACGTCGGGCATTACCGATGCGTCAACCACCCGGATGTTTTCCATGCCGTACACGCGACAATACTGGTCCACCACCGCGTCCATGTCGGAACCCGGGCCCATCTTGCACGTGCCGGATGAGTGGTGTTGGGTGTATGCGTTGCGCAGCATCCATTGGTCGAGAGCGGCGTCGGACGCCAGATCATCGTCGGTGGGTGAGAGTCGTTCGGCCACGAACTCGCGGAAGGTGGGCTGCTGGGCGATCTGCAGGCCCAGGCGCACCGCTGCGCGCATTCGCTGCCGGTCCACGGGATCGGAGAGATAGTCGTACAACAGGTCGGGTTGCACGTGGGGGTCTGTTGAAGCCAGGCGCAGTCGTCCGGCGGTGGAGGCGTTCTGCAAGGCCGCGCTGAATCCAAAGTGGAAGTCGTCGGACTCGATATTGACGCTGGCTGGGCGATGTTCGCTGGTCATCAGGATCGGGGCCAACTGAATATCGCCGCGGGTGCCCGTTCCCTCCGGACTGTAGCGCAAACCCACCTGGATGCTGGGCGCATCGAGGTCGGGCGGATCTCCGATGCCGCGGAAGAGGGAGAACACCGCAGGGTGGTCGCGCAGATTTTCGCCGACTCCGGGGAGTTCATGCACGATCGGAATTCCCATTTCCCTCAGGTGGTCAGCGGGTCCCACACCGGACAGCAGGAGGATTTGGGGGGACGCGATTGCGCCACCGCTGAGGATGATCTGATCGCCGTACACCTCGAACACTTCACCGCCGCTGTCGGCCTCGACCCCAATCGCCTTCTTGCCGTCAAATATGACCCGACGGGCCACGACGCTGCCGCGGACGGTGAGGTTGAGGCGGTGGCGCGCCATGGACAGGTAGGTGAGGGACGTGCTCATTCGCACGCCGTCGATATTGTTCAGCGGTCGGGCCGCGACGCCGTTGGAATCCGGGTGGTTCTGGTCTGGGTCCTCCGGGAATCCCAACGATCGGCAGGTGTCATAAAAAGCTTCCGCCACGGGGAGCCATTCCTCTCGCTTGTAACGTCGTACGGGAATGGGGCCGCTGTCGCCGTGGAAGTCATCACCGGCAAAGTCCAGGTCGTTTTCCAGGCGGCGGAAATAGGGCAGCACCTTGGTGAACGACCATTCGTCGTTGCCCCAGATTGCCCAGTTGTCGTAGTCCTCGGGGACTCCCCGGAACAGCACCTGACCGTTGATGCTGCTGGAACCGCCCATTGCCTTGCCGCGGGGGATGATGATCGGTTCTTCCTGCTGCGGCGTGCCAGTCGCGGTGTAACCCCAGCTGTGCGGCCCGTAGGCCGAACGCCACACATTGTTTCCCTGCTTCAGATCGACGGGCAGATTGTCGAAATCCGGGTAATCGGGGCCCGCTTCCAGCAGCAGGACCGAAACGTTCGAGTCCTCGGTCAACCTGGAGGCGAGGGCGCATCCGGCGGATCCTCCCCCGACTATTATGTAATCGTAGTTCATTGCCAACCCTCTGCGAACGGCGAATTTGATCTGTCGGATATTTGCGATATGGAATCGTTTCGGAGCGCCGGGCTGCGCTGAGCGTGAATCACAACTCGCAACAGTCGAGCAGACAGTTGAAAAAGTCCATGTCGTCGATGCCGTTCATTGCTACTTCGTGCACGTCGGACAGGTGCTTCATAATGCGAGGAGTGTTCATGGGAACCAACAACGCCGTAGCATTGATGCTGACGATGCCGATCATCCGGTAATCCTGGTAACGGCCGCCGGCCTGGTCCTGCTGGTCGCAGCGCAGGCAGCGCACGGTGATCTGATCGTCCCGGGCGTCGTAGATCAACCGGATCAGAGGAGAACCCTGCAAACTGGCGTCATACATCAACCCGTTGCCGAAACGGTCCGGGCCGATGTGTTCCGATTCGAACGAGTTCTGCCAACCCTCAGGGGGGTAAACCGCCCGGTTGCTTTCCTTGGGCATGTTGCGCACCTCGGCCGTCGTATTTTCAAACGGGTCGAATGATTTTAGCGCAAAATTCCCGAATCCGTCACCGATTGGGATAACCCGTTGGAATAACCCGAACCAGGTGGGCCATGGGACACTCCAGCCGACAAGGAGGTACTCAATGCCGCCCAAACACCGAAAAAGGGCGGGTAAAACCCGCCCGTAAGAGTGTGCTCTTGCAGCGCTACCCGATTAGACCGAGGCAGTTGACCTTGGCAGGTGGCTGACACCGGTAGACAGATAACGGTCGATTCCCTGGGCGGCGTCGCGACCTTCAGCGATGGCCCACACCACCAGGGATTGTCCCCGTACCATGTCGCCGCCGGCGAACACGCCAGGCACCGACGTCATCTTGTTGTTGTCCACCTTAACATTGCCACGCCCGTCCAGTTCCACGCCCAGTTGTTCCAGCATGCCGCCGTGTTCGGGGTGGAGGAATCCCATGGCCAACAACACCAGGTCAGCATCGACCGAGAATTCGCTGCCCGGGACCTCCGACATCTGGAAACGGCCGTTTTCTCCCCTGGTCCAATCGACTCGTACCGCGTGCAACTTGCTGACCTGCCCGTTTTCGCCTGAAAGCGACTTGGTCAGGATGTTGTAGTCGCGAACCCCGCCTTCCTCATGCGCGCCCGAGGAGCGCAGGATCATCGGCCATTGCGGCCAGGGGTTATCGTCCGGACGGGTCTCGGGAGGTTCCGGGAGCAACTCGAACTGGTGGACGATCTCAGCGCCCTGACGATGCGCGGTGCCAAGACAGTCGGCGCCGGTATCACCGCCGCCCAGGATTATCACGCGCTTGCCTTCTGCGCTTATCTGGCCCGGCACTGTCTCCCCGGCGAGGGTGCGGTTCTGTTGCGGCAGGTATTCCATGGCGAAATGGACACCGTCCAGTTCGCGCCCCGGGACGTCCAGGTCCCTGGCCTGAGTCGAACCGCCGGTGAGGCACACGGCGTCGTATTCTTGCAGGAGCCGTTCGGCAGGATAATTCACGCCGACGTTGACGCCCGTGCGGAACTCGATGCCTTCGGCTTCCATCAACGCGACACGCCGATTGACCACCGACTTCTCAAGCTTGAAATCGGGGATGCCCAGCATGAGCAGCCCGCCGATGTAATCCGCCCGTTCCAGCACCGTTACGCTATGTCCCGCCCGGTTGAGTTGCTGGGCAACCGCCAGGCCGGACGGCCCGCTGCCGACGACGGCAACGGTTTTTCCGGTTCGGGTTTCGGGAGGCGACGGCTTGATCCAGCCCTGCTCAAAACCACGGTCGCTGATCTCTTTCTCTATGTACTCGATGGTCACCGGATCCGCGTTGATGCTGAGAACGCAGGATGCTTCGCAGGGGGCAGGGCAGATGCGCCCGGTGAATTCGGGAAAGTTGTTGGTGCTCAACAGCACTTCCAACGCTCGCTCCCAATTCCCCAAATAGACCTGGTGATTGAAATCGGGGATCACGTTCCCCAACGGGCATCCCATGTGGCAGAAGGGCACGGCGCAGTCCATGCACCGGCCACCCTGCTCGGTTGCCTGTTGGTCAGTCCAACGGTGGTAATACTCCCGATAATCTCCGACCCTTTCGGCGGGCGGGCGGCGCTCTGGACCAAGGCGCCCAAACTCCATAAATCCGGTGACTTTACCCATTGCTAAACCGTTACCAGTTCCTCTGCCTGCCGTTGGGCGCGCTCCTGTAGGACGCGGCGATAGTCACGCGGCATAACCTTGCGGAATTTTCCGATGCTGCCGGTCCAGTCGTTCAGGATGCGTTGGGCGGGGCCGCTTCCGGTCCGTTGCAGGTGCTCGGTGAGGAGCGCGTGCAGCAGATCGATATCTTCCTTTTCTGCGAGGTTTTCCAGGTCCGCCATGCCGTCGTTGAAACGGATGTGGAAGTCGCCATCAGGGTCGTACACAAAGGCGATGCCGCCGCTCATTCCCGCCCCGAAGTTGCGGCCGGCGCTTCCGATAACCGCCACCACGCCGCCGGTCATATACTCGCACCCGTGGTCGCCCACACCCTCGACAACCGCCCTGGCGCCGCTGTTGCGGACGGCGAACCGTTCGCCGGCGCGTCCGCGTATGAACACGTCGCCGCCGGTCGCGCCGTAGAGGGCCACGTTGCCGATGATGATGTTGTCCTCGGCGACAAATCCGGAACCATCGGGAGGCACGATCACGAGGCGTCCGCCGCCGATACCCTTGCCCATGTAGTCGTTGGTATCACCGGCCAGGTTTATGGAAACGCCGGGGGCGAGGAAAGCGCCGAAACTCTGTCCGGCGGAACCATTCAGGTTGATCCTGATGGTGTCTTCCGGCAAGCCTGCCTCGCCGTACTTGCGGGCCACCCGGCCGCTGAGCATTGCGCCGACCGTGCGGTTCGAGTTCCGGATGGGGAGGTTGATTTCCACCGGGGTCCCGGTGTCTATGGCAGGCTGCGCCTGAGCGATCAACTGGTGGTCAAGCGCTTTGTGGAGCCCATGATCCTGTTCGATGCAGCAGTAAGTCTGCACGCGCTCGGTGCGCGGCGGGATGGTGAGCAACCTGGACAGGTCAATTCCCGATGCCTTCCAATGTTCAACAGCCTTGCGGGTTTCCAGTTTGTCGGCACGTCCGACCATCTCCGCGACGGTGCGGAATCCGAGTTCGGCCATGATTTCGCGCAGTTCTTCGGCCACGAAGTAGAAATAGTTGACCAGGTGGCCCGGCTGTCCGGCGAAGCGTTTGCGCAGTTCAGGGTCCTGGGTGGCGATGCCGACCGAGCACGTGTTCAGGTGGCACTTGCGGAGCATGATGCAACCGTTGACGATCAGGGCGGCGGTGGCCATCCCGAACTCCTCGGCTCCCAGCAGCGCAGCGATGGCGACGTCGCGCCCGGTTTTCAACTGGCCGTCGGTCTGCACCACGATGCGGCTGCGGAGGTCGTTGGCGACCAGCACCTGCTGCGTCTCGGCGACTCCCAGTTCCCAGGGCAGGCCGGCGTGCTTGATGGAAGATTCGGGGGACGCGCCGGTGCCTCCGTCGTGTCCGCTGATGAGCACCACGTCGCCGTGCCCCTTGGAAACGCCGGCGGCGATGGTGCCAACGCCAACCTCGGACACCAACTTGACGTGGATCCGCGCCTCGGGATTGATGTTCTTAAGATCGTGGATAAGTTGGGCCAGATCCTCGATGGAATAGATATCGTGGTGAGGCGGTGGCGAGATCAACTCGACGCCGGGCGTGGTGTGCCTGACCCAGCCGATGTATTCATCGACCTTGTGGCCGGGCAATTGTCCACCCTCGCCGGGCTTGGAGCCCTGGGCCATCTTGATCTGCAGGTCGGTGGCGTTGACCAGGTAGTTGGGCGTCACTCCGAACCGGCCGGATGCCACCTGTTTGATCGCGCTGGAACGGTTATCGCCGTTGTCGTCCAGGTTGTAACGATTGAAGTCTTCTCCGCCCTCGCCGGTGTTGCTGCGGGCGCCCAGGCGGTTCATGGCAATGGCCATCGTCTCGTGGGCTTCGCGGCTGATGGAACCGAGGGAGATTGCGCCGGTGGCGAAGCGTTTAACGATGTCCACCGCCGGTTCCACCTGATCAATGGGGATTGGCTCGGCGTTGGTGAATTCAAACAGGCCGCGCAAGGTAGCCATCTTGCGACTCTGATCGTTCACCTCGTCGGCGAACTCCCGGTAGGCGCGGGGGTCGTTGGAACGGGTGGCATATTGCAATTTGGCGATGGCTTCGGGGTTCCACTGGTGGAACTCGCCGTGGCGGCGCCACTGGTACTGGCCGCCCATGTCCAATTCCTGCATGCCCGGAACGAACGGATCATCGAAAGCGGAGCGGTGGCGCTGGAGGGTTTCCTCTTCAACAACATCCAGCCCGATTCCCTGGATGCGTGAGGGAGTACGGGTGAAATACTGGTCGATCAGATCGTCGTTGATGCCGATGGCCTCGAATATCTGGGCCCCGCGATAGGACTGGACTGTGGAAATTCCCATCTTGGACATCACTTTCAGGATGCCCTTTTCATTTGCCTTGAGGAAGTTGTACGCGGCGTAATCGGGTTTGGCGCCGTTCAGCTCACCGCGTTCGGCCAGGTCGCGCACCGATTCCAGAGCGAGGTACGGGTTGATGCCGCCCGCTCCGTAGCCGATCAACAGGCAGAAGTGCTGCACCTCGCGGGGCTCTCCGGACTCAATGACCAGACCCGCCCGCGTCCGTGTGCCTTCCCGCGTCAGGTGATGATGGACTGCGCTGGTCGCCAGCAGGCTGGGAATCGGCGCATGGTCGGCGTCCACACCCCGATCCGAAAGGATGATGATGTTCGTGCCGTCTTCGATTGCCCGGGACGCCGCCGCGCAAAGGTTGTCCAACGCCTGCTCCAGCGATCCGGTCTTGGCATCGAACAGGGTGGAGAGCGTCACCGAGCGCAGGCCCGGCAGGTCCAGCGCACGAATCTGGGCCAACTCCTCATCGGTAAGCAGCGGGGTCTTCAGCTTCAACTGCCGGCAGTGCTGCGGAGTTTCGTCAAACAGGTTCTGCTCGCTGCCGACGAAGGCTTCGAGAGAGGTGACCAGTTCCTCCCGGATGGCGTCCAACGGCGGGTTGGAAACCTGGGCGAACAACTGCTTGAAGTAATCGAACAGGGAGCGGTTCTGGTCGGAAAGCACCGCCAGGGACGCATCATTGCCCATGGAACCGATGGCCTCGTACCCGGCGGCCGCCATCGGGGTTGTGAGCATCCGCAGTTCTTCGACGGTGTAACCGAAGGCGCGCTGCTGCTGGCGCAGGTCGGACCCTCCGGCGGGAGGCAAGGGCGCGGCTTCCGGCAGAGAATCCAGCGACACTTTGTTGTCGTTGAGCCACTGTCCATAGGGTTGGCGGCTGGACAGGGTGTGCTTGAGTTCCTCGTCGCCTATGATCCTGCCCTCGTCGAAACTCACCAGGAACATACGGCCGGGTTGCAGCCGGCCCTTCTCCCTGATGCTTTCGGGCGGCAGGTCGAGCACGCCGGTTTCGGACGCCATTACCAGCTTGTCGTCGTGGGTAACGGTGTAGCGGAAAGGCCGGAGGCCGTTGCGGTCCAGTACCGCGCAGACATCCTTACCGTCGGTGGACAGCATCATAGCCGGCCCGTCCCACGGTTCCATCATGCAGGAATGAAACTCGTAGAAATCCTTCTTTTCCTGCGACATTGTTTCGTGCTGGTCCCACGCCTCGGGAATCATCATCAGCATGGCGTGGGCGAGTTCGCGGCCGGTCATGACCAGCAGTTCCAACGAGTTGTCGAAACTTGCGGTGTCGCTGGCCGAAGCGTCGCAGATGGGAGCCAACTTGTGGATGTCGTCGCCGTACAGGGGCGAACTGAATTGCTGCTCGCGGGCGTGCATCCAGTTGATGTTGCCCCGCACCGTGTTGATTTCGCCGTTGTGCGCCAGGTAACGGTAGGGATGCGCCAACTTCCAGTGTCCCAGCGTGTTCGTGCTGAACCGGGAATGCACCAATGCGAACGCGGACACCATGTCCTCGTCATTGAGATCCAGGTAAAAACGCGACAACTGGTACGAAACCAGCAGCCCCTTGTAAACGACGGTGTTGCAGCTCAGGCTACACAGGTAGAAAAAGTCGGCGTCGTACTCGGCGATCCCGGTGTCGGGAAGGGTGTTCTCGATCACCTTTCTGACCACGAAGAGCTTGCGCTCGAATGAGTCCCGGTCGGGAGTCGCTGCCGATGCTTTGCCCACGAAAAACTGCCGGATCGTCGGGCAGACTGCGCGGGCGTCGCGGCCGATGGCGGATGGGTCCAGCGGGACGTCGCGCCACCCCAGGAACGCCAATCCCTCATTGGCCACCACTGTTTCAATGTGGTTTGCGCAGGCGTAGGCCGCTCCCGGAGCCTGGGGGAGGAAAGTCATGCCCACGCCGTACTCGCCTTCGGCAGGCAGGGTCAGCCCCAACGGGGCCGTGGTCTTGCGGAAGAATGCGTCCGGAATCTGAACCAGGATTCCTGCGCCGTCGCCCGTTTCCGGGTCGGAGCCGGAGGCGCCCCGGTGTCCCAGGTTGTCCAGTACCTGGAGGGATTCGGTAACGATGGCGTGGGTCTTATCGCCCTTGATATTGGCCACCATGCCGACGCCGCATGCGTCGTGTTCCTGTTCCGGGGAATATAAGCCGGACTGGGCCAGTTCTTTGAGCGAATTCATAGCCGTACCCTGCAACCGTAATAAAGGAAAACCGCCTGCAGCTTGTTGGAGCATCCCTCAATTCCGCAGGGGCATAGCGGCTCAACTTCGCCGCCCGAAAAATAGACTTGTGTAATATATCACAAACTATCGGGATTGCAAGGCTGGCCCTACTCGCACTATACTTGAGGCGCTGAACGTGAGCAATGCCGCAGGCAGGCGGCGCCACCGATTGACCTGATCTACATGACCACCATCGATACCCTGAATCCCACCGAAGTCGCCCGGCTGGCGGTTGATCTGGCAGCCGAGAAGCTGGCCACGGACATCGTGATGATGGACCTGCGCGAGTTGAACGTCTTCGCCGACTATTTTGTGGTGATGACCGCGGATTCGGTGCGGCAAATCGAGGCGCTGGAAGAAGACCTCACCAACGCCATGAAGGACGCCGGAGTCCCGCGGCACCACCGCGAGGGAACCCCGGCATCTGGCTGGGTGTTGCTGGACTTCGCCGATGTGATCCTGCACATCTTCGGGCCTGAAGAACGGAACTTCTTCGGCCTGGAGCGGCTTTGGAGCCGGGCCCCGCAGGTGGTCAGGATTCTGTGATCCACTGATCGGCGCTGCGCGTGTATTCCACCGCGCCGCCGTGTCCGAAAAACAGGCCGATTTCGCGTACCGCGGATTCGGGGCCGTCGGACCCGTGGACTATATTGCGGCCGATGTCGATGCCCAAGTCTCCCCTGATGGTGCCGGGTTGGGCTTCGCCGGGGTTGGTGGCCCCCATCGTTTGCCTGGCCAACGCCACCGCGTTGTCCGCTTCCCATATCATGGCCACGATCGGGCCGGACGTGATGAAAGAAACCAGTGACGGGAAGAACGGACGATTCACGTGTTCGGCGTAGTGCCGTCCCGCCAGATCCTCATCGACCTGCATCAGTCTGATTGCGACCAGTTTGAGGCCCCGACGCTCCAGGCGCGAGATGACCTCGCCGACGAGGCCGCGCTGGACGCCGTCGGGTTTGATTGCGACGAAAGTTTGCTCCATTGAATAGATTGTCTCCTGTTGTTGATGATTGGATTCGCTTGATTCCGGCGATCAGCGGCCCTGCCTGACCCGGTCCCTGCGCCTGGCAACTCCGATGGTTGGCATCCGCAGGTAATAGGGCTGGAGGGAGACGATGTCGTCGGTCTTGCCGAGTTGCAACCGTTCTGCGCCCACCGCAGCAAGAGCCCACAGTCGGTCCGCCGGTGTCCACGGCGCGACCCTGGCATCGCCAATGTCGCCGCGGCGGACGTGGGCCGCCTCGCCGCAGTGGGTCAACGCTGTTCCCGGCGAAAACGATTGGTCATTCAACAACTCGCCAGGGTGGTCGATGGCGTCTTCTTTGATGCGTTCGCCATCCGGTCGAAACCAGGCGGCGGCGACCTCGTTGCGCCCTGCGTCCAACCACGCCGAGACGATATTCCCGCGGTTCAAATGCGGCCGAGCTTCCAGAGCCAGAGTGTCGATGCCGATGATGGGAAACCCGCCGGCCATCGCCAGGCCTTTGGCGGCGCTGACGCCGACCCGCAGCGCGCTGAACGGGCCCGGTCCCAGGGCAACGGCGACTCCGGCCAGGTCGGCGGCCCTGATCTGTCGCGCCGCCAGCAATTCGGCTACGGCGGGCATCAACTGGGCCGTGTGATTGGCCGTGGAACGCCACAGCCGCGCCTCCGCCACCGAGCCATCCGGATCAGCCAGGGCTGCGCCGCCGTACCGGGACGAGGTATCGATGGCAAGGAGCATCAGTTCATAACCTCCCTGAGCCTGTCGAGCAGTCCCGAGTACCGGGTCGGCGCCGCTTCGATCACGATGCTGTGGCGGGCCGGAACCGCGCCGTCATCGTCGGGAATAACCTCACACGGCGCAGCGTTGACATCAAGGGCGTAGTCGAGGTCAATCCACAATGCGTCGTCGGGGAATATCTCCTCCGCGCGGTCAGCCCATTCCACGATCAGCACGTCCTGCGCGGCGAGCATTATGTCTTCCAACCCGAGGTCCCATGCCTCGGCGGGGTGATCAATGCGGTAAAGGTCAGCGTGGTGCGCGGTCAGACGTCCCCGATAACGGGTCATCAGAACGAAAGTGGGGCTGCGAGCGTAACCATCTATGCCCAACCCCCGGGCGATGCCCTGAGTGAGGCAGGTTTTGCCGGCGCCAAGGGGGCCGGTGAGCAGGTACACGTCGCCGGGACGGGCGAGTTCACCAATAACCTGCCCGACCCGTCGGGTTTCTTCCGCGGTGTCAGTGTAAATTTTCAGATCGTTGGACATTGCAGTTTCAGCCGGAGAAGTGATCCCAACCGGCGCCGGCGCGAATCACCGGATCGCCGGAGGAATCGATCACCGAGACAGAGCCCGGATTCCCATGCGTTATTTCGCCAATGACGGCAGCGCCGTGGGGCAATTCGTCGAACACCGCATCCATTATATCCCCGGGCGCGACGAACAACAGGACGTAATCCTCGCCCCCGTAGAGCGCCAGGTCCAGCCACCGTTCCGGGTGTACGGCTTTCAGGGCGGGTGAAGCGGGCACCCGGTCGGCGCGGATCCGGGCGGAAACGCCGCTGGCCAGGCACAGTTTGCCCAAATCGTCGGCAAGACCGTCACTGACATCCATGGCGCAGCGCACCCCGCGTTGCAGCAGTATTTTCCCCGCATCCACATGGGGCCAGGGCCGGCGATGCTGGTCGATGAGCTCGGATTCCGCGGCCAGGGTACTGCCGCCGGGTCCCAGCAATTTACGCAACCCACCTGCGGAGCTGCCGACCGGGCCCGAAACGGCTACCAGGTTGCCCGCCTCGGCGGTTGTACGAACCATAGGAGTGCCAACGACCGTGCCGGTGAGGGCCACGGTAACGAACGCCACCGGCGAGCGCACCATGTCGCCGCCAATGATCTGGACGCCGTATTCGCGCCCAATGTCCATCATCCCGGAGTACAGTTGCTCGACGTTCGCCACTTCGGTGTCAGGAGGCAGACCCAAAGTGACCAGCGCCGCGAGCGGGTCGCCGCCCATGGCCGCCACGTCGCTGACATTCGACGCAATCGATTTCCAGCCCAAATCTGCCCAGGGGGTAGTTTGAGCGGTGAAATGGACGCCATCCACCATGGTGTCAGTGGTGTACAGTTCGGTTACGGGGCCGAATGGGAATGTGATTGCTGCCGTGTCATCGCCGTTGGCCACGGCGAGGTTGTAATCGACGCCGCCGACATGGTCCCTCGCGCCGTCGGATCGGGTCCATTGTTGGACCAAAGCGATCAGGCCGAATTCACCCAGTTCTGATACGAGCATGTTTTCAGCAGTGGGCCGCAGCGGGTTCTGACATCCAGATAAAGGCAAATTGAGACAGAAGTAAACCGGGCTGGGAAAGCCCGGTTTTTTTGATACGCGCCTTATCGGCTGAGTAGTGAAAGGAAGCAAGAAAAGTTTGAACATTGTTTCCGACAGTAGTCGGATACAGCGGATTTTCTCAAGGAACCTGTTCTCTGACCCCGGGAGCCTGTGGAGGCTCGACCATAGACGGGTCGAGGGACAGGAACGTCCGCT
Organism: uncultured Dehalococcoidia bacterium; assembly: GCA_964502995.1. GTDB lineage: Bacteria > Chloroflexota > Dehalococcoidia > Lucifugimonadales > UBA3495 > Bin87. The sequence goes on from CAZCZB010000025.1 coordinate 36,289, forward strand.
GATTGACCTGGGAGTGGACCGGTTAGCGTCGATAAGACGATCTCCGATCGTAGGTCTCCCTGTAAAGGAGGTGATCCAGCCGCACCTTCCGGTACAGCTACCTTGTTACGACTTCGT
>CAZCZB010000026.1:0-19188 GCA_964502995.1 uncultured Dehalococcoidia bacterium
GTTGCGGGAACCCCATGACATTTTCAACCATTTCTCAAACTAGCACCAAAGGTTATGTACATCGAGCTCGTTAGAGACATCGTGTTGAAATCCATCGAACGTCATGTCAGGAATTCGGGGTTAGCCCGAGAGCAAGTGTTGGAACAGATTAAAAACCACATCTTGGACACCTCCGACGAGTATTTTAAGGAAATTCCTGTCATTGAGTATCAAAATCCTCTGTGCCGTTTGGGCTATCTTTACATGAACGCTCCTGCGAACGCGACCCTTTTTGAGCGGGTTTTGAATCTGTCCCAAGATGCCCAAGACAAAGTGGCTTCGGCTAGTGATGGCGTGTTGAGTGTGTGTTCTTTGGGGGGCGGTCCCGGTACAGAAATGCTGGGGTTAGCAAAACATTATTTGCAACGTCGGGATTTACAACCACCGCGAAAAATTGCGTTTACGGTGCTGGACAACATCAGCGAATGGTCTGACACTTGGTCGGAACTCGGTGAGGCTGCGGAAAATGAATTGCGTACTTCGTTGTCTTTTGACCCGGCGATGGCTCCAACCATAGCCCCAATGTTCCTCCCTTATGATGTGATGGATGGCACCCAATTCGATTTGATCCAATTCCAGCTCGAACGTGCTGATATCGTGGTTTTCAATTACCTATTGTCCGAAAACAAATCGCGGCTGGCGACTGCTAACCCAGCGCTGGCCCGATTAAGAGATTTGTGCTCTCCGGGTTGTTGTTTCGTCGTGATAGATCGATTGGAGCGAAACACGACGTTTACGAATGATGTAGTCCACTTATTCGAAGATGTTTTTGGTTTAAACATCCAACACCAAATGATCGGAGGCACGCTGGATGGTGACGAACAGGTAAACGACATGGGCGATATGCTACTTGAGACTTTGGGGCGGTTTCCTCGCGTAACATTCCGCACTAAGTTGGCGCAGCACCCTACTGTTTTCTGGTTCGCCATCAGGCGGTGATTCACGGTTTATGATCATTTCTGCAAGTTACAAAACCGATATTCCCTCGTTTTATGGCGAGTGGTTTCGGCACAGGCTGGCGGCGGGCTATTGCAAAATGGTGAACCCGTTTAACCGCAGGCAAGTCTATGCAGTCTCCTTGGCCAAAGCCGACGTAGACGGGTTTGTATTTTGGACAAAAAATTTGGGTCCATTCATCCCTGTTTTGGAAGACGTGCATCGCAAGGGATACCCGTTCGTAGTGCAGTACACGATCAACGGGTATCCGCGCGAGTTAGAAACGCGCGTAGTGGACGATAAGCGTTCGGTTGACATTTTTCGGAACACTTCGAATCGGTATGGTCCGAATGCTCTCATCTGGCGCTACGACACGATTATTTTCACAAATGACACTGACGCCGATTTTCACAAAGAAAACTTCGCGCGCCTAGCGACGGCCCTACGTGGCTATGCGTCTGAAGTCGTAGTTTCGTTTATGCAGCTTTATAAAAAAACGAGAGCTAACATGGATCGAGTCGCCCTGCAAGAAGGGTTTGAATGGTATGACCCGCCACTTGAAACGAAACGTGACGTGTTGTCTGAATTGGTGGAAATCGCTCGCGAAAATCACTTCCAACTTTCAATATGCACTCAACCAGAACTGATAGTGCCGGGCGCAAAAGAGGCCCGCTGCATTGATGCAGAACAGTTGATGGCAGTTGCCGGCCGCTCATTTGGAGCTGCAAAAAAAGGAATGCGTCCCAATTGTGGGTGTTTTGCGGCGCGCGACATCGGCGACTACGACACATGCCCGCATGGCTGCATTTACTGCTATGCCGTCAGGAACCGGTCAACTGCATTGCGTAGGTATCGAGAGCACGACCCTCACGGTGAGTTTTTGTTTCCCCCGAACCTTCCTCAGACAGAGGGTAAAAGCGAACGGCGTGGTCAACCATCAACACAACCCTCCTTATTTGGGAACGCTGGTGATAAAAATTGATAGCCGGTAATCCAGGGGGTGCCGGCAACCGGACTCTCACCCCTCGTCCCTCGGCATGTTCTTTTCTACCCATTGGAGTTCTTCGGCTTCGGTTTGGAAGTAGTTGAAGCGGTGGAACATTCGGGTTTCGCCGCGGGTGGCGCGGATGCGCTGGCGCTGTTCCTCGGTGGCCTCGCCGTCGATGCGTTGGGTGTCGGGGTCGATGATCACGCCGTAGCTTTCGCGGGCGGCGTTCAGGGATACGAACCCGTCCAGCACGTCGTCCAGCACCATCGAGATTTCCCGCTCCAGCGGGTCGCCCCAACCGCCGCCGCCGGCCGTGTGGATGCGCACCAGGTCGCCGCGTTTCCAGAGGTTGTCGTCGGAGAACGGACGGATCTCCCGCTCGTCAGGCGCTCCGGGATTCAGCACGACGCGGGACAGCCCGCCGCCCATGCCGCCGGCCACGCCCCAGGCGGGGAACAGGTTGTTCTCCACGCGCAGGCCGAAGGTGCCTTCGTCGGCCAGCAGCCGCACGTCGCGGATCACGCCGCAGCCGCCGCGATACTTGCCGGGCCCGCCCGAGTCGGTGGAGATTGCGTAGCGTTCCAGGCGAAGCGGGTACTCCATCTCCATGAACTCGCCGGGATAGTTCTCGTTGTGCCGCTGGTAGATGGCGTCCAGCCCGTCGCCGAAGGGCCGCGCCCCGTGTCCCACGGCGATGCCGTCGGTGCAGAGCTGCCACTGGCCGGAGTCGTCCTTCATGCGCCAGTAGGCGATGACGTACACGGCGGCGGCAGCCATCACGTTGCCGCCGGTGGCCTGGGCGACCACGGCGCGCACGGCGCTCTTGAGCTTGGTGAAGGTGTGGGCGCGGCAGCCCAGCGCGGCCGGCCATTCGGGCCGCAGGATGCTGCCGGAGCGCAATTCCACGCTGTCGATGCCGGCCAGCAGCCCGTGATTCGCCAGCAGCGAGGTGTCGAACTGGTGGAAATACTGGCCGAAGTAGGCCTTCAGCGCGCCGTCGGATGCGATGAAGTTGATGGAACCGTGCGCCTGGTCGTCGCTGCCCGTGGCGTCCAGCCGCACCTCATCGCCCTTGCGGCTGAGGTTCAGATGGAATGAATGCCACCGGTCGCCGACGCCGGCGTGATCCATGTAGTCGCGGACGGAATACTCGCCCTCGGGGATGAGTTCCAGGGTCTTGTCGCGCACCAGGCGGGCGGTGTCGGCCTGATCCTCCTCGATGGCGGCGAGCATGGTCGGCTTGCCGAACCGGTCGAACATCTCCAGCAGACGCTCCTGGGCGCGCCCGGCGGCGGACATCAGCGCGCGGGAGTCTCCCTCCAGCAGGTCGGGGTAGCGCGAGTTGCGCAGGATGATGCGGTAGGCTTCATCGTTGAGTTGGCCGGCGTCCACGATCTTGATGGGCGGCACCAGCGTGCCGTCGTGGAAAATCTCGGTGTTGGCGGGACCGATGCTGCCGGGCCGCGACCCGCCCAGATCCCAGAAGTGGGCGAATGAGTGGCAGTAGGCAACCACCTCGTCCTCGTAGAACACCGGCGCGATGAACACCATGTCGGGCGTGTGGGTGATGCTGCCCTCGGAGATGTACGGGTCGTTGTACCAGTAAAGATCGCCGGGCCGCATGGACTCGACGGGGTAGTATTGCCACACGCAGCCCAGGATGTCGCTGCCCATGGTGTCGCCGTAGATTTCCTGGCCGTGCCGGTCCAGGAAGCTGACGGTGTAGTCCTTCTTCTCGCGGATGAACGCCGACATGGCCGTGCGCTCGATAATCAACTCGCATTCCAGGCGGGCGGCGCGGAAACTGCCGCGCACGAGTTGGCGGGTTACGGGATCGACGGGTTGGATGTGCGATTTGGTGTCATATAGTGTCATGGTCAGTTACCTTCGGCTCGGATGATGCAGTTGCCGTACCGGTCGGTGCGTGAGCGCCAGCCCGGGTTGATCACGACGGTGGAGTCCATGCCTTCGAGTATGGCCGGGCCGTCGATTTCGGAGTTCGGGCGCAGGATCGCGCGGTCGTAGATGGGACATTCTACAAATCCCGAGGTTTCGTGGAAGTACACCGGGCGGCGCTCGATCAATGCGTCGGCGGTCGTGATCGTATCGCCGGAACCGTCGGCGGACGGGAGGGTTTGCAGCTGGACCCGGCCCACCTGGCCGGCGGCGGTAACCCGCAGCGTAACGATTTCCACGGGCTGGTCAAGCGAGAACCCATAGAGTTGTTCGTGCTGCTGGTGGAACTCGCCCAGCATGGCTCGCAGTCCATCCGCATTGACATGGCTGCCGGAGTAAGGGATGGTCAACTCCGAACCCTGGTGGGCATACCGCAAATCAGCGTAATACGCAAGGACGTGATCTCCCGGCGGCACTCCCTCTCCGTCCAGCCACGCCGTGCCCTCCCGTTCCAGTTCCGCAAAGACTCGCGCCATGCCCGCCAGATCGTAATCCGACGATTGCTGCGGGAAGGTGCGGGCGTAGTCGTTCTTGAACTCGGCGGCCAGCAGCCCGTAGGCCGACGTGGTGCCGGGGTGCGTGGGAACCACGACGGTCTGGATGCCCAGCAGAATCGCCACGTCGATGGCGTGCATGGGGCCCGCGCCTCCGTAGGCTACCAGCGCAAAATCGCGGGGATCATGGCCGCGCTCGACGCTGATGTTGCGTATCGCGCCCACCATGTTGTTGTTCGCGATCTGCAGGATTCCGCTGGCGGCCGCCGGCGCGTCCAGCCCCAGGGGGCCCGCGATTCGTTCGATGACGGCGCGGGACGACGCCTCGGCGTCCAGGCTGAGCTGACCGCCGGCGATCCGGGTGTTGACGCGGCCGAGCACAAGGTTGGCGTCGGTTACGGCAGGGTGCGTCGCGCCGCGTCCGTAGCACGCGGGGCCAGGGTCGGCGCCGGCGCTGTCGGGGCCGACGGTGAGGCTGCCGTAGGGCGAAACCGCCGCGATGCTGCCGCCGCCGCATCCGATGGTTGCGATGTCCAGCATGGGCAGCTGGATGGGCCAGTCTCCCAGCCGGCCGTTCAGGGTGAGGCCGGGCTCGCGGTTGCGCAGCAGGGCTACGTCGGTGCTGGTGCCGCCCATGTCAAAGGAGATGCAGTTGTCGATGCCGGTGGCGTCCGCGATCTGCGCGGCGGCCATCACGCCGGCTGCGGGGCCCGACAGAGCGGTGTACACTGGTTGGCGGACGGCGGTGTCCGCCCCGATGATGCCGCCATTGGATTTCATGATGGACAACGATGCCCGAATCCGCGCCGATTCCAGCGACCGCTTGAGATTATCGATATAGCTGCTGACGCGCGGGGTAACGTAGGCGTTCAACACGGTGGTGATCGCCCGCTCGTACTCACGGTACACCGGCAGCACCTCGGACGACAGGGACACGGGGACGCCCGGGAGTTCTTCGGCCAGAATGTCGCGGGCTCTGCGTTCGTGGGTTGGGTTGGCGTAAGAGTGGAGGAAGGCGACGGCGATGGTGTCCACGCCGGCAACGGCGAAGTGCCGAGCGGCCCGCCGCACGTCGGATTCGTCCAACGGCTGCAGGATCGCGCCGTCGAAAGCGGTGCGCTCGCTGACCTCCAGGCAGTCCCTGGGACGGACGGGTCGCTGCGGTTTTACCCAGGTGTTGGGGTTGGCCAGCCGGGGAGTGCCGTGGCGGGCGATCTCCAGGACGTAACGATAACCGGTCGTTACCAGCAGGCCCACCGGAGCGCCCTTGTTCTCCAGGACGGAATTGGTGGCAATGGTTGTGCCGTGGAAAATGTGGGCCAGCTGGTCGGGGCCAACCCCGTCAGCCGCGAGGATTTCGGAAACCCCGCGCATGAAGCCCACGGACGGGTCGTCGGGCGTGGATGGGGTCTTGTGGACTGTGTGCGCATGGGACGTGAGATCGCACAGCACAATGTCGGTGAATGTGCCGCCGACATCGACGGCGAGAGCGAATGGAGGCATTTTGTTCCTGCGCCGGGTTTTTGGAAGGATGATACTAGCGTAGGCTACAACGATTGCCCGAAACACGCAAAATGCACTCAATTCGATATTGTGCGTGCGCAAAAGGTTGACATGTGCATTATGATAGCAGCAATGCATGATCGCATTGGCCACATTCTTGTAACGGGAACGTTCATTGGAGCAAACAATGCCTCCCATCATCTTGACTATCAGTGTTGAGGGGGAGCCGGAAGCTTCGATCGCTGCGCTGCGCCGCATCGTTGGGCTTAAGGATATCCCTGTGGATGATTCGTTGACCGCGCCGTCAGAGTCATCCGGCAAGGAAACGCGAGTTCACCTGGACGCCAATACAGTGGCGACAGCTGACATTATGCCGCGATACCGCCAATTGTGGGAGAACGGTGGTCAGCCGCAAACCTCATTTGGGGTGATGCCTGAATTGGCCCGGCCCGCGCAGTGGAACAAGCAACTTTGCGACGAACTTGTGAGTCACATGACCGATGGCGCCAAGCGTCTGGTGGGAGCGCTGGCGGAGGCCGGCGTGGACGGAATGAAGCGGGACGCGCTCACCACCAAACTCGGCATCCAGATGGATACAATCCGCACCACGCAGGTCAGCATCGGCCACTCGCTGCGCAGGGTCCAGCGCGCCAACGGGAACATTCTGCTCCCCAGGCCGGTTGGGTTCCATAAGAACATCGACACATACATGCTGCATCCCGCTTTCCGCGCGGCGCTGGAAGACGCGCCATGATGCGGGCGAGAACAGGCCGACAATATCGCGGGTAGTTTGCCGCGATTTGCGAACGATTTTGCTTCCCGACACCGGGTCGCCGGACCCGGTTGTCGGGAATAGATTTGGGGTGCGGGCAGTTCCGATTGCCACTGCATCATCGGCCCGGAGTCGGGTCGGATGATTCGTTTGGTGGTGGGTTGGGCGCAGTCTCCCGGTTTGCGTCTGCAATCCGAACTGGGTTTTGACCATGGGCGGCGGGAGTTGCGCATTCCCAAGGTCCGGGAGGACAACTACTTCCTTCCGCCGCGGCGTGCGGGAATTCAGGCGGCGCAGAGAGCAAGCCCAGTTGCCGGTGGTCCGGCGGGCCTACGTGAAGCGCGCGTTCACGGGAAGGGTGGAAGATCCGATCAAGTCCCCGGGCTGCGACGGGATTTCCAAGCGTGTGCTGAGACTGCCCAGGGAAGCCGGGTCTCACGCATCTGCGGGAACCTGGACGGCGGGCCGTAACCCGGGACAAATCCTCGTGCGGCTGGGTGGCGGGTTTCGTCCTCACCCCATAACCCGCCGGAAGAAGGCCAGGGCGTTGCCGCCGGCTATTTTGCCGACATCCTCGTCGGAGTAGCCCCGAGCGATCAGGCCGCGGATGATGTTCTTGCCGTCAGCGGGTGATTCCAGACCGTCGAGGTAGCGGGCCGGCGCGGGTCCGGTCCGGCCCATCACCACCTGTCCGACGCCCACCATGTCGCCGATGCTGGTGTCGGTGCCGATGGCCACGTGATCCACGCCCACCAGGTTGACCATGTAGTCGTAGTGGTCCAGCACGCACTCGATGCTCTGCTCGGGGTCGTTGCTCAGGCGGTTGGGCACGGCGGTTATGCCGATGACTCCGCCCCTGCGGGCGCAGGCCAGCAACTCGTCGTCCTTCCGCAGCCGGCGGGCCTGCAGGCTGTGGCTGGCCAGGGTGTAGGAACCATCGTGGGAGAACGTGACCGGCGCTTCGGACGCTTCGATGGCATCCAGGGCGGTGCGGTAGGAAGCGTGGGACACGTCCACCACCATGCCCAGTTGGTTCATGCGCTGCACCACCTCGACGCCGAACTCGCTGAGACCGCCGTCGTTGCGCTCGAAGATGCCGTCGCCGATGTAGGCCTTGCGGCTGTAGGTCAACCCCGCCAGCCGGATGCCCGCGTTGTACAGCACATCCACCAGGTTAAGTTCGTTGCCGATGGCGAGGTGCTCAACGGTGGGGAAGAACCCGACCTTGTCCCGGCTTTTGGCCGATTCGATTTCAGAGGCGCTGCTGACCTGCAGCACGTCGTCATTCCGGGAGATGTCGGCGATCATCATGGTGATCTCGTCCAGCAGGTCCGAGAACCTGATGAACGACATCTCGCTGGTGTGCAGCATCCCGCGGAATACGTTGGCGGTTCCCACGGCGGTGAATCCGCCGGCCCTCACCGCGTCATACCCCCACACGTAGTTGTCGCTGCGCAGGTACTCGAAGTACTGGCCGAAATCCTCGGGCAGCACCATGGGGTGCTGGTGGAGGTCGATCATCACCGACTCATCCATCAGGCGTTGAAACCTGGCCTCCTGCCGGGCGTCCAGCGCGACGGTCATCGAGGGCACGCGGCCCACCTGGCTGACGAAGTGAAATCTGCCGGGCGTCATGTCGCATCTCCATCCGGTTCGTATCAGGGGCCAAGTTTGGCATTCCTGGCGTATTGCGGCAATCCCCTGGTGGAATGTAATTGTTCAGACTGGCGTTGTCAGCGAGGCCTCATACGTACCCAGTTTGTCATTGCGAGGGGCGTGGCGACGTGGCAATCTCGTCAGAGTAAGAAACGGCGCTACGGCAACGGGATTGCCACGCTGCGCTCGCAATGACAGGTTGGGCACGCATGAGCCGTGGCGGCAAGCATCGGGGCTTTTCGATTATTGCCACACTCGCCAGTTGTCCGCTCATGGTGCGGAACGTCCGCCTTTGGCGGGAGCCTGTCGAACCATGAGTGCCATCCTTCGACGGGCTCAGGATGAGCGGGTGGGAGGGCTCAGGATGAGCGGATTGGGAAGGTTGGGATGAGCGGATTGGGAAGGTTGGGATGAGCGGATTGGGAAGGTTAGGATGAGCGGATAGTTGGCAGGTTGATGGAGAGAACCTGTACCGGATCGTCATTCGGTTGACCGTTTGAGTAACGGTGGGTTAGATTCGACGGCGTATTGACGGACAGAAACTCGCTCACTCGCACACTCATATCGCAACCTGTTGATGGTTGATGGAGGAAAACATCATGCCGTTCTACGAAAGAGGCGATACCCGAATATACTACGAAGAGGTTGGCTCCGGTTTTCCGCTGCTGATCGTGCCCGGCGGCGGGCTCAATTCCACCGTGGCCGGACTTGCCACACATCCGTTCAATCCGCTGGAAACCTACCGCAACGACTTCCGCTGCATTGCGTCCGACCTGCGCAATTCCAACGGGGGACAGTCCACCGGCCCGCTTGACATCAACCGCCCCTGGGATGCCTTCTCGGACGACCACCTGGGCCTGATGGACCACCTGGGCATCGACAAGTTCGGCGTCATCGGCTTCTGCATCGCCGGGCCGATGATCCTCAATTTGCTGAGCCGGGCCGGCGACCGCGTCGTCGCGGCGGCGTTGATGCAGCCCAGCGGGTACCGACCCGAGATGCCGGACCTGTTCTACCGGAACAACATGGCAGGATGGGCCCCCGGCCTGTGCGAGAGTCGCTCCGACATTACGATGGACATGGTGAGCGACTTCCTGAACAGCATGTACACCAACCGGGCGGACTTTGTGTTCACGGTATCCCGGGAGTTCGTGAGTTCGCTCCAGACACCGATATTGATCGCGCCCGACGATGTGCCGGCGCACCCCTACGAACGCGCTATGGAAGTTGCCAGCCTGGCCCCCAACTCAGAGGTGACCATCTACCCGTGGAAGGACACCCAGGAACACACGGACGAGGTCGTGGCCCACGCCCGGCGTTTCCTGACCAGCCACATCCCGGCACCCGTAGCGACGTAGCAGGCCATTTGACCTCGCACAACCGCGGCGTTGTAGGGGCGGGTCGCAGACCCGCCCCTGCATACTGTCCCAACCCACTGCCCCGCGCCAACGCGCGCGCATCCTGAGCCTGTCGCCAACGCGCGCGCATCCTGAGCCTGTCGCCAACGCGCGCATCCTGAGCCTGTCGAAGGATGACTACGTGGGGGCAAGGCAGGCCTCGCCCCCACACTTTGTATCCTCGTATCTGGTCTGGGGCGAATAATTATTCGCCCCTACGGGAAACCATCCTTCCCATCCGCACGGGTTTTTGCGGTTTGACACCCGGCGGCCCCGCCGCAATAATCCCACAAATCCACGAAGAGGGATGATGTTTTGACCAATACCGCGGACGTGGTGGTTGTCGGCGCCGGTGTCGTCGGCTGCTCGGTGGCCTACTACCTGGCCCGCGAGGGCGTGAGCGTGACGCTGCTGGAGCGCGAGGCCATCGGCAGCGGCGCGTCGGCCCACGCCACCGGCTCGCTGAGCCTGTTGGGCGCCGAGTTCTCCGAGGGCGCGTCCTTTCAGATTGCGCGGGTGTCCTACGCCGAGTTTGTTGAACTCGTGCCGGAACTGGAATCCGCCACCGGCATGGACCTGCTCTACCAGCGTCGCCCGTCGCTGCGGTTGGCGCTGGATGACGAGGAGGTTGACCTGATCAGGGACCTGATGGCATGGCAGCAGCCCCACGTCAAGATGCACTGGATCGATGCCAGCGAAGTCCACGCCATCGAGCCGCGCCTGTCGCCGTCCATCGTCGGTGCAATGTACGAGGACGAATCGGCGCAACTGGACAGCTACCGCCTGAACCTGGCGCTGGCGCGGGGAGCCGAACTCAAGGGGGCAAGCATCCTGCACCGGGAGGTGACCGGACTCATCACCGACGATTCCACGGTTTCCGGCGTCCGGACGGCATCCGGCGACGTGCATTGCGGCGCGGTGGTGGTGGCCGCCGGCACGTGGAGCCGAGCGTTCACCCCGTGGCTGGACTTTCCGGTGCCGGTGCGTCCCATGAAGGGCGAGCGCCTGCTGCTCAACTACTCCGGCAACCCGCTGCCGGCGCTGATCAGTTCGCCCAAGCGGGGACACATGATCAGCCGCACGGACGGGCTGACCAGCGTGGGCAGCACCGGAGGTCGGGACTACGACCAGCGAGATCTTTTCGCGGGCGAGGAGTTTGATCGCCAACCCACCGAATCCGCCCGGTTGGAACTGATGCAGCGCGCCATCGACGTGCTGCCCGACCTGGAACGGGCGGAGTTGGTGCAGCAACTCGCCGGATCGCGTCCGCTGAGTCCCGACAGCAAGCCCATCATCGGCCCCGTGCCCGGCTGGGACGGCATATACCTGGCGACGGGTCACACCACCAAGGGAATCCACCTCGGCCCGGTCACCGGCAGGATCATCACCGATTACGTCCGCAGCGGTTCAACCGATGTGGTCGCGGACATGAGCGAACTGCTTCCCGACCGCTTCGCCGATTTCACCGACACCGACTACCTCACCGCCGCCCGCGTCGCCGAAGAATAACGGTCGTGGGCGCGGGTATCTCCCGCCTGCCCGGTCTGCTAACACCCACGCAGGGGCGGATCTCAGACCTGCCCCTGTGGGCGTCAACCGGCCGGATAATTTTCCAGCCAGTGCCGGGCGATGTCGATGCGGCGGGGCAGCCACACGCCGGGCTTGCTTTTCACGTACTCGATGAACCGGCGTAGCGCCGCCGCCCTGGCCGGCTTGCCGATGATTCGGCAGTGCAGGCCCACAGACATCATCTTGGGATGGGTTGCGCCCTCGCGGTACAGCGTGTCGAAGCAGTTGCGGGCCGACTCGAAAAAGTCCATCGGCGTTGAAAGCTGGCCGCGCCAGAACCCGTAGTCGTTGACCTCCAGCGAGTAGGGAACCACCAGCCAGGGATTCCCGTGGACTTGGGTGTAATAGGGCAGGTCGTCGTTGTAGGCGTTGCAGTCGTAGATGAAACCACCCTCCTCGACCACCAACTCGCGGGTGTTCACGCTGGGCCCGTAGCGGGTGTACCAGCCCAGCGGACGCTCGCCGGTGCTGCGGGCTATGGACGCCACCGCCTCGCTGATGGCCCGGCGCTCCTGCTCCCGGTCCATCTTGTAGTATTCCTCCCAGCGGTTGCCGTGGCCCATGACCTCGTGGCCGCGTCGGACAATCTCCGGCCCCACCTCGGGGTTGCGTTCCAGGGCCAGGGCGCAGGCGAAGAACGTCGAATCGATGTCGTACTCGTCCAGCATATCCATGATGCGCCAGACGCCCACCCGGCTGCCGTATTCGAAGAATGACTCGTTGGCCAGGTCGCGCTCGCCCCGGGCCACCGGCGACGGCGATTCGCCCACCGTCTCGCCGTGCGGGTCGCCGTCGAGTATGGAGTTCTCGGATCCCTCCTCGTAGTTGACGACGAACGAGACGGCGATGCGCGCCCCGTTGGGCCACTCCACCGCCGGCGGGTTCAGGCCGTAGCCGATCAGGTCGCGTGTTGCCATGAGATAACTCCTCAGGGTGTGGTCAGCCGCCGCGCCAGGGGTTCATGCCGGTGGTCTCCATTGGCATCCGGTACGCCGAACTGGGGGCGGTGAAGTACATCGTGCGGTAGTCGGAATCGCCCCACGCGCAGTTGGCCGGAATCTCGGGCAGCCGGATCATGCCCGGCAGCGTGCCGTCCGAATGACGGTGGGGCGAGTATGCGGTTGGATCAAAGGCAGTCTCCATAATGCGCGGGCAGAGAACCCACGCGGACTATATCACGGGCACGGCGGCGCGGGATTGCGGGTTCGCGCTCCTGAATATTTCCGAATGGGCCCAACAACCAGGGCATTTCGGTTATTGTCACACTGGCCAGTAATCCGCTCATGGTGAGCCTGTCGAACCATGGATCCCATCCTTCGACAAGCTCAGGATGAGCGGACAGGTCGCCGGGGATGCGCGGGCAGGTCGCCGGGGATGAGCGGACAGGTAGCCGGGGACGAGCGGACAGGTAGCCGAGGATGAGCGGACGGGTAGCCGAGGATGAGCGGACGGGTAGCCGAGGATGCGCGGACTGGTAAGGTGATAATCGAAAGGTCCCGTCCAACAACCCTTGTGCCGAAGCAACGGGACGGGATAACGTACATTCCAACCTGTACCCGCAGCGCGATCGAGTCATTGCACGGAGAGTGGAACATGACCACCATCATTGCCAACGCCACCATAGGTACCGGCGACCCGGCCCGCACCGTGCTGCACGATGCCGCCATCGCCATAACCGGGGACCGGATCGCCGCCGTGGGCCGGACGGATACAATCCTGCGGGATCATCCCGACGCCGAGGTGGTGGACGGTCGCGGCAAGGCGGTGTTTCCCGGTCTGGTCAACTGCCACACGCACCTGTTGGCAACCGGCGACCGGGGAATCCTGGAGGATTTCGGGTTTCCCACCCGACTGACCTTTCCGGTTTCCGCGCGTTCCCTCCTGAGCGATGAGGAGCGCCAGACCCTGGCCCTGCTGGGAGTCCTCGAATCCATCAGGTGCGGCGCCACCTGCCTGCTGGAAATATCGTCCAACGTGGCCGGCTACGCCGCCGATCTGGCCGGAACCGGCCTGCGGGTGGCGCTTTCCGAAACCATCAGCGATGTGGACGAATCGCGGGCGAGGGAGGGCGTGTTCCAATTCGACGAGGCGCGCGCCGATGCCGGATTGCAGCGCACCGCGGACCTCGTGGAGTCCTGGCACGGCGCTCACGATGGCCGTGTAACCTGCTTCGTAGCTCCCCACGCGCCCGAGACCTGCTCGCCCGACATCCTGCGACGCAGCCGGGAAATGGCCGAACGCTACGGCACCGGCTACACGATCCACCTGTCCCAGAGCCGCCAGGAAATCGAGGCGGTGATGCGGGTCAGAGGGGTGTCGCCCACCCACTACCTCTTCGCTAACGACTTTCTCGGCCCGAACCTGCTGGCCGCCCATTGCCGGTACGTCGATGCTTCGGAGATCGCGCTGCTGGGGCAGCACGGGGTAAAGGTAGCCAACAACGCCGCCATCGCCGCCCGACGGGGCGCGGCCGCGCCGGTGCGCGAGTTGCAGGCCGCCGGGTGCGGCATCGGCATGGGTTCGGACAACATGGCCGAGGACATGGTGGAGGTGATGCGGGCCGGACTGTTCCTGGAGCGGGTGCGCCGCAACGACGAGGTCTGGCCGCAGCCGGAGGACGTGCTGGAATGGGCCACGTCGGGCAGCGCCCGGGCGCTGGGGCTGGCGGATTCAGTCGGATCGCTGGAGGCCGGCAAAAAGGCCGACCTGTTCGTGGTCGATCTGTTGCGGCCACACCTGGTGCCCAGCCTGCGCGCGGTGTCCGCCTTCGTCCACAACGGGCAGCCGGCCGACGTCACATCGGTGATGGTGGACGGCCGGTGGGTCATGCGGGACGGCCGGGCGCTGACCATCGACGAGGATGACGTGGTGCGCCGGGCGGAAGCGGTGGGCCATGCCGTTTGGCAGCGACTGCTGGAACGGTATCCCAACGTGCCATTCCCCGTCGCCATTCCCCCGGGCATCGTGTGACGCCGCGCGGCCCCGACTCAACGTTGCGGCCTGGCCGCCCGCAGGATCGCCCGAACGACTGTTGAAACGGCGGGAGTCAGACCCCGCGGAACGGTGAATCAGGCCTCGCCATGCGGTAGCCGACGCCGTGCTCCGTAAATATGTAGGAGGGTTGCCTGGCCTTGTCGCCAAGCTTTTGACGAAGTGACTTGACGTATGCCCGCAAAAGCTGCGGCTCGCCCGAATACTCTGCGCCCCAAACCCGGTGCAGCAAGGCATCCTGCGTCAAGACCCTGCCCGCGCTGTTGGCAAGTTCGGTGATCAGTTTGTACTCGGTGGGAGTCAATTGCACCGGCTTACCCGACACGGTTACGACACGTTCATCGAAGTTGATCCGCACGGCTCCGGACTGGTAGCTGCGGGAAGCCTGGCGCTGATTTGCCTCGCTCACACGTCGCAGGGTGGCCCTGATCCTCGCGATCATTTCCGAAGGCGAGAACGGTTTTACCATGTAGCCGTCGGCGCCCATGTCGAAAGCGCGAACGACATATTCCTCATCGTCCCGGTCGCAAAGCACGATGGCGGGCACGTTCACGGGATTCCCCACGTCCCGCAAAGCGCGGAAAGATTCCTCCTCCCTGCCGGCAATGTCCAGGATGATCAGTTGCGCTTTTTCCGATGCCCCGAGTTCGGCAAGTTCCTCGAGGTCGGCGTTCGGCACCGTGCCGTACCCAGCGTCGTTCAGGACGTGGCGAACCATGCGGGACAAGCGAGGATCCTCGATAGCAACGATTATCTGGGTCTTGCCAGCGAGCGCCGACGCTGTAGATCCGGCTGACACCGGCGCGCCGGGCGTCGATACATCATCGTGTTCGTCAACGGTGGGCAGGGTGAACGTGAGTTTCAGCGTGCCTTCCTGCGAATCGACTTCCGTGTTGATTCGACCGCCGTGAGCCTCCACCACGCCGCGACAAAATGCCATTGGCAGACCCTCGCCCCGCGACAACAGGTCGGCCGCTTTGTGGACGGCCAGCGCCATTGATCCGAACAGTTGAGAGTGTTCCTCTGCGTTGACCGGCAGGGACAGGCTTTCGGGCGGCGCCGGCTCGCCCGCCGCGCTGACCGAGATCGAAACATGGATGTCGGACGTGGCAGCCGACACCGTAACCGGAGATGACTCGCTGGAGTGCATGGCCGCGTGGCGCAGGAAATTGTTCAGGACTTCGCCAATGCGTTGTCGGTCCGCCAGCACGTGGGCCAAACCTTCCTCCACGTCCAGCTTGATGTTCATCGCCGCATGGTTCTGGAGGTATTCGTCGCACGACTGTTCAATCAAACTGGATACATCCGTTGGCTCGACGGCCACGGCCAATTTCCCCGTTTCGATTTGAGTCAGTTCGATCAGGTTGTTGAGTTGACCGCGCATCAGGTCGGCTTGCTGGTCTATGATGCTGACCAGTTGCAGCGTCTCGGACGGGGCTGCAGGATCAAGGTTGCCCTTGAGAGCGGCGGCGGAGCCTTTGATGCTGATCAACGGAGTTCTCAATTCTTCGCTCACCATCCCCAGAAACTCTATCCGTTGCAGTTCCAGGTCTTCCAGGGGCGTGAGGTCCTGAGACACCGTGAGCAGGGATATCATTTCTCCCGTGTCCGAAAAGATGGGGGCGCAACTTACCAAAAGGGTGAACGTCGTGCCGTCCGCCAGGTGCGTGACTATTTCATCGGCGATGATGGTCTCACCGCTCTGCAGCGCCCTGGTCCCGGGAAGTTCTGCGAAGGAAACCTCCTTCCCGTCGGGTCGTGTGAACCGCGAGGTGAGAAAGACGTTTTCCATCGCCTCATCCGAGGAATTGGCGAAACCCATAATGCGCCTGGCTTCCTGGTTGGCGTAGGTGAGTGCGCCCATCCGCACGTCGAAAACGGAGACTGCCACGGGGCTTATCTCCATCAGGGTTTCCATGTCCGCCCGCGCCTGGAGCGCCTCCTGGTACTTTTTCACGCTGGCGATTATCGATGCGGCCTGCGCCCCGAACAACTTGGCCACGTTCTCGTCATACTCGCTGAATTCCCGTCCACCGTTCTTGTCGGCAAGGTATATGTTGCCCACATGCTCGACACGACAGTGAAGGGGCATGCCCAGGAAAGTTTTCACCGATTGGGCATTTTCCGGATCCACTGCGCTTTCGAGGCTGGCGGGTATGTCCTTCAGCCTGACCGGCCCAACCGCGTTTTGCAGGTGGTTCAGCAGCCCCAACCCATGCAGCGGATGAATGGCGCGTTCCCGGTCCTCGTCGGTTTCGCCGGAGGTATAGAACTCGCGGATTTCTCCCGATGGCTCGAATATCTGGAGCGCGCCGTACCTGGCGTTGGTGAGACTGCGCACGCTGTCGACGAGTTCCTGGAGGGCCGCCCCTGCGTCAAGGTTTCCGGAGATGCGCACGCTCGCCTCGCTGACACAGGAAAGGCTCTCTTTCAAAGCGTCAATTTCCGACTTGAGGGCATCGACTTCCGTGTTCGCCACTCCCGTGTTCGCCACTTTCGGGATGGCCGCTTCAGCGTGCAACAGGCTCATTATCGTCCTCAACAATCCGTGTGAATTGGGTACATGCCAACGGACTCAATCGACGCCGGATGCCGCCGGGGCAGCGGCCGGCACGAGCCCGGCAATAATGAACCCTCGGCGCTTGAAACAGGCGACCGGGGTCACAAATATCGTCGCGGCTACCCAAAGCTACCACCCGTCCTCACGGAAAATAAACCGTTTAAATGAGGAGCCGGCGCTTTTTTCACAAGGTTCTCATACAGTTGACCTCCCTTTCACGAAATGTTCACAATCGGTTGCGCTGACCCCGAATTTGTGAAGGCTGCCCCGCCTCTGTTGCCCCGCCTCAGTCGACCCGTCCCTGTCGAATGGACGGCCAACCTGCAATTTGAACGGGGAGTGGCAGGTCGGCGTATGATGAACCTCATCGAGCGCCGGCGACGGCCGGATGTTTGGATGTTTACGGAGGTATAGCCATGGTTGCAAGCCCGCACAGCATTGTTCAGGACGCGATTGACGTCGCCATCGGAGAACGCGGCGAGATCGGGATTCAGGTCGCCGCCTATCTGGACAGCCAATTGGTGGTTGACCAGTGGGGCGGCCAGGCCGACGAAACCACGGGCAGAGAGGTGGACGGCGACACGCTGTTCCCCGTGTTTTCCAACATCAAGGCCGTTACGGCGACGGCGCTGCACATTCAGGCGGAACGGGGGTTGGTGGACTATTACCAGCCCGTCGCGAAATACTGGCCCGAGTTCGGCAAGTACGGCAAGGACAAGGGCACGGTCTTCGACGCGCTGACCCACCGCATCGGCGTGCCCCTGATGCCGGTGGGCGTTACGCCCGAGCTGATGTGCGACTGGGACTGGATGGTCGGGCAGATTGCCGAGATGCACCCGTTGTTCGAGCCGGGCACCCGCAGCGGCTACATGGCCTACACCTTCGGCTGGGTGGTCGGCGAGATCGTGCGCCGCACCGACCCGAAGCAGCGGCCTTTCGGCCGGTTCATCCAGGACGAAGTCTGCGAACCCCTGGGCATCACCGACCTGTGGGCAGGCATCCCGCCCGAGGTGGAGCCAAGAGTCGCCAAGCTGACCAACGTGCCGCCGCTTCCGCCCGGCGCGCCGGGGTTGCCGCCCGACTCCCTGCGGTTCCGCGCCACTCCCCCGGAGGTGGGCACGACGCAGGAGGTGTTTGGCCGCTCGGACGTGCGCCAGGCCTGCATCCCCGGGGCCCAGGGGATCATGAACGCCCGGAGCCAGGCGCGGTTCTACGCCATGCTGGCCAACGGCGGCGAGTTGGACGGCGTGCGCCTGCTGTCCGAGGAACGGGTGCGGACGTTCCACGTGCCGCGCCCGCCCAGCGATTACGATCCCGTGCATGGCACGCCGCATCACGGGACCATCGGCGGGTTCCATTTCGCCGGCAGTCCCGGCATGGGCGCCATGGGAAGCAATCCGCTGGCGTTCGGGCACAACGGGGCCGGGGGTTCGCTGGGTTGGGCAGTTCCTCAGCACGGACTGTCGGTCGCCATCCACCACAACCGCATGGTTGCCCACGGCCCGCCCGAGGAGAGCTCGCTGACGCCCATCGGCGCGGCGGTGCGCCGGGCGCTGGGAATACCGGAGTAGTCTGCCGCCGGGCCTAGTGCGGCGTGTTGAACTGCACTAGGATGCCGTCGGGGTCGAACACGTAGATACTGCGGATGTCGCCGTCCGCGTTGGTGAACGATTCGATGGGGCCGGCCAGTTCGACGCCCTTGTCGAGCAACTCGTGGGTCAGCGATTTCACATCGGCGACACCGAAGGAGATGTGGCTGATGCCCACCATGTCCAGCTTGATGGGATCGCCGTCGGGGTCATCGCCCGGATGGCTGGTGAGGGTCAGCGTGGGCGTGGCGCCGTCGCCGTAGGCCAGGCTGACCCAGCGGCGGGCCTGACGCTCGCGCAGGTAGTTGTGCAGGCGTCCGCCCTCGGTGGGGTCGGTCATGCGGTCGCCCAGCACCGTCATGCCCAGTATGTCCCGATAGAACGCCAGCGATTTGTCCATGTCCCTGACGCAAATTCCAATATGAGTGACGCAGGTGGCGTCCATAGCAGTCTCCTCTTGTGGTCGATGGCCGCGCCGGCTTCAATTTGATCCCGCAGCCTGTCATCCCGCCGCCTGTTTCCGCCCATCCTGGCAGCCCCGCACCGGCCATCCATTCAACCCGACACCGAGCATCCTGGAACTCCGCGCCGAGCATCCGGGAACCCCGCATGGGCCATCCTGAACACCCCCACCGCTCATCCTGAGCTTGTCGAAGGATGCTCCCGACAATGTAAGGTGGT
Source organism: uncultured Dehalococcoidia bacterium (assembly GCA_964502995.1). Lineage (GTDB taxonomy): Bacteria > Chloroflexota > Dehalococcoidia > Lucifugimonadales > UBA3495 > Bin87. Next base: position 19,132 of record CAZCZB010000026.1, read on the forward strand.
TCGACAGGCTCACCATGAGCGGCGTGGTTGGCAAGGTGGTTCGACAGGCGCACCATG